>CANPVD010000001.1 GCA_947581615.1 Candidatus Humimonas hydrogenitrophica
CGCCGGCCTCCCGTGGTTCGACTACTACGCGGCCGACCGGGAAGCGCTGGAGGGGTCGGAGAAGCTGGCCGAGCTGGAGAGCGTGCTGGAGAAGGCCGCGCGGGAGGGCAGGGTGGGCCTGCCGGAAAACGAGGCGGTGGAGGGCGAGCGGGTGGTGCCGATCCGGGAGCGGGGGCGAGAGCGGGCGGGAGTGCGCGACGGGAGGTGGTAGAAGCTCCGCTCGGCGGCCTTCCTCATATTTCGCGATTGTCCATCAGGCCCAGAACGACTGGGGTGGCGACGAGGGGCGGCGCCAGCACCTCAGACCGGGGATAGGGCTCCATGCTGCGGCGCTCGCCAGCTTCGGGAACGTTTGCCCTCTTCCTACTGCGGGGCCCACTTTTGGGATCTCTGGTTCATCGGCATGCCCCGCTTCCGTCCGTGGAGTCCAATGCGATCGAACGCGAGGAGTGAAATGGTGACGAGCGATGGGATCGAGCCACCCAGAGCCTCCAGCCTGCGCCCCGAGCTCGCGGGTATCCTCGTCGATCCCAGCCAGGTGACGGCCTACACACTGTGGCTTGCGCTTCCAGACGCGATACGACGGGAGGCGGTGGAGGCAGTGCTCTCGGCCGACGACAGGTTGGCCGACCTGCGGGAGGACACACTTCAAAGGATAGCCTCGAATTTCAACTTCCGTCGGGAGACCCTGGACGGGTGGGATTCCAGACGCGTGGCGACCTACGGCTCGAGGCTCCAGCCACGCAAACCGCCGTTTCTCGCCAACCTTCTCTACGCTCTGCACATGGAAGACCGGCGCCCGATGATGGTCCGGTTCCTTGACGAACTGGGGGTCGAACACGTTGACGGCAGACTGGAGGAGGCCGATGAGCTGGACGGTGTGCCGGCGGAGGCCGTCGCCCGGGCCGCGGATGTGTTGCTGGAGCATTTCGACGCCGAAGAGGTCGTAACCTACCTGCTCACGCTCCGGCTCAGCGATGGGCATGTGCCCGGGCTCGACGCATGGCTGCACCAGTTCGGCGCTCCGACGGATGTCCAGACGGAGCCCTCGCCGCCCGTTGAGGACCGAGAGGACGAAAGTGCCGCCAGCGCGTCCCCGATTGCCGTGGAGTCGACAGACCGCTTCACGACCATCGACAAGCTCTTCGTCCGCGCGGTGGCGGATGTAAGTCAGCGCATCGAAGGAGCTCTCACGCACGATCAGCTCGAGGACGCAGTAGAGGAGCTTATCGCCCTGAACAGCAGCCGGCATCGGTCGTTCTTTCACGCGGGCTTCATGGACAGCGAGCTGGGGCAGCCCCCGAGGGAGCAGCTGCCAGCCCAGAATCCGGATCGACTCCGTTGGTACTGGGCAGGCTATCTCACGGGGCTCGCCCGGCGCGAGGAGGATGCGGAGATCGTCGAATTCTTCGACGCCGTCGCAACCGTGAAGCACCTGGGCAAGGGGGGGCGCGGTCCTTCGTATGCTGCGGGAAGGCTGGTCTTCGAGGCCCTGTGCCGAAGCGGACGACCCGGGGAAGCGGCAGCCTTCGTGGATGCGCAGGCGGTCCAAAGGAACAGGGTGCTGTTCGGCTCCCTCCAGGCCGAGGGCATTCGGCTTCTACACGCCGATCGGGCACCCGAGGCACGCGCCTTATACGACCTACTCGGAGAGGTGATTTCCGAGCTAGAGAAGCAGGGAACCGACACATCACGCGGGATCTTCCTCGATATCCGCCGACGCCGGGCCCACTGCTATCGGCAGCTCGGAGAGGCTGGGCAGGCAAGGCGTCTCCTCGAGCGGCTGCGGGAGGAGGAATCGGATCCGGAGGTTCGGGCCATGGTCGAGGCCGATCTCGGGCTAATCGATTGTGGCTTCACCCGCTTGTCCGATCTCCAGATCCCTCCAACGCGGGACAGGCTCGACGCATTTCGAGAAGCGCTCGAGCGGGGAGAGGAACAGTTTCGGCTCGGCGCCGAGGCCGACGTTCGATACTCGGCCCATGGACGCTATGCCCTGGGCGTGCTCGCGCTGCTTCGCGAGGATTATGATACGTCGGCCCGACAATTGGACACGTCTCTTTCGGTGTTCGAGTCCGAGCCCGAGCGGTACAGGCATGACAATCTTCTCGCCAACGCGCGACTCTACCTGGGCGTGTCCATCGCCCTGTCCCTGCAAACCGCCCGTATGGACCGGGCCTCTCAGCTAATCCGCGAGGGACTACAAGGGGACGGCGACCTCCCGGACTTCTTTCTGGAAGACGTGCTAGAGGCCATCGAGATCAAGTCGCCGGAGTTGGCCAGGTCCGTGGCGGAGTCCGTTCTCGATGCCGTGGGAGATGGGTGCCTGGACGTTGTGTCTTCGGTCCCGGCAGCCGCTGAGTCGAGCGTCATCACGGAAGCGCTTCTAAGCAGGGCCAGAGATGGACGACGGGGGGAAACGAACCAGGTCGCGGACAATCGACGCGTCCTGCCCATGCTGCTGGCGCAGGACCGTCTGGAAGAGGCGGCTCAGGTCCTGGACCTTCTCGAGGCTGCGGCGCACGGTGGCGTCGGTGTGGAGGAGTTCCTCCAGGTTCTCTCGGATCCCACGCTGCACGAGCCAGCGTGGGATGCGCAGGAAGCTGGGGATGCGCGTGTAACGTGCCTCGAAGCCGCCGGGGACTACGATGTCGCAGCGACCGTGGTCGAGGGACAGTTCCACCGCACGATGTCGAAGCGAGAGTTCGGCTACCGGGACGCCGCCGAAGGCCTAATCGACAGGATCGCGGCCTACGGGCCGACTTACGCCAGCCGCGCAGAGGAGCTACGCGGAAGGCTGGATGCAGAGCGCGACCAAGACGGCGTCACCTCGGGCGACACGGACGAGCGAGCCGAGGCCAGAGAGGTCCGGATCCTGTTCGTGGGTGGAGACGAGCGGCAGGTCGAGGATGGGCGGCGGGTCAAGACGACGCTAGCCGAGACGCACCCCCGAATCGAGGTAGACTTCCGCCACCCCGGCTGGGGCAGCAACTGGAACAAGGAGCTGGAATGGATCCAGGGTGCGCTGCACCGCTACGACGGCCTCGTCATCATGCGGTACATACGGACCGAGTTCGGCCGCCAGCTCCGCAAGTCGCTCGGCTCGCTGCCCTGGTATCCATGCACCACGAGTGGCCTGAAGGCCATGAGGACAAGCATTATCAACGCGGCGAGTCTGGCTCGCCGACACCTCCAGAGCCAGCAGGAGCAAATCAGGGCGGGGGGAGGGGGGTAGCTGGGTCCGAGGCGCCGCGCGCGGCGCCGAGAGCAAGATGTGTTTCGCCAAGGTGGTAGGCGGGGAACTCGCCTTGGTTCGAGAACGGCGCTGGAGCCGGGGTTCGGGCGGGAGGACGGGCTGTGTGTGCCGGATCGGCCCATGACGAGGGGTGAATAACGTGTCGCGGCCCAGGGAAGCGATGCGGACGGGATCGCCCGGCGAGTGACCGGCTCCGACTGGTCCCGCGTCGAGGTCGAGGCCACCGTCGCCTCGTATTTCGACATGCTCGCGTCCGAGCTTCGCGGCGCCGCCTACAGGAAGGCCGAGCACCGCCGCCGTCTCCTGCCGCTGCTCTCCGGTCGCACGAAGGGGTCGGTGGAGTACAAGCTCCAGAACGTCAGCGCCGTTCTGCTCGACCTCGGCTTCCCCTACATCGACGGATACAAGCCCGCCCGGAACTACCAGCAGCTCCTCTACGACGTCGTGGCCGAGCGTCTGGCCGCGGACCGGCGGCTTCAGGACGTGGCGCGCCGTGCGGTCGAAGACGAGTCCGAGCTCCCCGAAGTCCAGGACATCCTGGAGCGCCTCGTCGATCGTCCTCCGCCGAGTAACCCGCGCCCGGCGTACAGGCGGGAGGGTCGGGAGTCATCCCGGCAGCCGCCGCCCCCCGGCACCCCGAGCTACCTGGAACGCGAGACGCGCAACCGCTCCCTGGGCCTGGCCGGAGAGCAGTTCGTGATCAGCTACGAGCAGGCACGCCTGGTGGCCGCCGGCCGCGAGAGCCTCGCCTCCAGGGTCGAGCACGTGTCGCGCACCCGCGGGGATCACCTGGGCTACGACGTGCTCTCCTTCGAAGCCGACACGCGCGAGCGGCTCATCGAAGTCAAGACGACCTCGTTCGGTCCCTACACGCCCTTCTACGTGAGCCGAAACCAGGTCGAGGTCTCCAGCGCCGAGGCGGAGCGCTACCACCTCTACCGCCTGTTCCGGTTCCGCTCCGATCCGAAGTTCTTCGGTCTCGAGGGAGCGCTGGACCACGCCTGCCGGCTGGATCCCACCGAGTACGTGGCGAGGATCTGAGAGGATCGAGGGTCGACTCGGAAGCGCTCTCGGGAGCCCGGCAGCCCGATTGCGTTCACGAGACGATGATGCGAGCCGGGAACGTGGCATGGAGCCGCCGCGAACCTGCCAGGTTTGCTATCCGTTACGTTACGCGTTACATTGTCCGATGATCAGGACGTTCCGCGATCGCGAGACGCAGGCCATCTTCGAGGGCGGCGCGCTGAGTCCGAAGGAAGCCAAACGGGCGCGGAAGCGCCTCCCGACCCGAAGGTGGAAAGGGGCGCGGGCGAAGCTGGATCAGCTCGACGCGGCCGAGGGGCCGGGCGACCTGGCGACACCGTCCAATCGCCTCGAGGCGCTCTCGGGCGACCGGGAGGGCCAGTACTCGATCCGTATCGATCGGCAATACAGGATCTGCTTCACGTGGCGGGACGGCGATGCGTGGGACGTCGAGATCGTGGACTACCACTGAGAAGGTCGACATGTCCTACGAACGAGGGGAGCGGCAGCGGGCGCCCACCCACCCGGGCTACGTCGTGCGAGCGGAGCTCGAAGAGCTCGGCATGTCCATCACCGAGGCGGCCGGCCGGCTGGGCGTGGCCCGCCCCACGCTGAGCCAGGTCGTGAACGAGAACCGGAGCGTGAGCCCCGAGATGGCCCTCAGGCTCGGCCGCCTGTTCGGAAACGGCACAGCCGTGTGGATGAACATGCAGGCGGCCTACGACCGGTGGGCAGTGGAGCACGACGCGGTTGCGCTGCGGGAGGCCCGGCGCGTGGAGCCCGTGCACGCGGGTTGAGGCCCGGCCCGAGTCCGCCGGCCAGGCTGGCTTCCTCACGCTGCCGATGCCCTCCGCGAGGAGGTCCCGTCGGCTCGCAAGGCCGCGTGCGATCCTCGTCAGCTTCTCCGCCGCCCTCCGTTCGGACCCACGTCACCCCAGCGGGCCAGGAAGTCCGTCATGAACTCCTGCGCCTGTACCGGCTCGACGGCGAGGGCGGCCAGCGCCATGGCCACCGTGAGGGCCAGGTGGTACCCCTCGGAGCGCGAGGCCAGCGCCCGGCGGTAGGCCGGGTGCGCGTCGTTCACCCATACGGTGGACTCGACCAGCCGGCCCAGGGAGAGGTCCTCCGGGCGGCTCTCGAAGCGGATCCGGAGCCCGTAGCGGGCCGGCTTCTTTCGGCCGCCGGCTCCCGGGATCGCCGCCACCGGGGGGGCGGCCTCCCGCGGCACCTCCGCCGGGTGCGCTTCCCTCTCTTCCCGGTCCAGGGGCGCGGTCTCCGCTCCGTCGGGTTCCGCTTCGGCCGTCACGGCAGCGGGCTCCACGTCCAGGCCCGGTCCGGGCACCAGCCCTCGGGGTGAGGGCTCGCCCCCGAGGGGGAGGCGCCGCTGGCCGCCGCGCCGACGCTCCACCAGCGTGGCCAGGAGCGGGTACTCCCGGGAGAGGTCGGCCAGGACGGACTGGAGGTCCCGCTCGAGGGACCGGGGCCGCCGGCGGCGCGGAGCCCCGGCTTCGGGGCCCTCCCCCCAGGCCTCGAGCTGCATCGCCACCGCCTCCTGGATCGCCTTCCGGTAACCGAGGAAGGCGGCCCCGCGGGGCCCCGAGCGCAGGAAGTCCGCCTTGGTCAGGGTGAGAGACTCGGCCAGGGGGGGCACCTCGATGAGCCCGCCCACGTCCACCGAGCCGGGCGGCCGAATCCCGAGCCAGTCCCACCCCGTCTTGATCACCTTGCCGAGCGTGCTCACGGCGACTCCCCGCTCCTCCTCGGCCAGGTCGGGGTTCCGGACCAGGTAGCCGGCGCCGGACGCCCTGCGCTGACGCCCCACCCGGACCTCGAGGGGCGCCCGGCCCGGGCCGGGCGCCGTGCGGCCGAGGAGGCGCCCGTTCACGCGGAAGCGGACCCCGCCCGGATACTGGGAGGCGAGGATCCCGTCGAAGGCCGGGTCGAGGAGCGGCCGGAAGTGGCGGAGGAGGCCTCCCTCGAGGAAGCCCGGGTCGAGGAGCTGGGAAAGCGGGTTCGACAGGTACAGGCGGACCGCCGTCCCGCTCCCGTGCAGGAGGCCGCGGGGTTCGACCCAGCGCCACGGGGCGCGGGTCCGGGAGGCGAGCCGCCAGGAGGTGGCGAGGGCGGTGCGGGCCCGGGCCGTCTTCGTCTCGGTGACGACCTCCTCGCACACCAGGAGCCCGAGCTTGATTCCCACCCCCGCGAACCCGATCGAGCGGCCACGCCTCTTGCCGGTCACCGCGAGGTCGTGGTAGCGGGTGAGCGCCCGCCGCCCCATGCCCTTCCCATTGTCGACGACGGTCAGCGTCCCGGCGGCCGAGTCGGTCGCCATCGACACCTCCGCGGCGCCCGAGTCGAGAGCGTTGGCGACGATCTCGGTGAGGGTGGTCTCCTCGAGCGTGCCCGTGTAGGCGTCCCGGAGGTCCTCGAGGAGGCGAAGGAGGTCGACGCGCGTTTCTCCCATGCGCGGAAATATGTCGGTGGCAGCCGAGTCGGCCAAGCGGAGACCGCGGACGCGTGCCCCGACGAAACGCCCGGCGCGAGCGGCGGGAGGACCGCCGCTACTCGCTCCGGCAGGTGGCCGGGCGGGTGGGGATCGAGCCCAGCTACCTGAGCAAGGTGGAGCGGGACATCGGCTCGCCGCCCTCGGAGGAGACGCTCGTCCGGCTG
>CANPVD010000002.1 GCA_947581615.1 Candidatus Humimonas hydrogenitrophica
TCGGCCGAGGAGGCCGTGCTCGGCCGGGTCGAGGCCGTGGCCCGTGGCGATGCGGCCTCGCCGATCGATCTGCGCGACCCCGACGACGAGCGCGTCCTGGCCGATGCGATCCTCGCGGACGCCGCGGTCCTGGTGAGCGGGGACGACGACCTCCTCTCGGTCGCCGCCGACTCTCCGATTCGCATCCTCTCGCCACGAGCCTTCATGGTCCTGGTCCGAAGCGGACCCTGAGGTGGGCGCTCGCGACCTGCGCCTCCGGGCTTCGGAGCGCGTGCCGTAGGCCGCGCGTTTCAGCTGAAACGCGCGGCCGCCCCCTCGATCCCGGCTTCCAGCGCCCGGAACCATACCGCGTCGGGGATGGCCCGCTCCGACTTCCAGCGGGCGGAGGCCGCGAGGGGCCCCGGATCCGCGCCGCGCTTCCGATTCCCGGCCAGGAGCGCCGACAGTGAGCCCTCCGTGCCGCGCGTGCCGCGCCCGTCTCGCCCGTGAGCGTCCGGGCGGCGCCGCTTGTCGCGCTCCCGCCGCCAGCTCGCCTCCTCGCGCTCGGGATCGAAGTGCACGCCGCCCTTCGGGCTCCGGAACACGGCCCGACCCGGCCCCCACCACTCCAGCGTCCAGCCGCCCTCGTGCACGAGCCGGTGATGGTGGCGGCACAGGAGGACGCAGTTCTCGAGGCTCGTCTCGCCGCCGTCGGCCCAGTGCTTCACGTGGTGGGCGTCGGTGAATCGTAGCCCGCAGCCCGGGAAGCGGCAGCCGCGGTCGCGGATGTCCAGGGCCCGTCGCAGGGCCGGCGGGATGGTGCGGGTGCGGCGGCCGACGGAGAGGATCGTGCGTTCCGGCCCGTGCTCCACCCGTATCAACGCGGCGTCACAGGAGAGGCGCCGGGACGTTTCAGCTGAAACGCGCGTCCCGTCCTCCAGCTCCGAGCGGCCGGGTTCGCGGTCCTCGGACAGGGTGTCCGGGTCCACGTGCAGCACGACCTGGTAGCGCTCGGCGCGGCAGCCGCTGATCGGGGCGTCCTCGCCGGCCTCGCCGTCTTCGTCGCCTTCGTTCTCGCGTCGGCCCCCGAACCCCGCCTGCATGGCCCGCTCGGCCAGGAGGCCGATCGCGTCCGCGCGCCGCCGGGCCGCCGCCTTCCGGCGCTCGAGGGGCGTGGAGGGAGTAGAGGGTGGGGAAGGGCGCTTCCCCGTGGCCGGATCGGTCGGGTCCGGCTCGTCCCGGTACAGCGCGTCGCTGGCGGCCTCGACGGCGCGCATCAGGAGGGCACCCACCTCGGGCTCGAGCAGCCCGCGCACCACGTACATGCCGTCGTCGTCCGGGAACACCGACAGGGTCCGCGCCCGGCGCCGGGCGCGCTCGGCCGCGGCCTCGTCGAGGCGGCTCGCCTTCTTCCACCCGCGCACCATGCGCTCCAGCTGCGCGGTCGTGGATCCCTCGGCCAGCTCCAGGAGGTCCGTCTCGTTCTCCGGCGTGGCGGCCCGGGTCAGCGCCCGGACCTTGGAGAAGGAGAGGCGGCCGCGAGCCATCGAGGCGGTCGTCTCCGGCAGCGCCTCCATCGCCCGGGCCACCCGGACGTGCTCGCGGGCCGTGCCCAGGCTCAGCCCCGTGCGGAAGTGGAGCCAGTGCGCGCAGCTCGCGTGGCCCGACGCCACCCAGCCCTCCAGCCGGTCGAAACGGGCGATGAGCCGGAGGAACCGGCACGTCGCCGCGTGGATGTGCGCCGCCAGCGTGACGATCTGGTCGCCCAGCGCCTGGAGGCTGTCGGGGTCGGCGGCGGGATCGGCGTCCGGATCGAAGCACCCGGCCCCGGGCTCCGGCGCGCCGCGCGGCCCCGGGTGCGCCTCTCCGCTCCAGTCCCGCGTCGCTCTCCTCCCGTACCCCTCGCGCTCCACCTCCCTGAAGGCCAGCACCGTTCCGCCCATCGTCGTCCTCCCTCGCCACCGAAGAAACACCGAATCGCGCTCTCCCAATATACGGGACGGACTTTCGGGGCTCTGAGACGGCGGAGGCGCTATCAACACGGGGCGAGAGGCCGGAAGAAGAGCCGACGGGCGGGCGTGGCCGGGAGGCGGAGCGTGAGGGTTGCCGGTGGCCGGATTCGGACAGGATTCGGGACCTGGCGGAAAGCACGTCCGAAAAGCTGTCAAGGGGGGATCGGCCGGTTCATGAACCGGCGCGTTTCAGCTGAAACGTCCCGCCCCCACGCGCCGGCGAGGCTGAACCGGACGGAAACCGCCCTACGGCGGGGCCGGGCCTTTCACCACGACGCGAAACGGGACCGACCCGACCGCCGCGAGACCGCGCACTGCATAGCTTTGAACAAACCGTTGCGGCTCGCGACGGGCCTCTCGCGCCGACCGGCGCGGCGACCGGTAGTTCCTTTCCCCGTTCAGGAGGCTGACACCATGACTTCGCACGCAGGTCCGCACTCCGGAGCCGCCCGGCTCGCCCTGGGCGCGCTGGGCGCGGCCGTGGCGCTGGCCGTGACCGCACCCCGGCCCGCGGCGGGCCAGGACTTCGATCGGGTGATGGTCCGGACCCACGTCTCGGCGATCTTCCTCGACGCCAAGTCCGCGCCGCCCACGGGCCTCGCCGGCCTCGACCTCGATGTCGGAAACACCGTCACGGTGGGCGCCGACCTCACGGTGTTCGCGACGCCCAACGTCGCCTTCAACCTGCTGGCCGCCTTCATCTCGCCCCACGTGAAGTCGGGTCCGGGAGGGCTGGACAAGAGCCTGGGCTCGGTGGACGCGCTGCCGCCGGCGTTGACGATCCAGTACCACTTCCTGCCCGATATGAAGTTCCGCCCCTACCTGGGCGTGGGCGGAAGCTGGGTGACCTTCTTCGACCAGTCGGGCGATCTGGCGAACCTCAACGTCGACATCAGCGACGCGTTCGGGCTCGTGGGGCAGGGAGGGTTCAACACCTACGTCACCGACCACCTGGCCGTGATGCTGGACTTCCGCTGGGTCGAGATCCTGAACAAGCCGGACGTCACGGTGAACGGCACGCTCGCCGACAAGCTCGATTTCCGTCACTACATCCTGAGCGGCGGAGTCGGCTTCACCTTCTGAGGCGATGCGGCGCGGCGGCTCGAGCTCGTGTCCGGGCGGCCGCCGCGCCGGCGCCATCATCGCAGCGCCGAGCCGGGCCTGACGCCCGCCGCCCTTCGGGCCGGGAGCCACCGGATGCCAGCTCCGTGGCGCTTCCTACGTACGTGTGGGCCCGGCCACGGGGCGCCCCCGGGTCACTCCTCCCGCAGCACCCGCATGGGATCCACGCGCGCGGCGCGGCGGGCGGGGAGGTAGCCGGCCAGCAGCGCGATCGAGCCGAGCAGCGCGGCCGCGGCGACCACGGTGAGCGGATCGGAGGGACTCACGCCGTACAGGAGACCGGTCATCAGTCGGGTCAGCGCCAGCGCCGCGGCCACGCCCACCCCGATGCCGGCCAGCGCGATCCGGCCGCTCTGGGCCAGCACCAGCCTCAGCACGTCGCGCCGCTGCGCGCCCAGCGCCATGCGGACGGCGATCTCGGGAACGCGCCGGGAGGCGGAGTAGGCGATGACGCCGTACACCCCGATGGCCGCCAGCAGGACCGCGAGCCCGCTGAAGATCCCGAGGAGAATGAGGGTCATGCGCCGCTCGCCCACGGACTGCGAGCGCAGCTCGCTCATGGTGGACACGTCGCCCACCGGCTGGTCCGGGTCGACCGAGGTCACGACCCCCCGGATGGCGGAGACCAGCGCCCCCGGATCCCCTTCCGACTTCACGAGCAGCGTACCGTCGCCCGGAGGGTACTGGCGGAAGGGCAGGTAGACCTCCAGCCTCGCCGGGTTCGCCAGGCCGTAGAGCTTCGTGTCGCCGACCTCGCCCACGATCGTGACCCACTCGGGCGCTTTGTCCGCCGAGGGGTGGCCGAACATGAAGCGCTTGCCGACGGGGTCCTGGCCGGGGAAGTACCGGCGCGCGAGCGCGGCGTTGACCAGGGCCACCGGCGGGGCGTCCGCGCCGTCGGCCTGGCCGAAGTCGCGGCCCCGAATCAGCGGGATCTCCAGCGTGGCCAGGTAGCCGGGACTCACGAAGTGGTAGTCCGGGTGCGGGAACATGCCCGCTCGCGGGAGCGGCATGCCCTCGATCGTGATGTCGGTGCGGCTGTGGTTCCCGGTGAGGGGGACGACGGTGCCCACGGCCGCGCTCCGGACGCCGGGCAGCGCCCGCACGCGATCCAACACCGGCTGCCAGAAGCCGAGCCTCGCGTCGTCGTCATCATAGCGCTGGGCCCGGAGGTCGATCTCCATCGTCTGCACCCTGTCGACCCGGAACCCCGGATCCACGGACGACAGGCGGACCATCGTCTTCATCATCAGGCCGGCGCCGGTGAGGAGCACCAGGGCGAGGGTGATCTCCGAGCCCGCGTGGAGGGCGCGGAGCCGGCCGTGCGAGGCGCCGCCGCTCGTCGTGCGCCCGCGCTCCTTGAGCTCCGCGTGCGGGTCGGGCCGGGCGAAGCGGAGGGCCGGCACGATCCCGAACAGGCAGGTCACCACCAGGATGGTGCCGGCGGTGAACAGGAGCACGGTGCCGTTCAGGCCGATGGCGGCGCCGCCGAG
>CANPVD010000003.1 GCA_947581615.1 Candidatus Humimonas hydrogenitrophica
GCTGCTGGCCGCGCTGCGCCCGGCGGTGCAGGCGGGCAGAGTGGATCCCATGCGGGCCCTGCGGGAGGAGTGATGCTCGACACGCTCCGCCAGGACCTCCGCTTCGCGCTCCGGCAGCTCCGACGGAGCCCGGGGTTCGCCCTGGCCGCCATCCTCACCCTCGCGCTGGGCATCGGCGCCAACACCGCCCTGTTCAGCGTGGCCCACGAGGTGCTGCTCCGGCCGCTGCCCTACGCCGGCGCGGGTCGCCTGCTGGAGCTCCGCGAGCGCAATGGGCCCCAGGACACCCACGGCATGGTGGTGACCTTCGGCAACTTCGCCGCTTGGCAGGAGCGTTCCCGCTCGTTCGAGTCGTTCGCCGCGTGGGGCTACGGGGCGTTCACGCTGACCGGCACCGGGGAGCCCCGGCGGCTCCAGGCCCTGGCCGTGAACGCGGACTACTTCAAGACCCTCTACATCCAGCCGAGCGCGGGCCGCTACTTCGCTCCGCGCGACGCCGATCCCGGAGAGCCGCACGTCGTGGTCCTGTCGCACTCCCTGTGGGAGTCGCAATTCGGGGGCGATCCCTCGGTCGTGGGCCGCACGATCACGCTCAGCGGGGCTCAGTACACGGTGGTCGGGGTCGCCGCGCCGGCCTACGCCCTCTCCGACAGGCCGAATCTCGTCTACGTGCCGCTCGTGTTCGGCCCGTCCGAGCGAGCGGAGCACGGAGACCACGAGCTCGCGGTCGTGGGAAAGGTGCGCACCGGGGTGACGGCCACGGCGGCCGTCCGCGAGCTCACGCGGATCGAGACGCGCCTGGCTCGCCAGTACCCGGACGGCGGTTTCGACGGACATATCGTCGCCCGGCCCATGCGCGACATGGTGGTGGGTACGGTGCGCGATCAGATCCTCATCCTGTTCGGCGCCGTGGGGCTCGTGCTCCTCATCGCCTGCGCCAACCTCACCAACCTCCTGCTGGCCCGCGGCGTCGCGCGCCGGTCGGAGCTGGCGATCCGCGGCGCTCTGGGGGCCGATCGGGGCCGGCTCGTGTCCCAGATGCTCGCGGAGAGCCTCGTCCTGGGACTCGCGGGATCCGCCGTCGGCCTGGCGGTCGCATGGGCGGGCGTGCGCTTCTTCGTGGCCCGCGCCCCCGCCGGCGTGCCGCGGCTCGAGGGCGCATCGGTCGATGGCACGGTCGTCGCCTTCGCCGTCGGGCTGGCCCTGGTCTCCAGCCTGCTGTTCGGTCTCCTGCCGGCCCTGCGCGCGGCCCGCGTCGAGCCGCAGGGCACACTCCGGGAGAGCTCGCGCTCGGGCACCGGCGTCGTCTCGGCGCGGCTCCGCTCGGTCCTCGTGATCGCCCAGGTGTCGGTGGCGCTCGTCCTGCTCGCCTCCGCCGGGCTGCTCCTGCGGAGCGGCATCCTGCTGGGCCGCGTGTCGCCGGGCTTCGATCCGCACGACGTGCTGGCCGCGGCCACGGAGCTCCCGGCCTCCCGGTATCCCTCCGCGGCGGAGGTCCGGAGCGCTTTCGAGCGCATCCACGACGCGGTGGCCGCGATACCCGGGGTGGCCTCGGCCGCGCTCGTCTCGCGCATCCCGATCGGGGCGTTCGGTTACGACTGCGGGGCCCGGGAGGAAGGGAGCCGCCGGGGGGTGGACGCCAACCTTCGCGTGGCCACGGGAGACTTCTTCTCCACCCTCGGAATCCCGCTCCTCCGGGGACGGACCTTCGGCCCGGGTGACGTGGCGGATGCACCGGGCGTCGTCGTGATCAACTCCGACCTGGCCCACCGCCTGTTCGGTGACGCCGACCCCCTGGGCCGGCGCCTCACCCACTGCGACGGGGACCGGGCCTACACGGTGATCGGGGTCACGGCGGACACCCACGCCAACGGGCTCGACCGCGAGGTCGCCGACGAGGTCTACTATCCCGAGGGCCAGCGATCTCAGAGGTCGCAGTACCTGGTGGTCCGCGGCTCCGTGCCGGCCATGGGGCTCGCGCTCCAGGTGCGCCGGGCCGTCGCCTCGGTGGATCCCCTGCTCGCCCTGACCGCGCCGCGCACGATGGACGAGATCATCCGCCGCTCGACGGCGACCCGGCGCTTCAACACGACTCTCCTGACCCTCCTGGGCGTCATCGGCCTGGTCCTCGCCGCCATCGGCATCTACGGCGTGATCGCCTTCCTGGCGGCGCAGCGGACGCACGAGATCGGGATCCGGATCGCCCTGGGAGCCGACCGCCGGCGCGTGGTCCGCCTCGTGGTCGGCCAGGGACTCGCGGTCGGCGCTCTCGGGGTCGCGATCGGAATCGCGGTCGCCCTGCCGACGACCCGCGCGCTCGCGTCCCTGCTGTACGGGGTGCGGCCGGGCGACCCGGCCATCCTGGGAGCCGCCGGGATGACTCTTCTCGCCGTGGCGGGACTGGCCGCGTGGCTACCCGCCCGCCGGGCCGCGCGCACCGATCCGATGGACGCGCTGCGCCATGAGTGAGGCGCGGCGGCACCGGTTCGACGCCCCGACGCTCACGGTCGTCCGGGTTCAGCGCGTCCCCTGCCCGGTCCGGGAGACCTGACCGTGCTCGACACGCTCCGCCAGGACCTCCGCTTCGCACTCCGGCAGCTCCGACGGAGCCCCGGATTCGCGGTCGTGGCCATCCTGACGCTGGCGCTCGGGATCGGCGCGAACACGGCCATCTTCAGCGTGGTGGACTCGGTCCTCCTCCGGCCGCTGCGCTACCCGGAGGCGGACCGGCTGGTCGACCTCACGAGACTCTCCTCTCGGGGCGGCGCGTCCTTCCGCAGCGGACTGTCGTATCCGGACGTGCAGGACGCCCGGAAGCTCACGTCCGACTTCAGCGGCGTCGCGGCGTACAGCTCCCAGCGATTCAATCTCGCCCTGGCCGACGAGGCCCGTGAGGTCCGGGCCGCGGTCGTCTCGCCCGATCTCTTCCGGGTCCTGGACAGTTCGCCCGCGGTGGGTCGCTCGTTCACGGACTCCGAGCGGGATGCGCAGGTCGCTGTGCTGAGCCACGGGACGTGGGTCACGGACTTCGGCTCCGATTCGACGATCGTCGGCCGCTCCGTGAGCCTGGATGGCCGCAGCTTCACCGTAGTGGGCGTCATGCCGCGCGGGTTCGGGTTCCCGAGCGAGGAGACGCAGCTCTGGGTCCCGATCGGGGAGGCGTTCCGGTCGAATCCGCAGCTCGAGCTCGGGCGGTACGTCTACGCGTTCCAGAACGTGGCCCGGCTCGCGCCGGGGGCCACGCTCGAGAGAGCGCGCGCGGACGTCGAGGCCCTGAATCGGCACATCCAGGAAGGGGAGAAGGCGGGAAGCGGCGGCGAGCGGCGGGTGGAGATGCGCGCCCAGGGTCCGCCCCGGGCCGGCGCGCCGACAGCCGCCGCGATCGGGTCCCTCCGAATGGAGATCGAGCCGCTCAAGGCGGCGGTCGTGGGGGACGCGCGATCGTCGCTGTACGTGCTGTTCGGCGCGGTAGCGCTCGTGCTTCTCATCGCCTGCGCCAACGCCGCCGGCCTGCTCATCGCGCGAGCCACGGAGCGCCGCCGAGAGATGGCGGTGCGTCGAGCCCTGGGCGCGGACCGCGGTCGGCTGGTCCGGCAGCTCCTGACCGAGAGCGTGCTCCTGGCGCTGGTCGCCGGGATGCTGGGCGTGCTGCTGAGCCGCTGGGGACTGGCGGCCGGCCTGGCCTTGTGGACGAACGTGCCGCGAGCGAGCGAGGTCGGCATCGACCCGGGCGTCCTCGCCTTCGCGGTTGGGCTATCCGTCATCACCGGCCTCGCCTTCGGCGTGCTCCCGGCCTTCCGGACCACGACCTTCGACATGGAGCAGGCGCTGAGGGCCGAAGGCACCGCGACCACCGGATCCCGGCGACGAAAGCGGACCCACAGCGCCCTCGTCGCGGCGGAGCTGGCCCTGGCCCTCGTGCTCGTGGTCGGCTCCGGGCTCCTGGTTCGGAGCTTCGTCCGCCTCATGTCGGTGGACCCGGGCTACGACACGGGGGATGTCCTGGCGGCGCGCGTCAGGCTCACACCGTCGCGCTATCCGACCGTGCGGCAACAGGACGACTTCTTCGGGACGCTGACCACGACACTGGCCCGCGATCCGGCCGCCGCGGCGGTGAGTCTGTCGCGCACGCTTCCCCTCACACGGAGCGTTCAGGTCTTCGCCTTCGACCCGCGCACGATCCGACCGGACGCCGGGCGGGAGCTCATGCTCGTCCGGTTCGGCGTGGTTGGACCACGCTACTTCGCCGCCACCGGAATCGCCCTCCGCGGAAGGGATTTCACCCCGGCGGACCGATCGGAATCCCGGAAGGTCGTGATCGTGAATCGCGCGCTCGCCGACGAGCTGTGGCCCGGCCAGGACGCGGTGGGGAAGACCCTTCCGGTGAGAATGCCCAGGATCGGGAAGGCCCACCCGGTGGTCATCGGAGTCATCGGCAACGTCCACTACTCGTCCCTCGAGTCGACCGTGATGCCGGAGGTTTACCTGCCGGTTCTTCAGGCGGGCGAGATCCCGCAGATGTGGGTCGTCATCAAGGCCCGAAAGACCCCGCTGGCTCTGGCGGGGGCCGTGCGGTCGGCGATCCGGCGCATCGACCCGAGCCAGCCCATCGGCGAGATCGTGAGCCTCGACCAGGAGCTCTCGCGCTCTACGGCCTCGCGACGCCAGGGCATGACGCTCATCACCCTGTTCGCGGGGCTGGCTCTCCTCCTGGCGCTGGTGGGCATCTACGGCATCACGGCCTATGCCGTCGCGCAGCGGACCCGGGAGATGGGCCTTCGAATGGCCATCGGCGCCAGACCCCGCCAGGTGGTGGGTCTCCTGATCCGGGAGAACCTGGCGCTGGTGGTCATCGGCGTCGGCCTCGGCCTGGCGGGAGCCGTGGCCGTGACGCGGGTCCTGGGCTCCATGTTGTTCGGCGTCTCGACCCTCGATCCGGCCACCTTCACGCTGGCCGCCCTCCTCCTCGCCGGCGTGGCCCTGGCGGCCACCTGGCTTCCCGCACGTCGGGCGGCGCGCATCGACCCGATGGAGGCGCTCCGGCATGAGTGATGCTCTCCGCCGGGACCTTCGCCACACCCTGCGCCGACTGAAGCGCAGCCCCGGCTTCACGTTCTCGGTGATCTTCACGCTCGCGCTCGGGGTCGGCGCGTCCGTGGCGATGTTCACGGTCGTGAACGCCGTCCTCCTCCGGCCGCTCCCGTACC
>CANPVD010000004.1 GCA_947581615.1 Candidatus Humimonas hydrogenitrophica
CGACCAGGGTGCGCTGGCGGACGCGCAGGCCGTCGATCCCGCGTTCGAGCTCCTGGCCACGTACTCGACGAACACGATCGAGGAGGAGAACCGGATCTGGTATCGAGTCTGGGACTTCTCGAACTGGAGCGTGGGTCCCGCCTTCCGGGATCTGACGGTCGACAACACCGGCAACCCGGATCCACGGGTGGCCCTGGTCAAGAACCCGAAGCCCGCCTTCGATGCATCGCAGGATCTCTATGCGCCGCTCAAGGTCCCGGGAGCCAATTCTCCCCTTCGGATCGCCACGGGCGATGAGGCGCAGTACATCGTGGCCGAGATACAGGGCGGTCAGCAGGCGGTGGACATCATCAACGCCGTGAGGGCCCGGCACGGGATCACCACGCAGTGGACGCCCGCGGGAAGCGGTCCGAACGAGATCCGCGACAAGGTGATCGACGAACGCAAGCGAACGCTCTTCCTGGATGGCGTTCGGCTGGGCGACCTGCGCCGGTACATTGACAAGTACAATCTTGACTTCTTCCCGACGTCCACTCCGCAGGGCTTCCCGATGGGCAGCGAGACGTGCCTGCCGCTGCCCGACGTGGAGAGGAGCAACAACCCGGACATCTGAGCTGATCGCCGCACGAGAGGAGGCGTCTTGAAGAAGGCTTATTCGGGCTACGCGTCGTACTCCTATCTAGAGCCGGGAGTCGACTATCGGGCTTTCGAGACGACGGACACCAGCGAGCGGGTCGAGCCCTTCCGCGTCCCGCTCGATGCGGCCGGAGAACGGAGGCTAGAGAATCTGGCCCACCGCTGCGTCGTGATCTCGCTGCACGAGCACGTCGGAATCTTCCCCGACCGGGTCGAAGAGACTCCCGATTATGTCCGCGAGGGCCGGATGACGACGGCCTTTCGAGCCCTCGCGGAGTCCAGGCTCGACGCGGTCTTCGACAATCTCCTGGACGGACTCTGCCACATCGAGTCCAAGCACGGTTGGAAGTGGAACGACGTGGTCCACGACCTCGGCATGCGGTTGTGCGACCTGGCCCATCAGGCCTTCCTCGTCCCGGCGCGCGGGGTGGACGACATCCTCAGGGCCAAGGAGGAAGGAAGGGTGGCCTGGGTGCCTTCACAAGAGGGCGCGGCCATGATCGAGAACGAGCTGGATCGTATCGACATCCTCTACGGCTTCGGACTCCGGTGCCTCGGGATCGCCTACAGCGAGGCCAACGCTCTCGGCTCGGGACTCAAGGAGCCGATGGACGGCGGGCTCACCGTGTTCGGGCGCAAGGCCGTCGAGCGCATGAACAAGGTGGGGATCCTGATCGACTGCTCGCACGCGGGGGACCGCACGACGCTCGACACGGTGGCGGTGAGCCAGAGACCCGTGTGCCTCACGCACATCGGGGCCAGGGCTCTCTGGGACACGAACCGGCTCGCTCCCGATGAGATCCTCGAAGCCGTGGCGGGTTCAGGTGGCGTGATCGGGATCGAGGCGGCGCCTCACACGACGATCACAGAGCAGCACCCCAGGCAATCGATCGAGTCCTTCATGGATCACTTCGAGTACGTCCGTGGTCTGGTCGGGATCGATCACGTGGCCTTCGGTCCCGACGCGCTCTACGGAGACCATGTCGGCCTGCATCGGGCCTACACGGCGAGCCTGTCGCTGCAGTCGTCGGAGCGCCGGGCCAAGACGCAGGGAGCGCAGGACGGCTACCCGCGTGTGC
The DNA here is from genome assembly GCA_947581615.1 of Candidatus Humimonas hydrogenitrophica. GTDB lineage: Bacteria > Gemmatimonadota > Gemmatimonadetes > Palauibacterales > Palauibacteraceae > Humimonas > Humimonas hydrogenitrophica. The sequence goes on from CANPVD010000004.1 coordinate 1,716, forward strand.
AGTACGTAGAGGGGCTCGAGAACCCGACCGAGGCCTGGGAGAACATCATCCGGTGGCTGGTGGCCCGAGACTACTCGGATGAGGACATCGAGAAGGTCGTCGGGGGAAACGTGCTGCGGGTCTTGAGGGAGGTGTGGACATGAGGCGTGCTAGACTCGGTGGTCTCATCGCGCTTCCGGCACTGGCGGTCCTGATGTGGGTCACGCCGGTACGAGCCCAGGATCGTGGGCGAGACCTGACCCTGGAGAGCATGACCCAGGGCGTCCGGTTGGGCGAGCCGTCCTTCTCGCCGGACGGCCGGACCATCCTCCTGGCGTCCAACCGATCGGGCCATCCAGCTCTGTGGATGGTGGACCGCGATGGTGGCCACGCGCGCGCGATTCTCGATGACCAGGCGGGCGAGTCCAACCCCGTGTGGTCGCCCGATGGGTCGAAGATCGCCTTCCTGAGACGGCAGAACGGGCATACGGACATCTGGGTGGTGGCCCGGGACGGCACGGGGGCGCGGCAGGTCACCGACGACGCCGACTTCGAGCGAGCTCTGGTCTGGTCACCCGACGGCACCCGGATTCTGTACGTCCGCGGTCAGCAGTGGGACGTGGGCGACAACCGGGGCCAGTCCGGCTACCAGGACCTGTATGTCGTCGATGTGGCCTCGGGTCAGATCGAGCAGCTCACCAAGCAGACCAACCCCTGGGACGAGTACCGGTTCGAGCCAGCGTGGTCACCGGATGGCAAGTGGGTCGCGTACGAGAGCAACCGCAGTGGAACGTGGCTCAACGACCTCTGGCTGGTCGACCCATCCAGCAAACGGACCATCAAGGTCTCGTCTCGAGTCTGGGTCATGAGCACTCCCGTGTGGTCGCCCGACGGCGAGCACATCGCCTTCAACGGCGTAGACCGTCACGATTTCTGGTACGGCGACATGAGTGACATCTACGTCGTCGACATGCCGAGCCGGCACGTCAGGAAGCTCGACATGAACACATGGGTGAGCGACCGCAACGGCGGAATCCACCTGGGCTGGAGCCCCGACAGTCGGTCCCTGTTCTTTCGATACGAATGGGAGGGGAACGACGAGCTGTGGAGGGTCTCGGCCGACGGAGGCGTGGCCACGAAGCTGACGTACGGTGAGGGCACGTTCGGCAACTTCGCGGTCAGCCCGGACGGCCGAGCCATCACCTACGTGCGATCGACTCCCCTACGGCGCGGCGAGCTGTACCGATACGACCTCGAGGGAGGAAGCGAGGTCAGACTGACAGCCTGGACGAAGCCGTATCGTGACATCGCCGCTCCAAGACGCATCACCTTCCCGTCGTACGATGGCAAGTACATCCTGGGCTACCTCTACCTGCCCCCGGGCTTCGATCCGAAGAAGACGTATCCCTCCGCCGTGCAGGTCCACGGCGGCGGGAACAACGCCTACGCGAATGGCTTCCACGCTCTCGAGCACCTGGTGTCCCACAACGGCTACGTGGTGGTGGCCATCGAGTACCGCGGAAGCGCCGGACATGGCCGGGCGTTCCAGGATCTCTCTCTCGCCGCCTGGGCCGCCGAGCAGGGCTGGGATGCGGTGTACGCCGCCAGGTATCTCCGAGCTCAGCCCTGGAGCAACGGGAAGGTCGGCATCTATGGCGGGAGCTACGGTGGCATCATGACCGGAGCCGCCGTGACCCGGGATTCGAAGGTCTTCGATGCCGCGGCGCCCCTGTACGGTATCTACGACTGGGGGAAGGCATTCGAGGGCGGCGACTACCTGATGCAGTTCTGGATCATCCAGGGTCATCTCGGCTTCAAGCCGGGTGAGAACCCCGACCTCTATCACCACACCGCCTCCATCGAGCATCTGGACGGCGTACGGAGGGACTTGCCTTTCCTCATCATGGCCGGCGAGCTGGACCGACGGGCTCCGTTCACGCAGTCCAAGCTGCTCGTGCAGCGCCTGCAGGAACGCGGGAATCCAGTCGAGTTCCACTGGTATCCGAACGAGCAGCACGGCTTCAGGCTCCCCGCCGATCAGATCGACGCGTACGGACGGCTGTTGCGCTTCTTCGGACGATATCTCAAGGGGGGTGGCTCATGACCCACCTTCGGCGGGCTTGTACGGGGATGGCCCTGTGCGCGGTGGCCGCCACGGGCTGTGCGAAGGGCTCCGCCGGCGAATCGGGTGCGACGCAGCTGACGCTGCAGACCCTGTTCAGCAGTGGGAGAGGCGTCACCTCCGCCAGGCTGTCGCCGGACGGCACCGGGGCCGCGATCGAGGCGAGGGGACCACGAGGCCCGGGGGTCTACCTGGTGGACGTGGGAGAGGGGAAGGCGGCCGCACCCCGGTTTCTGGCCGGCGGACGGCAGGCCGCATGGGCACCGGGCGGCGATCGGGTCGCGTTCGTATCGGGATCGCGCCTCTGGGTGGTCGCGGCGGACGGCGGGGAGCCCAGCGCCGTGACGGACTCGATGCCCGGCGTGCGGTCACCCGCCTTCTCGCCCGACGGCTCGACGCTGGCCTTCTACTCCACGGCAAGTGGCTCTCAGGACATCTGGCTCGCGAAGCTCGAGGGAGGGGCGCCACGCCAACTCACGCGAAAGGCCATGTCGGAGGACGACCCGCGGTTCACGCCGTCGTGGTCGCCCGACGGCGGGACGATCGCGTACGTGTCCAACCAGGCCGACTACTGGTCCGACGACGTGTGGTTGGTCGATATTTCTTCCGGAAAGACCCGACAGCTCTCCCATGCGCTCATGGCCTCCTCGACGCCCGTGTGGTCTCCGGATGGCCGCGAGGTGGCGCTCATGGGGACGGCGAAGAACGAATACTGGTACCAGGACCTGGCGTATCTCTACGTGCTCGATCCATCCGGCGGCGGCGAACGCACCGTCGATATGCAGGTGTGGGCCTCGGACGATGAGTTTCACAACGACATCTTCTGGTCCGGGGACGGATCTCGCATCTACTTCCCCTACATGCAGCGAGGTGACTACGACCTGTGGTCCGTTCCGGCGGCGGGGGGCGTCGCGACCCGGGTGACCAACGTGGGAGGCGCGATGCGCTCGTTCGACGCGTCCGAAGGCGCGTCGCTGCTGTCCTTCGTCCGCAGCACTCCGGACAGCGGTTCCGAGCTCTACGTGGTCCCCCAGGTCGGCGGGACGCCACGCCGGGTTACGCACGAGTCGCCCCGATTCAGTGACCTGGTGGAGCCTCGCGAGGTCTCCTTTCGGAGCTGGGACGGGCTCTACATTCAGGGCTTTCTCTATCTCCCGCCCGGAGTCCAGAAGGGCGAGGCGTGTCCGGCCCTGGTCCAGGTGCACGGCGGGGGGACGAACTCGTACCTCCACGGCGAGAACCTCATCGAGCAGTACCTCGCGCAGCAGGGGTTCGTGGTGCTGGCCATCAACTACCGTGGCGGATCCGGCTTCGGCCGCAAGTTCCAGGATCTCGCCATCGAGGACTGGCTCAACGGGCAGGCCAAGGACCCGGGCGCGGCCGCCGACTACCTCCGCACTCTCTCCTTCGTGAACGGCAAGGTGGGAATCTACGGCGGCAGTTATGGGGGCATGCAATCGATGGCGGCCATCACCAGGACGCCGGGCAAGTTCGACGCTGCCGTTCCCATGCGGGGCATCTACTCTGAAGCTCTCACCTACCCCTATCAGGATCGGCTCGGCAAGATCTTCACGAAGACCGGGCACGGCGGCCTGCCGGATCAGCGGCCCGATATCTACGAAAAGACCAACACCCTCGACCGGTTCGATCGAATCCAGACGCCTCTCCTGATCATGCATGGCGAGGCCGACCACCGGGCACCGTTCGAGAACTACAAACTCGCGGTCGAGAAGCTCAAGCAGCTGGGGAAGCCGTTCGAGGCGCACAGCTACCCGGGCGAGGGTCACGGCTTTCACAAGATTGAGGATTACGTCGACATGTACGGTCGGCTGACGAAGTTCTTCGAGGAGCACCTGGGTCGGTGCGCGGCGACCTCCTGAGGTTCGCCGCATCGGTCCTCATCGCTGGCCTCCTGGCCACGTCGTGTGAAACCTCCGTAGCCGAGGCGAGCGTCCAGGGCGTCGAGGGAAGGCTCCTCGAAGTGACCCTCGGCCTGCAGCGATCCGCCGACTCCGTCACCGTCCAGGCGGACTATCGCTTCGACCCGGGTACGGGCGCGCTTGGACTCGCAGCCATTCGCCTTCGAAAGCAAGGGCTGCGGGTCCTGTCCACGGGCACGGCCGGCGGAAGAGCTCCGGCCGGTCTGACGAGCGAGACTCGGGCCGGGCTCTGGGGCCTCAAGATGGATCGTTCCTCCCTGGTGCGGGGAACGCTGAGCCTTCGCTATCGGGTCTACGGTCGACCCGATCGCGTCCCCGTCTTCGTCCCGACGGTTCCCACCGATCCGCTCGAGAGCCAGGTCACCATCCTCGTTCGGGGCTACCCGGCCGGCATCGAACCGGGGGAGACGTTTCCGCGGCTCGAGCCCGCGCCGGGCTCGGTGCTGGCCACGCACACCACCGAATTGCCCGGTCTGGTCCACATCGGCCGGGCCATAGGCGGGCTGACGATCGGTGCCGCCGCCAACGTCGCTGTCGTTCTCCTGATCCTGGCGGGACTGGGACTCTGGCTGTTGCTTCGGCTCAGGATCGCACGAGGATCACGTCCGTTGCGCGACCGGACCGGCGCGAGGGCCGCCGCGTCCCCCGGCAACCGCCAGTCCCCTTAGGTCACGGGCGGGACGATGGGGGCGACTTTCTACGCCGTGCTCGGCATCTATGCGGCAGCCCTGGTCGGCATTTCGGCGTGGAGCTGGTTCCAGACCCACACGGAGGCGGACTTCCTCGCCGCGGGGAGGTCGATCGGACCCGTCGTGGGGGGAGCGGTGCTCGCTGCCACGCAGATCAGCGCCGGCACGTTCGTCGGAACGGCGGGACGCCACTATCTGACCGGCGTATCGTGGGCGCTCGTGTGGTTCGGGGTGTGGGCCGGCTGGGTGGTGTCGGCCCTCTGGGTGGCTCCCAAGCTCCGTCGGTTCGGGGCCCTCACGGTACCGGACTATGTGAGCGTCAGGTTCGGAAGCCGTGCCGCCGGCGCCCTCGCGGGGATTCTCATCGTCATATCCTACACCATCTATCTCGTGGCACAGTTCCAGGCCGGCGGCGAGATCGCCCTCGCGGTCTTCGGGATTCAGCCGCTGACAGCGATGCTGCTCATCGTGGCCAGCACGGCGCTGTACACGCTCCTCGGTGGCGTGCGCAGCAGCTCCTATATCGAGTTCCTTCAGACGCTCATCATGGTGGGCGCCCTAATCGTGGCCGTGCCCGTATTGCTGTATCACGCCGGCGGACTCACGGCTCCGCTGCGCTTCCTGCATTCTCTGGATTCCCGGCTGACCGGTTGGTACTACGGACCCAAGGACCTGTTCGCGTTCGCCATCGCCTTCGGGCTGTCGATCGCCGCGGCTCCCTACGAGCTTACCCGGTTCTACTCGATGCGTGACGAGAAGACCGTCAGGCGAGCGATCGCGATCTGCATCGCCTTCCAGGCCGTGATCGGAGCGTGCATCCTGAGCATAGGCCTGCTCACCCGGGTCCTCTTCCCGAACCTCGCCTCTCAGGACCAGGCCACGGCCATCATGGCGTTCGAGGTCTTGCCACCGCTGGTCGGTTCTCTACTGTTGGTGGCGATGCTCTCGGCCATCATGTCGACCGTGAACTCCATCCTCCTGGTCACGGGAGCGGGCGTGGCGCACGACCTGTACGGCAAGTTCGTCCGGCCGGAAGCCTCCGAGGCCCATCTGGTGCGCGTCAACCGCATCGCGATCGTGGTGCTGGCCGTGCTCCCGGTCTACTTCGCACTGCAGAAGCTCGGCGATGTCCAGGCGATCGTGGTCGAGCAGTCGAAGTTCATTGCTTCGTTCTTCTTCGTGCCCGTCGTCGTCGGATTGAATTGGCGGCGCGGGACCGGAGCCGGCGCGATCGCGGCCATGATCGGAGGGTTTCTGGCGTGCCTCGTCTGGGAGTTCACCGGGCAGGCGTCCTTCGGGAAACTCGGCATCGATGCGGTCGAGGTGGGAGTCGTCACGAGCCTGGCGTTGTTCGTGATCGTCTCGCGACTGACCCCTCCCGCCCCACGGGAAGCGCTGCGGATCTTCTTCGACGGGTCCTGAGGCGGTCTCCGCCGCCCGATCGCCGCTACCGGTACCCCGCCGCCTGGAGCTCGAACAACTCCGCGTACCGTCCCCCCAGCTTCACGAGCTCGTCGTGGCTCCCGTCCTCGGTCACCCGCCCGCCCTCCAGCACCAGGATCCGGTCGGCCAT
>CANPVD010000005.1 GCA_947581615.1 Candidatus Humimonas hydrogenitrophica
AACGTGAAGACAGCGCTGTCGTGGGGCGCGGGCTCGTGGGGAGAGATCCATCCGACGTACCGGAGCTACGCGCGAGCGGTGGGCTTTCACATCGACGCCTGCCAGCCGCGCTCGCCGGAGGCGAAGGCGTGTGCTTCATACTGCACCTCGTGAGGCGGATGGGACGGAAGTCTCTTCCTGACGCCGGCCGCTGAGGCCTTTCCAGGTGTGTTTCCGGGGCCGGTCGGGCCCCGGCGGTTCGTAGAGGCATTCGTTCCTGGCGTTGTAGGGATAGGCCTTGAGCAGACCGGCGGCGCGCCAGACCTTGACCGTTTGAGGCTCCACGTCGAGCTCTCGCGCCATCTCGTCGAGGGTGAGAAGGCCCCTGGTGCGGAGCCGCTGGTAGCGAGTCTGGAGGCCATAGCTGCGGCGGACCCTGCCGACGCGATGGCGGTTGAAAGGAAGCCCCACCCCGGTACGCAGTCCCTCGGCATTGAGGATCTCGGCGACGTGCCCTTCGCTGTGCTCGCCCAGGAGCTCATCGATCCGCCGGACGACCCCCGGGTCGGTCTTGCGAAGTTCGGCAGCGGAGCGCGGCAGCGGAAGGGTGAGGGTCCGGGTGGCGCCGCCGCGGAAGCGGACGTGGGCGGTGATGCGAGCGTCCTTGATCAGCGTCACGTCTTCGATGAGGAGACGCGCCATTTGCTTCCTCTGCCGGGCCGGCGTGCGGGGGTCCTGCCAGAGCCGGGGAAAGTCCGTCGCGAGGGAGAGGATGTCGGCCCGGCGCTCCTCATCGATGAGGCCCGCGTCGGCCTGCCGCTCTCGTTCGTAGGCCTGCTGAGCTTCGGCGAGGGCCCGAAGCTTCTCGTTCCACTCCGCCTCCAGCGCGTCGGCGACCAGCCGGTGGTCGGGATCGACCCGGCGGTAACGTCGCTCCGCCAGCTCGGCCTCGTAGCGGGCCCGCTCCACGTGCTGGCGGCGCAGGCGGTCCACCTCTTCGGCCCGGGCACTGAGCTCCTCGCCCACCTCCAGGGCCACCTCGAGGCTGAGCGGCGTGACGGCCTCCACGAGCAGACGGCCCACCGCCTCGTCCACTCCGGTGCCCGGCACGGACTGGCAGAGCGGCTCGCCCCGCTGGATGCGGGTGCGCTGGCACACGTACATGGGAGACGGCACGCCCCCGGGGTAATTGTAGCGGACGGTCATGCGGAGCCCGCACCGTCCGCAGAGAAGGAGTCCCTGGAGCAGCGCGGGGCCCTCCCGGGGCGGACTCCGGCGCCGCTCGGCGCCGTAGGCCTGGGCGTTCTCCCGGAGCCGGCGCAGGTTCTCCTCGTATTCGGCCCACGTGATGTAGCCCGGGTGGGCTTCGGGGATGAGCACCTGCCACTCCTCCCGCGGCACCCTCTTCTGCCGGCACCCTCCGCCGGGATGAGGACGGGTGCGGGTGCGCCCGAAGGCGAAGCCCCCGGCGTAGCGCGGATTCTGGAGGATGCGCAGGGCGCGCGAGTGCTCCAGCGGCGCGAAGACCACCTCGCCCTTGTGCGGTCCGCTGCGCAGCCGGGTGGGAAAGAGCAGTCCCTCGGCGCGGAAGTGCCCCACGGTGGCCGAGGCGGAGCCGGTCCGGCGAAAGGTCTGGAAGAAGAGCCCGACGGCCGCCTGCACCTGCCGGTCCGGGTCCCGGACCACCCGGTCCGCCTCGTCGTAGACGAGCCCGGTGGGCAGGGGCATCTTGAGCTCGCCGCGCCGGGCCTTGCTCTGGATCCCGCCCCGGAGCCGGGCCCGGAGGACGTGGAGCTCCGCCTCGCTCATCGTCCCCTTGAGCCCCAGGAGCAGCCGATCATTGAAGTGGGCCGGGTCGTAGATTCCGTCCTCGTCCAGGATGAGGGTGCCGGTGAGGGCGCAGATCTCGAGCAGCCGGTGCCAGTCCGTCGAGCTGCGGGCCAGCCGGGAGACCTCGAGCCCGAGGACGATGCCGGCGTGGCCCATTCCCACCTCGCCCACCAGGCGCTGGAAGCCCGCCCGGTCGGCCGCGCCCGCCGCCGACCGGCCCTGGTCCTGGTCGATCACCACCACCCGGTCCGCCGGCCAGCCCAGGGCCACCGCCCGCTGCCGGAGCCCGTACTGCCGCTTCGTGCTCTCGGTGTGCTCGAGGACCTGCCGCAGCGTGGACTGGCGGACGTAGAGGTAGGCATCCCGCTTGAGGTGGTCCGCCGTGACCTTCGAAGCCCCCGGGTTCATCGGCCCCTCCCCCTGGCCACCACAAGCGCGGCGTGGGCCAGCAGCCCGACGAGCTCGGAGCGGGCCGACGGAAGGTCGAGCCCCGGCGCACGGGCGCCGGATTCGTGTGCGGCCCGCTGGCCCGCCGGCTCCACCGAGCGCGCCTCGGCCACCATCCAGGCCACCACGCCCCGGTGGGTGAGGACCGCCAGCCCGAGCGGGACGAAGCCGAGCGGGCCTGCCCCCGTGGCCTGCGCCCGGAGCGCCTCGTAGCGGGCGGCCCAGTCGCACGCCTTCCGCGTGGGCGCGCTCACCCCGTCTGCCGCCGTTTTTTTTCCCGCCGGGCCAGCGCCCGCTCGATGCTCCGCGGGTGCACGAGGAGCCCGAAGCGCTCCTCGATCCGCTCGGAGAGCTCTTGCGCGCCGGCCGCCGGGGACGACATCCGCAGCTCTTCGACGAAGTCCAGCACCTGCCCGGTGAGTTTGTGGCCCGCCCTCGGTCCCGGTCGCTTCGCCGCCAGCCCGGCCAGCCCCTCCTCGGTCAGGGCCTCCTGGGCGTGGTAGAACGTCGGCCGGGAGAAGCCAAACGTCTCGGCCGCCTCGGTCACCGTCGCCCCCTCCTCGTGGACGCGGCGCAGCATCTCGTACTTCACCTGCACCAGGTCCCGGGGGTCGAAGAACTCCTCGCTCCGAAACCGTTCGTCCTTCACCTGCTCGGGCTTCGGATTCAGGGCCCGGTGCTCCTTCAGGGCTCGGGCCTTCTCGTCGCGCTCGGGCTTCATGACGGCTCTCCCACCTGTGGGTGGCATGGTGTGTCAATATGATTACGCCACACGTGACGGCTGTCAAGCCCCGTCCGCACCCCCGGCGTGGCCTGCATGTCCGGCATATATCGCTCAATGATCCCTCTGAAACCTCTCCGCCCTGATCGCATAAAGACGGAATCCTCTTTACAGTCCCGGCGGAATTCACTTGACACCTCTCCCGCGACCGACCGTCTCCCCGGCCGGCGGCCCGCCCCGCACCAGCCCCACCAGGGCCACCAGATCGTCGAGGCGAAACAGGGAGCGACCCGCCGAGAGCGCCACGTAGGGATCGGGCGCCACCACGCTGGTCCATGAGGCCGGCAGGGCACGGATCCGGTCCCCCGCGTCCCGGTACATCACCCGCTCCTCGCCCCAGCTGTGGCGGTAGGCGAGCAGCTCGAGCCGCTGCCCGCACAAGGGATGGAAGGGGTGGGTGACCTCGAAATACTCCGTCAGATCATGCGGACGGTGAGCACTCGACGGCTCATACCAAGGGGAAGGCGGAGG
>CANPVD010000006.1 GCA_947581615.1 Candidatus Humimonas hydrogenitrophica
CCACGGACAGGCCGCCTATGGCCAGCGTGTCGTTGATGGCCAGCGCCCGGCCGGCACCGCCGTCCACGCTCACCTCGTAACCGGTCGAGTCGAGCCTGGCGCCGGAGGTGGCCGAGATCACCCGCAAGACGCCCGGCTGGGACGCGACCGCCCCGTAGACGCTGAAGTGCGTGGTCTGCCCGGTCACGCTGTGGAGGCTCGTGTCCACCGTGCTGCCGGTGACCGGCACCCACTGGCCGCTCTGGACGGTATGGAGCCGGATGCTGCTCTCCGAGGCGCCCGAGGGGACATTGGCCGGATTGTAGACGATGGTGATCTGGACCGGCTTGGCGAACTGGGTCCCGTCGGGGCGATACTGGTAGGCCGAGCCCGTCACGTATCCGGGCGCCGGCGAGGGCAGCAGGGAGTCGGGAGCCGAGACCACCGAGATGATGGTCGAGTCCGACAGCGCCCCCGAGGGCACGTCCACCCGCGCCTTCCCGTCCGGCGTCGCCGCCGTCCCGCCCGAAGCCGCCACCACCACGCCACACTGCACGTCGAAGCGGACCGACGCCGTGGCGTCGCTCTGGACCGTGAAGCTCAGCGGATTGGAGGGTCCGGCGCTGCAATTGGAGGCCACGTCCCCCAGCGTGAGGTTGTGGCTCCCCGGCTCGATGCCGCTGAACGTCAACGACCCGTTCGGCGACACGTCCTGGGGCGCTCCGCCGTCCAGCGCGACCGTGTAGCCGTTCTGGTCCAGGTCGGAGCCGGTCGTGCTCACGGTCAGGCTCACCGTGCCCGGGTTGGGCGGCGGCACGACGGTGGGTGGGCTGCCGCAGGTGGCGGCGACGACGGCCAGGATGACGATCGCGACGGCGGCGCCTGTCGAACGCGCGGAACGGGTGCTCACCAGCGGACTCCTCGGATACGCCAACGTGTCGGTGCGCAAAGCCGGATCACGCGCCACGGGGCTCGGCTGGACCCCGCGGCGCGTACCCGGCGAAACAACTTCTTGAACGCGGCTCCGTCAAGGACTCATCGATGCGTTGTCGTCCTTGGAGGTGTCGTTAGTGATCCGGACCAGCGTGTTCTCGCAGGCCTGCGCGTCGGTCGGGATCGAGGCGACGCAGCTCGCCGTCATCCGCCAGATCTGCGAGGTCCCGCTCCGATCGCTGGTGAAGTAGATGTAGGTGCCATCCGGCGAGTACGTGGGTGCGAAGTCCGGGAGCGAGTCGGTCGTGAGCCGCGTCTGCGTGCCGCCGGTCGAGCTCATGATGTAGACGTCGCCGTGGCGTCCGAGTCGGTCGCTGGCAAACACGATCTGGCTCCCATCCGGCGAGTACTGAGGGTTGAAGTCGTTCCCTGCCGAGTCCTGCGTGAGGTTCGTCGGCGATCCCGCCCCTCCGGAGCCGATCGTGTAGATCTCGCCGTTGCCGAGGGAGTCGCGCACGAAGACGAGCTTCGTCCCGTCCGGCGACCAGTGCGGATTCCAGTCCGTGTGGTTGACGTCGGTGATCAGCTTCAGCCCCGTGCCGTCGCGGTTAATGGTGTAGATGTGTTGGCCGGAGCTGGACTGCTTGTCGAACGCGAGCGCGGTGCCGTCTGGTGACCACACCGGGTGGCGCTCCGCGTTGCCGTCGTTCGTGATGCTTACCGGGCTCGAGCCGTCGTTAAGCATTACCCAGATGTTCCAGGCGCCGCTGCGCTTGCTCTGGATGGCTATCAGGTTCCCGTCCGGAGAGATAGCGGGCATACGCTCGTCCGTCGTGGTGTTCGTGAGTGGCGTCTGGCCCGTACCATCCGTGTTCATCAGGTAGACCTGGAAGGGCCCGGTGCGGGTCGATTCGAACGCGATCTTGCCGCTCAGCGGCGCCACGCAGCCGATCGAGAAGCTGCTCTGCGCCGTGCCATTGTAGGTCACGGCCACGGTGTCGGGGTTGGAGCTCTGAAGGCCGCAGTTCTCCGCGACGCCGCTCAGCGTGATCTGGTGGCTTCCCACCGCGATGTTGCTGAAGGTGACGGAGCTGTTGCGCGGCAGCGCCTGGCTCGTCGTGCCGTCGAGCGTGACCGTGTAGCTGGCGTCCAGGTTGGAGCCGGTGGTCGTGTCGGTCACCTGGATGTCGCCCACGTTCGCGGCGCAGCTCACCACGAAGGCCGTGTCCGTGACGCCGCCGTGCGGGGCGTCCACCGTCATCGGGTTGGCGCCGGCGACGCTGCAGTTGGACGCGACGTTCCCGAGCTGGATGGTATGCGGTCCGGCCGCGAGGCTGTCGTACGTGATGCTGTCGTTGACCGGGATCGGCGCGCCACTTCCGCCGTCCAGCATGATCGTGTAGCCGTCCGGGTCCAGGTCGGTGCCGCCGGTCTGCGTCCGCACCTTGATGTCCCCCGTCAGGGAGACGCACGAGATGTCGAAGGTGGCGGTCGTGGTGGCGTTGAAGGCCACGCTCACGCTCTGCGGGTTGGAGCCCGACACGGAGCAGTTGCCGGCGACGCCGGAGAGCTGCACCGAATGGGTGCCGGTGGCGATGTTCGTGAAGGTGACCGAGTCACCCGTGGCCACGCTCTGGCTGAGTGTGGCGTCCAGGGTGACCGTGTAGCCGTCGGGGTCCGGGTCGGGCCCGGTGGTCGGGACCTTGACTTTCAGGTCGCCCACGCTGGCCGAGCAGCTGACGCTGAAGGCGGCCGTGACCGTCCCGCCGTTGGGCACGGTGACGGTCTGTGTGGCCCCGCCGCCCACGGTGCAATTGGCCGCCACGCTGTCCAGTTGGACCGAGTGACTGCCGGCCGCCAGCCCCTGCAGCGTGAGGCTGTCGTTGATGGCCACGTGCTGCGTGGGTCCACCGTCCACGCTGAGCGCGTAGCCGTCGGGGTCCTGGTTGGAGCCCGAGGTCGAGGTCGTGACGTGCAGGTCGCCCGTCAGCGAGCTGCAGCTCACCGTGAAGGTGGTGGAGGCCGTGTCCTGGGACGGCACGCTCACCGTGCGTGGATTCGAGTCCGCCACGGTGCAGTTGGCGGCCACGCTGTCGAGCCGGACCGTGTGGTCACCCACCGACAGCCCGGTCACGTCCGCCGTGTCGTTGATGGTCAGGTGCGGACCGGCCCCGCCGTCGACCACGAGGCGGTAGCCGTCCGGATCGAGATTGGCGCCCGAGGTGGCCGTGATGGTCTTCAGGACGCCGGGCTGGGCGGCGACCGCCCCGTAGATGCTGAAGTGCGTGGTCTGCCCGGTGACGGTGTGCAGGGTGGTGTCCACCGAGCTGCCCGTGACGGGGACCCACTGGCCGTTCTGGACGGTGTGGAGCCGGATGCTGCTCTCCGACGCGCCCGAGGGAACGTTGGCCGGATCGTACACGAGGGTGACCTGGACCGGCTTGGAGAACTGGGTCCCATCGGGCCGGTACTGGTAGGCCGAGCCCGTGACGTAACCCGGCGCCGGCGAGGGCAGCAGGGAGTCGGGGGCCGGGACGACCGAGATGATGGCCGTGTCCGCCAACGCGCCCGAGGGCACGTCCACCCGGGCCTTGCCGTCCGGGGTCGCCGCCGTCCCGCCGCTGCCGTCCATCACGACGCCACAGTCCACCTCGAAGGTGGAGGCGGCGGTGCCGCTGGCCTGGACGCTGACGCTCACGGGGGCCGATGGGCTGGCCATGCAGTTGGAGGCCACCCCGCCCAGCGTGAGGTCGTGGCTCCCGACCGTCACGTCGGTGAAGGTCACGGTGCCGTTCGTGGCCACGTCCTTGGGCGTGCCGCTGTCCAGGGCGATCGTGTAACCGTCCGGATCCTGGTTCGAGCCGCTGGTCTTGACCGTGGCCGTGACCGTCCCGGTCTTCGGCGGAGGAGGCGCGGTGGGAGATCCGCTGCACGTGGCGGCCACGATCGTCAGGAAAGCGGTGAGTGTTCCGCGGCGTGCGCGGGCATACCACACTGGGGTACTCACAGGTCGAGCCTCCGTAGCCGTGTTGAGCCGATTGTCGCACATTCGAGCTTCGATTGTCCGGTCGAGTGGCCGCTGAATCCTGGTCTCACGACGTCCCCCGAACCGACGCCTCCGCCGGAACGCGGGCAACGTGGCGTCGCCCCTCGCAAGAACCGGACTGCCCGGGTCCAGGGCAGCTAATCGGCTCGCTGACCGCAGCTTGGCCCGCTTCTGGGCAGCCTGCGGGCCATCGCGGTGTGGTGCGGCGGCGACACTTTCGCATCACTGTGCGGGTGGCACGCCGCTCGCCGCGACCGCCGACCTCCGTGCGGGATCCGTGCCGCGTCGCCCTCCGAGGCTCGTGGCACATGGCGTGCCCTACAAGGTCTCCGATTCCGCGTGGCCCGCATCGGCCGCGCCCGAGTATGCCGGCTTGGCCGGACGGCGATCGGGAGGTTCCAGAGTGGCAGCGACGGACAGCGCAGGACGGGTGGATCACGTCCTCACCGTCGATCTGGAAGAGTACTTCCAGGTCGGTGAGTTCGCGGACGTGGTCACACCGGCCGAGTGGCCGTCGCTCCCCAGTCGCCTGCAGCCCTCGGTCGGCCGCCTCCTCGACCTGTTCGATGAGGCCGGCGTGGTCGCCACCTTCTTCGCCGACGAATGGGTGGCCGGCCACCACCGTGCGGTCATCCAGCAGCTGGTTCGGAAAGGCCACGAGTTGGGCGTGAAGTCGTCGCTACGGGCCGGCGATCCGCCCCGCGAGGCCGGGGCCTACAGGACCGACGTAAGGCATGCGCGAGCCCGCCTGGAGGACATCGCGGGCCGGTCGGTGTTCGGTCACCGCGGTGGCCACGGCACGCTGTCCCGTCGGGACGAGATCGGCCTCGACATCCTCATCGAGGAGGGCTTCCTGTACGACTCGAGCGCGGCCGACTCCTGGATGGCCCATCTCGTGGGGGACCGCAAGCCGATTCCGCGGGTCGTGGAGCGACCCTTCGGCGACCTGCTCACCCTGCCCGTGGCGCGTGCGTCGGTGCTCGGCGTGCCGCTGGGTCCGGCGGGCCGAATGCTCCGTCAGTTGCCCTATCCGGTGGCCCGGAAATGTCTTGCAAGGCACGAGAGGAACGGGCAAAGTGCCGTACTGAAGATCCGGTCCTGGGAGATCGACCCCTACCAGCCGCGGCTGTCTCGCGCGCTCGGCGTGCGGCTCCGCCACTACGGCGGCCTGGAGCGGATGCTGCCGCGGCTGGCCCGCCTGCTGTCAGAGTTCAGCTTCACCTCGGTGGAGCGTCGCTTCGGACTGTCACGTGACGACGGCGACGAGGATGGGGCGTGGGACGAGAAGTTGGGGGCGGCGGGAGGATGAGCGCCGAGTCGCCGGCCGGGACCGGTGTGTTGCACGCTCCCGACAGCCGCGTGTCGCGGCGCCGCAGGAACGCGGCGCACGGGCGCTCGGAGGCACCGTCCGCGGGTCCGTAGGACGCCGATCGCGACAGGGTGTATCGTCTTGGTCGGCAATGAATTATCGGATGGATAGCGGGTCGGGTGCCGGGCACCGC
>CANPVD010000007.1 GCA_947581615.1 Candidatus Humimonas hydrogenitrophica
GCGGGCTGCGCTTCACCGACGCGCACCACGTCGAGCACTGGGCCGATGGCGGGGAGACCAGCCTGGACAACTGCGTCCTGCTGTGCCGCTATCACCACCGGCTCGTCCACGAGGGCGGCTGGCGGCTCGAGTGGTGGGGGACGGGCCGGGCCGTGTTCCGGGACCCGCGCGGCTTCGACCACTTCGACGAGACGCGGAGCGCTGCAGCGTCGCCGTGCACCCGTGCGCCCGGGGGCTCCCACGGTTCGCCCCGGCCCGACGCCTGGGGCCGTGCCCTCGCGCGTGCTAACCGGCTCCATGGCGCCGACCCCGGGCCCCTCACCGCCTCCGCTCGCTGGAAGCGAGAGTGGGACATCCCCGACGACGTCTGGTTCCGGGCCACCGAGGCGGGACTGTAGTGCGGCCGAAGCGGCGCTGTAGCGGGGCGGTAGCGGGCCTGTGGCCAGGGCGCGGCTTCCCGGCGGCGAGTCTGCAATGGGAGCCCGGGGGCATGATTCCCGACACCGAGCGTCCCCCCGGAGACGTCGGCGCCGAGCCGCGCCATCACCCCAGGATTCCCTCGTAGATCGCCAGCATCCCCTCCGTCCACGCCCCGATCCCCAGCCTCGCGTCGGCGAAGGCCCGGTTCGCCTCCCCGCGCCGGGCCCGCTCCTCCGGGCTCCAGCCCAGCGCCTCCCGGATCGCCCCTTCCAGCGCGCCGGCGTCGCCCGGCCCGAAGCCCACCGCCCCCGGGGCCTCGAGCGCGGGGCGGTGGCCGGGAATCCGGGAGGCGAGGACGGGCCGCCCGTTGGCCATCGCCTCGGCCACCGAGTAGGGCATCCCTTCCCGGCGCGAGGCGGACAGGAAGAGGTCGGCCATCCGGTAGTAGTCGGCCGGGTGGGCGTGGGGCGGAAGCACGCGAAGCCAGGGCGGGGGCGTGCCTCCGTAGCGGGCGCCCACGAAGGCTTCCAGCGCCGGGCCGCCCACCAGCGCCAGGACGAGCCCCGGCGCGCCGGGCGCCAGCGCCTCCATCGCCTCCAGGGCCAGGTCGGCCCCCTTCCGCTCCGGGTCCCAGCCGAATACGAGGAGGACGGTGCGGTCCGGCCCGATCCCGGCGGCGGCGCGCGCGGCGGAGGGTTCGGCGTCCGAGATCCGCGCGCGCCCGGTGTCGACGCCGTTGGGGAGGACCCGGACCCGGGCCGGATCGACGCCGCGGGCCGCGGCCTGCTCGCGGACGTGCGGGGAGACGGCCACCAGGTGGACCCGGCGGGAGAGGAGCCGCCAGCGGAGCGCCTCCCGCGCCCGCCGGGCGGCGCCCCCGCCCCGCTCCAGGTCGCTGTGCAGGTGCCACAGGACCTCCGGCGGGCGCCCGCCCCCTCGGAAGAGACGGGCGGCCAGCCAGGCGGGGAGGTCGTACGCCCCGAAGTGGGCGTGGAGGAGGACGGCGTCCCGGTCGCGGGCCAGGCGGGCCAGGGCGCGGGTCGCCGCCAGGGGGCCCGCCCCGGGCGGCAGGGTGGTGACGTCGCGGCCGGCCGCGCGCAGGTCGGCGAGCCACGGGCGGGCGGCGGCCGCGGCCGGGAACGCGAAGGCCTGGCGGAAGCCCCGCGCCGCGCCCGCCCGGTCCAGCGCCTCGAGCGCGGCCACGAAGTTCCCGGGGTGCTCGGGGGCGAAGGAGGCCGCGTGGAGGACCGTGCGGGGGACGGCGCGGGTCACGGCGCGCTCGGGGGCGGCCGCGTGGCGGTGGTCTTCGGGCGCACCGCTTTGGGCGTCATGCGCCCACGCCCGCGAACGCGCACAGCGTCTCGGGCGCCCGGAGGCCCAGGAGGAGGCGGACCGAGGCGGCCACGCTCCCCAGGGTGGGACGCGGCGTCTCGAGCCGCTTCCCGAACACCCGCACGTGGGTGAAGCCCGCCGCCTCCAGGGCGCCTCGCAGGGACTGCGCGTCGAAGAAGGCCAGGTGGAGGGGCGGCGAGGCCAGGGGGCCGAGCGCCGCCAGCGTGCGCCCGTGCTCCCAGTTGGGAGTGCTGAGCGCCAGGCAGCCCCCGGGTCGCAGGGCGCGGCGGCAGGCGCGCAGGAGCCCGGCCACGTCCCACGCGTGCTCGACCACCTCCCACATCACGACCGCGTCCGCCGAGCCGGCCGGGAGCGGCGGCGGCTCCCCCTCCGGGAAGACCGTGGCCCGCAGTCCCAGGCGCCGCGCGAAGCCGGCGGCGACCTCGGAGATGTCGAAGTCGGAGTAGCTCCACCCGCGCCGCGTGGCCAGCATCCCGAAGCCGCCCACCCCGCCCCCGATCTCGGCCATCGACCGGCCGCGGGCGCGGCGCTCCAGCCGGCGGAGGAGGCGCGCGCGGTAGCGGCTCCAGTGCGGCTCGCCGCGGGCCAGCGCCTCGAACGTCCGGCGGTGCCGCTCGTAGTCTCCCGTCTCGAACAGCTCGTCGTACAGGGCGGCCAGCGCCCCGGCTCCGGGGCGGCCCAGCGCCACCACGGTCCCGCACGCCGGGCAGCGGCCCAGGGGGTGGCCGCCCTCGGCCCGGTCGATGGGCGCGGGGGCCCGGGGCGCGCCGCACACGCGGCAACAGGGGGCGCGCGGCTCGCCGTCCGTCACGGCGCCCACTCCTCGGAGGCCGGGTCGTCGATCGGCTCGAACAGCTCCGGATCGTAGCGCGGGGAGAGCGGGCGCAGGCGGTCCAGGGCGCGCTTGGCCAGGAGGCGAAGCGGCCGGGGCAGCCGGCGGTGGAGCCAGTCGGCGGGCGCCCGGAAGGCCGAGCGGCGGCGGGGCGGCTCCCCCCACGCGGCCCGGTAGTCGGCCTGCACCGGTGCCTCGAGCAGGGGCGGCACGCTCCGGAGCCTGCGGGCCAGCACCAGGAGCTGCGTGGGCGCCCGGCCCACCACCCCCACCCGCCGGCCGGCCTCCAGGGGATCCCGCACCCGGTACCAGCGCTCGGTCGCCGCGTCGAAGGCGATGAGCCGCACCAGCCTGAAGCCGTTCTCCTCCGAGAAGGCGCGGAAGTAGAGCTCGGGGCTGAACTGGTAGAAGCCGTGCCCCATGAGGTTGTTGGAGGGCGCCACGGCCAGGAAGTGGCCGCCCGGGCGCAGCATGGCCATGCAGCTCCGCAGCGCCGCCGCCACGTCGAACACGTGCTCCAGCGTGCCGCCGTCGATCACGGCCGTGAAGCGCTCGTGCAGCATGGGCGGCACGGGGAGGTTCAGGTCGTGGACCAGGGTGGCGCCCTCGTAGCTCGAGGCGTCCATCGAGGCCACCTCGCGGGCGCCCAGGTGGCGGAGGAGGCCCTCGGCGTAGCCGTCCCTCTGCTCGATGAGGGCCGCCGCGCCGCCCGCTCCCGCCGGGACGCCGAACTCGGCCAGGGCCCGCTCCAGCTCCGGCGGGGCCAGGTGGACGCCCTGGCGGCCCAGGGTGAGGGTCTCGGAGAAGTCCGCCCCCAGCCGACGCGCGTACAGGAGGAAGCGGCACCCGTTGGCGTCCAGTCCCACGCGGCCTCCCCGCCTACAGCCGCGCCAGGCGGCGGAGGTCCGCCGGGTTCCACGCCCCCGTCAGGCGGCCGAGCACGGCGTAGGCGGCGGCCCCGGCCGCCACCCGCAGCGCCACGGGCCAGCCCGGCGTGGCCAGGAGGAGAACGGCCATCCCGGCCGCCGCGGCCCCGCTCCGGGCCAGGGGGCCCGTCACCCGCACGCCGCGCGTCACCCCGCGCGCCCTCCCGGCCAGCCACGCGGCCAGGAGGAGCTCGGTCAGGGTGGTGGTCGCGGCCGCCCCGGCCACGCCCCAGCGCGGGATGGCCACCAGGTTGGCGGCCACGTTGAACAGGGCGGCGTACAGCGTCCCGCGGGTCCGGTCGGGCTGGCGGTCCAGGGCGCTCAGCGCCGTGGACACGGCCGAGTTGGCGTAGCGGAGGGGGAGGATGGGGAGCATGATGGCCAGCGGCACCCACGCCGCCCGGTAGGCGGGGGAGGCCAGGAGCACGACCAGGGGCCGGGCCACGCACAGCCCGCCCACCGCCATCGGCACGCTCGCCGCCAGCAACACGCGGAGCGCGAAGGACAGCTCCCGCCCGGCGCCCTCCGGGTCCCCCACGCGCCGGGCCAGGCGGGGGAGGAGCGCCTGGTTGAGGACGCTGGCCACCAGCGGGAGCTGCAGGATGAGGACGGCGGCGGCGCGGTAGATCCCCACCTCGTGGTCCGTCCGGAACGCCTTGAGGAGGAGGACGTCCGCGGCCAGGTAGATGGCCCCGAACAGGTTGTTGAGGCCGAAGGAGCGCGCCTCGCGCACCAGGCCCGCCATGCGCCGGGCCGGGAAGCGGAGGGGGAGGGGCCCGATCCGGGAGCGGAACAGCGCCAGGAGGAGGGCGAGGGCCGCCGCCCACCCCAGCGCCTGCGCCGCGAACACGCCCGGCAGGCCGAGCCCCAGCTCCACCGCGCCCACGGTCGCCCCGACCAGCACCAGCCGCCCCGCCACGGCCGAGGGGAGGAGGGCGCGCGTCCGCTGCAGGCCCTGGAACACGCCCTGGGCCGCGAAGTGCAGGCTCGAGACGGTGAGCGCGAGGCCGGCCAGCGCCGCCGCGCCCACCACCGCCGGCCGGCCGTCCTGGACGGCGACCCAGCCCGCGATCGGCAGGGTGGCCGCGAGGCCCAGCGCCGCGGTGGTCACCAGGCCCAGGCCCAGGCGCGCCCCCGCGGTCTCCGGCGCGCGGGCCACCTCCCGGGAGAAGAGGACGGCCAGGTTCATGCGCACCGCGAAGGCGAACAGGGCCACGACCCCGAGCACGAAGCCGTACACGCCGTACAGATCCGTCCCCAGCGCCCGGGCCAGGTAGAACTGGACGAACAGCCCCGCCCCGAGGGTGACGGCGTAGGCGGCCGCCAGCCACGGGAGGCTAGCGCTCCGGCCCGCGGCCACCGGCGTCAGGGTCCCACCGCGTCCCCGGCCGGAGCGGTGACGGGGCCGACGCCGGCCGGGAGGGAGGATCCCGGCGCCCGGGCCCGCGCCCCGGCGCGGGACACGGTCTCCAGCGTGGCCCAGTAGCGCGCCGCCAGCCGGCGGCGGTCGTGCTCCTCCCGCACGAACGCCTGTCCGGCGCGGCCCATGCGCTCCGCGAGGGAGGGATCGGCGCGCAGGCGGCCGAGCGCCTCGAGCAGGGCGTCCGCCGATCCGGGCTCGAAGGCGAGCCCGCCCCCCGCCCGCAGCAGCGTGCTCCGCGCCTCGCCCTCCACCCCCAGGAGGATCGGGCGCCCGGCGGCCCACGCCTCGAACATCTTGGAGGGGAGCACCTTCCTGAACGCCGGCAGCCTGCGCAGGTGGACCAGGGCCGCGTCCGAGGCCCCGTAGTAGGCGGGGACGTCCTCGTGGGGTCGCTTGGGGACGAGCACCACGTTCTCCGCGCCCAGCCGGCGATGGGCCTCCTCGAGATCTCCCCGGCGATTGCCGGTGCCCATCACCAGGAAGACGACCTCCGGGTCCGGGCAGCGGCGCGCCGCCTCCAGGACGACCTCCAGGCCGTGCGCGTCCCCGGTGGTGCCGATGTAGGAGACCACGAACCGCCCCTCGAGGCCGTGGCGCGCCCGCACCTCGCGCACGCGGGCCGGGTCGGGCGCGGCGAACGTCTCCGGGAGGACGCCGTTCTTGATCACGGTCACCCGCGACGAGGGAACCCCCAGCCCGAGCAGGTGCTCCCGGAAGGCGTCGCTCAGCACGACCACGTGGTCGGCGTGGGCGTAGAGGAAGCGGGCCAGTCGCTCGAGCGACGCGACCAGGCGGCTCCGGCCGTCCACGCCCGCCGCCACGATCGACTCCGGCCACAGGTCGCGCACCTCGAGCACGAACGGGACGCCGAGCCGCTTCGCCACCAGGTAGCCCGCCAGGCCGCTCAGGAGCTGGGGCGTGGTCGCCGCCACCACGTCGGGCGGGGAGCCGTCCAGCCGCGTCCCGTGCCACGTGGCCGAGGCCAGGAAGGAGGCGAAGTTGACGCAGCGCCGCACGACGCCCGCGTTGGCCAGCGGCACGATGGGCACGCGCTCCAGCTCGATCCCTTCATCGAGCTCGCGCGTGCGGGCGTTGGCGTATCCGCGGTAGACGGCGCCCTCGGGGTAGTGCGGAGGGGCGGTGAGCACGCGGACGCGGCCGCCGTCGGCGACCCACTGCCGCGCGTGCTCCTGGAGGCGGCGCGCGGGCGCGTTCACCTCCGGCGGGTAGTTGTGGCTGACGAACAGCAGACGCACGTCGCGGTCCCTCTCCCGAGCCCGGCCCGACCCCACACCGTACCACGTCCTGCGACTACAGTTGTCCGCGCGAAAAGGTGAGCCGGGGCGGGGCTCCGGGGCAAGAGGGCGGGCCGCGGAGTTGACAGGTCCGCATCGGGCGCCAAGTTGGGCGGGTGGCCGCCCCGGCCACGATCAGCCTCCAGCGCGGGGAGCGCGGTGCGACCTGATGCCCGGACGAGCAGCGGTTCGCCCGGTCCGGCCCGGAGTCCGGTCCGGGCCCGCCGCGCCGCTTCCTCGACCCTCGATCCGGGCCGCATCGCCGCGGCCCTCGTCCTCCTCGGGATCGCCACCATCCCGTTCGACGCCGCGGCCGGGCTCGTGCCCGGGGCGGGGGTGGCCAAGGGGGTGTGGGCCCTGGCCGCCCTCGGCGTGGCCCTGTCGCTCGTCCTGGGGGAGCGCCGGCCCCTCCCGCGCCTCCCCCTCCTGGCCACCATCGCCTTCCTGGCCTACGCCGGCCTCACGTACGCCTGGTCCCTGGAGCCGGCGGCCACGGCGCAGCGCGTGACCTCGCTGGTCCTCCTCGCCCTGCTGTCGTTCACCATCGTGTGGCTGGCGGCGGGGCGGGAGGAGCGGGCGCGGGCCGCGGTCGCCGCCTACGTGGCCGGGGCGCTGGTCGCGGCGGCCGCCCTCGCCGTCGAGCGAGTGCGCGGCCCGGCCCTCCCGCCGTGGGCCATGGTCCGGCTCACGGCGTTCGGGCTGGACCAGAACGACCTGGCCTGCTCCCTGGCCATCGCGGTGGCGCTGCTGCCCGCCCTCCCCGGCGGCGTCCGGCGAAGAGGCCCCGCGGCGCGCCGCCCCGACTACGGGCGCGCTTTCGTGGTGGGGTTGCTCGCCCTCGTGCTGGGGACGGCCACCCTGCTGCCCGGCTCCCGGGCGGCCACCGTGGGGCTCGCCCTCGCGGCGGTCGCCACGGCCTACCAGCTCCTGGAGGGGGTGTCGCGGCCGACGCGGCTCCTGTTCGTCGCCCTCCTCGTGCTGGCGCTGTGGGGGGTGGCCCTCCTCGTCCTGGACCGCTCCACCCTGGGGCGGATCGGACTGGTCCACCCCACCGGGGCCTCATACACGCCCACCGTGCGGGGGAGGGTGTGGCGCGACGCCTGGGACGTGTTCGGGCGCCGACCCCTGTTCGGGGTCGGCATCGGGAGCTTCGCGGCGGTGCGCGAGCGCTGGACCGGCAACCTGGCCCGGCCCGCCCACAACGTGTTCCTCGGCGTGCTGGTGGAGGGGGGCGTGGTCGGCCTCCTCCTGCTCCTCCTCGTGCTGGCCGCGGCCGTGGCCGGGGCGCTCCGTGCCCCGCGCCGACTGCGGGGCCCCCTGCTCGCCGCCTGGGCCGTGTGGGCCGTGGCCGCCAGCACGCTCACGTGGGAGTTCAACAAGGCGACCTGGTTCCTGGTCGGCCTGTCGGTGGCCGCCGGAACGGCGAGGGAGCGCCTGCGGTGAGCGGTGCGCCCGGCCTCCTCCTCACCGGCGGCACACAGGCTCCTCTGGCCGGGCTGCGGCCGCACCGCCGCCAGTTCCGGCGGGCCGTCCTCGCGGGCCTCCGCCATCCGGGGGCCGAGGCGCGGCCGGTGGCGGCCCGCGGGCGGCGGGAGGCGGGGATGGTGGGGCGGAGCCAGCCCGTCCTCCTGCGCTCGGCCACCGTTACGGAGCGGGGGACGCTCCTCACCTGCCTTCCCGACACCGCGCTGGAGCTGGACCCCGCCACGGGCCGGGTGCTGCGCTCGCTCACGCACCCCTGGTTCAGCGACGTGCACCACGCCCGCCCCGCGCCTTCGGACGGCGTGTACGTGGTGGCCACCGGGCTCGACCTCGTACTCGAGATGGAGTGGTCGGGCCGCGTGCGGCGCGAGTGGCCCATGGGATCTCCCTCCACCTGGGAGCGCTTCGACCGCGGCCGGGACTTCCGGCGCGCCCCGCCCCCCAGGCCGCATCACGTCCACCCCAACCACGTGCTCCCCTTCCGGGACGAGCTGTGGGTGACCTGCTTCCACCCGTGCGCCCTGGTGTGCGTCGAGGGGCGGCGCCGGGGAGCGATCGTGCCGCTCGCGACCTGCGGCGTGCACGACGGGCACGTGGAGGGCTCGACCGCGTGGTGCACGGCGGTCGAGGGGCGGATCGTGGCCGTGGACCTGGAGCGGCTCGAGGTGAGGGCCGAGCACGACCTCCTAGCCTTCGGCGGGGTGGAGGCGAAGGTGGGCTGGTTCCGGGGCGTCCAGCCGCTGGGCGACGGTACCTTCCTGGTCGGCGTCTCGCGCCTCCGCCGCACGCGCCTGCACGAGAACCTCGTGTGGCTGCGGCACCGGGAGTGGGACCGGCCCCGCTACCGCCACTCCGTGCTCCTGCACGTGCGGCCCGAGACGCGCACCGTGCTCCGCGAGATCGATCTTCGCCCGGCCGGGCTCGACGCCGTGTACTCGGTGGTCTCGGTGGGAGGCGCGCCGGCGTGAGCGCGGCGCGGATCCTGGTCCTCACCCCGGGGCTCGGCGACGGGGGCGGGGAGCGCGCCGCCCTGCGCATGGCCGCCGCCCTGGTCCGGGCCGGCCACGACGCCCGCCTGGTCGCGCTCACGGGCCGGGACGACCTCCTGGGCCGGGTCCCGCCGGAGGTGCCGGTGCGCGTGCTCGGCGCGCAGCGGGCCTCGGGCGCCGTGCCCGCCCTCGTCCGTCTCCTGCGCGAGGAGCGGCCCGACGCCGTCATCGCCCACCAGATGCGCGCCGCCCGGGCCGGCCTGGCGGCCCGCGCCCTGGCCCGGTCGGACGCCCGCTTCGTGGCGGTCGAGCACTCCCTGGCCCGGCGCCAGCTCGCGTCCCTCCCGCCGGGGGTCCGGACCGCCGCCCGGCTCCTCCTCGGCCGCCTGTACCGCGGAGCCGACGCGGTGGTGGCCCTCACCGACTGCGGGGCGCGCGAGTTCGAGGACCGCCTGGGCCTCCCGCCGGGCAGCGCGTGGGTCGTGCCCAACATCGTGCTCGAGGACGGCGGGGTGGGTGCGGGGCCGCGGGCAGGGGAGGGCGCGGGTCCCGGGCCGGCGGAGCGCCCCGGGCCGGCGGAGGGCGCCGGGCCGGTCCGGCTGCTCTACCTGGGACGGCTCGTGCCCGAGAAGGGGGTCGACACGCTGCTCCGCGCCGCCGCCCTCCTCCGGGAGCGCCGCCCGGTGCGGCTGCGGGTGGCCGGGGGCGGCCCCGACCGGGCGCGGCTCGAGGCGCTGGCCGCGGAGCTGGGGCTGGGGGAGGCGGCCGAGTTCCTGGGCGCGCGCGCCGACGTCCCGGCGCTGCTCGCCGGAGCGCACCTCCTCGTCCTCACCTCCCGCGAGGAGGCCCTCCCCACCGTGCTGGTCGAGGCCCTGGCGGCCGGCGTGCGGGTGGTGGCGGCGGACGTGCCCTGCGGGCCGCGGGAGATCCTGGGAGGCGGCCGCTGGGGGACCCTCGTCCCGCCCGGCGACCCGGGGGCCCTGGCCGCGGGCATCGAGCGCGAGCTGGCGATGAACCGGTCCGACGCGGGGCTGGGCGAGCACCTGGCCCGATACACGGCGAGAGCGGTCCTCCCGCGGATCACGGCGCTGGCCGGGGTGGCGGGGGGCGGCGGCCGGGAGGGCGCGCTCGCCGGGCGCACCGTGCTCCTGTTCGGGCCTTTCGGCCCTCCGCACGGCGGCTGGTCCCACGTGACCTGCGCCACCCGCGATCTCCTGCGGGGCCGGGGGGCGCGCGTGCTCACCGCCCAGTCCCTCGTCACCCGCCGCCCGCGGGGGAACGACGCGCGGCTCGTCAAGGGACTGCGCGGCGCGGCCAGCCTGCGGCGGCTGCGGAGGACGCTCCGCGTGCCGGGCATCGACGCGGCGATCCTGTGCGTGGGCGCCCGGGGGAGCTTCGTCCGCGACCTGGCGGCGGCGGGCATGGTCCGGCGTGCCGGGCTGCCGGTCGTGGTGCGGGTGTTCGGGATCGGCCTCGGCGAGGCGATCGAGTCCCTCCCCGCGCCCCTGCGGGCCCGCGGCCTGAAACTCCTCCGCGAGGCCGCCGCCGTCCTGGCCGAGACCCTCTCCCACGCCGGGCGCCTTCGCGCGCTGGGCGCCCGGCGGGTCCTCCTCGTCCCGAACTTCGTGCCCGATGCCCGGGTGGCCGCGCGCCTCCACCCGGCGGGTCGTGCGCCGGACGGGCTGTTGCGGCTCATCTACCTGGGACGGCTGGACCCGGCGAAGGGGGTGGGCGACGCGTTGGAGGCGCTGCGGTCGCTGCCGGCCGGGGTGTCGTGGCGGCTGGACGTGGTGGGTCCGCCGTGGTGGGGCGGCCCGTCGCCGGAGGAGCTGGCGCGCACGGCGCGCGGGGCGCCGGGCGAGGTGGCCGTGCACGGCCCGCTC
Source organism: Candidatus Humimonas hydrogenitrophica (assembly GCA_947581615.1). Classification (GTDB taxonomy): domain Bacteria; phylum Gemmatimonadota; class Gemmatimonadetes; order Palauibacterales; family Palauibacteraceae; genus Humimonas; species Humimonas hydrogenitrophica. The sequence goes on from CANPVD010000007.1 coordinate 10,604, forward strand.
GACCCGGACGCCGTGTACCATCTCCTCGCTGGCTCCGATGTCCTGGTGTGTCCGACGCGGTACGCCGAAGGCCAGCCGGCGGTCGTGGTCGAGGCCATGGCGCACGGCGTCGTCCCCATCGTCCCGCCGATCGAGGGCGTGGCGGGGCTGGTCGAGGACGGCGAGACGGGGCTCGTGGTCGAGGCCGGGAACCCGGCGGCTCTGGCCGCGGCGGTCGAGCGGCTGGCGGCCGACCGCGCGTGGACGGCCAGGCTGGGCCGGGCGGCCGCGGCGCGCGTGCGGGAGGTGGGCTCGGAGGCCGTGGCGGCGCGCGTGCTGGGCGAGGCGCTGGCGGCGGCGCTCGATCCGCGAGCGGGGCGCCGGTGACCCGCGTCCTGTCGGTGGTCGGGGCCCGGCCCAACTTCATGAAGGTGGCGCCCCTCCACCGCGAGCTGGTGGCGCGGGGAAGGGCCGAGTCCGTCCTGGTCCACACCGGACAGCATTACGACGCCCTCATGAGCGACGTGTTCATGGCCGGGCTGGAGCTCCCCGAGCCGGCCGCCTCGCTGGACGCCGGGAGCGGCACGCACGCCGAGCAGACGGCGCGCGTCATGGTGGGGTTCGAGCGGGCGCTGGGAGAGCTCCAGCCGGACCTGGTCGTCGTGGTGGGGGACGTGAACTCGACCCTGGCCTGCGCGCTGGTCGCCGCCAAGCGCGGCGTGCCGCTCGCGCACGTGGAGGCCGGGCTCCGGAGCGGCGAGCGCAGCATGCCCGAGGAGGTGAACCGGGTCCTCACCGACCGCCTCTCCGACCTCCTGTTCGTCACCGAGGAGAGTGGCCTGCGCAACCTGGAGCGCGAGGGGATCCCGGCGGAGCGCGTGCATTTCGTCGGGAACGTGATGATCGACTCGCTCCTGCACGCGCGGGCGAGCCGCCCGGAGCCTCCGACGGCGGCGCGGCTCGGGCTCCAGGGCGGGGAGTACGTGGTGGTGACCCTGCACCGCCCCTGCAATGTGGACGTGCCGGACCGGCTGGAGGGGCTGGCGCGGGCGCTGGGGCGGATCGCGTCCGCCCGTCCGGTCGTGTTCCCGGCCCACCCCAGGACCCGGGAGCGGCTCGAGCGAGCGGGGCTCCGGGCGGCGCTCGGGGACGTCCGGCTCCTCGAGCCGATGGGCTACGCCGAGTTCCTCTCGCTGGTCGAGCACGCCGGCGTGGTCGTCACCGATTCCGGCGGCCTCCAGGAGGAGACCACGTGGCTGGGCGTGCCCTGCCTCACCGTCCGGAACGGCACCGAGCGGCCGGTGACCGTCGAGCTGGGCACCAACCGCCTGTGCCCCGGCGACCCCGCCGTGCTGGTCGACCACGTGCGCCGCGCTCTCCAGCGCACGCCCGAGCCCACGCGGGCGCGGGCCGGCGGTCCGCCGCTGTGGGACGGCCGGACCGCGCCGAGGATCGTGGATGTGATCGAGGGCTTCCTGGATCGGGGCGCGCCCGCCGGGAGGTGAGGGCGCGCGGGTCGTGGTCCGGGCCGAGCAGACCGTGGCAGGGGCGGCCGAGGTCCTGGGCGTCGTGTTCAACGACGCAGAGGCGGACGGCAAGTACGGGCTCAGGAAGCTGCTGCCGTTCGGGTAGGGGCTAGGGGCCGAGCAGGGCCGCGGGAACGACGGCGATGCCGTCGGGACGCCGGTAGGCTCCGGGGCCCGTGTTGACCACGACCGCGTCCAGCAGGGCACCGCCCAGCTGCTCCTCGAGCCACCGGAGATGCTCGACGTCGCCTTCCTCCACGGTTCCACCCAGCTTCACCTCGATCGCCAGCACCCGTCCGTCGTCGCGCTCCAGGATGAGATCCACCTCGTGGCGCCCGCCCCTGAGCCGAAGGTGCAACACGGTGGCTTCGGCCGCCTGTGCGTAGACCCGAACGCAAAGCGTGACCAGGGACTCGAACAGGCGGCCCAGGAGGGCACCTCCCCCATGCGGGATGGGCGCTCGGCCCTGCTCTCCGCGCACCAGGGCGCCCTCTCCGACGCCCAGCAGACGGGCCGCGAGCGCGGGATCGACCAGATGGTGCTTGGGAGCGCTTCCCAGCCGGGAGAAATAGTTGCGGCTCGGAATCCAGGCCGGAACCTGGTCAAGAATCCAGAGCTGCTCGAGGGTCTCCCGGTAGGGAAGGGTCGTGCTGCGGGCGGGCTTGTCGCCCCTTCCCCCCGTTGCGGCGTCGCGGATCGTCTCGTAGGACGCGGTCGTCGCCGTCGCCGCGGCGAACGCCGCCATCCATCGCCGGAGGCTCGCCGGGTCCCTCACGACGTGACCCTGCTGCTCGAAGTCCACGTCCACGATCCGGTGAAGGTAGCTGTCCAGCTGGGCCCGTAGGGCGCGGCCTGAGAGGTCGCGCAGCCCGGGAAAGCCCGAGGCGACGATCTCGCGAGCGTAGTCGGCGAGCCTCACCTCCGTGCGCCCGTCGACCGGGAGCCCGGCTCCTTCCAGGAGCCGGGCCAGGCTCACGCTCGGCGACTCGAGCCCGCGCTCGCTCAGGGTCATGGGACGCATCCGCAGGGTGACGATCCGACCGGCCCCGGAATGCGTGGGGCCTCGAACGGGCGCGGCCGAGCCCGTGAGGAGGAAGCGTCCGGGCGTGGCGTCCTCGTCGACGGCGCGCCGGACCACGTCCCAGGTGGAGGGAGCGCGTTGCCATTCGTCGACCAGGATCGGCGGCTCGCCCCGCAGGATGCTGCGGGCGTCGGCCCGCACGATCTCGAGCTGGGCGGGGTCGTCGAGGCGACGCTGGGTCCTGGCGCGACGCGAGGCCGTGGCGGTCTTCCCGACCGCCCGGGGTCCCTCGAGCGCGAGGGCGGGCAGTGCCGGAAGCAGCTCGTCCAGCTCCTCATCGACGACCCGTCGGATGTACTTCACGGGATTCGCCCCGGTGGTCGGGAGTTCCGTCGCCGTACGCTACAGAATGGACAGAATGTACGCTACAGTTTGGACGGACGCAAGGCTACACATTGGACGAGTCGGGCGCCGGGCTCGACAGCCAGGGCCAGGTAAGGCTTCTCCGGGGGCATCGGGTGCTCCGGGGGCATCGGGTGCTCCGGGGGGTTGGCCGATGCGAGCGCAGTTCACCCGCTTCGTGGGTGACATTCACCCGCGTGATGGGTGATTCGCACCAGGGACATCGAGACCGAGGGGCATGACGGCCCGTACTCGGAGGGCCGCCCCCCGGTCCCACGTCGCCGCGCGTCGGGATCGTGCTTTGGCCGGGCCGGTTCCCGACATCCCGCGTCCCCGCGGAGACGCGGGATGTCGGTTCCCGGCGAACGGCCAGGCCTTACAGACCGCCGCCGCCGCCGATCCAGGCCGGGTCGTCGTCGCCCCGGGTGCTGTAGATCCTCAGCACCTTGCCGGTGTGCGCGTCCACGATCACGTGGCGCTCGACCAGCCGCTCGTCCACGGTGAGGTCCACCCGGTAGACCTCTCGGCCGTTCCGGGTCTCGAGCTGGGCGTTCACCGGATAGGTCATGGGGAGCTTCGAGGCGGAGATCTTCTCGGCGTGGTCCGCGGTCAGGATGCCGCGTGCCGCGGCCGCCGGCTGCGCGGCCAGCGGGCTCGCCAGGGCCAGGCCGGCCACCACCGCTCCCGCCCATACCAGGCGCCGTATCCCGGTGCCGTGACTCTCGTTTCGCTGCATCTGCATCGTGCTCATGGCGTCACTCCTCGTTTCGGGCCGCACGTCGCGTCAGGCCCGCGCGGAGGTCCGCCCGCGGCGCATTCTCACCCCCCACCCAGCACAAGAGGAAGGCCATCTCGGCACGCCCGGGCCAGGGTCGAGCAGCTGCGGTGCACCGGCCGGTCATTCAACTGGTCGGTCGGGCCTTGACAGGATTCCGTTGACGGTCGGGGTGAGGGCCGAACCGCGGTCCTGGCGCGCTCCCGAGCCCGTCTGACGCCCGCTCTACCGGCCGTGGGCCCTCCCTCCCCCTTCGCGACTCCTCCGGACCCGCGTTGATCGTCTACCCGCCGGCTCCGGAGGCCGGAAATCAGCCGATTATACTGTAGGAGTGTGAGTTGCGGGACTTCTCGGGCCTCGCGGAGAGGGCCCGGAAGACCGGGGCGTGGGTGCGGGATGGGAGGGGATGATGGGAGCGACGGTGCTGGCGCTCAGGGAGCGGGCGGAGGTCGAGTATGGGGAGCGGGAGCGAGCGGTCGGCGACCTTCCCGCGGAGACGCGAGCGGTCGGCGACGTCTCCGCGGGGACGTCACCCGACGCGGACCTCCTCGACGAGCTCGGCGACGAGATCGCCACCCTGGCGGCCCACATCCACGCCGCCACCCACCGGCTGCTGGTCCTGATCGCCCGCTTCGACCGGCTCGGGGGCTGGGAGGCGGCCGGCCACCGGGGCTGCGCGGAGTGGCTGGCGTGGCGCACCGGCATGGACCCGCACACGGCAAGAGAGCACGTGCGGGTGGCGAGGGCCCTGGAGGAGCTCCCCCAGACGAGCCGCTCGATGAGCCGCGGCCGGCTCTCCTTCTCCAAGGTGCGGGCTCTGACCCGGGTGGCCGACCCCGAGAGCGAGGCCGACCTCCTGGAGCTGGCCGAGGGGGTGACCGCGGCCCGGCTGGAGCGGGTGGTGCGCGCCTGGAAGCGGGGGAGCCGCCAGGACGAGGCGGCCCGGGCCGAGGCGATCCACCGGCTGCGCCGCCTGTCGATCTTCCCCGACGAGGAGGGCCTGTACGTGATCCGGGGCCGGCTCGAGCCCGAGGTGGGCGCCCTCCTCATGCGGGCCATCGAGGCGGCCGGCGACGCGCTCTACAGGGATGAGCGGAGGGCCGAGGAGCGGTCCTGGGCCCCGGAGGCGGACGCGGCCACCGGCGGTTCCGCGGAGCCGCCCGATCGCGTCCCCGCGGGGACGTGCCGCCCGGAGCCCGACACCGGCCGGGAGGCGGCCCGCCGCCGGGCCGACGCCCTCGGGCTGTTGGCCGAGCGGGCGCTGGCCGCCGGCTTCGGGGGCGGGGCCGGCAACGGAGCCGGCGACGATGCGAGCTCCGAGGAGGGTGAAGCCTCCGCCTCCGAGCCCCCGATCAGCGGCACCCGGGCCGAGCGCTACCAGGTCTTCCTGCACGTGGACGCGGACACCCTGTCCGAGGACGCCGAGCCCGGTCGCTCGGAGTTCGAGGACGGCACCCGCGTCTCCGCGGAGACGTCCCGCCGGCTCGCCTGTGACGCCGCGTTGATACGGGTGACCCACGTCCCACCGCATGAGCCGGCGAGCGGCTCGAGTCGCGGGCCGGCGGCGGGCGCCCCGGCCCCCGCCGGCTCCGTCCTCTCCGTGGGCCGCCGCACCCGCACCATCCCGCCGGCGCTGCGCCGGGCGCTGGAGGTCCGCGACCGCGGCTGCCGGTTCCCGGGCTGCGGCCTCCGCTTCACCGACGCCCACCACGTCACCCACTGGGCCGACGGCGGGGAGACCAGTCTGGAGAACTGCGTCCTGCTGTGCCGCTATCACCACCGGCTCGTGCACGAGGGTGGCTGGCGGCTCGAGTGGTGGGGGAAGGGGCGGGCGGTGTTCCGGGACCCGCGCGGCGGCGTGCACTTCGACGAGACGCGGAGCGCTGCAGCGTCGCCGTGCGCCCGTGCGCCCCGGGGCTCCCACGGTTCGCCCCGGCCCGACGCCTCGGCCCGTGCCCTCGTGCGTGCTAACCGGCTCCATGGCGCCGCCCCCGGGCCCCTCACCGCCAGCGCCCGCTGGAAGCGGGACATCCCCGACGACGTCTGGTTCCGGGCCACCGAGGCGGGACTGTAGGGGGCCTGTAGCGGGGGCGCGGATTCCCGGTGGCGAGTCTGCCAATGGCTACGTCCGCGACGACGGCGTGGGCGTGATCCCGATCGGCGCGCTCGGGCCCTGAGGACGAAGGGTCACCCCCTCTCCCACGTTTCCCGTCCCTCTCCTCCTACGCCTTTCCTACGCTCTTCTCACAGCGTCGCGTGCGGCGGGACCGGGGCGGAGCCCGGCGCGCCGGCTCTGGACACGGGACGGTCTATTTCGGACCTTGGATGGCAATCCCGAAAAATCGAGCTTCGAAG
>CANPVD010000008.1 GCA_947581615.1 Candidatus Humimonas hydrogenitrophica
GCCCGCCATCCCGAGCTCGACATGACCGTCATCTCCGACCCGTGGCCCGAGCAGAACTTCTTCACGCGCTCGGATCACTACAACTTCGCCCGCCGGGGAATTCCGATCCTGTTCTTCTCGAGCGGCCTCCACGAAGACTACCACCGCCCCTCCGACGAAGCCGACCGGATCGAATACGGGAAGATGGCTCGAATCGCCCGTCTGCTGTACTTCCTGGGTGGCCGGATCGCCGACGCGGACCAGGTCCCCCGCTGGGACCCGGAGGCGTATCGGCGGGTGGTGGGAGGGTCGGGATCACGGTAGCTTGAAGGTCCCCCCTTCGACCGGTCCCACGGGCGCGTCTCGCCCGGCGCGGGGATTCCGGGCGGCCGCCTTCACGTTCGCCCCATAGATCGAGGACGATGGCAAAGTCGAAGACCAGGAAATCGAAGAAGACCGCTCCGCGGAGCGCCACGAAGAACGAAGACCGCTCCGTCTCCACCGCGCCCGTGCTCGTGATCGACGACGAGAAGTCCATCGTCGAGGCCCTCCAGGCGGTGCTGAGCGCCGAAGGATATCAGGTCGAGACGGCGCACGACGGCGAGGAGGCCTGGGCGAAGCTCGAGGAGCGTCCCTACGGTCTCGTGATCGTAGACCTCAAGCTCCCCGACGTGGACGGGCTCGAGGTCGTGCGGCGCATCCGGGAAGGCGGACTCGGATCGGAGATCATCATCATCACCGGCGAGGCGTCGGTGGACTCGGCCGTGGAGGCGATGCGGAGGGGAGCCTACGACTACCTCACCAAGCCGCTGGAGACGGACCGTCTCAAGGCGCTCGTTCCCAAGGCGCTGGAGAAATACGACGTCCGGGAGCAGAAGGCGGCCCTCGAGCGGAAGGTGGCGAACCTCACCCGCTACGCCGAGCTCATCGGGCAGTCCGAGGAGATGAAGGAGGTCTACAAGACCATCGAGGCGGTGGCGCCCACGGACGCCAGCGTTCTCGTGTACGGGGAATCGGGGACGGGCAAGGAGCTCGTGGCCCGGGCGCTCCACACCAAGTCGGCTCGCGTCGACGGACCCTTCGTGGCGGTGAACTGCGCGGCCTTCCCCAAGGACATCCTCGAGAACGAGCTCTTCGGCCACGAGAAGGGAGCGTTCACGGGCAGCCTCAAGGAGAAGGCGGGCTGCTTCGAGCTGGCGGATGGCGGCACCCTCTTCCTGGACGAGGTCGCCGAGATGGGTCCCGACACGCAGGTCAAGCTGCTCCGCGCGATCGAGACCCAGCAGTTCCGGCGCCTGGGTGGCCGCGACGAGATCGAGGTCGACATCCGGGTCCTGGCGGCCACCAACCGCGACGTGCACGAGGCGCTCCGGGAGGGGGACTTCCGCGAGGACCTCTACTACCGTCTCTCGGTGGTCGAGATCGCCCTCCCGCCGCTGCGGGACCGGGGCGGGGATATCGAGCTCCTGGCACACGAGTTCCTCCAGGAGTTCGGCGAGGAGCACGGCAAGAAGGTCGACGGCTTCTCCGAGGACGCCATCCGGTTCCTCCGCGCGTACGACTGGCCCGGGAACGTCCGCGAGTTGAAGAACGCGGTCGAGCGCGCCGTGATCATGACCGGGGAGGGCGAGATCACCCTGACCGCGCTGCGGCCACGGTCCGCGGATCGCAGGGGTTCGACCGAGGTCAGGATCCCCATCGGCGCCAGCCTCGAGAAGGCGGAGTCGCAGCTCATCCTCGAGACCTTCGCGTCCACGGGGGGTGACCGGGCCAGGACGGCCGCCATCCTGGGGCTGGACGAGGAGGTGCTGGGTGACCGACTCGTGGAGCTGTTGGGCGCCGGGGAAGAGGCGGTCGGCTAGAAGACGGGGGCACATGCCTTGCACGCGGCACAGGGTGCATCCCCCTCATCCTTCGAGACGAGACCACAGCAGGTGACGCCATGTCCGACGAGAAAGAAGTCCCGATCGTGGTGGTGAAGAAGGGCTCGGGCTTCGGAGCCTTCCTGCTCGGAGCGCTGTGCGGCGCGGCCGCGGGCCTGTTGTTCGCTCCGCGCTCCGGCGAGGAGACCCAGCGGGAGCTCCGGGAGGGGGCTCTGCGGCTCCGCTCCGACGCTGAAGGCAAGCTCGAGGGCCTGCGCGACGACCTCGTGGAGGTCTACGAGCGGGCGCGCGAGGACGTCTCCGAGCGCGTCGACCTGGCTCGCGAGGAGATCCGGCACCGGCGGCACCAGGCCGAGGAGGCCGTCCGGGCCGGGCGCAGCGTGGCCCGCGGGGCACGCGGCGACCTCGAGCGGCGCGTGGCCGAGTCGAAGCGCGCCTACCGGGAGAGCATGAATCGAGAGCCTGCCGGGGCGAGCCAGGACGGCCACGAGGAGAACGGAGCCGCGGCCGACAAGGAGACCGCCTCCACCGAGAGCGAGGGCTGAGCCCCGCCACGGTCATGCTCGCGGACTGAGCCTCCGCCACGGTGGACCGGCTCGGCGATGTCCGCGAGTTCGTCGGCTACGTCTACGAGAAGGCCGGGGAGGACAACATCTTCTTCCTGGCCTCGGGGATGACGTTCAGCCTGCTCCTGGCCGCGCTCCCGTTCCTGCTCCTCCTGCTCTCGGTGGCGGGGCTCGTGCTGACGCCCCAGTTCGAGGCGCCCCAGGGGGTGGTGCTCGGCAGGCTGTGGGAGCTCCTCCCGGTCGGCAGCGCCTCGGTGCAGGGCTATCTGGCCGGACAGCTCCAGGACATCCTCTCCAGCGCGGGCTCGGTCGGACTGGTGAGCGCCGTGCTGTTCGTGTGGTTCTCCACGCGCCTGTTCGGCGCGGTTCGCACGGTGCTGGCCGAGGTGTTCGATCTCGGCGAGCCTCCCGGCGTGATCCGCGGCAAGTGGCTGGACGTGCAGCTCGTCCTGGTGAGCACGGTCCTCCTGACGCTGAACGTGGCCATCACCACGGTCCTCAGCGGTCTGGGACAGCAGCTGCTCGAGCTCGCCGGGCTGCAGGCCGGCCCCACGACCCGGCTGGCGGCGTTCGCCACCGCCTTCCTGTTCATCTACGTGATGTTCCTCCTCATCTTCAAGTTCGTGTCTCTGAACAGGATACGATGGCGCACGGCCGCGCTGGCCGCCCTGTTCGCCTCCGTGTCGTTCGAGCTGCTCAAGGTCGGCTTCGGCTGGTATGTCTCGAATTTCGCCGACTATTCCTCCATCTTCTTCGCTTTCTCGGTGCTGGTGGTCGTGGTCCTGGCGATCTACTACGGGTCCATTCTGTTCATCCTGGGCGGCGAGGTGGCGCAGGTGTACGAGCTTCGCCGCACCCTGCGGGAGCAGCGGCAGATCTTCCACCGGACCTGAGCCGGAGCGGGCTCGAGCCCGGTTTCCACGTGGCGACCGCACGCCCCGCCGCGTACATTCCACGGTCCTTGTCCCGTCCAACCGCCGATCGACCTCCGGAGGTCTCGTGACCGAATCGGAAGACGGCCGGCGCGTCGTCCTGCGCAACCGAAAGGCCCGCCACGAGTATGACGTCCTCGACACCTACGAGGCGGGGCTCGTGCTCGTGGGGTCCGAGGTGAAGTCCTTGCGCGAAGGCAAGGCGAGCTTCACCGACGCGTTCGCGCGGGTGGAGGCGGGCGAGGCATGGCTCTACAACCTGCACATCACCCCCTACGAGTCATCGACGCTGGACGCTCCCGATCCCAAGCGCACGCGGAAGCTGTTGCTGCACCGACACGAGATCGAGCGCCTGGCGATCTCTACGCAGCAGAAGGGGCTCACCGTGGTGCCGCTGGACCTGTACTTCCGGCGAGGTCACGCGAAGGTCACCCTGGCCCTGGCCAGGGGGAAGAAGCTGCACGACCGACGGGAGACGCTGAAGCGTGAGGCGATGCGCAGGGAGGCGGAGCGAGCCATGGAGCGGCACGGTGGGTGATCGAGGCAGGAAGCGGAAGGGGCGGGCGGACGGCCGGAGGGCGGGCCGGGCGAGACGGACCGTGGCGGCCGCCGCGGGATGGGCGGTCGCGCTCGCCACGGCCGCGTCACCGCTCTGCGCGCAGCCGCATCGGCCCGCGGCGGGCCCCGTGCCCGGGAGCGTGGGCGCGCGGGGCTATCCGGTGGTCGCGGCCAGCGAGCTTCCGGGCGAAGTCCTGACCGGGGTGTCGGTGAACGGAGACCGTCTCACGGCGACGGTCGCGGGCCGGTCGATCGAGCTGCGCGCGGGCAGCCCGTTCTTTCGCGATGGGGACGGCGTTGGGCAGCTGGTCAACCCGCCCTACCGCGCTCGCGGCAGCTTCTGGGTGCCCGCCGAGCTCCTGGACGTGCTGCGCACGTCCGCGCTGGCCCGGGGGGGCTCGACCGCTGCTGGCCGCTCCGGTGAGGCGCGCGGCTCCGGCGACCCGGGCGCCCCCTCCGGGGCGGCGCGAGCCGTGCACCCTGGTCCGTTCCGCATCGTGATCGATCCGGGCCACGGTGGGAAGGACCCCGGTGCCAGGGGCCCCCGGGGGACGAAGGAGAAGAACGTCGCCCTCGCCGTGGCCAGGCGGCTCAAGGCCAGGCTCGACAAGGACCCGAACATCGACGCCAGCCTCACGCGCTCGAAGGACGTGTTCATCCCGCTCGCCGGTCGTCCCAAGATCGCGGTGGAGCGTCACGCGGACCTGTTCCTGTCCATCCACTGCAACTCGGAACGGGGCGATCGGGCCAGGGGCTTCGAGACCTACTTCCTGTCGCCCTCCCGCACCGAGGAGTCGCGCCGGGTGGCCATTCGCGAGAACAGCGCCATCCAGTACGAGGATCCGAAGGAACGCCCGGACGTTGACGACATCAACTACATTCTGGTCGCCAACCGGCAGAACGTGAACGTGCGGGAATCGAGCTTCTTCGCGGGAGAGATCCAGAACGCCATGCGACACGACGTGACCACCCCGGACCGCGGGGTGAAGCAGGCCGGCCTGTACGTGCTCATGGGCGCCAGCGGCAGCATGCCGGCCGTGCTCGCCGAGATCGGCTTCATCTCGAACCCGGTCGAAGAGCGCTTCCTGAGGAGCTCGAGCGGACAGGACGAGATCGCCTCGGCGCTGGCCGAAGCGGTGAAGGAGTACGCGAGCGACTACACGCAGCGTCTCGCGGCCACGGGCACCGCGCACACGGGCGGCCGTTGACGGCCGCCTCACCCCTTCGCCACCGGGCGTCGGTCCTCTCCAACCGGCGCGTGGCCCAGGACACCTGGTGGCTGGAGCTCGACAGCCCCGGCATCGCGGCCGCCAGCCGGCCCGGCCAGTTCGTGATGATCGGCTACGGAATCGAGAACACAGCGGCTCCGTTCCTTCCGAGGCCGTTCAGCGTCGGCTGGCGTGCCGCGGACGGCCGGGTGGGCATCCTCCTGCGTGCGTTCGGGCCGGGGACGACCCGCATGGCGAGGCTGCGTCCGGGGGAGGACGTCCTCCTCCTCGGTCCGCTGGGCCGCCCCTTCGAGCTCGGGAGGGATCGTCCGATCGTGTGCGTGGCCGGTGGCGTGGGACTGGCCCCCTTCCTGTTCCTGGCGGACGAGGCCAGGACCGCGGGCCGCGACGTCCGGCTCCTGTACGGCGAGCGGACCGGCGGCAGGGTGTTCGACCCGGAGCTCCTCGCCAGCCTGGCCGGCGGGCCCGCCGAGGTGTGGACGGAGGATGGCGCCGTGGGCCAGCGCGGCCTCGTCCTCGAGGGGATCGATTGGAGCGCCGATCGGGTCCTGCTCGGCTGCGGGCCCTCTCTCATGCTCCGAGCCCTGGCGGAGTCCGCCGCGGAGCGGGGCGTCGCGCTGCAGGTCTCGGTCGAGGAGCACATGGGCTGCGGCGTGGGGACATGCCAGGGCTGCGTGGTGCCCCGGGCGGATGGGGGGTGGGCCAAGGCGTGTACCGACGGCCCCGTGTTCGAGGCCTCGGAGCTGGCGTGGTCCCCGTGAGCGCGGTCGGCGCAAGGGGCGGGAGCGCGCCCCCCCGCTCGAACGACCCGCGGCCACGGCTGGCACAGACCCTGTTCGGAGTGGAGTTCCAGAGTCCCGTGCTGCTGGCCTCGGGGACGTGCGGATACGGCCGGGAGTACGACGGTCTCATCCCGCTGGACCGGATCGGCGGCCTGGTCACCAAGGCGGTCAGCGTGGAGCCACGCACCGGTAACCCGCCGCACCGGATCGCGGAGACCCCGGCGGGGATGATCAACGCGATCGGGCTCCACAACGTGGGGTTGGACCGGTTCATCTCCGAGAAGCTGCCGTGGCTGCGCGACAACCTGGAGCGGGCCCGGGTGTTCGTGAACGTGGTGGGTCGCACCGTCGAGGACTACGCCGAAGTCGTCTCCAGGCTGGACGTCGAGGAGGGATTTCTGGGCTACGAGATCAACGTCTCGTGTCCCAACGTCAAGGGTGGAACCATGTTCGGCACCGACGAGGCCGCCCTCGCCGAGCTGGTGGGCCGCCTGCGCACGTGTACCGAGCGGCCGATCGTCGTCAAGCTCACCCCCAACGTCCCGGACATCGGTGTGTTCGCGCGGCTGTGCGAGGAGGAGGGGGCCGACGGGCTGAGCGCCATCAACACCTTTCCCGGGATGCTCATCGACGTGGACCGGCGCCGGCCCGTGATCGGGAACGTGTCGGGCGGCGTCAGCGGTCCGGCGATCCTCCCGATGGGTGTCTACCTGACGTGGCGAGCCTCCCGGGCCAGCTCGCTGCCCATCATGGGCATCGGCGGGATCCGGTCGGCCCGGGACGCGCTCCAATACATCCTGGCCGGGGCCAGTCTGGTCCAGGTGGGGACGGCGCTGTTCGTGGACCCCTCCTCCGCCGAAGCGGTCCACGAGGGGCTCGAGGCTCACCTTGAGCGGCACGCGATCTCCAGCCTGACGGAGATGGTCGGCGCCCTCGAGCTGCCGGCTCCGCCGCCCCCCGACGCTGGAACGAGCGGATGAGCGGAGGCGAGGAGGGGGCCGTGAAGCCGCCGGAGGTGATCGTGGCGCTCGACTTCCCGGCCGCCGACGCGGCGCTCGCCATGGCGAGCCGCCTGCCGGAGGGCACGTGGGTCAAGGTGGGTCTCGAGCTGTTCACGTCGGCGGGCCCCGCCGTGGTCGAGCGGCTCGTGGGCCGGGGGCACCCGGTGTTCCTCGACCTCAAGGTGCACGACATACCCAACACCGCGGCCGGGGCCGTTCGGTCCGCGGCGCGCCTGGGCGCGCGGCTCCTCACCCTGCACGCCTCGGGCGGGCGGGCCATGCTGGAGGCGGCGGCCGGGGCGGCCGGGACGTCGAAGGGCGCCGGCTCCGGGGGGAGGCTGCGCCTCCTCGCTGTCACCGTGCTCACGTCCCTGGACGACGCGGCCCTGGCCGAGGTGATGGGGCGCGGCGCCGGGACCGAGGAGGCGGTGGGCAGGCTCGCCGCCCTTGCCAGCGGTTCGGGGATCGACGGAGCGGTCGCCTCCGTGGCCGAGTGCCGTGCGGTGAAGGCGGTGTGCGGGGCGGACTTCCTGGTGGCCACGCCGGGCATCCGGCTGGCCGGCGGCGACGCCCACGACCAGAAGAGGGTCGCCGCACCCGGGGAGGCCCGTGCCGCCGGGGCCGACTACCTGGTGGTGGGCCGTGCGATCACGGCGGCCGACGACCCCGGCGCGGCACTCCGCCGTGTCATGGAGGAGGCGGGCGCGACGGGTTAGAGCGCCCGCCGGTGTCGGTCCGGGTGCGGCTCCTACTCCGCCACCTCCGCACGGCCACCACGTACAACGCCGCGTTCCCCGCCACCACCGCCACGCCCAGCCCGAGGTGGATGTGCTCCCAACGGGCGGGGTAGAGCACGCCCCGGAGATAGTGGTCCAGGAATCCGCCCGCGTATCCCGCCTGGCCGGCGGCACGGCGTAGCCGCTGTTCGAGGGGGGTGAGCGGACACACCCAGCCCACCAGCTCGATGGCGGCGCCGTACAGGGCGCAGGGCACGTGCGCCCACGCCACCCGCCGCCACCGAAGCGCCAGGAAGCCCCCCGCCGCCACGAACAGGACGAAGGCGGCGTGCGAGAGCAGCACGAGGTCGGCCAGGATCCGGGGGACCATCGCCGTCAATCTTGCCCCGCTCCCCCGTGACGGCCAGCATGGGACGGTGCAGGCGATACGGATCACGCGGCCGGGGGGGCCCCAGGTGCTCCGCCTGGAGGAGGTGCCCGACCCGGAGCCGGGACTCGACGATGTCCTCGTGGACGTGCGGGCGGCGGCCCTCAACCGGGCCGACCTCCTGCAGCGCCAGGGCCACTATCCTGCGCCGCCCGGGGCGCCCGCGGACATCCCGGGCCTGGAGATGGCCGGAGTCGTGGCCGCCGTGGGCGGGCGCGTGCGCGACGTGTCGCCGGGCGACCGGGTCATGGCCCTACTGGGTGGGGGCGGATACGCCGAGCGGGTCGTCGTGCCGGCCGGGATGGTCCTGCAGGTACCCCCCGGTCTCTCGCTGGTCGAGGCCGCCGCGCTTCCCGAGGTGTTCTACACGGCCTACGACGCGCTCTTCCGCCAGGCCGGTCTGGCGATGGGCGAGAGCGTACTCGTCCACGCGGCCGGCGGCGGCGTGGGCACCGCTGCCCTGCAGCTGGCCCGGGCAGGCGGGGCCGCGCGAATCTTCGGGACCGCCTCCTCCGCCAAGCTCACCGGGATCGAGCGCGAAGGGCTTCCGCTGGACATCCCGATCGACTACCGGACGGTCTCCTTCGAGGAGGTCGTGCGGGAGCGGACGGAGGGCCGGGGCGTCGACGTGATCCTGGACATGGTGGGCGGCGACTACCTGGGTCCCGACCTGCGCAGCCTGGCCGAGCTCGGGCGCGTGGTCCTGGTGGGCCTCCTGCGCGGCAGGAGCGCCGAGGCGGACCTGGGTTTGATCCTCGGCCGGCGGCTCCGGGTGCTGGGGACGGTGCTGAGGGCCCGCTCCGCGGCGGAGAAGCTCACGCTCACGGCCGAGGTCCGTGACCGCCTCCTGCCACTGTTCGAGCAGGGGAGGCTTCGGCCGGTGGTGGACCGCACCTACCCACTGGCCGAAGCGGAGCTGGCGCATCGCTCCATGGACGCCAACCAGAACCTGGGGAAGATCGTGCTGGAAGTGGAGAGCCGGGCGGCGTCGAGCACGGGGGCGTAGCGCCTCAGCGCTCGGCGTGCACGGCCTCCTCGCGAGGCTCCGGCTCGGCCTCGAACTGCGGTTCCAGCGCGTCGGCTTCCTCGCCGAGCCCGACGATGCCCTCCTCCCACCAGGCGTAGCGACCCTCCAGGATCCCCTGCGCGACCCGGTACTTCTGGACGTCGTCGTTGTGGCTCATGGCCCGGAACAGGGCGTCCACGCGGCGCCGCGAGTTCCGGCAGAACATGTCGGCCAGCTCGCGGGCCTCGCGCGCGTGTGGATGCCCGGTGCGCGTCATCATCTGGGCCCGGGCCACCGTCGCCGCCTGCGCGAACAGCTCGACCCCGATGTCGACCGCCCGGAACAGGATGCCCTGGTGGTACTGCAGCTTGGCCCCGTACCGCATCATCTTGTGGAACAGCGTGCGGGCCAGCTTGCGGGACCGGCGGTCGCAGAACCGGAGGTGCGTGGCCAGCTCGTCGAACTGCCCGTAGGCGGGCCAGCGTCCCCAGCCCAGCCACCGCGTCGGATACCAGGCGGCATAGAAGCCCACCACCTTGGGGAGCTGCGCGAGCTTGCCGCCGAGGCCGAGATCACCCTCGACCAGCTCGCCGGCCACCTGGAGGTGCTTGTCCACCGCCTCGCGCGCGATGAACAGGCGCAGGATCTCGCTCGATCCCTCGAAGATCCGGTTGATCCGGAAGTCGCGGAGCATGCGCTCGACCGGGATCCCGGGCTCGCCACGCGACCGCAGGGAGTCGGCCGTCTCGTAGCCGCGGCCGCCGCGGATCTGGACCGTGTCGTCCAGCAGCTTCCAGCCCATCTCCGTGTTGAAGAGCTTGCTCGCCGCGGCCTCGAGCCGGATGTCGAACGTGCCGCGATCCGTCATGATCCCGGTGAGCTCCGCGATGGCCTGGGCGGCGAAGCCCTCGACCGCGATGTCGGCCAGCATGTGCGCCACGGCCTCGTGCTTGCCGACGGGCTGCCCCCACTGGATACGCTCCGTGCACCATTTCCGGCAGATCTCCAGCGCGGCCTGGAGGGTGCCCACGGCAGCGGCCGGGATGGTCAGGCGCCCCGTGTTGAGCGTGACCAGCGCCAGCTTGAGCCCCCGGCCCTCCTTCCACAGGAGGTTCTCCCTGGGGACCCGCACGTTCTTGAAGAAGATGACGCCGTTCTCGAGCGCCTTCAGCCCCATGAAATCCAGGCGCTGGCTCACCTCGACGCCGGGCCAGTCCTTCTCGACGATGAAGGCGGAGATCTTCCCGCTCTCGGTGTGGCGGGCCATGACGACGAACAGGTCGGCCACCGTTCCGTTGGTGGTCCACAGCTTCTCGCCGTTGAGGATGAAGGCCTCCCCGTCCTCGGTGCGCTCGGCGCTGGTGGCGAGGCCCGCGGGGTCGGAGCCCACCTGGGGCTCGGTGAGGGCGAAGGCCGAGATGGCTCCCTTCGCGAGGCGGGGCAGGTACTTCTGCTTCTGCTCCTCCGTCCCGAAGATCTTGAGCGGCTGGGGAACGCCGATGGACTGGTGGGCCGAGAGGAGGGCGACGAGGTTGCCGTCCTGGCTCCCGACCACCGACATGATGGCCCCGTACTCGCTCTGGTTGAACCCCAGGCCGCCGTAATCCTTCGGGATCTTGAGCCCGAAGGCGCCCATCTCCCGCAGCCGGTCCACGACACGCTGCGGGATCTTGCCTTCCCGGTCGATGCGGTCGGAGTCGACCTCCTCGCGCAGGAAGGTCCGCATCCGGTCCATGTAGTCGCGGGCGCGCTCCCCGATGAAGGCGTCGGGCTCGGGGTACGGGTCGATGAGATCGAAGCGGAAGTCGCCCAGATACAGGTCGCGCATGAAGGTGGCGCCCTCCCACCGCGACTCCCGGGCGCTCTCGGCCACGCGCCGGGCCTCCTTCGCGCTCACGGGGCCGGAGGCTTCGGCACTCTTCGCAGGATTGGTAGACATCGCTCGCTCTCGACCTGAGGAGGGTCAGCGACAGGGTCCGGTCCGTTCCGCTGCGCGGAGCGGGCCCGGCGGCCCCGGCATTGCGTTCGAACGTGACAACCGGATGAATATACCGCGAGCGAGTCGGCTTCCAAACCCGTCTTCCTCGCCCCCTCCGTCAGCGTCGCTCGTCTCCCCGGCGCAGCGACCGGAGGGTGACCGTGGCGAGCGTCACGGCCGTGAGCGGGATCACGTACACCAGCATCGCCCTGCGAAACGCGGGCAGCGAGGCATGGCTCCCGGCGGAGAGGAAGAGGTAGAGGACGTAGGCCACGTAGTAGGCCAGGAAGAGCGCGCCCTCCCAGCGGGCTATGCGGTGGCCGGTGAAGAAGATGGGCAGGCACGCAAAGGCGACGGCGAGCGCGACCGGGAAGTCGAAGTGCAGCGCGTGGGTCGGCACCACCAGCCCTCCGGGCGACAGGGCGGCGGCCGCCCCGAGGACGATGAGGAGGTTGAAGACGCTGCTCCCGATGACGTTGCCCGTGGCCAGGTCGCGGGCCCCCCGCAGCCCCGCCACCACGGTGGTCGCCACTTCGGGCAGCGAGGTCCCGGCCGCGACCACCGTGAGCCCGATGAGCGTCTCTCCCACCCCCATCCAGCGAGCCAGGGCCACCGCGCCGACCACGAGCCACCCGGCGCCGACCACGAGCATCCCGAGCCCGAGGAGGACTCGCGCCACGTCCACGGGCCAGCGGTTCGCCGGCGGAGCGGGGCCCGGCTGGTCGGGGTCCGGGCTTCCGGTTCTCCGGCGGCCAGCGAGGATCTGGCCGGCGGTGTAAGCGCAGCCACAGCCGAGCAGGAGGAGCCCATCCGGGCGACCCAGCCGCCCGTCGAGAGCCAGAACGTAGGTGAGCGCCGTCACGCCGATCATGATCGGAACGTCGACGCGTACCAGCTGGCGTGAGACGACGAGCGGGGCGAGGACCGAGGCCAGTCCGAGGATGAGCAGGATGTTGAAGATGTTGCTCCCGAGCGCGTTGCCCAGCGCGAGGCCGGGCCGTCCTGCCAGGCTGGCCCTGATGCTCACGGCCAGCTCGGGAGCGCTGGTCCCGTAGGCGACCACCGTGAGTCCGACCACGAGGGGAGTGATCCCCAGCCGCTCGGAGAGTTGGGAGGCCCCGCGCACCAGCAACTCGGCGCCGCCGACGAGGGCCGCGAGGCCTCCCACGGCGGCGAGCACGGCCGCGGGGCTCACCGGCGATCGCGCTCCGTGGTCAGGTCGTTCATGAGCTCGAGCTGTACCTTCTGGATCTCGACCAGCCGCTCCCATTGTTGATACAGCAGGTGGTCGACCTTCTCGTGCAGATGCCGGATCTCGAGCTCGGCCTTCAGGTTGACGCGGTAGTCGTGTTCGCCCCGCAGCCGGTCCTTCGCCTCCTGTCGGTTCTGGCTCATCATGATGACGGGCGCCTGGATGGCGGCCACGCAGGACAGGACGAGGTTGAGGAGGATGAAGGGGTAGGGGTCGAAGGGGCGGTGGACGAGGAGGACGGTGTTGATCGCGATCCACACGCCCAGCGCGAGCATGAACGCCGCGATGAAGCCCCAGCTGCCCCCGATCTCGGCGATGTGGTCCGCCAGGCGCTGACCGAGCGTGAGGCCGCGGTCGAACTCCGCCTCCACGTTCTCGGCCAGGAGCTCGTGCTGCTGGAGGCTGCGCAGGACCTCCTCCTCGAGCGAGGTCAGCTCCCCCTTCTCGTCCTCGAGCAGCGACTGTATGTAGCGCGATCGGGCTTCGTTCAGGTCCCGCAGGCAGATCCACCCCTCGGGATTCCATTCGGGATGTTCGCGGCGCAGGATCTCGTCGATCTCGAGCCGCAGGGCACCGGCCGGAACGAGCTCGTGGTGCGGCAACGTGCGTCCGCACACGCCGCACATCTGGGGTTCGCGCGCCTTCCGGCTCATCGGGTCCTCCCGAAGAGCCCCGCCCGGGTGATGCGGCCGTCAGGACCCACGAGCCAGCCCGCGTCCGGGCCAGCGAAATCGGCGCTCCAGTAGGGAAGCGTGTCGAGGACGGTCCACCGGTGTCCTCCGTCCGTCGAGTATCCCGCCCCGCCCGGACCGACGGCCACCAGCGTGGGAGTGGGGGCTCCGGGGACCCATGTCACGCCGTACACGGGGCCGGGAAAGCCCGGGCGGCCTCCCGCGTCCCAGGTCTCGCCGCCGTCCCCGGTGAGGGCGACGCGAACGGAGCTCGCGGCGCCCGGGGGCGGCGAGTCTCCGTCCGCGGCGCTTCCCGTCCCCGGATGAGCCAGGTCGCCTCCGACGACCACGCCGTTCAGCGTGTCGCGGAAGGCCACGGCCATCACGCCCGCCTGGTCTCCGCTTACCACCGGCGTCGGACTCCAGCTCCACGAGCGGCCGCCATCCGTCGTCCTGAGGATGCGAGAAACGTAGGACGCGCCCGTTCCGATCCACGCCCGCTGACCCGGCCCGACGGTGACGCACTCCCCGCTGGCCGCGAAGCCTCCCTCGCCGCCGCGGGCGCGCGGGACGCTCTCCGCCGGAAGCGGCCTCCAGTGCTCACCCCCGTCACCGGTGGTCAACACCACGAAGCGGTCCCGGACGGCGTCACTGAACGCCAGGCCCTGTCGGGCGTTCCAGAAGTCGAAGCAATCGTAGAATGCGGCGGAGTCGGGGTTGGTGAACTGGAGCGACCAGCTCCGGCCGCCGTCCGTCGTGCGGTAGATCCGGGAACGGGCGCCGGCTCCCGCGCTGAGGAGGAAGGCGGTGTCGGGGCCCGAGGCCCACACGTCCCGGAACTCGAGGCTGTCGGCCCCGGCTACCGTGCCCACGCGCCAGTGCGCTCCTCCGTCCAGGGTCCGCGCCCAGGTGGCGTCGTGACCCGCCACCCACACGACGGAGTCGTTCACGGCGTGGACAGCCTGGAGGAGAGCCGACGTGCGAGTCGGTTGGGCGGCGAGCATGAGTTGGAGTCGCAGGGCGGGTTCGGATCGACCTCCGCAGGCGCCGGCGAGCACCGCCGCCGCCAGCACCACAATCCCGGCGGGTCTCAGTCGAAGCGCACGAACTCCAGGTCTTCCTCCAGCACCGGCCATCCCCCATCCTCCACGTTGACCGTGACCCGCACCGCGTCCTCCCCCTCGACCTCCGTCCGCGCGTAACGGGTGGTGACGAACCGGCAATGCAGCCCGCCCGAGCCCACTTCCTCTTGCTCGACCACGTGCGCGTCGGCGAGGCGCACCAGCTCCTCCCAGGGCAGGGCCCGCAGGGAGAAGAGCCGCGCTCGCGCAAGCTCCAGGGCTCGATCTCGGTCCACGAGCCGGGCAGCTCAGCCCGCGTCGTCCGCTTCGCCCGGGCGCGCCTCCACCATCCCCACTTCCACGAGGAGACGGCGGGCACGGCGAAGGTCCTCGGGACGAACCATGACGCGTGCGGGATTGGGGGAGAGCGTGATGCCGGCGTAGGCGCCCCCCGCGTCATCCACGGCGATGGCGGCTGGAATGCCGCCATCACGAAGGTAGCCTCCCGCCAGCTCGGCCTCGTAGCGCTGGCCGAAGGTGGCCACGACCGCCGCGCAACCTCGCATGTCGCACCCTCCTCCAGGGACTCAGTACGCCATCAAGTTGTCCCGCCGGGCGGAAACGGGCAACGCCCGATGCGTTCCCGCCGCCGCCGCGCGGCTCCCTTGCCAAGCCGCCGCCCGGGGCCGAAAGTCAAGGCTCGAGAGCCCGGCGCATCCACGCCAGCCCCGGGAGGTCATGACGCCACCGAGCCCCGATCGGGACCCCGACCAGGACGCACGCGAGGGAACCGGGCGGGCGCCCTCGCCCCTGCCCGCGCCCGTCGCGCGCTGCCTGGTGGATCTGGCCGTCGCCCTCAATCGCTTCTCGATGTATCCCCAGGGCCAC
The DNA here is from genome assembly GCA_947581615.1 of Candidatus Humimonas hydrogenitrophica. Taxonomy (GTDB): domain Bacteria; phylum Gemmatimonadota; class Gemmatimonadetes; order Palauibacterales; family Palauibacteraceae; genus Humimonas; species Humimonas hydrogenitrophica. The sequence goes on from CANPVD010000008.1 coordinate 14,951, forward strand.
CCGGCCCTGGCACCGGCGGCGGACGAGGTCCTCGATGCGCTCAGGGTCCTCCTGCGCGAGCAGGGGTCCATCTCGATCGAAGGCCGCCGCGAGCGGGTGGTCGTGGGAGAGGCGACCAGCGACCCGGGCACGCCCCACCTGCGGGCGCTCGCCGCCCGCCTCCATGACCACCACCTGGCCCGCCTGACCTTCCTGGCCGGTCTCGAGGGTAACGAGCTCGCTTCGTTCCTGCGCGCGATGTCCACGGAGCCGTCGCGGGGCGGGGAGCCGCTCGGCCTGCGATCGGAAGGGGTCCGTTCCTGGCCGCACATCCGGCTGGAGCCGCAGCGCTACGATCCCCTCCGCCTGGACGAGGAGGGGGGCGACCGGCTCGATGTCGGTCCTGCAGGCGGCGCGGTCGGACCGGATCCGACGTCCGCGGCCCGCGCCGGCGTGGCGTCGCCGGGGGAGGCTCCGCCGGGTGCCGTCACGGGTGCTCCCCTCGGATCGCGAATCGGCGCGGGCGACCTGATGGCCGACGCCCCCGAGGACGTGGCCCGGCGGCTCGAAGAGGACCTCGGCGCCGAGGATGCGGATCGGATCGTGGCGTTCCAGATCATGCGCCTCGCCGAGCGTCTCTCGGAGGCGAGCGGACAGCAGGCGGAGCTCCTGCGCCGGCGCATGTCGCGTATGATTCTCCGCCTGCAGCCGGAGACGCTCGCCTACCTCCTCGAGTTCGGCGACGAGGGCCGCCGTGACGAGGACCTCCTGTTCAGTGCCGCCGGGTCCCTGAGCGTCGAAGCGGCGCTGCGCCTCGTGCGGGCTGCGGTGGCGAGGCACGACGAGGGGATCGAGGCCTGGCTCCTCCGGCTGGTCAACAAGCTGGCCATGTACGCCGGTCCCCGGGAGCGCCGAGCCGACGAACCTGGTGGGCCCGGGGCGGCCGCGGCGTCGCCGGAGCCCGCCGAGCGGGTGCACGACCTGGTCGACCGCATCGTGGGCGACTGGAAGCTGGAGGACCCGCGCCCGACCCTGTACCGCAGCACGCTCCGCCGCATCGCCCGAACGGGCCCCTCGGAGGGCCGTCGCCCCACGGCGAAGCTGCGGATCGAGCCCGAGCGCCTCGTCCAGATGGGACTCGAGATGGACGAGCCCGCCCGCGACGTCGACGGAGCCGTGGCGACGTTGCTCGAGGAGCATCGGGTCCCGGAGCTGGTCGAGATGGCCGAGGCCGTCCCGGAGCCGAACCGGGCCGCCGAGGCCCTGTGGAATCGGCTGGCCGTGCCCGAGACGGTCGAGGGCCTGCTCCACGAGCCCAACCCGGACTTCGAGCTCCTGCGCCGCGTCGTCGAGCGCGCGGGCGCCGCGGTCGCCGGCCCGCTCCTCGACGCCCTGTCGGACTCCAATGCCGGATCGCGGGCCTACTGGCACAACGTGTTCGGCCTCCTGCTGCGGATCGGAGAGCCGGTGGCCGATCTCGTACCCGAGCGCCTCGACGATGAGCGTTGGTTCGTCCGCCGCAATCTACTGGCACTCCTGTACGAGCTCCCCCACCGCCCCGAGGGCTTCACGGCGCTGCCGTACCTGGAGGAGTCCGAGCCGCGGGTGCGCGCCGAGGCGCTGCGCCTGGCCCTCGAGGAGCCGGCCGGGAGGGAGCCGGCCCTGGCCGCCGGGCTCCGGGACGACAACGAGCGCGTGGTGGGATTGGCGCTGTCGGCCGCGACCGAGGATCTCCCCGGGTCCCTGGAGCGGCTGGTGATTCGCCGCGCCTCGGACGGGTCGCTGGCCCCGGCCCTGCGCAGCCGGGCCGTTCGCATCCTGGCCGAGCGACCGTCGCGGTCGGCCCTCCGGGCGCTGGTGGGCATCGTCTGGGTCCGCCGCTGGCTCTTCTGGCGACGCCTGGCCGAGCCGTCCGGTCCCGTCCTCGCCGCCCTGGAGGCGCTGAGCCGGCGTTGGGCCGGCGCCGCGGAGGCCCGACCCGCCCTGGAGGCGGCTCGCTCGAGCGACGACGAGCGCGTGCGGGAGGCCGTGGCGGCATCGCGGGCCCCTGGCCGCGGCGACGGAGACGGACGCCGACCTCGAGGGGAGGGCGACGGGTGAACGAGACTCCGGCCATCGAGTTTCTCACGGCCGTGGGCCAGGCTTTGTCCGCACTGCGTCTCTACGCGGAGGGGCACCCCGCGCGGGCGGAGGCGGTGGACCGCGTGCGCCGCACCCTGCAGGCGGTCCTGAACGAAGGAGCCGGACAGACGGCCCGTTTCACCTTCCTCGGTGACGACGTGGTGGTCGGCGACCGGCGCCTGCGCGGGCTCGGGGGCTGGTCGTGGGGCCCGCAGCTCGCCGCGACGGGCATCGAGCGCCTGGAGGTGGCGCCGGGCGTCACCGAGGACGAGCTGGCGTGGTTCCTGGCCGAGACCGTCCGGCGGCTGGACGCGGCTGGCCGCCGGGGCGCCTCGGGGGGTGGCCGCGAGGCCGGGTCGCGGGTCGCGGACACGCGAGAGCCCGGGATGAGCCTGGAGCACCTGCGGTTCGGGTGGGTGGCGGAGGCTGGCGAGCCGGCATGGAACGGGGAGCTGGACGGGACGCTCCGTGAGATCGGCGGGCTGTTCGAGGGTGCCAGAGACGAGGGCGCGGTCGAGGCGACGGTTGCGGCCGCCGTGGTCGAGGCCGTGGGCGCGGCGGTCCAGCAGAGCCGCAACCTCCTGCGGCTCCTGGTGCCGCTCAAGGACGTCGACCAGTACAGCACCATCCACTCGATGAACGTGTCCGTGCTCTCGATCGGGCTGGCGGAGCGGGTCGGCTACGGCCGGGAGGACGTGTGCTCGGTCGGCAAGGCCGCGCTCCTGCACGACGTGGGCAAGAGCCTCGTTCCGGACGAGATCCTCAAGAAGCCCGGGACGCTCACCCCCGAGGAGTGGACCATCGTAAAGCGCCATCCCGTCGACGGCGCCCGAATCCTGTTCCGCTCGCGTGATGGGCTCGGCGTGGCGGCGGTGGTGGCGTACGAGCACCACATGACCTGGGATGGGGGCGGCTATCCCGACCGTCGCTTCGCCCGGCCGGTCCACCCGGCCACGGAGCTGGTGCAGGTGTGCGACGTGTACGATGCCCTGCGCACGGAGCGCCCCTTCCGGGGTCCATGGAGCGAGGATCGCATCGTGGCGCACCTGCGGGCCGGGGCGGGAGAGGCGTTCAGCCCCGGGATCGTAGAGCTTTTCCTGGACATGCTGGAGGCGTTCCAGGAGGAAGGACCGAAGGACTGAGCCCGACCCTCCCCCACGGCGCCCCGTGGGAGGAGTCCTACGCGAGAATCGGCAGACTCCCGACAGACGGGGAATTTCGTACGCCTTATTCTGCGGCATGTCCGGTGATGGCGCGCCGGCCGCGGAGCGACCTTCCCGGCAATGTCCGACCCTTCCCCGCGGCGACTCTACGGAGGCGACTCCATGAACACAATCTCGTTGCGCCTGGGCGGGATGGTGCCCGTCGTGGCTCTCCTGGCGCTGGCCGGGCCGGTGCGGGCCCAGCAGGGAACGGTGGACTTCACCCCGTTCGCGGGCGTGTATCTTCCGACCGCCGACCTGTTCGACACGTTCCAGGGACAGCCGGTCACCCCGGAGAAGCAGAAGGCCGCGTTCGTGTTCGGTGCCGGATTACGGGCTGGCTCACCGACGCGGTCGGGGTGGAGGGCGGATTCGGCTACGCGCTGAGCGATGTGAAGACGAACCCCACCACCGGAACGAGTGTCTCGGTGAACGCGAAGGTGTGGCTCGCCGACCTGTCCCTCGTGTACGCCTTTCCCCTGCGGGGTGACGTGGCTTCCTTCTTCGTGAAGGCCGGCCCCACCCTGATCGGGCACACGGGCAAGGACGCGTGGGATGGCGTCAGCGGGCGCACGGACGTCGGTGGAGTCGGCGGCGTGGGCATGCGATTCAAGGTGGCGCCGATGGTCCTCATCCGCATCGACGCGGAGGATCACATCTTCGCGGCCAAGTTCACGGAGGATGCTTCGGGCGGAGAGACCAACTCCAAGCTCCAGAACGACCTGGTCCTCTCTGCCGGCCTGTCGATCGCCGCGGGCGGCTCGCGGTAGGTCCCCGATCCGGAGGACGGACGGGCTCCGCGCCGGAGCCCGCACGGGGGGCACGGGACGGACCGGCGTCTCAGCGGCAGTACTCCTGGGCGGTGCGTGCCAGGATGTCGGCGAGCCGGTGGACGGAGTCCAGCTCGACCCACTCCTCGGCCGCGTGCGCTCCGGCGCCGGTCGGCCCCAGGATCACGGTGTCGATGCCGGCGGCCGCCAGGAGCGCGGCATCCATCCAGTAGCTCTCGCCCACCTCTCCGGATGGGCCTCCCGGCCGGGCCGCCATCTCACGGCGCAGGGTACCGGCGAGCTCCGATCGGGGATCGGCTTCGAAGGCCCCTCGCCACAGCATGGGTTCGACGGTGGCGTCGAACTCCGGGTCCTCGGCCCGGATCGAATCCACGAGTCCCTGGATCTCCGCCAGGACGGCCTCGGGCGTCTCGCCCGGCAGCGTCCGCCGCTCGATCTCCAGCCGGCAGCGGGCCGCGTACGTGCTCGGACCCGTCCCGCCCTCGAGCCTGGCCGCGTGCAGGGAGGGAGGGCCCAGCAGGGGATGGTCGGCACGGGAGCGGAGCTCGCGCTCCAGGCCCTCGAGCCGGCCCAGGAACCGGCCCATGCGGAGGTTGGCGTCCACCCCCTCGTCGAAGCGGCTGCCGTGCGCCGCGCGCCCCCGGGTCTCGACCGTGATCCAGGCGAAGCCCTTGTGCGCCACGCATAGACGCAGGTCCGTCGGCTCGGTGACCACGGCTCCGTCCGGGCCGAGGGCGGACAGGAGCTCGTGCATGCCGAAGCTCTCGTGCTCTTCGTCCGCCACGAAGCCGAGGTGCAGATCTCCGGACAGGTCGGAGGAAGCCTCGACGAGCGATCGGGCGGCGGCCAGGCATGCCGCCAGACCGCTCTTCATGTCGTAGGCCCCGCGGCCGTACAGTCGTCCCTCACGGACCGCGGCGCCGAACGGGTCCTCCATGCCCTCCACCCCCACCGTGTCCAGGTGGGCGTACAGCAGGAGGGAGCGCCCCCCGCCTCGGCCTTTCAGGGTGCCCAGCACGCTCGGCCGACCGGGGCGGTTCTGGAGGAGGGTCACCTCGAGGTCGAGGGCCTGCAGGCACCCGGCCACCCTGCGCGCCATCTCCGCCTCCCCCGGTCCTCCGAACGCGGGATTGACCGAGTCGATGGCCACGAGGTCCCGGAGGACTCGCAGGGTCCAGGACCGGTCGACCGGGCTCATGCTTCACGTCCCGGGCGACGGGCCGCACCCTGCAGGGAATCATACGTACGTATCATAGCCTCTACCCTCTGCTATCTAGAGGGTTATGGCATGTGTCGACGGTCGTAGACCGCCGCTCAGATCGTGGCCAGCGCGCGCTTGCCGTCCTCGCTGAGCAGCACCCAGAACGTATACACGGCCAGCGCCGTGCCGAGCGGGACGTGGAGGACCTCGAAGGCGGCCACGATCAGGAGGACGACCCGTGCCCAGGGCTTCCCCCGGAGGAGGCCGAAGCCTGCCACGATCCCGGGAAGCGACACGACGACCAGGTAGCCGGCGCCGATGGTGGCCACGGCCGAGGTGATGGCCATGGCGCGCAGGTCTCCCGACAGGAGGCCGCCTCCCAGGATCGTCACGAACACGAACAGGGCCGCCAGGAGGCCGAAGGCCCCGAGTACGATCTGCAGCACGGCCACGGCGGTGATGTGGTTCTTCATGACTCCTCCGGGCTTCAGGTGCCTTCCTTCCTGAGACGCTCCAGCTCGGAGCGGATGCGGCGGTCATCGGGCCGCAGGGAGGTGGCCTTCTCCAGGGCGGCGACGGCCGCCGATCGGTCGCCCGCGGCCTCGTGGGCACGCGACAGGGCCACGTAGGTCGGCACGGACTCCGGGTACTGCTCCAGGTTGAGTTGCAGAAAGCGCACGGCCTCCGGGATCCGCTTCGAGTCCACGAGCCGGTCGGCCAGCTCCACGAGCGTGCGTTCGCCGAAGTCGTACGAGCCGCTTCCGTAGTACCGACGGCGGAGGTCGCCGTACACGGCGACGGCCGAGTCCAGCCCGCTCCGACGCGCGGCCAGCTCCAGCACGTCTCCGAGCGGGCGCGGGACCGGGATGCCCCGGTGACAGGTTCGGCACGTCACGGTCACGGGCGGATCCTCGCGGCTGGCGTCCGCGCGGGCCGGCAGCGTGGGCAGGCGCTCCCGGTTCAGGTAGTCGACCATGCGGAGCATGAAGCGGGCTTTGCGCTTCGCCGCCTTGTCGTCGGACTTGAAGTTCCACTTCGAGAACGGCTGACCTTCCTTGCCCACGTGGCAGAACTGGCAGCGCACGCCCAGGCCGAGGGCGAAGCCGCGCATCACCGACACCAGGCTGTCGCGCGAGATGTCCTTCGGCAGGACCTTCAGGTTCTCGAACTTCGAGGGGATCTGGGCCCGCAGGGTCGAGGCCGGGAACAGGGGAGACGCGACCGCCGCGAGCAGGGCGGCGCCCAGGGAGAGCCTCCGGCCGGGTCGGCGGCGACGGCGAGTTCGGACCATGGAGCCAGCCTCCTGTGAGGGCTCGGGGGGCGGCCGGAAGCGCCCGTGCCTCCCCCGCCCGTTCGCAACGCCGGGCGGCCCGATCGGGATCCCGGAGGACCGAGGCGCGGACCCGCCCCGGCCCTATCCCGGGCCGCCCAGGCCGCCCAGACCGCTGTCCGCCGCCTCGAACGATCCGCGGGTTCGGACCTCCCGATTGCCCGCGGCGCCGGGCACTCGCCAGGTCACGTCGAAGCGTCCACAGATCGCCCCCTGGTCGACCTCGTCCAGGCTGAGGGTGCCTTGACGCGGGACGAAGTCGCGTCCGTGCAGGGCGTCCGCGTCGAACATGTACAACTCGCCGGTGACCGTCGAGGATTTCGCCGCGCCCGCCCCGGTCCCGCTCCCCGGCCCTCCGGGGGAGACGGTGAAGTCGCCGGCCGCCGGGAGTGCGCTCAGCCCGTCGACGGAGAAGCGCATCTCCCACCGTCCCAGCTGGGGTTCGGTGAGCGTCAGGCGAAGGGCCTTCGCCCCGCCCGGCTGGTCCACCAGCGCGAAGAACGCCTCTCCGGCCAGCTCCGCCGTCAGGCCTCCCGTCGCCTCTCCGGACACCTTCCCGCTGGTCGCCGCCGCCTCGCCGCACGTCGGCGGCCGTCCTCGCGCCTCTGCGAACGCCGACGGCGGTAGCGAGCCGGCCCCTGGCAGCTGGCCCAGGGCCGCGGTGCCGAGCGCCAGGATCGAGGCACAGTTCCGTGCGAGTGCCTTCATGGACGATGACGACGGGCTAAGGGTGGACCGCAGACTTCATTCTGGACTCCGAAAGCTCGCCGTCCCGGGGTCGCCCGTCAAAGGGCCGCTCCGCGAGACTCCTGGTGGAAGGCGGTCCCGCAGACGCCGGAACAGGTAACCCGTGACGGCGCCGGTCACCGCCAGGGCGGCGCCGAACTCGGTCGTGAACCAGCGCGTGAGGCCCGAATCCACCGTGACGACGTCGAAGAAACCCTGGATCCACAGGTTGTGACTCGCGTGCAGCCGAATCCCGGTCCACACGCTCCCCGAGCGCAGCCGCGGCCGACCCGACCCCGCCGGGCACGACGGGGTAGACGACCGGGATGAAGACTCCGCTCCCGGACACGTCGGGCCGCGAAGGAGGCGCTTCTCCCACCGTGGCCGAGGAGATCGCGGCGTGGCTCACCCACGGGGTGGGCTTCGTGGCCAGCGTGGCCGCCGGCGGGGTCCTCGTGTGGGTCGCGGGGATGAACACGGGCGCGATCCATCCCACGGGTATCGCGGCCGTGGTGGTGTACGTGGTGAGCCTCAGCCTCCTGTACGCGGCATCGACGGCCTACCACGCCACGCGTCACCCGCGCTGGAAGCCGCTCCTTCGGCTGGCCGATCACTGCGCCATCTTCCTCCTGATCGCGGGGACGTACACGCCCGTGGCGGTGCTCGGCCTCGGTTTCGAGCGCTCGCGCTGGCTGCTCGCCCTGGTATGGGGCATGGCCGTCGTCGGGATCCTGGTCAAGGTGCGCTGGATGGGGCGCTTCCCGATCCTGGCGCCCCTGTTCTACCTGGCCATGGGCTGGACGGGAGTGTTCGCGCTCCGGCCGCTGCTGGCGACCGTGGGAGCGGGCGTGGTGGAGTGGCTGGTGGCGGGCGGGGTCGTCTACACGCTCGGCGTGGCGTTCTACGCCTGGAAGAGGCTCCCCTTCAACCACACCGTGTGGCACCTGTTCGTCCTCGGCGGGAGCGTGTGCCACTTCGTGGCGATCGCGCTCGTGGTGGGGGCGCGAGGCTGACACGGCGGCCGTCGGTGCGCCGATGAGCCCGCTCCCCGGGGCCCCGCCGATCAGTAGCGGCCCAGGTCCTGCCCGATCACGACCCGGCCGCGGTAGCCGGCCTCGCGGATCACGCCGATCGACTCCCGCTCCACCGCCGGACGGTAGATGATGTGCGTGAGGATGAGGAGCTTCGGCTGAGCCCTGGCGACCAGCCGGCCGAGCTCGCGGTCCGACGTATGGAACGCCTTCAGGTAGGCGGGCCAGTCCATCCCGCCCGGCCGGTCCTCCGGGGCCGACTGCCAGCCAGCGTACACCTCGTGCACCAGCACGTCGACCCCGGTGGCCTCCCGCTCCACCTCGGGACTGGGCCGGGTGTCGCCCGAGATCACGACCGAGCGGTCGGGCGCGTCGATCCTGTAGCCCAGCGCCACCGGCCAGCTCCCGTGCTCCACCCGGAAGGCGGTGATCTCGACGCCGCCGCTGTCGTACACGACCCCGCCCTTCGTCTCGTGCACGTCCACCTTCCAGCCGCCCGGCGTCTCGTGCTCCAGCCCCTCCGTCCGAATCCGGATGTCCTGCGCGTAGGCCTGTGCCAGGTGGTCGGTCATGGCCTGGAGGCCGGGAGGGCCGTAGGCCTCGAGCGGATGACGTCGACCCATGACCCAGGACGTGAAGATGAGGTCCGGGTAGCCCAGCGTGTGGTCCGTGTGGAGGTGCGTGATGAACAGGGCCGTCGGCCCGGCGATCGGGAGGTGGGCGGCCGCCATCTGGCGCTCCACGCCCGGACCGGCGTCGAACAGGAAGGTCCGGTCTCCGACCACGACCGCTGTGGCCGGGCCCTGGTGGCGGGGATCGGGGCGGGGAAAGCCGGTTCCGAGCAGAACGACCACGGTGCTGTCGGGGGCCCGGACGGCGGCGGCCGGATCGACGATGGGCGAGCGCGCCGCGGCCGGGGGCGTCGGCGCCGCGGCCCGGCGCATCGGGGCGGCGGCCGGCGGAAGAGCGGCCACGTGGACGAGCAGCAGCGCGGCCAAGGTTCCCATGGCAGCGTCTCCCGGGCTCGAGGCGAACGGAAAGCCTACGCGGGCAGGGTCCCGAGCTTAGCGCGCCCGGCCCCCGGGCGCACGGGGCCGGTTGTGTCCCGGGCGGACACCCGCTTAGATGGAGCACGCGCCACGCATGGGACCGTGACGCGCAGGGACCGCGACCTTCTCGCCCCACCGATCCCCGACCCGGAGGCGCACGTGATCAGCGATCGACCCCGGCTCCCCCGCACTCCGGGCTCGCGAGCGCTACTCGTCGGCCTGCTTCTCGCCCTGTGCGCCGCGCCCGTCCTGGCCCAGTCGCGACCGGCCCCCGTGACCGACCCGGCGGCCACGCTGCGAGGAGGCCGGCCGCTGCCGGGCCCCCTGTACGAGCGGCCGGAGTTCACGCGGGCGGTCGAGGCCGGAACCCGGACCCGCACGGGCCGGCCCGGTCCCGCCTACTGGGTGCAGCACGCCCGCTACCGCATCGAGGCGCGGATCGACACCCTGTCCGGGCGGCTCGAAGGGCGGGAGACGGTTCGATACCTGAACCGCTCGACCGACACGCTGCGGCGGGTGGCCATCTACCTGCGGCAGAACCTGTTCGCGCCCGGCAGTCCCCGGCGCAGCGCCGCGCCCAGCACGGGAGGCCTCCGCCTGGAGCGGGTGGCGCTGGGCGTCGCCGAGCTCGCGCCCGTGCCGCCCCGGAATCCGGCCGACCCGATCACCGAGGCGCCTCCCGGTCCTCCCGCGCCCGGACGCTACGCCATCCACGGCACCGTGATGTGGATCGCGCTCCGCCGGCCCCTGCCGCCCGGCGACAGCCTCGAGCTCTCCTTCGCGTGGTCCTACGAGCCCGCCCCCGCGCCCTCCGACGGACGCGAGGGGCGCGACGGCGGCGTGTGGTTCATGGGCTACTGGTATCCGCAGGTGGCCGTGTACGACGACGTGGACGGCTGGGTGACCGATCCGTACCTGGGCTGGGCCGAGTTCTACATGGACCCGGCGGACTACGACGTCCGCCTCACGGTGCCCCGAGGCTGGGTGGTGGGCGCCACGGGCACGCTCCGGAACCCGGAGGAGGTGCTGTCCGAGCGCTCGCGGGCGCGGCTGGCGCGGGCGCGGCGTACGGGGGAGGTGGTGCACGTCGTGGCGGCGGGCGAGCGCGGGTCCGACGCGGCCTTCGCGCCCGGGTCCGGCGATCTCACCTGGCACTTCACCGCGGCCGACGTGCGCGATTTCGCGTGGGGCGCGAGCCGCGACTACGTGTGGGACGCCACCCGGGCGCTGGTCGGAGGGAGCGCGGAGGCGGCGCGCGTCGCGGCCGAACGGCGGGCCGGACGCGGCCCGGCCGCCGCGGCCGGGACCGAGCCCGGGGCTGCGCCTGGGGCCGAGGGCGCTCCCGGGCGCGCAGCCGAAGCCCCGGCAGCGGATCGATCGCCCGGCGCCGCCGCGCAGGTCCCGCCCGACACGGTGCTCATCCAGAGCTTCTACCGTCCCACGGCCGCGGCCTCCGCGTTCGCGGCCGGCGGCGCCCGCTTCACCCGGGACGCCGTGGAGCGACTCTCCGACTACCTGTGGCCCTATCCGTGGCCGGTGATGACCTCGATGGAGGGAGTGCTCGACTCGGGCGGCATGGAGTACCCGACGATGACCCTCATGCAGCCGTGGGCGGACACGCTGTCGCTGGCCGGCGACCTCATGCACGAGACCGGTCACATGTGGTTCCCCATGCAGGTGGGCTCCGACGAGAAGCGCCACCCGTGGATGGACGAGGGCCTGACCCAGTTCGACGTCGCGCAGGGGATGCGGATGATCTACGGGGAGCCCCGCGAGGGCGGGCGGCCGAACGATTCCGAGCCGGGCCAGCGGTCGCTGTACCTGGAGGCCGCGCGGCAGGGGCACGAGACCACCCTCATGCGACACGGTGACCGCTTCCCCGAGGACCTCTACCTGGTCATGTACTACGACAAGACGGCCCAGGTGCTGGCCTCCCTGCGCTCGATCCTGGGCGAGCCCACCTTCCACCGGGCGCTGCGCGAGTACGGCCGCCGGTGGACGGGCCGGCACCCCGAGCCGGCCGACTTCTTCAACACATTCGACGACGTGTCGGGCCGGGACCTGTCCTGGTTCTGGCGCAGCTGGTTCTACGAGCCCTGGTCGCTGGACCAGGCGCTCGGGCCCGTCCGCGTGGACGGCGACTCCGTGGCGATCACAGTCGAGGACGTGGGGCTGGCGCCGATGCCCGTGCGGCTGGCCGTCACCCGCGCCGACGGGAGCGTGCAGCGCCTCGAGCTCCCCGCCAGCGCTTGGCTGGACGGCTCACGGCGGCACGTCGTGCGGGTCGCGGCCCGGCCCGAGGTGGTGCGGGTCGAGATCGACCCGGAGGGCGCCTTCCCGGACGTGGACCGTTCCAACCAGGTGTGGGAGCGGCACGGCGGAGGTTGAGCCGGGGAGGTGGCCGAGACGAGCGATCTCGGGCGACCGGCTGGTTTCCCGTGCCGCCGGCCTCCGGTCCGCTCAGCCCAGCAGCCGCCACCCCAGGTAGACGAGGCCGAAGCCGCCGAGCACCACGAGCCCGGTCCACGACAGCGCCAGCATGCGCCGACCCGGCCGGTGCTCGGCCGGGAAGTCGGGAGAGGTCACCGCCCGCAGGTTGAGGTAGCCGAGCACGGGCGCGGTCAGGAAGGAGACGGTGGTCGCGAAGTCGACCATCGCCGTGAGGGAGCGGGCCAGGAACGAGAGGACGATCAGCACGAGCACGCCGATGCCGAGCATGGCGCCCCAGTAGGCCCGGCCGACCTGGCCGATCTCCTCGGCCGGGACGCGGCGGCGGAGGAGGACCCGGGCTGTCTCCGCCAGGGCCCGCGGGAAGCCATCCACCACCGCCAGGGAGGTGGACAGCATCGTCGTCAGGATCGCGGCCATCATGAAGGGACGCGCCCAGGATCCGAGCGTGCGGGCGTACAGGTCCAGCAGCTGGAGCGAGAACACCGGCCCCGCGGAGCTGAAGGTCTCCCCGCTTCCGTACATGACGGCCGCGCCCAGGGTGAGGAAGGCGAAGGCCAGGACGCCGGTCCCCGCGTAGCCGACCAGGAAGTCGGCGCGCGCCGCGGCCACCGACGTTCGGGCCCGGTCGGCGGCGTCCTTTGCCAGGGTCCACAGGGACGACCACACCGCCACGTCGATGGCGGAGGGCATCCACCCGACCAGGGCCAGGAGGAACGCGAAGCTCACGACGCCTCCGGTCGCCGGACCCCGGAGCGTGACCTTCGGCCACGGCGTCAGCGTGGCCAGGTTCGCGCGCGGGAAGGCGACGGCGGCCGCGACGAGGGTCGAGAGCGCGAGGGTGACCAGGAGGACCTTCATCGTGCGGTCCAGGAGGCGGTAGCGGCCGGCGACCAGGAGGAGCCCGCAGG
>CANPVD010000009.1 GCA_947581615.1 Candidatus Humimonas hydrogenitrophica
CCGGCTCCGCGTCCCCGCCTCGATCGCCCGCTCGTAGGGCACCGGCAGCACCGGACCCAGCCGCCCCGTCGCCGCCTCGCCCCCGGCTCCCGCCTGCGCCGCCGCCGGCACCGTACCCCACGCCAGCAGCGCCGCGCAGGCCACGGCCGACGCGAGCGTCGACGCCATAAGGCCGCAAGGTCCCCGCGAGCTCCGCGATCGATGCGTACCGTTCATCTTCCTCTCCTGTCCGTTCGCTTCCCGCGCGGCGGCCACCACCAACGGCTACGGCGCCGCGACTGTACCATCATCCGAGGACCAGACCCACGGACGACGAGGAGGACACCATGCGCAAAACGATGTGGATCGGCGGCATCCTGGCCCTGTCCCTGGGCCTTCCGGGGCTCGCGGCCGCCCAGCAGTCGCCCGCGCCCCGTCCCGACAGGGCTCGCGCGGCCGCGCGCTGGCGGGCGGTCGGGCGAGCCCGGCCCGCGATCCGGCACATCCGGCGCGGTGCCCGCAGCCTCCGGGTGCAGCGCCGGGAGCTGCGCCGGGACCGGCGCGACATCCGCCGGGATCTCCGGCTCCGCAGCCGCGTGGTCCGGCCGAGAGTCCGCCGGGCCCTCAACCGCCACGTCCTGCGGGACCGCCGGGATCTACGCCTGGACCGACGCGCGCTCCGGCTCCGGCACCGGGACTTCCGGCGCGACGCACGGCGCATGCGGCGTCATCTCCCCGCTCCGGGCCATCCTTTCATCTGATCATGTGAACTGGACCCGCGCCCCCGCCCGCAGGCACGCCCGCGCGCGGGGCGAAGGCCCCGGAGGCGGTGACCTCCGGGGCCTTCGGGGCCTCCGAACCGCCACCGCGACCCCTCCCCTACGGCAGCTTGGCCGCTTTGACGTGGATGGGCTCGCCCGCGACCAGGGTCGGCACGCCCGCGCTGGCGGCCGCCTGGTTGTAGGTGGAGACGTCGCTGCTCAGCAGACCGTTGAAACGATCCAGGTAGTCGTTGAGCTCGGCGCCCAGCTCCTGCATGCGGGCCGCCACGACCGGGCTCGGGGGCGACGCGTACGCGAACGCCACCGCGAAGCGCAGGCCGTTGAAGCGGTCCCGGAACCGACTCAGGTAGTGGATGTCGTCCTCGGCCGCGTGCTCCTGGACCTGCGAGTTGTACAGGCTGTCCTTGAGGACGCCAAGCTCGTGGTCCAGGGAGTCGGCCTTCGCGAGGACCGGCTTGACGGCCGCGTCCTTCGAGCGGTCCGCCCCCTTCAGGGCCTTTTTCGCCGAAGCGATCTGGTCCTGCAGGGACTGGATCCGGTTCAGCATCTCGTTCAGGGCCGAGAGCCGGTGGGTGAGCTCCAGGCCCGCCTGCGTCTGAGCGCGGAAGTCGGCCATGTTCGCCGGATGCCGTGGGTCGGGCTCCACCTTCACCGACTGCTTCTTCGTGGTCCCGTTGGCGGTCACGGCCACCGTGTAGGTCCCGGGCACCACCGGCGGACCGGAGTTGAAGCGCCGACCACCGAAACCGCCACCGCCGCCCAGCTCGAGCGAGGTGGGGCCGGCGTAGTGCAGGTTCCACTCGAACCGATTGAAGCCCTCGTGACCCGGGCCCTTGTCGGTCGCGATCGTGTCGCCCGCCGCGTCCAGGACGGCGATCTGCACCTGGCCGGCGCCCCCGCTGGCGGCGGCGCCCCGAGGTCCGCCTCCGGGCCTTCCGCCCGCGGCGCCGCCCTGCCGACCGCCCTGCTCGCCGCCATCCGCCTTCTTCGCCGACGCGGGCAGGTAGTAGTCGATCACCGCGCCCCGCGGGGGCCCGCTCACGTCGAACCGCGACGCGTCCGGGTGGCGGAGCGACCGACCGGCCTGGAAGGCCGCCGGTGCGATCGGGAAGAGCTGGAGCTGGTCGGACGCCGCCGCCTCGTAGTCCTGGATCGGCGTGAGGTCGTTCAGCACGAACAGGCCGCGGCCGTGTGTCGCGACCAGGAGATCGTTGTCCCGCTTCACGAACCGGACGTCCCACACGGGAGCCGTCGGGAAGTTCGAGTGGAACCGACTCCACGTCGCCCCGTCGTCCCGCGAATAATAGATGGCGTTGTCGGTGCCCAGCACCAGGAAGCCCTTCCGGTTGGGTGACTCGCGCACCACGTGCGCGGCGCCGACGGACGGCAGCCCCTTCGAGATCGCCGTCCACGACTTCCCGTAGTCGCTGGTCCTGTAGACGTAAGGCTGGTTGTTGTCGTACATGTGGTAGTCGACCGCCACGTACGCCGTCCCCGCGTCGTGCGGCGACACGCCGACCTGGTAGATCCGCCCTCCCTTGATGGCGGGACGCCCGGGCATGTTGTGGCCCACCTCCGTCCACGTCCTCCCGCCGTCGCGGGTGACCTGCACGAGGCCGTCGTCCGTGCCCACCCAGATCACGCTGTCGGGCGCCGTCGGGGCCAGGGTGATGGAGATGATCGTGTTGTAGGTCTCGGCGCCGCTGATGTCGTACTGAACCGCCCCGCCGGGGACGATCTGCTTGTCCTTCTCGTTCCGGGTGAGGTCCGGGCTGATGGTCTCCCAGTGGTCCCCGCCGTCGGCGCTCCTGAACAGCACGTTGGCGCCGATGTAGACGGTGTTGGCGTCGTGCGGCGACACCGCGATCGGGCTCGTCCAGTTGAACCGGTACTTGAGCTTCGAGGGCGGCATGTCGCTCACGCCCGGCACGTAGGGCCGGATCGACTTGCGCATGCCGGTGGCCTTGTCCAGCCGCGAGATCGAGCCGTTCTGCGAGTCGGTATAAATGATGTTGGAGTCGCTCGGCGCCGCGACCGAGTACTCGCCGTCACCGCCGGTGACCGTGTACCAGTCCGAGCCGCTGCCCCCCGTGGAGGGGCCGCACCAGGCGCTGTTGTCCTGGAGCCCACCGCACATCGTGTACGGGTCGTTGCCATCGGCCGACACCATGTAGAACTGCTCGATGGGCAGGTTGTTCAGGAACGTCCAGCTCTTGCCGCCGTTCCGGGTGAGGAAGGCGCCGCCATCGTTGCCCTGGATCATGCGGTCCGGGTCCGTCGGGTCGATCCACAGGGCGTGGTGGTCCACGTGCACGCTCTGGTCGATGACATGGGCGGTCCTGCCCCCATCCCTGGACATCATGAGCTGGAAGCCCGAGAAGTAGACCCGATCCTCGTCGTCCGGGGCCACGTTGACCTGCGAGAAGTAGAACGGCCGGACGTCGAGCGCGTGGTTGTCGCTCACCATGCGCCAGTGGTCGCCCAGGTCCTCGGACGCCCACAGCATGCCCTTCTTCGCCTCGACGAGCGCGTACACGTGGTCCGGGTTGGTGGGCGCGATGCCGAGGGCGATGCGGCCGATGGGCGGCCTGGGGAGCCCCTCGGTCAGCTTCGTCCAGTGGTCACCGCCGTCGGTCGAGCGGTAGATGCCGCTGCCCGCTCCGCCATCGTTGAGCGTCCACGGGAGCCGCTGCATCTGCCACATCGCCGCCAGGAGCACCCTGGGGTTCCCGGGCTGCATCACCAGGTCGATGGCGCCCGTCGTGTCGTTCACGAACAGCACCTTGTTCCACGTGGCGCCGCCATCGGTCGTCTTGAACACGCCCCGATCCGGGTTCGGCGTCCACGCGTGGCCCACGGCCGCCACGTAGACGACGTCCGGATCCTGCGGGCTCACGACGATGCGCTCGATCTGTCCCACGTCCTGGAGACCCTTCGACTCCCACGTATTCCCGCCGTCGGGGGAGAAGTAGACGCCGTGGCCGTTGGTGATGTCGTTCCGGATGTTGGCCTCGCCCGTCCCCACCCACACGAGGCTGGGGTTGGAGGGAGCCAGCGCCACCGCACCGATCGACGAGGTCGGCTGGTCGGCGAACACGGCCGTCCAGCTGTCGCCTCCGTCGGTCGTCTTCCACACCCCGCCGCCGGCCGAGCCGACGTAGTAGACCCCGGGCTTGCCGGGCACGCCGACCACCGAGCTCACCCTGCCTCCCGCCACGGACGGGCCGATGTTGCGGAAGGCAATGTTGTTCAGGGTGTCGGGGGAGGTCGTCGACTGGGCCAGGCCCGCGGAGGGGAAGGCGAGGAGGGCTGCGAGCAAGAGGGTGGTCACTGCGCGGATGCCGCCGGAGGCGGCGGGCTCTTCGTCCATGGATGGATCTCCTTTCAATGTGTCCCTGCGCCCCGCCTCGCGGCCGGGCACGTGCTGGTCGCGAGGACGGGCGGCCCAATATGCCACGTCCCGCCGGTCTACCTCAACGGGGGACGGTCTCCGGGGCCGCCGCGCGGCCGCGCCGCCGCCCGAGCCTCCTTCCAACCCGAGCCCGTGGCGCGGTGTCCCAGCGATGCGCCCCCGAAACGCGGATCCGGCTCGGCCCGTACGGCAGGGAGAGCCTCGCGTGCGGGCACGCCTTACCGGGATCGCGACGTCCACCACGCGACAGAACAGCCGAGGGGAGCCCAGCGATGAAAGACACCGCCGCCCTGACCATGCTCGTGATGCTCGCCGGCAGCGCCGGGTTGGCCCTGAGTGAGCCGCCGCCCGCCTCCCTGGCTGGCCCGCTGGCCGCCCGGCTGGCGGCGCCGGCCCAGCAGACCGAGCGCTTCGAGCTGTCGGGCTCGGCGATCCGCGTGTCGGACCTGGCCGGCCGGATCCGCGTCGAGCCCGGCCGGGGGGATCGCGTCGTCGTGCTGGTGAAACGCGGAGGCCGGGACGCCGATCGGCTGGAGGTGCGCGCCGACCGGAGCGCCGGGACGCTCACGATCGGCGTCCAGGGCGACCGGCTCGTGTATCCGGAGCTGGGCCGGCATTCCCACACCACCGTTCGGATGAGCGACGACGGGCTGTTCGAGGGCGGCCGGCGCGTCAGGATCTCCGGTTCCGGGTCGGGGCCCGAGGCGTGGGCCGATCTCACGGTGCAGGTCCCCGCGGGACGTCAGACCACCGTGGAGCTGGGAGCGGGGCACGTGGACGCGACGGACGTCGCCGCGGATCTCGAGCTCAGGTCCGGCTCCGGCGATCTCTCGGCCGACGGAACGGGCGGGGCACTGAAGGCCCGGACCGGCTCCGGGGACGTGGACGTCACCGACGCCCGCGGCTCGCTGGACGTCGAGACGGGCTCGGGCGACGTGACCGTGAACGGCGTGGACGGTGGGGCGAAGGTCCAGACCGGGTCGGGCGACGTCCGGATCTCGGGCCGCGTTGGCGGCTCGCTGGACGCGCAGACGGGGTCCGGAGACGTCACGGCCGACGACATCCAGGGCGACCGCCTGCACGTCCGCACGGGCTCGGGCGGGATCCGGGTCGGCTCGGCACGGGCCACGGACGTCTCCCTGCACACGGGAAGCGGATCGGTGCGCGCCCGGCTCGAGCGGGCCCCGGCCAGCCTGCGGGTCGACACCGGGTCGGGGGACGTCCAGCTGGCGGTGCCTCCCTCCGTCGACGCCGATCTGAGGATCGACACGGGGAGCGGTAGCATCGACCTGGGCATGCCGGTCCGCATGATGTCCAGCAGCCGCTCGCACTTCCGGGGCCAGATGGGAAAGGGGGGACCCGAGTTCGTGATCCGCACCGGCTCGGGCGACGTGCGGCTGTCCTCGTCGGGGGAGGCCCGCTAGCCGGACGGCCGGGCGAGCCGACCTGGCGGTCCGGCGCCCAGCCGGCAGCCGGGCCCGACGTCAGGCCTGGCTCGCTCTCCCATCCAGGCGAGCCAGCAGGTCCTTCAGGAACGTCTCGCGCTTCTTGAGCTCGTCCCGGAAGTCCTTCGAATCAGTGTCGGCGATCTCCATGCGCAGATCCGAGAGGTAGGCCCCCAGGATCTGCCGGAGCATCCCTTGCTCGTGCTCGTTCAGCTGTATGTCCACCGCTCCGTCTCCCTTCCGTTCGGCCGGCGAGGGCCGCGCCACGCCCCGACCGGGGCTCGTGACGCGGACCCTCCGCAGCGTTCTGACCGGCTTCTCGTGCAAGGGGCGCTCCGCCACCCCGGCCGAGGCGCCCCGGCCGGGAGGCTACATGCCTCCGCCCGGGGCCGAGCGAATCCCCAGCTCGTAGGCCAGGAAGGACCAGATGTCGGCCGTCTGGGCGATCCTCTTGTCGGTGGGCATGTACCCGTGGCTGGTCTCGGTCTCCACGCGGATGAGGATCGGGTTGTCGCAGCCCTGCGCGTGCTGCATGGCGGCCGCGAACTTGTAGGAGTGGCTGGGCACCACGCGGTCGTCGTGGTCGGCGGTCGTGATGATCGTGGGCGGGTAGCAGGTGCCCACCTTCGTGTTGTGGACCGGCGAGAACTTATACAGCCACTGGAAGGCCGTGGAGTCGTCCGAGGACCCGTACTCGGGCACCCAGCCGATCCCGGCCGAGAACTTCTGGTAGCGCAGCATGTCCATCACGCCCGCCCCGGCGTAGGCCGCCCCGAACAGGTCCGGTCGCTCCGTGACACTGGCGCCCACCAGCAGGCCGCCGTTCGAGTAGCCCTCGATGGCCAGGTGCGGCCTGGTCCCGTAGCCGTGGCTCTCCAGGTACCTGGCCGCCCAGGCGAAGTCGTCGAACACGTTCTGCTTGTTGCCCAGCATGCCCGCCTTGTGCCACGCCTGCCCGTACTCGCCGCCGCCCCTCAGGGTGGCCACGGCGTAGACCCCGCCCAGCTGGAGCCACATGGCCGTCGTCGGGCTGAAGGACGGGGTGATGCTGATGTCGAATCCGCCGTATGCATACAGCACGGTCGGATTGTTGCCGTCCAGGTCGATCCCCTTCCTGGCGGTGATGAACATCGGGATGCGCGTGCCGTCCTTCGACGGGTAGAAGACCTGCTTCGTCTCGTATTTGGACGGGTCGAAGGCGACGTGCGGCGCGTAGAAGGTCGTGCGCTTCCCGGTGTCCAGGTCGTAGCGGAAGATCGTGGTCGGGTACAGGAACGAGGTGAAGGAGTAGAACAGCTCCGGGCTGTCCTGGTGCCCGACCAGGCCGCGCACCGTGCCGATCCCGGGCAGCTCGAGCTGTCCCTTCCGCGTCCCGTCCCGGGCGTAGATGTCCACCTGGCTCTTCACGTCGACCAGGTACTGCGCCAGGACCCGGCCCCCGATGATCGTGCTGCCGCTGATCACGTTGTCGCCCTCGGGGACGACCACGCGCCAGCGGTCGGGGGAGGGGTCGGAGAGGACCGCCGCCACGATCCGGTTCTTGGGCGCGTCCAGGTTGGTCTGCAGGTAGACCGTGTCGCTCTCGACGCCGATGGGCCGGTACTCCGCGTCGTTCTTCGTGTAGAGCGGCTGCACCTTCGCGTCGATGTTCGGGTGCCGCGGATCCCCCAGGTCCATGTAGTAGAGCTCGTTGGCGCTCTCGGTGCCGTGGCTCATGGAGATGAACGCGTAGCGGCCGTTCTCGGTCACGCCGCCGCCGATGAACCAGTCGGGCCGGTCGGGCCGCTGGTAGATCAGCTTGTCCTGGCTCTGCGGCGTCCCGAGCCGGTGGTAGTAGAACTTCTGGTTGGTGACCTGCTGGCTGATGGCCTTCCCGGCGGGCGGCTCGGCGAAGCGCGAATAGAAGAAGCCCTGGCCGTCCTTCGTCCACGAGACGCCCGAGAACTTGGCCCACCGCACGACGTCGGGGAGGTCCTTCCCCGTGGCCACGTCGCGAACGTGGAAGACGCGCCAGTCGGAGCCGCCCTCCGAGGTGGCGTACTCCAGGTAGCGGCCGTCGGGTGAGGGTCTCGATCCCGCCAGCGCCGTGTTGCCCTTGGGCCAGCGCACGTTCGGATCGAGCAGGACCTTCGTCGGCCCGCCCAGCGAGTCGGCCACGTAGATCACCGACTGGTTCTGGAGGCCGGAGTTCTTGCTGAAGAACAGCTTGCCGCCCTCGCGGTCCGGGGCTCCGACCTTCTCGTAGTTCCAGAGCTTCGTCAGCCGCTCACGGACCCAGGGGCGGACCTGGATCTTGTCCAGGAAGGAGAAGGTGAGCTTGTTCTCCGCCTCGACCCAACTCTTGACCTCGGGGCCGTTGAGGTCCTCCATCCAGCGGTAAGGGGCCGGGACCTTCGTTCCGAAGTAGTCCACGACCAGGCTGTCCCGCCTGGCCTGCGGATAGTCCAGCGACTGGGCGTGGACCGAAGTGGCCATGCCCGCGGCGAGCAACGCCGCCAGCGCCAACCCGCCGGTCAGGATCCTGCATCGATGCCTCTCCATCGTCTCGTTCGACTCCGCCACGAGGGTCACGAGGCCGGGCCCCTGATCGGACCCGGAGCTAGAAGTTCAAGATCCTTTGAAACTCCGGGGGCTGCAAGGCCGGAGGGGGTGCCCGGCCGTCGACGCGGGGGCCTTGCGCGACCCGACGTCCCGGGCGGACCTTGGCGCTTCGTCCCCCGGGGAATTGCCCCGGACGGTAGCCCGGACACGAAGGGAGCCCAAGCCATGCCCCGTACGCCTCCCGCGCAGAGCCCGACGTGCCTCCAACGCCCCACCGCGATCCCGGCCGGCCGAGCCCTCGGCCGGGCGCCCGCGGCCGCAGGAGTTGCCGCCCTCCTCGCCGTCTCGAGCCTGGCCGGGTGCGCGGCGCCCGGCGCCACGGCCGGGAGAGGCGTGAAGTTCGCCGTGTCCATCCCGAAGGCCCGGACCGACTCGGCGCGGGACGGCCGCGTCCTGGTGCTGCTGGCGACCGACTCCACGTCGGAGCCGCGCTTCCAGGTGGAGCCCGAACCCGACCGGAGCGCCGAGGTGGCGGGAGTCCAGGTCCATGGCTTCGCCCCGGGCGGAGAGGTCGTGGTGGGAGACACGGCGTTCGGTTATCCGGTGGCGAGCCTGCGCGACGTGCCGGCCGGCGACTACACGGTGCAGGCCGTGTTCGTCCCGTACCGCACCTACCACCGCGCCGACGGCCACACCGTCTCCCTCCCGCCCGACCGGGGCGAGGGCCAGCACTGGGACCGCAAGCCGGGCGACCTGTTCAGCGTCCCCCGCCGGATGCACCTGGATCCCGCGCCCGACCGAACCGTGCGCCTGTCGCTGGACAGCGTCATCCCGGAGCTCTCGCCGCCCGAGGACACGCCCTGGGTCAAGCACGTCCGCATCCGGAGCGCGCTCCTCACGAAGTTCTGGGGCACGCCGACCTACATCCAGGCCACGGTGCTGCTCCCGGCCGGCTTCGCCGAGCACCCCGGGGCGCACTACCCCCTCCTGGTGGAGCAGGGACACTTCGGCCGCGGCATCCCGGGCTGGCGACCCGAGCCGGAGGACGCGTCCCTCCCCGCCCCCGACTCCACGTGGCTGTACGCGCACTGCTGGATGGGGAACGAAGCCGGCTGCCGGGAGCACGGGATCGAGCGCATGCGCCAGCGTCTCATGCACGGCTTCTACCAGTGGTGGACCAGCCCGAACGCGCCGCGGGTGCTGCTGCTCACGATCCAGCACGCCAATCCCTACTACGACGACTCGTACGCCGTGAACTCGGCCAACCTGGGCCCGTACGGCGACGCGATCACCCGGGAGCTGATCCCGGAGGTCGAGAAGCGTTACCGCGGGATCGGCGCCGGGTGGGCGCGCGTCCTCACCGGCGGCTCGACCGGCGGGTGGGAGGCGCTCGGCGTGCAGATGTTCTACCCCGACGACTACAACGGAGCATGGGGCTTCTGCCCCGACCCGGTGGACTTCCACTTCCACCAGGCCGTCGACGTCTACGACGACGCCAACGCCTACCTCCGCTCCGGTCCCCTGGGCGGCGTCGCGGTGCCCGGCGCGCGGGGCTACCAGGGCCGCGTGCGCTACCAGATGGCCGACGAGAACCACATGGAGCTGGCCCTCGGGACGAGGGGGCGCTCGGGCGGGCAGTGGGACATCTGGCAGGCCGTGTTCGGGCCGGTGGGCGCGGACGGCTATCCGAAGCCGATCTGGGACAAGCGCACCGGCGTCATCGACCACGAGGTAGCCGCCTACTGGCGGGACCACTACGACCTCACCCACATCCTGCAGCGCGACTGGAAGACCCTGGGCCCGAAGCTGCGCGGTAAGCTCCACGTGTACGTGGGCACCATGGATTCGTACTACCTGAACGACGCCGTCCACCTCATGCAGGAGGCCGCCGACAGCCTCAGGAACCCGCGCGCCGACTTCACCTTCGACTACGGCGCGCGCGCCCCCCACTGCTGGACCGGGGACCACGACCACCCGAACTGGGCCGGAAGCATCACCGCCTTCCAGCGCTTCCTGCCCGCGATGGCGCGGCACATGGAGAGCACCGCCCCGACCGGGGCGGACACACGCAGCTGGAGGTACTGAGCGTCCACGTCGAGATTCCGATCCTTCTCGAATCGTCCCAGGAGGACCGTTCATGGATACCGTAGACAGGACGGAAGATCTCAACCCGCACCGGATCGCGCGTCAGCAATTCGACCGCTCGGCACCCTTTCTCGAGGACCTGTCGGACTGGGAAGGAATGTCCGAGTTCCTGTTCGAGCCGGAGCACATTCTCGAAGTCGCGCT
The DNA here is from genome assembly GCA_947581615.1 of Candidatus Humimonas hydrogenitrophica. Taxonomy (GTDB): domain Bacteria; phylum Gemmatimonadota; class Gemmatimonadetes; order Palauibacterales; family Palauibacteraceae; genus Humimonas; species Humimonas hydrogenitrophica. Next base: position 10,449 of record CANPVD010000009.1, read on the forward strand.
TCCGGTGCTGATGGACAGCCGCACCGTGAAGATGTTCACCGGATACAGGGTGCTTCACTCCAGCATTCGCGGTCCGGGTAAGGGGGGGATCCGCTTCTACCCGACGGCCGGCAAGGAAGAGGTGATGGCGCTCGCCACGTGGATGACGTGGAAGTGCGCCCTCCTCGACATACCGTTCGGAGGCGCCAAGGGTGGGATCGCCGTCGACGCGAGAGCCCTCTCCAGGCGCGAAAAGGAACATCTCACGCGGCGCTACACCGTCGCTCTCGGCGACACGATCGGGCCGTTCACCGACGTGCCGGCTCCCGACGTCTACACCGACGCGCAGACCATGGCCTGGATCTTCGACACCTACCAGATGATGCATCCGGGCCAGGGCAACCTCCCCGTCGTGACCGGCAAGCCGCTCGAGCTGGGAGGATCAGTCGGTCGGGACTCCGCCACGGCACAGGGCCTGTTCCACGTGACCGCCAGATTCCTGGAGCTGGGTGGCGTATCCGGCCTGTCGGAGATCAAGGGCGCGAGGGTCTCCATCCAGGGCTTCGGCAACGCCGGACGGCACGCCGCGAAGCTCTTCCACGAGGCCGGCGCCACCATCGTCGGACTCTCCGACTCACGGGGCGGGATTCACGACCCCGACGGCCTCGCGCTGGAGGGCGTCGGACGCCACAAGGACGATACGGGAAGCCTGGCGGGGTTCCCCGGGGCCGAAGCGCTCGGGGTGCGGGACGTCCTCGAGGTGCCCTGCGACATTCTGGTTCCCGCCGCCGTCGAGAACATGATCACCACCGACAACGCCGAGCGGATCGATGCGAAGGTGGTGGCCGAGGCCGCCAACGGTCCCACGACGCCCGGGGCGGACGACATCCTCTCCGCGCGGGGGATCCACGTCCTGCCGGACATCCTCGCCAACGCGGGCGGGGTGGTCGTCAGCTACTTCGAATGGGCCCAGAACCTGGCCAATCAACAGTGGGACGAAGCGGACATCGCCGAGAAGCTCCGAAAGAAGATGTACAGGGCCACGGATCTCGTCGTCGACAAGCGGGTCGAGCTGATCGAGTCGCTGCCCATGTACCGCGAGAGGTGGGCCGCCGACCACGCTTCCGACCCGGAGCTCCCCAAGCCCGACTACCGGATGACCGCCCTCACCGTGGCGGTGGAGCGATGCCGGAACGCGGCACTGCAGCGCGGCATATGGCCGTGACCGGAAGGCCCCGAGAGAGAGATTGCCCGAAACGAGAGAGCCCCCGTCCTCCGGGGGCTCTCGCCTGAAGCGGGCGACCGGTTTCGAACCGGCGACCTCGAGCTTGGAAGGCTCGCGCTCTGCCAGCTGAGCTACGCCCGCGGGGAGTGGCGCGGGGGCGGACGCCCTCCGCTCACCTTCTTACCTGCGCGGGGGAATCTGGGTCCGCGGCCCGGGTGCGGCAACGTCGGCGGTCGCTCGCCGGCGCGACAGGGACGATCGGCGAGCACCTCCGGGCGCGTCGGCTCCTCAGTCTTCCCCGTGCAGCGCCTCGAGGAAGACCTCGCCGTACCGCTCCAGCTTGGCCGGGCCCACCCCGGAGACATCGAGCAGCTCCTCGGGGGTGGCGGGCGCGCGCTCGACCATGCTCCACAGGACCCTGTCGCTGAACACGATGTAGGCGGGGACGCCGCGCTCGTCCGCCAGCCGCTTGCGGAGGTCCCGCAGCCGCTCGAAGGTCGCCGTCTCCTCGGGCCCGGCCGTGGCCCTCGAGAGCTCCTCGCCTTCGCCCGACCACGAGCCGGCCGGCGCGACCGCGCGCCCCGCGCGGGAGCGCGCGCCCCCGGAACTCGCGCTGACGCGCGCTCGGTCCCGGCCGGCCCGCCCCGCGGCCCGGAGCTCCTCGACGAGGTCGATGACGCCGACCCCGGTGCACACGTCGCACGCATCGCCGCAGGGGTCGATCTCCTCGCCGAAGTGGGCCAGGACGGCCCGGTGGCGGCAGCCACCACGGTCGGCCAGCCGAAACAGCTCGACGGTCGCCTCGCGCTTCCGGTGCTGCGTCTCGGGATCCTCGACCTCGTCCAGGAAGCGCTCCCTCACCTTCACGTCGGCCCACGAGTAGAACAGGAAGCACTCCGAGGGGAGCCCGTCGCGCCCGGCTCGCCCCATCTCCTGGTACCAGGACTCGACGTCCGACGGCATCTCCTGGTGGATGACGAAGCGGACGTTCGACTTGTCGATCCCCATTCCGAAGGCGATCGTCGCGACCACCACGTCCACCTCGTCGCGGGCGAACGCCTCCTGGGCCGCGGCGCGCTCCTCGTCCGGAAGACCGGCGTGGTAGGCGGCCGCGGCGACCCCCTTCTTCCGGAGGAACGCGGTCATGCGCTCCACCGACTTCCGCGAAAGGCAGTAGATGATCCCGCTCTCGCCCTCGTGGCGCCGCACCAGGGCCAGGATCTCGCGGCGCGTGTTCCCCTCGCCCCGCTTGCGGCAGGCGATCCACAGGTTCCGCCGGAAGAACGAGCCCTTGTAGCCTTCGGGGTCGCGTATGCCGAGCTGGTTGAGGATGTCGACCGCCACCCGGCGGGTCGCCGTGGCGGTGAGCGCCAGGACCGGCACCCCGCCCAATTCCTCCTTGAGGCCGCGCAGTCGCCGGTAGGAAGGCCTGAAGTCGTGTCCCCACTGCGAGATGCAGTGTGCTTCGTCCACCACGAGGAGGGAGAGCGGGCTCTCGGCCAGGAGGGCGCGCATGCCGGGCCCGAGCGCCTCGGGCGCCAGGTAGACGAGCTCGTACTCGCCGCGGCGGAGCGCCCGCAGCCGCTCCCGGCGCTCCTCGGGCGGGAGGGTCGAGTTGATGGCCGCCGCCCGGAAGCCCAGCGCCTCGAGCGCGTCCACCTGGTCCTTCATCAGGCTGATGAGGGGCGAGAGGACGACGACGGTGCCGGGGAGCACCCGGGCGGGGAGCTGGAAGGTGAGCGACTTCCCCGCGCCGGTCGGCATGACGGCGATGCAGTCCCGGCCCGCCAGCACCGCGTCGATCACGTGGCGCTGGCCGGGGCGGAAGGCGTCGTAGCCGAAGACCTCGCGAAGGACGTCGAGGGGATCTTCGGTCGGCGGCGCGTCGGTGCGACGGTCGGCGTTCGGCTGGCTCACGTCTCCGGTCCGGTGGCGGTCTCGCTCGGGGAACGTCCGGGGCCGACGGCCCCGGCCCTCAACCTAGCGCCGAGGGGCCCTTCGGACCCAGGAGAGAGGCCCCACGATCGTCCGGCTGGCTTCGAACGAAAGAAGCCCCCGTCATCGAAGGCTCTCCGGTCACGGACGACGGATCTCGAGCCGGGTGACGGGGTGGCCGCTCGTATGGCCGAGAGCGCCGAAACGGGCCGATCCCGGTCCGCCTCTCCAGCGCCCGCAACGGATCGGACGGCTCCGTCCTCCGGCGCTTCCGGCCGGCATGCGAGTCGTCGAGACGGACCGAAGACGCTCAGGGGGGTCGTGTCTCCGGTGCGCCCCTGCCTACATTTCGACGGGAGCCTTCCACGTCCTCCAGCCTCGAGGATCGGATCACGACGTCCGACGCGCGCGACCGGGGACTGACTGCCTTCGACCGCCGGAATTGGGCGGATGCGTACGAGCAGCTCGCGGCCGCGGACCGGAGCGAGGGCCTGGAGCCCGCGACGCTCGAGTCCTTCTCCGTGGCCGCCTACCTGGTGGGCCGCGCGGACGAGAGCGTGGAGATCCTGGGACGGGCCCACCAGGAGTACCTGGCAAGCGACGATCCCGTGGGCGCGGCCCGCTGCGCCTTCTGGCTGGGCTTCCAGCTCCTCATGAGAGGGGAGTCCGCCCGGGGAGGCGGCTGGGTGGCCCGGGCCGAGCATCTCCTGGAAGACTGTGGGCGGGACTGCGAGGAGCGGGGCTTCGTCCTGCTCCCCCGAGGCCTGCGCCTCCTGTCCCGGGGGAAGCCGGAGGCCGCCGAGGAGACCTTCACGGAGGCCGTCCGCGTCGCCGAGCGGTTTGCCTCCAGGGAGCTCATGGCCCTCTCCCGCCTGGGCCGGGGACAGGCCCTGATCCGCTCGGGAGCCATCGACGACGGCGTGGCGTTGCTGGATGAGGCCATGGCCGCCGTGGATGCGGGCGGCCTGGGTCCCGTGGTCGTCGGCACGATCTACTGTGCCGTGATCGAGACCTGTCACGAGATCTTCGACCTGGGTCGCGCCAAGGAGTGGACGGCGGCGCTCGGCGACTGGTGCGCGTCGCAGCCGGATCTCGTCCCCTTCCGCGGCGACTGCCTCGTGCGCCGCTCGGAGATCCTGCGCCTGCAGGGTGACTGGCCCCGTGCCCTGGAAGAGGCGCGGCGCGCGGGTCGACTCCTGACCCGTCCCCCGGCCGATGCCGGGGCGGGGGCCGCCTTCTACGAACAGGCCGAGCTGCACCGGCTGCGCGGTCAGCTCGAGGCGTCCGAGAAGGCGTATCGCGAGGCCAGCGGCCGGGGACGCGCCCCCCAGCCCGGACTGGCCCTCCTCCGCCTGGCCCAGGGCCGCGTCGACGACGCGGCGGCCGCGATCCGGCGAGTGGTGGAGGAGGCCGCCACGCCCTCCGAGCAGGCCAGGGTGCTGCCCGCCTTCGTGGAGATCGCGCTGGCCGCCGGATACGTCGATGCGGCCGGCGAGGCCGCCGACACGCTCTCCCGCATCGCCGGGGAGCTGGACGCCCCGCTACTGCACGCCCGGGCAGCGAGCGCTCGCGGCGCCATCCACCTGGAGGAGGGCGACGCCCGGGCCGCCCTCTCGGAGCTCCGCGCCGCCCGTACGACCTGGGAGACGCTGGGAGCCCCGTACGAGGCCGCCCGCGTCCAGCTCCTCCTCGCCAGGGCCTGCCGGGAGCTGGGCGACGAGGACACGGCGGACATGGAGCTGGAGGCCGCGGTCCGGACCCTGGAGCGGCTGGGCGCCGAGCCGGACCTGGCCGGCTTCGCCCCGGCCGGGCGGGAATCCGGTGCCGGGCGGCGTTCGGCCGCCGGCGACGACCGCGGGCTCACGCCCCGGGAGCTGGAGGTGCTCCGGCATCTGGCGTCCGGCGCCACGAACCGGGCCATCGGCGAGGAGCTCTCGATCAGCGAGCGCACCGTGGAGCGGCACGTCTCCCACATCTTCCGAAAGCTCCGGGTGCCGTCTCGCTCCGCAGCCACGGCCTATGCATACGAGCACGGTCTGGTCTGAGGCCTTCGCCCGGCTCGGATCGCCCGGGTGCGCAGCGCGAGACGACCCCGCCTGCCGCCGGAGCCCGGTTCCTCGTGGGTGATTCCACCCAATCGCGACGCGCCCGCAATGTGGGTGTTTTCACCGAAGCGCGCCGCCCCGGGAATCCCGAGATTTCGAACAGGCACTCCGACTCGAACCGCTCGAGCCGAAGCCGGAAGCGGAATCCCAGGGGAGGCAGAGATGGACGCAACGGCGGAGGTCGGGCACCGGGATCGCCGTGCCGCAGCAGGGGAAGCCCGAGCCCTGCTCACCGAGGGCTTGCCGGTGAGGGAGCGCCGGGCAGAGCTGGCGGCGACTCCGACGACGTGGTTGGAGGGCGGAGAGGGCCCTCCGCTCGTTCTCCTGCACGGCCCCGGCGAGTCGGGGGTCAACTGGAGGTGGGTGATCCCGGAGCTGGTAAGGGACCACCGGGTCGTGGCCCCCGACCTGCCCGGGCACGGCAGCTCGGGAGGAGCGGGCGTGGAGTGGACCGAGCCCCGGATCCTGGACTGGCTGGAGGCTGTGATCGAGGACAGCTGCTCCGGTCCGCCCGTGCTGGTCGGGCACGTCCTGGGCGGCGCCATCGCGGCCCGCTTCGCCCGCGACCGGGGGAGCAGGATCCGGGGCCTCGTCCTCGTGGACTCTCTCGGCCTCGCACCCTTCCGCCCCTCGCTCCGGTTCCTGGCCACCCTGATCGGCTTCCGGGCGCATCCCACCGAGACCACCCACCGGTGGTTCATGGGCCAGTGCGCCCACGACCTCGAGCGGTTGCAGGAGCGCACGGGCGAGCGCTGGGACGCCTTCGTCGCCTACAATCTCGAAACGGCCGGGGGGCCCCGGGGAAAGGCGGCCGGCAGGATGCTCAAGGGGCTGGGGCTTCCGCGGATTCCGCCGGAGGAGCTGGCGGAGATCGCGGTGCCGACCACGTTGATCTGGGGTCGGCACGACCGGGCCAACCGCCTCCGCATCGCTACCGAGGCCAGCGAGCGCTACGGATGGCCGCTGTACGTGGTCGAGGATGCCGCCGACGACCCGGCGCGGGATCAGCCGGAGAAGTTCCTGGAGGCGCTCCGAGCCGCGTGCTCCCACTTCGACCGGGAGAGGGCCCCGATGTCGCAGACGACCCACGAAGAAAGCTTCGCGAAGAAGGCGGCGGAGAGCTATGAACGCCACTTCGTTCCGGCCATCGGCCGTCCCGTGGCGAGTGACCTGATCGAGGCGGCCGATCTCCGCCCGGGGGAGCGAGTCCTGGACGTGGCCTGCGGGACGGGGATCGTCAGCCGGCTGGCCGCCGAACGCGTGGGCCCGGAGGGCTCGGTGGCGGGGCTGGATCCCAACCCGGCCATGCTGGCCGTGGCCCGGGAGGCGGCCTCCACCGCGCCCCCCATCGCCTGGCACCATGCCCCGGCCGAGGAGATCCCCCTGGAGGATGAGAGCTTCGACGTGGTCCTCTGCGGAATGGGAGTCCAGTTCTTCGAGGACCGGACGGCCGGTCTCCGGCAGATCCGCCGCGTCCTCTCTCCCGGAGGACGTTTCGTAGCGAACGTCCCGGGGCCCACGCCCGCACCGCTGCAGGCGATGGCGGAAGGGCTGGGGCGCCACGTGAGCCCCCGATGCGCCGGCTTCGTGGACGCCGTCTTCTCGCTCCACGATGCGGACGACGTGCGGCTCCTGGTGGAGGAGGCCGGCTTCGGCCGGATCCGGGTGTCGTCGAAGGAGATGGCCCTCGACCTGGGCACGCCCCGGGACTTCCTCCGGCACTACGTGGAAAGCACGCCCCTGGCCGCCGCTGTCGCCGAGGTGGACCGCGAGGACTGGATGGCCCTGGAGCGGGACTTCGTCGAGGCGTGCGGACCGTGGCTGACCGATGGAGCGTTGAAGGGGACCGTGCGGCTGACCACGATGGTGGCGATGAAGTGAGGCCCCGCACCGGCCCCGGCTCGAGCTGCGGAAAGCGGGCGACCGGTCTCGAACCGGCGACCTTCAGCTTGGGAAGCTGACGCTCTACCAACTGAGCTACGCCCGCATGATCGTGGCGGCCGGACCGCCACGGCGGCCGCGACCCCGGGGGCCACGACCGGTCCTTCCGGAGTGGGGCGGGAGGGACTCGAACCCCCGACCTCTGCGATGTGAGCGCAGCGCTCCAGCCAGCTGAGCTACCGCCCCTCGTCCTTCCTGCCCGGGCTCACGCTCCCCGGGCCTTCCAAGCGGGCGACCGGGTTCGAACCGGCGACCTCAACCTTGGCAAGGTTGCGCTCTACCAGCTGAGCTACGCCCGCGTGAGCATGCGGTCGGAGTGCGTGAGAGGTTCCGGGTGGACTCGAACCACCGTAGGGGGCTTTGCAGGCCCCTGCCTAGCCACTCGGCCACGGAACCCTGCGCCGGGCAGCCGGCGGGCGAAAAAGGGAGCCGCGCCTTCCGGCACCGGCCCCCCTCGACACGACTCCGAACGTCCTGGATGTTACCCCGCGTGCCCGGGAGTGTCAACGCGCGTGCGCCCTCTCGGCCCCCGGACGCGGGCGACTCCCGCTCTCTCGCACACCAGGATACGCCCCCGGAAGCGGGTGGTTCCCGGCGAAGTTGGCCGTGGGGTGGCCGGGGCCTCTGGACCCGTCCTACCTTCCTCGCGTGAATACGCCGACCGACGCCTCCCCGCTCGACGGGATCGTAGTGGTCCTCCACCGCACCCAGGACCTGGTCAACATCGCGCTCGTCGTGCGCGCCATGAAGAACATGGGCCTCGCGCGCCTGCGGCTCGTGCGCCCCGAGGAGTTCGACCCGCACCGGATCGGGGGGATCGCCCACGACACCGAGGACCTCGTCGAGCGGATCGAGTTCGCCGAGTCGCTCGAGGAGGCCATCGCGGACGCGGTCCTCGTGGTGGGGACCTCGGCCCGCCGCCGCGCCAGCCGGCAGGTGTGGAGCACGCCCGAGAAGGCCGCGCCGCGTTTGGTGCGCGAGGCGCTGGCCGCCTCGGCTCTCGAGCCCTCCGGGCCCGGCTCGGCCGGTACGGTCGCCCTCGTGTTCGGCCCGGAGGACCGCGGGCTCTCGAACCTGGAGCTGGACCGGTGCCAGGAGGTCCTGTACATCCCGACCAGCCCGGAGCATCCCTCGCTCAACCTGGCCCACGCCGCGCTCCTGGTGTTCTACGAGCTCCGCAAGGCGGCCGATCGGGCCGTGGGACTCCCGGAGCGGGACCTGTCGACCGGCAAGGACGAGACGGCGCCCCCGGCCACGGCCGGCGAGCTGGAGCGCTTCTTCGAGGTGTGGGAGCGGGCGCTGGAGCGGGTGGGGTTCTTCCACCACCTGGACCCCGAGCCCAAGATGCGGACGTTTCGCTCCCTATTTCAGCGCGGGTCCCTCGACCGCCGGGAGGCGCAGCTGCTGGAGGCGGTGGCGTGGGAGATCGTGCACTACGAGCGCCGCCTGCGGATCCGCCTCCGGAACGAGGTGGCGAACGAATCGAGGCTAGACGACCGGGAGTCGGCCGCCGGGGACTGACCGCGCCGAGGCCCGGCGTTGGCGCCGGTCCGCGCAGGGTGGACGGTCGCCCGGGCCGCGCGGCGCCGGGCCACCGCCACGTTACGCCGAGAGGCGCGCCTTCAGTTTTTTCACGAGCTCGACGTTCGTGTCCGTCTGCTTCATGAGCGCCAGCACGTCCGTCATGGCCTGCACGGGCGCGGAGTCGGCCAGCTCGCGGCGCATGGCACGCGACAGCATGAGCGCGTCGTCGTCGAGCAGCAGCTCCTCGCGGCGCGTGGCGCTGGCCTGGAGGTCGATGGCCGGGAAGATGCGGCGCTCCGCCAGCTCCCGGCTCAGCACCAGCTCGCTGTTCCCGGTGCCCTTGAACTCCTCGAAGATCACCTGGTCCATGCGCGAGCCCGTGTCGACCAGGGCGGTCGCGATGATGGTGAGCGAGCCGCCGCCCTCGTTCAGGTGGATGTTGCGGGCGCTGCCGAAGAAGCGCTTGGGCTTCTCCATGGCCCCGGCATCGATCCCACCGGACAGGGTGCGGCCGGTCCCCTCCTCCACGGTGTTGTAGGCCCGCGCCAGCCGCGTGATCGAGTCCAGCACCAGTACGACGTCCTGTCCCGTCTCCACCCGGCGCCGGGCCCGCTCCAGCGTGATCTCGGCCACCGATACGTGCCGCTCGGCGGGATAGTCGAAGCTCGAGGAGATGACCTCGCCGAAGCCCGTGTTCTCCATCTCCGTCACCTCCTCCGGACGCTCGTCCACCAGGAGGATGAGGAGCTCGGTGTCAGGGTTGTTGGTGACGAGGCCCTCGGCGATGGCCTGCAGGACCATCGTCTTCCCGGCCTTTGCGGGGGCCACGATGAGCATGCGCTGGCCGCGTCCGAGGGGGCAGAACAGGTCGATGACCCGGTTGGTGTAGTCGGCCGTGCCGCGCCGCTCGAGCCCGCACTCCAGAATGAACTGTCGATCGGGGTGCTGCGCGCTGAGGCGGTTGAAGTCCGGCCGGCGGGTCACTTCCTCGGGGGGGCGCCCATTGACGGCCGCCAGGTGCCGGAGCGGGGGGCTCTTGTCGCGTCCCGGCGGCTTCCCGACTTCGCCGGACAGCTCGTCCCCCGTCCTGAGTCCGTATTTCCGGATGAGCTTCTGACTGACGTAGATGTCGTCGTCGCTCGGCAGGTAGCCGGCGTCCCGGCGGCGGATGAATCCCGATCCGCTGCCCAGGAGCTCCAGCACGCCCAGCGACGTCTCCGTCGCGACTCGTGTCACCTGTCTGTCAACTCCGATCGAGGAATCCGACTTTGCCGGTCGTCCGACCTCCGGACGCGCAAGCGCGCCGCCTCGGCCTGCGAGGATCGGAACGAAACCGCCGGTAGGAAGATCCGGCGACGCGATCCAGCGAGCGTCGGGCTGAAAGCCCGGAGGACGAACAGCCGTCCGTCTCGTGCTCCCCGGAATGGGGCGCGGGGCACGCACGGTCCGGCGTTCGTGCAAGATCCGGACGACAGCGGCGCGTCGCCGCGATGCGTCCGGGGTGCGACACGTTGGGGAGGTCTGGAGCGTGAAGCAAGGTCCGGCCTCACCCGACGTCGACGGCGAATCACCGTCCCCATCGACTTGCAGAACCCCATGGGCCTCGGAAGGATCCACCCGTCGGCTGACCGGCACCGACAGGTGGATCCTTCCGAGGCCCATGGGGTTCTGCAAGTCG
>CANPVD010000010.1 GCA_947581615.1 Candidatus Humimonas hydrogenitrophica
CGCGCGGGTGCTGGTGTTCACCCTTCTCATCGGATCGCTGGTCGCCGTGGTGGAAGCCAACGGCGGGGTGCGGGGTTTCGTGCACTGGGCCGAGGGACGCAGCTGGATCCGGGGACGGAGGAGCGCCCAGCTCCTGGCGTGGGTGGTGGGGCTGGCGCTGTTCATCGAGTCCAACATCTCGATCCTCGTCACCGGGTCCGTGTGCCGTCCCCTGTTCGACCGCTTCCACGTCTCCCGGCAGAAGCTGGCCTACCTGGTGGACTCCACGTGCGCTCCCGTCTGCATCCTGGTTCCGTTCAACGCGTGGGGCGCGTACGTGCTCGGCTTGCTCGGTGGCCTGGGGGTGGACCGACCGGTGGCCGTGTTCGCCGAAGCTCTCCCCCTCAATTTCTACGCGCTCGGCGCCCTGGCCCTGGCGGCGCTCAGCGCCGGCATGGGGCTGGACTGGGGCCCCATGGGCAGGGCGGAGCGGGCCGCGGCGGAGAGGGCGCCCCACGGCGCACAGGGAGGCGCGGGCCCCGTGGACGCGACCGACCCGGTACGCGAGGCCGGTCCGGGAGTCCCGGCCGCGGCGCCGTCCGGCGACCGCGAGCTCGCGGCCGTCCTCGGGGAAGCGGGGGGGACTGGAGAGGCGAGGGTCGCCGGTGGCACGGGCGACGGGACGGCCGCAGCCGCGGCGGAGCCCCGGGCCCTCGACATGCTCCTCCCGATCGGCGTCATGGTGGCCACCATGCCGGTGGGGATGCTGGTCACCGGCCACGGCCACCTCATCCAGGGCTCGGGGTCGACCAGCGTCCTGTGGGCCGTCCTGGCCGGCCTGGTGGCGGCCTGGATCGTCAGCCTGGCGCGGGGGCGCTTGAGCGCCGACAGGGTGGGCGAGGCGAGCCTGGAAGGAGCGGGGAAGCTAGTGGGGATGGCCTTCATCCTCCTGCTGGCCCTGGCGCTAGGACAGGTGACCCGCGTGCTGGGGACCGGCCAGTACGTGGCCGGCGTGGTGGTGGGCCGAGTGCCCCCGCCCGTCCTCCTTCCTCTCTTGTTCGCCGTTTCCGGCACGATCTCCTTCTCCACCGGGAGCAGCTGGGGCACGTTCGCGATCATGCTGCCGGTGGCCGTGCCGATGGCCACCGGCCTCGGCGCTCCGGTCGCCCCGTTCCTGGCCGCCGTGCTGTCGGGCGGGATCTTCGGCGACCACTGCAGCCCCATCAGCGACACGACGATCATCGCCTCGTTGGCCTCCGCCTGCGATCACATCGAGCACGTCCGCACGCAGCTCCCCTACGCGCTGACGGTGGCGGGGGTGGCCATGGTGGGCTTCGCGTCCGTCGGCGCATGGCTCATGCTGTAGCCCGCCGTTGACTCGGCCGCGCCACGATGCTAGCGTCGATACGGTTGATGTGAGGTAGTATTTTGAGCCAACACTTGAGATCGATCTCTCCGATCTCGCGGCGGACGTCACGCCCCTCGAGGGAAGGCGGCAAGCCGGGAGTAGGAGACACAAACTGAGAGACGGGTCTCGAAAATCCCCTCGCATGCGACCGGGAGGGTGGCCATCGCGCCACCCTCTCTTTTTTTCCATGCGGAGCTCATCGCGACCTCGCCGATGCGCGAGGCCCGCTCAGCAGGAGGTCTCCATGCCCCGAGTCCGCGTCACTCGCCGGCTGCACTTCTCGGCCGGTCACCGCCTCCACAATCCGGCCTACGACGAGGCCCGCAACCGCGAGGTGTTCGGGGCGTGCAGCAACCCGACCGGGCACGGTCACAACTACGGCCTCGAGGTCACGGTGGAGGGCGAGGTGGATCCTGAGACCGGCTTCGTCATCGACCTGAAGAGGCTACGGGACCTGGTCCAGGAGATGGTGATCGAGGACGTGGACCACGCCAACCTCAACGTGGACGTGTCCTGGATGAGCGGCGTCAATCCCACGGCGGAGAACCTGGCGGTACAGATCTGGCGCAGACTCGACGGCCAGCTGGATGGCGGGCGGCTGATGTCGGTCCGGCTGTTCGAGACGGAGCGCAACTTCGTGGAGTATCGAGGTGAGTGAACGAGACGATAGGGAAGGGGGCGCCGACCCGCTGGAGGCGCTGATCCGGGAACAGCTCCGCGAGCTGGGCGAGGATCCGGAGCGCGACGGCCTCCAGAGGACCCCCGAGCGGGTGGCGAGCTCGCTGCGGTGGTTGACGCGGGGCTACGAGATGAGCGTCACCGACGCGGTGAACGGCGCCATCTTCCAGGACGAGCACGACAGCATGGTCCTCGTCAAGGACATCGAGCTCTACTCGCTGTGCGAGCACCACATGCTGCCCTTCTTCGGGAAGGCGCACGTGGCCTACATTCCGGACGGTCGCATCGTCGGGCTGAGCAAGATCCCCCGCCTGGTCGAGGTGTTCGCCCGGCGGCTTCAGGTCCAGGAACGCCTCACCGAGCAGATCGCCGGAGCCGTGGAGGAGGCCCTCGCCCCGCGGGGCGTGGGGGTCATCGTCGAGGCGTATCATCTGTGCATGATGATGCGCGGCGTGGAGAAGCAGAACAGCAAGACGATCACCAGCGCGGTACGCGGCAACTTCCGTTCGGATCCGAGAACGAGGGAGGAGTTCCTCCGGCTCGTTCTCTCGCCGCAGTTCATCTCCTGACCCGGGCCCCGGAGCCTCGAGCGGCGCGTCGGATCGGCTGATGCACCTGGAGCTCTCCGAGCTGCTGGCCTGCCCTTCCTGCGGACCGCGGCACGGGGTGGTCGTGTCCGTCGACCGCATCGAGCGCCGCCGGGTCCTGGAGGGGTTCCTGTCCTGCCCCACGTGCGAGTCGCGGTTTCCGATCCGTGGGGGCGTGATCGAGTTCGGGACGGAATCCGGGCCGGAAGGGGAGCCCGCGGCCGACGCCTCGGCCACCCGGACCGCCGTGGCCGGCCGAGCGGCCGGCGGGGCCGGGGGTGGAGACGGGCCGGGTTCGGACGATGCCCTGCGCCTGGCGGCGCTGCTCGACCTCCGGGAGGGGGGTGGCTTCGTGCTCCTGGGTCGGGGCCTGTACGGCGCGGCCGCGGGTACGGCAGAGCTGGCTCCGGGAGTCGAGCTGCTCGCGCTCGTCGGTGTCCGGGAGGCCGTCGTCCGCGCGCCCCGCGTGAGCTCGGCGGCGGGCGTGTCGGAGACGTCCCTCCCCCTGCGCGATCTCCAGTTGCGGGGTGCCGCTCTTCGGGGCGGCGGGGCGGCGGCGCTCGTGGAGGCGACCCGGACGGTGCGGCCGGGCGGGCGGGTGATCGTGCTTCGGCCCACGTCCGAAACCCTGGAAGCGACGGCCGATCTCCCGCTCGAGGTGGTGGTGGCCGAGGAAGCCGCGATCGTGGCCCTCCGGCGCTGAGCGGAGGCGCCCCGGGTGCGTTGCCGCCCGTGATGGGCGCGGCTAGTTTGCCACGCGCCCGGCTCGCGGGCGGCCGGGTCAGCGAGCGACTCGCACCTCTCGGGAAGACGGACATGCGGCTCAACACCCGGGCGTTCGCCACAGCGTCGGCGGCGGTTTCGAGCGCGGTCGTGTTCGCCGTGACCGTATTGTTCCTGGTCGGCCCCGGCGATCCGGCGCGCCTGGCACCCCTGTCCGGCCTCCTGTTCGGCTACGCCCCTACGCTGGCCGGAGCCTTCGTGGGCGCGTTGTGGGCGTGGGTGTACGGCTTCCTGGTCGGCGGCGCGCTGGCCTTCCTGTACAACCTCGTCCTGGTGCCTCCCCCGCCCCTGGTCGACGAGTGAGGCGGACCGAGGCGATGAGGAGAGGTTCGCCGTGAACTGGTGGCGCTTCTGGAATTCCGGGGACGACGAATCCCGGGATCGACTGGACTACTACGCCGAGGGAGTGGAGCTGGCCCGGAAGGAGCGATTCCACGAGGCGCTCACGTCGTTCCGTCTGGCCCTGCGAGAGCGTCCGCGGGACCTGTCCACGCTCGAGCAGATGGCGGTCGTCTACACCCGCATCGGTATGACCGACGAGGCTCTCAGAACGTACGGGCGAGTCCTGGACGAGGCTCCCGACCGGCCCGCCGCCCACTACGGGGCGGGCTATCTGCTCCTCAACCGTGGACTGGAGGAGGACGCGGCCCGCCATCTGGAGGCCTTCCTCGAGGCCAGGCCCTCGGAGCCCGGCGCGGAGCGGCACGTCCGGCACGCGCGCGAGACCCTGGCCCGGCTCCGCGGGGAAGGGCCGGAGGATTCGGGTACGGAGCCGGACGGCTCGGACTAGGAGGCCATCCATGGTCAGCGCCGGGACGCCGCGACCGGACGGGGGAGGACGCAGCCGCGTGCAGGAGTCGACCGGTCCCTCCTTCGGTCTCGAGCCCGGCACCCTCGTGGACCTGTTCCTCGGCGGGGCGCACCGGCACCGGGACGCCGTGGCAATGCGCATCCGCGGCGGGGCCGGGGAATGGGAGGAGTGGTCGCACGCCGTGGTCGAGGAGCGGGTTCGCCTGCTGGCGCTGGGCCTGAGGGCTCACGGCCTCGAGCATGAGGCGCGCGTCGGCATCCTCGCCCGGACGCGGGCCGAATGGGCCCTCGCCGACTTCGCGCTCACCATGGCCGGGCTCGTCGACGTGCCCGTCTATCCCTCGCTGCCGTCCGAGCAGGTCGGCTACGTGTTCGCGAACGCCGAAGTACGGGCGGCGTTCGTCGAGGACCAGGCGCAGTACGACAAGCTGCTCCAGGTACGCTCGGACCTGCCGGAGCTCGAGCGCGTGTTCGCCTTCGATCGGGTGGAGCCTGATCCCGCGCTTCCGGTGGAGCACCTGCCGGACCTCGCGGCGCGGGGCGAGGAGCGGGACGTGGACCCGGACGCATACGAGGCGTACGCACGAGAGACGGGCCCCGACGACCTCGCCACCCTCATCTACACGTCGGGCACAACGGGAACGCCCAAGGGCGTGATGCTCACCCATCACAACCTGTACAGCAACGCGCTGCTGTGTGCCGAGGTCCTGCCCCTGTCGGAGGACGATCGTCACCTGTCCTGGCTGCCCCTCTCGCACATCTTCGAGCGGACGGCCGGCCACCACGTCATGTGGCACAGGGGCGTGTCGGTGTCCTACGCCGAATCGGTCGACACGATCGTGCGCGACATGGGCGAGGTGCGCCCGACCATCTCGACGGGCGTGCCCTATCTGTACGACAAGATCTACGAGCGCGCCCAGAAGGCGGCGCACGAGGCCGGGGGGCTCAAGCTGGCCATCTTCCGGTGGGCCCGCCGGGTGGGTGAGGAGCGCGCGGACCTTGTCCTCGAGCACCGCGACGTGGGCGCGTGGCTGCGGCTCCAGTACGCGCTCGCCGACCGTCTCGTGTTCTCGAAGCTCCGCGCGCGCACCGGCGGGAGGGTGCGCTACTTCGTGAGCGGAGGTGGTCCGCTCTCTCCCACCGTGGCCCGGTTCATGTGGGCGGCCGGTCTGCCCATTCTCGAGGGCTACGGCCTCACGGAGACGTCTCCCGTCCTCGCCGTCAATCCTCCGGGGGCGGCGAAGCTCGGAACGGTGGGACCGCCCATCCCCGAGACCGCTCTGCGGATCTCCGAGGACGGGGAGATCCTGTGCCGCGGGCCGCAGGTCATGAGGGGCTACTACCGGAACGAGGAAGCCACCCGCGAGGCGTTTACGGAGGACGGCTGGCTGCGCACGGGGGACATCGGCAGCCTGGACGAGGACGGCTACCTGAGCATCACGGATCGCAAGAAGGAGCTCCTGGTGACCGCGGGAGGCAAGAACATCGCCCCCGCGCCGGTGGAGCGGGCGATAGAGCGGTCTCGGTTCGTGGCCCACGCGGTCCTGGTCGGAGACGGGCGCAACTTCCCCATCGTCGTCGTCGAGCCGGCCTTCGAGAACCTCGAGGAGTGGGCGCGGAGACGTGGCGTGGAGGCGACGGACCCGGGCGGGCTCATCGCCGCCGCACCGGTGCAGGAGCTCATCGACCGGCAGGTTCGTCGCCGCACGGAGGACTTCGACCGCCACGAGAAGCCGGGCTGGATCTTCCTCGTGCCGGACCAGTTCGGCGTCGAGACCGGCGAGCTCACGCCGACCCTCAAGGTGAAGCGGCGGGTCATCAACGACCGCTACGCCGGGGGGATCGAGCGCGCCTATCAGGCGGCCGATGAGCGGCGCGACCAGGGCGGGGAAGGGCCCGCCGTGACCGTGGGCGAGGCCGCCTCCGGCCGGAGCGGCTGAGCCGGTGGGATCCCGGGAGCCGTTCCGGGGGGGGGCGCGGGGACCCGCGCCGGCGCCCGGGGTGTGCGTGGTGTTCGTCACGGGCCCCGACCGCGACGTTCTTCTCGCGCTCGGGAGGACCCTGGTCGAAGAGCGTCTCGCCGCCTGCGCCAGCGTGCTCGGGGGCGTGCGCTCGGTGTTCCGGTGGGGCGCAGCCGTGGAGGAGGCCGAAGAGGCGCTGGCCATCCTCAAGACGACCCGGGCCCGGCTGGAGGAGCTCACGGTCCGGATCCGGGCGCTGCACTCCTACGACGAGCCGGAGGTGGTCGCCGTGCCCGCGGCGGGAGGTTCGGCTTCCTACCTGGCGTGGGTCGCCGGAGCCGTCGCGGATGGATGACGTCCCGGCCCATCGCTCGCGCCGTCCGCGCCCGCCGGTCCGATGATCGTGCTGGTCGGAGAGGCCCTGGCCGACGTGCCGGTCGGGGCGGTCCTGCGTCCGACGCGATCCGACTGGTCTCCCACCACGCACGAGGGCCGCGCCCTCGACCTGTCCGCGGGCGCGGACTGGCTCGAGCGCTGCTCCGCACAGGGCCACCTTCCGGTCGGCTCCGCGGCCATCACCGACCCGGGCGGCCTGGCGTGCGAGTTCGTGATCCACCTGGCCGTGTGCTCCAGGGACGAGCCGGTGGGCTCGCGGAGCGTCTCGGACGCGCTTCGCAACGCTCTTCGGAGGGCGACCGAGTGGGACGTGCGTGTCCTCACCACGCCCGTGCTCGGCACCGGACCCGGGGCGCTGGAGCCGAGCACGGCGTGCGGGCTGATGCGCCCCCTCCTCTCGACCTGGGTGGAGGGACTGCAGGGCCGCACGGTCCGGGTGGCCGTCGCCGCCGATGCCGAGCGGGAGGCCGCCCGCTCGGCCTGGGGGGCGGGCTGATCGCTCCTCCCCGGCCCGACTCGGCGCGGCCGGTCAGCCCACCAGCGCGTTGGCCACCACGAGGAGCCCCCCGATGATGGCGCCGAGCACGTAGCCGAGACGCACGATGAGGTCGAGCTCTCGCTGCGTCACCGTCCGGACCAGGGCTTCGAGCTCGGTGAGCGGGAAGTCGCGGATCTTCTCCTCCACCCGCTCGTCGATCCGAACGCGGCCCGCGGCGGAGGGGATCTCGCCAGCGATCCACTCCCACAGGGGAGGAGCCAGGATCTCGCACAGGCGGTCGGAGCCGCCGTCGCCCAGGAAGCGCGCCGGGACGCCGATGGGTCGCTCCAGGAGGCCGTCCACGAGACGGCCCGAGACCTCTTCCCACAGGGTCCGGCCCGCCTCGGACTCCAGCGCCGACCCGAGCCACCGTCCGATGCGGTCGGCCGGGACCTGACGCAGGAGATCCTCCCACCCGGAGCGGCCGCGCGCCCGCGCCGCCGCCTCCATCCGGTCCAGCACGAAGTGCCGAGTGCCCTCGTCCCGGGCGATCCGCAGGAGCCAGTCGGCGAGAGCGTCCAGGACACGATCCACGCGCGTGCCGTCCGAGCCTCCCAGCACCTCGCGGGCCGGGCGGTCGAGGAGCTCCTCCAGGGAGCGGTTCGCACTGCGGGCCATGGCGGCCTGGACTTCCTCCTCGCGCAGCAGCTCCCCGAGGCGCTCGGCGCCCTCGGCTTCCAGTGTGGCGATCACCCGGTCCACCGTGTCCTCGGTGACCACCAGCCGGGCCACCACTCGCTGATGGAACCGCAGGTCGCGCATGAAGCGCTCGAGCAGCTCGTGCACGGCCGACTCGAAGCGGGCGCGGGCGGCGGGGTCCTCGAGCAGCCTGCCCAGCCGTTCGAGGAGGGCCGGGAGGTGGTCGGCCACGGCGCCCTCGAGCGCTCCGGCGACGCCGGTGGGCACGATCTCGCGCAGCGTGCGCCCCGGCCGGAGAAGCTCGGCCGACGCCCGGCGAAGCTGGCGACGCAGGGCCACCTCGAAGGCGTCCGTCTCGACGGCCTGTGCGGCCCAGTCACCCAGCCGGCGGCGGAGCACCCGGACCCCGGCGGCCTCGGACGATCCTTCGGACGACCCGGCGTCGCGGTCCAGGGCGGTCCCCACCGCCGCCAGGAGGTCGGCGGCGGCGGGCCCGAACTCCTCCGACCCCAGGAGGCCGGCGAGGCCCTCTCGACCGCTCTCGACGGCCCGCGTGAGCACACCCCGCACTTCGGCGAGCGCGGGCTCCGGGAGCATGGCGCTCAGCGACGGCCGTGGCCGGGAGACCCCTTCGCGCACCACGTCCCGGAGCCGACCCTCGAAGGCCTCGCGCAGGTGACTGGTCCGGAGGGCCTCCGCGAGGTCGTCCGACGTGAGCAGCCGGGTTCCGACCGTTCGGCCGATGGACCGGGCCAGACGCTCGCGGTTCTTGGGGACGGCCCCCTGGAGCCACGAGAGCTCCAGTCCCAGCAGGCGGAGAGGCCGGTACGGGTGGAAGAGCATCCAGATGGCGACCCGGTTGGTCACGCCGCCCGCCAGGGCCCCGAAAGCCACGGTGAGCAGGGCTCGCGGCCAGTTCACGGTGTCGATGCTCCCGGATGCCTCACGGCCCGCGGGCCAGGAAGGCCAGGCCGTGCGCAGGCCGGGCCCGCCCCGCCAGCTTCAGCGTGCCGTGCAGGGCGCGCAGCCTCACGCCGGCTCCCGATGAGGTCGTGTCGGCCACGACCGTGTCGTCGACGACGCGGGCCCCGTAGGTGAGAGCGAGGTCGAGCTTCGCCTCCGCGATCCGGATGGACCAACCCGAGCCCTCCGCGCCCGGCCGAACGTCCATGCGACTCTCGGGCCAGCGGGCCTCGCGGCCATCGAGCCACGTGTACACGGTCGTGGCGGCACGGGCGCTGTCCTCGTCACCGACATCCCGGAGGACGAGCACGCCGTTGCCGGCCGCGTCGGTGGCCAGCACGGCCTCCTCCAGCGTCCGGGGAGGCGGCGTGTCGAACGGTCGCGCCTCCAGGCGCTCCAACAAGAGTCCGGTCGCGGGCTCGCCTCCCTCGGCCCAGGAGGCCAGCAGGAGGCGCGAGCGCTGGCCGGTGGGGCTGGTCCATTCGTCGAGGACCTTGCCCGGCTCGATCTGGAACGCGGTACCCGGGCCGCGCAAGACCAGGCCCGCCAGCTCTCCGCCACTGGCAGCCAGGACTCTGAGGCCGTGGCCGGGCAGGATCCGCCACGCGGCGCGCGGCACGGGCAGGCTGTCGGACACCGACAGGGCGGTGCTCCAGCGGCCGCCGCGGCCCACCCAGACACGGTACCGGCGGGCGAGGGTCCCGGCGCTGACGTCGTTCCGGAAGCGGAGGAGCGCGGACGGCGCCGCGGCCGCGAAGCCTGCGAAGGCGAGGTCGGTCACGTAGCGAGCCGGCGTGACCGCGACCGGGGTCGAGGCCGCCGGACGGGGCAGCGCCTCGTTCCCGTTCGCCGGGGGCTCCTCTCCGGAGCAGGCCGAGGCGAGGACGAGCGCGACGGCGAGAACGCCCCGCGTCCAAAGCTTCCACCGGAGCTGTCGCAGCGCGCCTCTGAGCATGCCCTCTCGTCTCCTCCCTTCGCGCCGATCGTGGCTTCGTCCGGCCAACATACGGTCCTCCGGACTCTACCGCCGGGGTCGGGGCCGGCCTATCTTCGATTCAGACCCCCGCCCTGGCCGCTCACCTTCGTGAACGGGTCGCCCATGAAGCTCCATACGAAGATCACTCTCGCCCTGATTCTGGGTGCCGTGGCCGGCGTGGCGGCGCACCTGCTCGCCTCCGCGACGGGCCAGACCTGGCTGCGGGACGCCCTCGTGTGGATCGAGCCGATCGGCAACGCCTGGATCCGGCTCATCACGATGGTCGTGGTGCCCCTGGTCATGGCCAGTCTCATCGTCGGCACGGCGAGCCTGGGCGACATCACCAAGCTCGGCCGCATCGGGGGCAAGACCGTCGCCTACTACCTGTGCACGACGGCCGTGGCCGTGTCGATCGGGCTCCTCCTGTCGAACCTGCTGGCGCCGGGCAGCCACATGGACCCGACGGCGCTCCAGAACCTGCGGAGCACCTACATCGCCGAGGGGGCCAGCCGGGTGCGTATGGCCCAGCAGACCCCCGGCCTCAAGGACGTCATCCTCGACATGATCCCCCGGAACCCGATCCAGGCCATGGCCTCGGGAGACATGCTGCCGATCATCTTCTTCTCGATCTTCTTCGGCGCGGCCGTGTCGGTGCTGCCCGGGGAGCGCCGCGACGGGGTGATCAAGTTCGTGGATGGCGTGAACGAGGCCGCCATGGTCATGGTCCACTGGATCATGGAGCTGGCCCCCTACGCCGTGTTCGCGCTCATCGGTGCGGTGCTCGCCCGATTCGGGGCCGACGTCCTCAAGAGCCTCCTCGTGTACAGCGTCACGGTCCTCCTCGGACTGGCGCTGCACGTCGGGATCACCTATCCCGCGGCGCTCCGCTTCCTGGCGCGCGTGAGCCCCGTCGACTTCTTCCGCCGGGTCCGGGAGGTGCCCCTCATCGCCTTCTCGACGTCCAGCTCCAACGCGACCCTCCCGGTCACCATGGAGACGGCCGAGGAGGAGGTGGGCGTGAGCCCGGAAGTGTCGAGCTTCGTGCTTCCCCTGGGGGCCACGATCAACATGGACGGGACCGCGCTCTACCAGGCGGTGGCGACCATGTTCATCGCCCAGGTGCTGGTGGGCCACCTGTCGCTCGCCGCGCAGCTGGGCATCGTGGCGACCGCGACCCTGGCCTCGATCGGCGCCGCGGGCGTGCCCTCGGCCGGGATCATCATCCTCATCGTGGTCCTGAAGCAGGCCCTGCCCGCCTCGGTGGACCCGGCGGCGGGCATCGCGCTCATCCTGGGTGTGGACCGCATCCTCGACATGTGCCGGACCGCGGTCAACGTGACCGGTGACCTCACGGCGGCGACGGTGGTGGCCCGCTCGGAGGGGGAGACGCTAAAGGTGCGGTCCGGGGGACGGCGGGCCCGGCCTGCGGCCTGAGGTCGATCCCGGGCCGGCCGGCTAGACCTGCCCGAAGGTCGCGTCCAGGTGCGCCATCAGGCGCTCGACGCGGCGACGGTTCACGCCCAGGTCGCCGCGCCCGACCCGAGCCCGGGATCGGGCCTCCACCCGCGTGAACCCCTCGCGGTCCAGCGACACCCATACCGTGAGGTCGTCCACGAGGCGGAACACCCGGGAGCGGCAGGTGAGCGTGAGGATGCCGCTCGTTTCGTCGGAGTGCACGATCCGCCAGCGCGGCCGGCCGCCGGCGTAGGCGACGATCTCGTCCCACACGCGCGCGAACGACGCGGCGTACCGGCCGCCCGAGGGCGTACCGGCGCCCCGGGTGTCGGCCCGGTTCTCCGTGAGCCACCGCCGGAGGGTGGCCTTCCAGGTCTCGCCCATCGATCTCCGCGCAGGAGTGCGGACCGCCGCGGGAGGCGGGGGCACTGAAGTTGCTACCCGCCATCCCCGCGGGTACGTTTGGACGGCCGTACGGCCACCAGTAGACGCGCATCCACGGACGAATGCAAGCTATCATACCCCTGGCCGGAAAGGGTACACGGCTCCGGCCCCACACCCACTCCCGCCCCAAGCCGCTCGTGAGGGTGGCCAATCGACCCGTGCTCGACCACGTGCTGGAGCGCCTTCAGGGCGTCGGCGTGGACGAGGTGATCTGCATCACGGGTCATCTCCAGGACCAGATCCGGCACCACCTGGACACCCACCACTCCGAGCTGGAACGGCGCTACGTGGAGCAGGTGGACCAGCTGGGCACGGCCGACGCCATCCGCCTGGCCGAGCCCTACGTGGAGGGTCCCGTCCTCATCGTGTTCGTGGACACCATCTTCGAGGCCGACCTCGGCGTCATCGAGCGCCGGCCCGACGACGATGGCATCGTGTGGGCCAAGGAGGTCGAGGATTACCAGCGCTTCGGCGTCATCGTCACCGACGAGGACGGCTACATGCAGCGCATCATCGAGAAGCCGACGGAGCCGATCTCGAAGCTGGCCAACATCGGGGTGTACTTCATCCGGGACGTGGACCTCATGTTCGAGGGCATCCATCACGTCATGGGGGGAGAGCCCACCATGGGCGAGTACTTCCTCACCGATGCCTTCCAGTACATGATCGATCGGGGCGACCGGCTGTGGACGGCCCGGGTCGAAGGGTGGTGGGACTGCGGAAAGCCGGGCACCCTGCTCGAGACCAACCGGGTCCTTCTCGAGCACGGCCTGGCCAATCGTCCGGAGGGCCGGGGGGTGGTGGTCCACGATCCGGTGCGGGTGGAGGCGGGGGCCACCCTCGAGGCCGTGGAGATCGGTCCCAACGTCAGCATCGCGCGCGGGGCCGTCGTGCGGCGGAGCCGGCTCGCCGACTCCATCGTGGGGGAAGGAGCGGTGGTCGAGGACAGCCGACTGGAGGGTTCCATCGTGGGCGACCACGCCGAGGTCCGGCGGGTGGCCGGCCACCTGAACGTGGGGGACCACTCCTCCGTCGAGGGACCGGACGGACCCGACGAGGCCTGATCCGGCCGCGCCGCGGTCGGCACCGCACGGTAGCGTGGAGGGCGAGGTGGCGAGCAGCGACCTGATCTACGACTGGAACCGGGTGGCCGGTGCCTTCGATTACGGCGGCGTGGCGGTCGAGCTGGACGACGAGACGCTCCGGGACGGTCTCCAGAATCCTTCCGTGCTGGACCCGCCTATCGAGCGCAAGCTCGAGCTCCTGCACCTCATGGCGGGCCTGGGAATCCAGTCGGCCGACATCGGGCTTCCGGGAGCGGGGCCCCGAGCCCGGGACGCGGCGCTGGCCCTGGCGCGCGAGATCGCGTCGCAGGGCCTCCCCGTGGCCCCGAACTGTGCGGCCCGCACCGTGCGCGCCGACATCCAGCCGATCGTGGACATCGCGCAGGCCACGGGCCTGCGAATGGAGGTCGGGGCCTTCATCGGCAGCTCCCCGATCCGACGCTTCGCGGAGGGCTGGGAGCCGGACATGATGCTGCGGGCCACCGAGGACGCGGTGAGCTTCGCGGTCGAGGAAGGGCTCGACGTGATGTACGTCACGGAGGACACCATCCGATCGCGCCCGGAGACCCTGCGCGAGCTTTATGCCACCGCCATCGGGTGTGGCGCGCGACGGATCTGCCTGGCGGACACGGTCGGGCACGCCACGCCGGACGGCGTGCGGGCCCTGGTGCGTTTCGCCCGGGAGGTGGTCGACACCACCGGCGAACACGTGAAGCTCGACTGGCACGGCCACCGAGACCGCGGCCTCGGGCTGGCCAACGCCCTGGCCGCCATCGAGGAGGGCGTCGAGCGCGTGCACGGCACCGCCCTCGGGATCGGCGAGCGGGTGGGCAACGTGGAGATGGACCTTCTGCTGGTGAACCTCAAGCTCCTCGGCGTGCACGACCGCGACCTCACGCGCCTGCCCGAGTACTGCGCGCTGGTGGCGGACATGTGCGGGGTCGAGATCCCGCACAACTACCCGGTCGTCGGGGAGGACGCCTTCCGCACCGGTACCGGCGTGCACGCCGCCGCTATCATCAAGGCGCTCCGCAAGGGCGACCCCTGGCTGGTCGACCGCGTGTACAGTGGCGTGCCCGCGTCGGAATTCGGCCTCGAGCAACGCATCGAGATCTCGCCCGTGTCGGGGCTGAGCAACGTCCGCTACTGGCTGGAGAGCCACGGTCACGATCCGGGGGACGACGCGCTGGCCGCCGCCCTGTTCGAGCTGGCCAAGCGGAGCGACCACACCCTCACCGACGCCGAGATCCTCTCCGAGATCGACCGCGTCCAATCCGTCCCCTGAGACCGCGGTGACCGCCGACACCCCGGCTCACGATGTGGGCGATCCCGTGCCGGAGCGGCACGGCGGTGCGCACGGGCGGCGTCCGATGCGGGGCCTGGTTCCCCTGATGGTGTGCTTCGGGGGCCTCACGCTGGCGTTTTCCGGGCCGGGGCTGGCGGCGACGGGACACGGCGCGGTGGCCGTGGCGGCGGCCGTCGCCGGGGTGGCCGCGGCGGCCGGAGGCCTGGTCGGGCTGGCTCGCTGGTGAGGCCGGCGTGAGCCCTCCCCGGGTGGTGGCCCACCGCGGGGCCGCCGCGGAGGCGCCCGAGAACACGCTGGAGGCCTTCGCGCTCGCCGCGGAGCTGGGAGCCGACGGCCTGGAGCTGGACGTCCGGCGCTCCTCGGACGACCGGCTGGTCGTCATCCATGACCCGACCCTGGACCGGACGACGGGCCGTACCGGTGCGGTGTCGGGGCGGACGGCGGCCGAGCTCGAGGGCCTCGGGGTTCCGTCATTGGAGCGGGTGTTCGACCTCCACCCCGACCTGCCGATGACGGTGGACGTCAAGGAGCCGGAAGCCACCCGCCGGGTCGTGGAGCTCATCGCCCGCTTCGGACGGACGTCCGAGACCACGCTGTACGTCGAGGACGGCACCCGCCTGCCGGCCTTCCGTGGCTACGCGGGATCGCGCGCCACCTCAACGCGGCAGGCCCTGTTCCTGGCCCTGGCGCGCTGGCTGCCGGGCTTCCCCGCGGCGGGCTTCCCGGAGGTCGTGCACACGCCCCTCCGCCGGGCCGGGATCCCCGTCGTGCGGCCGGGGTTCGTGCGAGCGGTCCACCGGTCCGGACGGACGGTCCAGGTGTGGACGGTGGACGAGCCGGCGGTGATGCTACGTTTGGCCGAGTGGGGTGTAGACGCGATCGTGACCAACGACGTACGAGGGGCCCGGGCGTGCCTGGGGGGGGCCCGTGACCGGGACACGCGAGGCGGAGGACGGACCGAGTGAGGAGCCGAGGCTGGAGACCGGGCGGCGTGACCGCCGGAGCGGTGGCGCTGGTGGCCGTGGCGGCCGCCGGCGCGGCGCCGGCGGGCGCGAGCGCCCAGGACCGGGTTCCCTCCCTGGCGGTGGGCGTGCCGGTGACCGTGCTGCCCCTCCAGGACGCGCGCCCCGTCCCGTCGGGGGCCTGGCCCGGAGGCTCGACCTCGCTCCAGGACCTGGTGGACGCGTTCGACGCCGAGGTCGACTTCGCCCTGTCGGAGCATCGGAGCACGGCCGAGTGGACCGGGCCCGGGACGGTCGTCAAGCGGGTCCGGCGCAACCCGCTGCTCAAGGTGGACCCCGAGCGCCTGGCCTACGAAGGACTGGACGGGAGCGAGGACCAGAAGTTCAAGAGCGTGATCTACGAGCCCCTGCACAGCCAGCTTCGCTCGCTGTCGGCGCTCCTGGACACCCGGGTCGTGGCGCTGCCGCTCCGGCTCATCTACGTGCCGGCGGACTCGCTCGGGTCGGGGGGCGAGGCGCCGTCCGACAGGTCGGACCGGGCACGCATGGGCCACGCCGCGGTACGCATGGCCCTCATCGACACGCGGGCCGGCCAGGTGATGTGGCGTGGCTGGATCCCGGGCCCGCCCTCCCGGGCCGAAGCTCCGGGCCTCCTGGCCGGGCTGGCCGGACGGCTCGTCGGATGGCTGTCGCCATGAGGAAGGCGATCCTGGCGGCCGTCCTGGTGGGGTTCGTGGCGGCCTGCGGAGGCGGCAAGACGCTGAAGCTGCCCAGGCATAGCGAGATCGAGGGGCTGTACGGTAGCTCGGCCGACGTGAGCCTGAACGGCAACGTCGTCACGGTGAAGGTCCGACAGTCCTCCGCCCAGCTCAGGAGGGGCGGCGTCCTGTGGGCCAAGGTCGGCCCCTACATCTACCTGTTCTCCCCCCAGACGCAGAAACTCTTCGGCGCGTTCGACGGCGTGGCGGCCGTGCGCGTGACCACGGTGGACTCGTCGGGGCGCCTGGTGGCCCGGGCCACGCTACTGCGCGACGAGCTGAGCAGCGTGACCTGGCAGGACGCGCTTCGGCGGGTGACGAACGCGCGTACCGAGGGCACGGAGAAGCCCGGCTACCTGGATCAGCTCGTGCAGTACGGGGAGGACCACACGACCTTCCACTACGACCCGCGCTACGTGAAGCCCTCGTGATCTCGAGCTCGAGACCCCGTCAGGCAGGAGCATGACGCGTACGGTGACCCTGATTCCGGGGGACGGGATCGGACCGGCGATCACGGAGGCATGCGAGGCCGTGCTCGAGGCCGCGGGCGCCCCGATCGAGTGGGACCGGCAGAAGGCCGGCACCTCCGCCATGGAGGAGGGCGGGGAGCCGCTGCCCGACGCGACGCTGGCGTCGATCGAGCAGCACCGGGTGGCCCTCAAGGGCCCCCTCACGACCCCCCTCGGCGAAGGCTTCCGGTCCCTGAACGTGGCCCTTCGCAAGCACTTCGACCTGTACGTCAACCTGCGCCCCGTGAAGACCCTGCGTCCCGGGGGGCGCTACGAGGACGTCGACCTGGTCATCGTGCGGGAGAACACCGAGGGACTGTACGTCGGGATCGAGCACTTCATCGGCATGGAGGACGACCCCAAGGCCGTGGCCGAGTCGGTGATGCTGGTCACCCGGTTCGGGGCCGAGCGCATCGTACGATACGCGTTCGAGTACGCGCTGGCCCACGACCGGGAGATGGTCACCCTCGTCCACAAGGCCAACATCCTCAAGTGCACCCAGGGTCTGTTCCTGGAGGTGGGACGCGGCGTGGCCGAGGAGTACGAGGGCCGCGTCACGTTCGACGAGCGGATCATCGACGCCACGGCCATGCAGCTGGTCCTCGACCCGCACCAGTTCGACGTGATCGTCAGCGAGAACATGTTCGGCGACATCCTCTCCGACGAGGCGGCCGGTCTGGTCGGAGGACTCGGCTTCGCTCCCGGGGCCAACATCGGTGAGGACGCGGCCCTGTTCGAGCCGGTCCACGGCTCGGCTCCCGACATTGCCGGCAAGGGCATCGCCAACCCGTGCTCGATGATCCTGGCCAGCTGTCTGATGCTCGACCACCTGCACGAGGGCGAGGTGGCCGAGCGAATCCGGTCGGCCGTGGGTGGCGTGCTGCGCGGAGTCGAGGGGCTGACCCCGGACCTCGGCGGGACCGGCACCACGCAGAGCTTCGCACGCGCGATCGTCGACCGACTGGAGCGCGATGATTCCCCCGTCTGACGTGCGTGATCGGGCCGAGCCGGGAACCCTCGGGGCCGAGCACGATCACCAGCCGTGCGCTTCCTGCCGGGAGCTGTATCCGCACAACGACCTGGACCGGCAGCTGTGGTGTCCCTCCTGCCGCGAGGACCTGGGCCGACGGGTGCGCTGGGGACGGCACGCGGCGGCGCTCCTCGTCACCCTGCCGTTCGCCGTCTGGATCCTGCTCGAGGGCCGCAGCGGCGTCCTGCCGATGTGGGCCTGGCTCCTGCCCCTGGGGGCCGCCTACTATCTGGGCTACCGTATCGGCCGCGAGGTCATGCGGGGTTACGTTCGGGTGAAGAGGGGGGGGGCCTCCGATCCGGACTGAGGCGCCACGCCGCTGCCGAGCGGCGGCGGGGCGGGCGCAGCGACCGGCCGCGCGCGAGCGCCGGGCCTCCCGGCACCGAATCGCACCACCATACAGGAGATCGACGGGACGATGAGCTTCCAGGGTGTGGACTACTACGACGTGGATGGCATGCTCGAGCCCGAGGAGCGGGCCGTGCGCGACATGGTTCGGGGCTGGGTGGAGGAGGAGGTGATGCCGATCATCCAGCGGCATTACGTCGACAAGACCTTCCCCTCCGAGCTCATCCCCCAGATGGCCGAGCTGGGCTTCCTCGGAGCCAACCTGCCCGAGAAGTACGGATGCGCCGGTCTCAACAACGTCGCCTACGGCATCATCATGCAGGAGCTCGAGCGGGGCGACTCGGGGCTGCGCTCGTTCGCCTCGGTGCAGGGCGCGCTGGTCATGTACCCGATCCACGCCTTCGGGAGCGAGGAGCAGCGGGAGACGTGGCTGCCGGCCCTGGCCTCGGGCGAGAAGATCGGGTGCTTCGGCCTCACCGAGCCGGACTTCGGCTCCAACCCTGGCGGCATGCTCACGCGGGCCGTCAAGGATGGGGACGAGTGGGTGCTGAACGGCGCCAAGATGTGGATCACCAACGGCTCGATGGCCGATGTGGCCGTGGTGTGGGCCAAGACGGGCGAGATCGACGACGTCGGTTCGATCCGGGGCTTCATCGTCGAGACCGACCGGCAGGGCTTCTCGGCCAGGGACCAGAAGGGCAAGCTGTCCCTCCTGGCCTCGGACACGAGCGAGCTGGTGCTCCAGGACGTGTGCGTGCCGGACTCCAACCTCCTGCCCGGGAGCGGCGGCCTCAAGAGCCCGCTCATGTGCCTCACGCAGGCGCGGTACGGGATCGCCTGGGGCGCGGTGGGGGCCGCCATGGCTTGTTTCGACGAGGCCGTGAGTTATTCGAAGAACCGGGTGCAGTTCGGCGGCAAGCCGATCGCGGCCACCCAGATCCAGCAGATCCGGCTGGCGGAGATGCTGACCGAGATCACCAAGGCGCAGCTCCTGGTGCTCCGTCTCGGGCGCCTCAAGGACGCCGGGACCATGCGCCCGCAGCAGGTGTCCCTGGCCAAGCGGAACAACGTGAACATGGCGTGCGAGTGTGCCCGGGAGGCGCGGCGCCTGCTGGGCGCCAACGGGATCCTGGTCGAGTACCAGGCCATGCGTCACATGGCCAACCTCGAGTCCGTCTATACCTACGAGGGCACGCACGACGTCCACGGCCTCATCCTCGGTCAGGACATCACGGGGCACCCGGCCTACTGAGCCGAGGGCGAGAGAGGTCGACGCGACGTCCGGGTCCGTGACGACCGGCGCGGGCCGGCGTCGCTCGCTCGCCCGCTCCGGAGGCCCATGAAGGCCACGGCGTGGGAGTTCCGGCACCGGAGCCTGGTCATCGGCACCGTCTATGCGCTGGGCTTCTCCCTGAGCGGCGTGCAGCCGATCACCGCGGGACGCTGGGTGGCACGGCTCTTCACCGGCACCCCGGTGCCCGCCGGCGCCGACCGCGTGGCGTTCGGCGTGGCCACGCTGGTGGTGGCCGGGGCGGCGGCACTGCGTACCTGGGGAACCTCCTACCTGGGCCGGTCCGCGGTGTACGACGCGAAGGTGCGGACGGAGAGCCTGGTGGCCGACGGACCGTACCGCTTCGTCCGGAACCCCCTCTACCTGGGGACGATCCTCCTCGGGGCGGGCATCGGATCGGCGGCGAGCCCCATCGGCTGGCTGGTCCTCGTGACCGGCCTGTGGGTGGTTCATCGGCGTCTGGTGGGGCGGGAGGAGACGTACCTGCTGGAGCGGCACGGCGACGCCTATCGCCGCTACCGCACCGCGGTGCCCCGCCTGCTGCCCGCCCTCGGGCCGCGTGTCCCGGCCTCCGGGGCCGGACCCGACTGGCGCGCCGGCTGGCGGGGGGAGGCCGATATGTGGTGCCTGGCGGCGGGCGTCGGGTCGGCGGCCGTCACGCTGTCCATGGTGCCGTTCGAGGTGTGCGTGGGGGTCGGACTGCTGCTCCTGGCCCTCGAATCCCGCCGCGCCCGGAGGCCGGAAGCGGGGAAGGGCGCGTAGCCCGGAGGTGAAGGTGGACCCAGCGCGCATCCTCGTCGTGGGGGCGACCGGCTACACCGGCTCCCTGGTGGCCCGCGAGCTGGCGGCGGGGGACGCCCCCTTCGTCCTGGCAGGGCGCGATCCCCGGAAGCTGGAGCGGCTGGCCGCGTCGCTGTCAGGGGCCTCCACCACCGTCGTCGACGTCACCCGACCCGACACGCTGAAACGCCTCCTGCGGTCGGGGGACGTCGTGGTGAGCTGCGCCGGTCCCTTCCTGGAGCTGGGCGAGCCCGTGGTCCGCGCCTGCGTCGAGGCCGGGGCGCACTACATGGACACGACGGGCGAGCAGCGGTTCATGAAGCAGGTGGTGGAGCGCTGGGACGGGCCGGCGCGGGAGGTCGGCGTCACGGTCGTGAACGCCATGGCCTTCGAGTACGCCCTCGGGGACGCGGCCGCCGAGCTGGCCGCCTTGGGGCTCGCGCGGCCCCTGCGCCTGGTGGAGCTGATCTACGGATGGCGGGGCGGGGCCGCCGCCACCTCGCGGGGCACCCGGGCCAGCATCCTCCGCATCCTGGCCGCGCCCGGCCTCGCCTACCGGAACGGGACCTGGGTCCCCGAGCGGGCGGCGCGGCGGCGCACGGTGCTCGAGCTTCCGGACGGGAGCCGGCGGCCGGCCATCACTCTCCCCACGGGAGAGATCGTCACCGTGCCACGCCACATGGAGGTTCGAGAGGTGCGGGGCTGGGCCGTGACCGGCGGTCCCACGGCGCGTGCCGCCGCCCTCCTGTCGCCCGCGCTGCCCCACCTGGTTCGGTGGCTCCTGCCACTGCTGGACCGCTGGGCCCGGGGCGGGGCGCCGGGTCCGACGCGGGCGCAGCGGGAGAGCGGCGAGTTCGAGATCGTGGCCCGGGCCACGGGCGGGGAGGGCGGGACTCGGACGGTGGCCGTCCGTGGGCGGGACCCCTACGGGCTGACTGCGGCGATCATCGTCGCCGGGGCCGGGCGGCTGGCGGGGCGGGACGGAGCGAGCGGCTCACGCCCTCCAGCCGGGGTGCAGCCGCCCGTGCGACTCCTGCCGCCGGCGGACCTGCGAGCCCTCCTCGACGACCGCGGCCTTCGCTGGGACACCTTGTAGCGGGCCGGCCGCCTCCCTAGGATGAGCGACCTCTCGCGCCCGTAGCTCAACTGGACAGAGCGCCGGACTTCGGATCCGGAGGCTGAGGGTTCGACTCCTTCCGGGCGCGTTGGTTGTCCAGAACGTGACGCCGGTTCGCAGCGCATTAACCGGAACGACCTTGAACGCCTTCCAGCGGCGGGTCGTCCTGCCGGACCGGGCCCCATGGTCGTTGTCAGACGGCCGAGGTCGGCGAGGCTCGTCGCCCCTCAGGAGCCCTGTCTCAGGAGGGAGAACACCACGATCGTGGGCGGTCCCACGTCCTCCCCGGACCACCACTGGGACGGCCGGCCCATGGCTACCGCCACGAACTGGCGGTCGTTCGCCATGTAGGTGACGAGACCCCCCCCGATGGGCTCCCCGGTCGCTACCCTGGCCAGCTCCTTTCCCGTGCTGGCTTGAAACACGATCAGGTCCCCGGTGATCTCACCCGCCATCACCAACCCACCCGCCGTCGAGATCACGGCTCCGACCATCGGCTTCGGGGAGGCATACCGCCAGGTGACTTTCCCCGACGCGACATCGATGGCCGTGAGCCATCCATGGGCCTTTGCGTCGAACAGGTAGCTTCCGCCGAGGTAATTGGCTCCGGGCACGTAGCGCACCGTGTCGGCCGCGAAGAAGGTGCCGCACCAGTCCACGGCCGGCGTGTAGAGCATGCGGGTCTTCGGGCTGTAGGACGGCCCGTTCCACTCTACCCCGCCGAGAGTGCCCGGACAGGCGTGCGTCCCCTTCGCGGTCACGGGCGCATCCGTGTTCTGCCGGGTGGTCACCGCCGTCTCCCAGAGGACCCCGTGCGTGTTCCGGTCGAGAAGGCGGAGAAGCCCATCCTTTCCCACGGTGGCCAGAAGCTTCCTGTGGTGGCCTGCCACCGTGCCCGAGAACACAGGGCTCACCTGGGTCAGATCCCAATCGTGCTCGTCCGAGGGCACGAGCTGCTTGTACCAGGCGAGCTTTCCCGTGCGGGCGTCGAGCGCCACCACGGAGTTGGTGTAGAGGTTGTCACCACCTCTCAAAGCTGCGGGATAGTCTGGTGCAGGGTTGCCCGCCGCCACGAACACGATCCCGGCATCGACATCCATGGACATCGGCGTCCAGATGGCCCCGCCGCCCATACGGAATCCGCCGGCGTGGTTCCAGGTGTCGTAACCGGGCGCACCGGATCGGGGAACCAGGTCGAACTTCCAGATCGGCGTGCCATCCTCGAGAGAGAAGGCGCCCACCCATCCCCGGATCGCGTTCTCGTTGCCCGCCGGCCCCACCAGCACCAGATCCTTCCAGATGAGCGGCGCCATGGTGATCGTCTCACCCGCCGCGGCGTCGGCCACCTTTCGCGCCCAGAGAAGGGAACCCGTCTCGGCGTCGAGGGCCACGAGGTAGCCGTCCGACGTGCCCCGTATCACACGTCCCGATGCCACGGCCACGCCTCGGTTGGTGCGCCACACGTCTCCAGCGGGCGCGTCCCAGACGTGCTTCCAACGCTGGGCGCACGTCGCGGCATCGATGGCGACGGTCTCGTGCACGGTGGTGACGTACATGGTGCCCCGGTACACGATGGGGCCGGTCTCGATGCCGCCCTGTTCTCCGAACGCATAGCGGCACACGATGCCCAGCCTGGCCACGTTCGCGGCCGTGATCTGACGCAAGGCCGAATAGCGGCTTCCCGCGTAATCGCCGGTATGGTAGAGCCAATTCTCTCCTCCGGCTCGGGCCGCGGCCAGCTCGGCCGGAGTCGGCGAGGATCCCCGCGGTCGCGTGCCTTCCGGACCCGCGATGTAGCCGGGCGCCTTGCTTGGCCCGGCGGAAGCGGGTGGCGCGCCGGTCGTGAGCTTGAGGCTGGCCAGGTAGGCCGCGTCGGACCTCAGCGGCCTGTCTCCGGCCTGGAGACCGTTCTGTTGAAGCAGGTACGCGACCACGTCCAGCTGCTGCTCCGTCGTCAGGGATCCGAAACCCCCGGGAGGCATGGTGGCCCGGATGACATAGAACAGGTCGTCCACCGTCAGCTTCCGCGCCTCCCACTGCGCCAGCACGCCCTCACCCGCCAGCGGCACGGCGAATCCACCCCCCCGGAGGTCCGGCTGGTGGCAACCGGCGCAGTGGTTCTTGTAGACCAGGGCGCCACGCCCGGCCTGCTTCGGGGTGAAGAACGAAGGCTTCGTCGGACCGCACGCGACGACGGCCACGCAGAGAAGGAGGGTGGGAGCGTACAGCGCGGGCCGGCGCTCGCGGGCCGGGAGGTTCGACATGAGATGGCTCCTCGGGGCAGAGGGCCCGGCAGTCCGGGAGACCGGTGGACCGCGAACATCATACGTTCGCGGCGCTCGCGCCACCCCGATCTCCGTCCGCGACCACTCGGGTTTGAAAACGGCAGTCGGCGCATCCACTGACGACCGAGCCCCGAGCCTCACCAACACGCGCCGCCGACCTACGCCTGCGGGTCCCTGCCGGATCCTCGCGGAGACTCGAGCAGGTTCTCGACGAACCGCTGGCGCTCCTCGATGGCATCGAGCCGGTCCCCGAGGCCTTCGACGAGCCGTCGCGTATCGCGCACCATGTCCAGGATCGCCGGGGAGGCCGGCTCGGTGCCCGGGCTCCTCCGCAGTCGGATCGACTCTTCCAGCACGGCGCTCAGGCGCCGCGAGAGCGGGTACACGAGCAGGAACCCTCCCACGAGCAGCAGCACCACGAGCACGAAGCCCATGCCCAGCAGGATGACGGGGTCGATCGAGCCGATCATGGGAGTCTCCTCCGGTGCGGTTGGCGACGTCGTCCCATGCAAGATACGACCGGCGGGCCATGAGGATCAGCCCGTCGAGCTCTCCGCGATCGTCCGCACTCCCTCGGCCAACCGGTAGACCTCCTCATCCGAGGTGTAGCAGGCGCAGCCGGCCCGGACCAGGCCGTGCTCCGCCAGCCCGAGCCGTTCCACTACCGTGGCGGCGTAGAAGTCCCCGTGCGAGCAGAACACGCCCCATCCGTCGGCCAGGCGGCGCGCGACCTCCCGGGAGGGGAGGTCGCCGACGGTGAACGCCAGGGTGGGCGTGCGGGGCTGTCCGGGCGGCGGGCCATACAGGCGGACGCCGGGGATGCTCTCCATCTCCTCCCACAGCAGACCGAACAGCGCCTCGCCCCGGGCGTGGAGTCCCCGAAAAGCGGCCTCGAGCGCTCTTCGCCCCCCTCCGTCGTTCTCCGGCTCCCTTCCCGCTTCCTGCGCCAGCGACGCCAGGAAGTCCACGGCGGCCGCGATTCCCGCGATACCTTCGTGGTTCAGGGTCCCGGTCTCGACGCGCTCGGGTGAGCTGTCGTGCGCCGGCAGCAACCGGGGGATGTCGAGCGCCTCGATCCGGTCGCGGCGCCCGTACAGCACCCCGGTGTGCGGGCCGTAGAACTTGTAGGGCGAACAGGCGAGGAAGTCGCAGGCCGGCGCCCGCACGTCCGGGAGGCGGTGGGCCGCCGAATGCACGGCGTCCACGAACCACAGCGCGTCGGTGCGCTCCCGCACCACGGCACCGATTCGCTCCAGGTCGTTCACGGTGCCGAGCGCGTTGGAGGCGATCCCGACCGCGACCACCCCCGTGCGCGGGGAGAGGAGCGCCTCGAGGCGTTCGTAGTCCAGGGTTCCGGTCTCCGGCCGGAGGGGGACGGTCCGTACCTCGAGTCCCCGGTCCCGTGCCATCTCCCGCCACGGGTCCACGTTGGCATGGTGGTCCAGCTCGGTGACCACGATCTCGGCGTCCGGCGGCAGCGCGCGGCCGATGGCCCGCGACACGTGGAACGTGAGGGTGGTCATGTTGGCCCCGAACGCCACCTCGTCCGGCGCGCAGCCCAGGAAATCGGCCATCGCGCCACGGGCCCCCTCCAGGATCGCGTCGGTCTCGGCGCTGGTGGGATAGGCCCAGCCGGTGTTGGCGTTGTGGCGGAGGAGGTAGTCGTAGACGGCGTCGGCCACCGGACGCGGCACCTGGGTACCGCCCGGCCCGTCGAAGTAGGCCACGGGGTGCCCGGCGCACCGCCGCTCCAGGGCGGGGAAAGCCGCTCGGATCACGTCGACCGGCAGAATGCTTTCCGCGGCGTGCACCGGCCTCGCGTCGCCGGTCGTCATGTCTCCTCCCCGACGGGGTTCCGCAGCACGCCCAGTCCCTCGATCTCGACTTCGACCACCTGGCCCGGCCGCAGCCAGCGGGGCGGCGTGCGCGCCTTGCCGACGCCGGAGGGCGTGCCGGTGATGATCACGTCCCCTGGCTCGAGCGTGCACACCTCCGACAGCAGCGAGACGATGCGGGGCACGGTGAACAGCATGTCGGCGGTGTTGCCATCCTGGAGGGTCTCTCCGTCCACCCGCGTCCGGATGCGCAGGCCGGCCGCGCCGGGCGGCACCTCGTCGGCCGTGACGAGGGCGGGGCCGAAGCCCCCGGTGGAGTCGAAGTTCTTGCCCAGGGTCCACTGCGCCGTCCAGTACTGGACCTCGCGCACGGACCCGTCGTCGAAGGGCGCGTAGCCGGCCACGTGGTCCAGGGCGTCCTCTTCGGACACGTGCCGGGCGGAGCGGCCGATCACCACGGCGAGCTCCCCCTCGTAGTCGAGCTGCTCGGACAGCCGGGGACGGACGAGCGGTCCGCCCTGTCCGACCAGGGAGGTGCGGCTGCGCATGAAGATGGCGGGATGGGCCGGCGGCTCGTGTCCGCTCTCCGCCGCGTGCTCCGCGTAGTTGAGGCCCAGGCACAGGACCTTGCCCGGATCGGGGATCGGCGGCAGCAGAGTCAGGGTTTCCACCGGGTGGAGCTCTTCCCCCGGTGCCTCGGTCGCGGCGCGCTCCACCCGGCTCAGGGCGGCCGCGCCCGTGGCGAGGATTTCCCGCACGGAGGCCGGGGGCTCCGACATCACGGCCCCGAGGTCCACCACGTCGTCACCGCGGAGCACCCCCACGGCGGGCCCGTCCGAACCGGCGAAGGTCACCAGTCGCATGTCGCCTCCCCTACCGCACCCGGCCCGGCATGCGCTCCGGCCACCCGCTCCGCACCAGCAGCGTGGCCTCCCCGGACGCGCTGCCAGCCTTCATCACCACCCGGAAGGTCCCCGGAAGCACCCGCCGAAGCTCGGCGGGGTTCATCGGACCGCCCATCTCGCGCGGCCGGGGTTCGCTGCGCTCCAGGTCCCAGGTGAGAACGTGGAAGCCGACGGTCCCGGGGCCCGTCAGCGTGCGGATCGTCTTCCCCGCGCCGTCCTTCCCGGCGCCGCTCCCGGATGCCGTCGCGCCGCCCGAGTCGGCGGCCGCCACGCCCGCGCCGGCCGCCGTGGTGTCGTCGGAGACACGCCGGATCTCGATCTTGACGTCCTTGCCCAGGTCGTGCCCCACCCAATAGGTGAGGGTGGCCGAGGGCGGCGTGGCGCCCGTGCTGAAGAACGTCTGTCCCTGCGACCCGTACGTGTTTCGCTCCTCGAACTGCCGGGCCGGGTTCGGGTCGAACAGGCGGACCGAGTCGCTCAACACGGACGGGGTCACCTGCTCGAGGGCGGCGATGTCCAGGATGTAGACGCCCCGTCCGAAGCTCCCGACCGCGAGCTCCCTCCGGCGTGGAACCACCGCCAGGTCCCGCACCTCCGTGGTGGGGAGGTTCCCGCCCAGCTTCGCCCAGTGACTCCCGCCCCGGATGCTGGCGAACACGCCGTCGTGCGTGCCCACGAACAGGAGGTCCCGGTTCACCGGGTCCTGCCGGATGACGAAGGTGGAGCTTCCCTTCGGCAGATCGCCCGTGATGTCCGTCCAGGTGTGGCCCGCGTCGGTGGTGCGGTAGACGTAGGGATCGTAGTCGTCGCGGCGGTGGCAGTCGTAGGTCACGAACGCCCCGTTCGCGTCGAAGCGCGAGGTCTCGATCTCGCTCACCCAGCACGGGGGCGCCGGGCCGCCGCCCGGGAGGTTCGCCGTGACGTTCCGCCACGTCTCGCCCGCGTCCGTGCTCACCCACAGAAGGCCGTCGTTGGAGCCGGTCCACAGGACGCGGCCGTCCAGCGCGGACTCGGCCACCGAGTGCAGCGAGTGGTACGACGTATGGGCGCTGTCGGGCTCGGGGTGGAAGCGGTTGGCGCGGGTCATGTCGGGTCCCAGGATCTTCCAGTCACGGCCGCGATCGGTGAGCTCGAACAGGTAGTTGCCGCCCAGGTAGACGACCGTCGGATCGTGGCTCGAGATCACGAAGGGCGTGTTCCAGTCCCATCGGAACGGGTAGCCGCTCTCGGCGCCGGCGTCCTCGGCTTCGGGCTTCACGCTCTCGGTGTGCCAGTCGACCACGTCGAGCCGTCCGATGTTGCCGTACTGATACTCGGCGTAGCGGATCTGCGGACTGTCCGCCGACACCGCCGAGCTGAACCCGTCCCCGCCGTAGACCGTGTACCAGTCGGCGGCGGTGATGCCCAGCCGTTCGCGGGTGCGGCTCGGCCCGCACCACACGCCGTTGTCCTGGAGCCCCCCGCACACCTGGTAGGGCACTTTGGTGGTGTCGATGTCGACCTCGTAGAACTGGCTGGCCGGGATGAGCTGGTGGGCCCAGCTGTCGCCGCCGTCGAAGCTCTGGTAGACGCCGCCGTCGTTGCCGAGCAGCATGTGATGGGAGTCGTCCGGGTCGAACCACAGGGCGTGGTTGTCGACGTGCACGTTGCGGTAGCGCACGGGCGAGAAGGTTCGGCCGCCGTCCGTGGAGTGGAAGAGCCGCGTGGCGCCCAGGTACACGTTCGTGCTGTCGTTGGGGTCGACCCACACCTCGTTGTAGTAGTAGTCGGGTACCGCCGAGAGGTCGTTGATCCGGGTCCAGTGGTCACCACCGTCCTCGGTCCGGAACAGGCCCCCGAACGGGCTCACGCTCGGGTTCCTGGACCCGTGCGCGACCTGGATGACCGCGTAGACGACGTCGGGGCTGCGGGGGTAGACCGCGAGCCCGATGCGGCCCAGGTCCCGGGAGGGGAGGCCGTGGTCGTTCCCGGGCGCGGTGAGCCGGGTCCAGGTGGCGCCCGCGTCCCGCGTGCGCCAGATCCCGCTCCCGGCGCCGGCCCCCTCCATCTTGCCGCCCCCCCAGCGGAGGCGGTGCCAGCCGGCCGCGTACAGCACCTTCGGGTTCCTCGGATCGATGCGGAGGTCCACGAAC
The DNA here is from genome assembly GCA_947581615.1 of Candidatus Humimonas hydrogenitrophica. GTDB lineage: Bacteria > Gemmatimonadota > Gemmatimonadetes > Palauibacterales > Palauibacteraceae > Humimonas > Humimonas hydrogenitrophica. Next base: position 27,940 of record CANPVD010000010.1, read on the forward strand.
CCGGTCGAGTCGTCCACGAACAGGACCTTCTTCCACGTCTTTCCGCCATCCACGGTCTTGTAGACGCCGCGCTCCGGGTTGGGCCCCCACAGGTGCCCGAGGGCGGCCACGTACACGACGCCGCTGTCCACGGGGTCGATGGCGATGCGGCCGATCTCGCGCGTGTCCCTCAGGCCCACGTTCTTCCAGCTCTTGCCGCCGTCCGCCGAGCGGTAGACGCCGTCGCCCCAGGTCTGGGAGCGCAGGGAGTTGCGCTCGCCCGTGCCGACCCAGACCACCCGAGGGTTCCACGGGGCCACGGCGATGTCGCCCACCGAGGAGCTCCCTTCGTGGTCGAACACGGACTTCCAGGTGGTGCCCGCGTTGGTGGTCTTCCACACGCCCCCGGAGGCGAGCCCGGCGTAGGCGACCCGGTGGCCCGCCGAGTCGGGCACGGCGATGGCCGTGACGCGCCCCGATGGGTTCGAGGGCCCGATGAAACGGTACTGGAAAGGCTCGAGGAGGGTGTCGGTGAGTCGGCTCGGCGCGGCGGCCGACGGCGTGGTGTCGGCCCGGGCGCCGGGCGTCTCCGCCGCCGGGGAGCGCGCGGCCAGCGGCCCGGCCGCGGTCGACAGGGCGAGCGCCGCGACGGATGCCGCCCGGAGCGCCCGGCGCCCCGCCGTGGACCTGACTGATGCTTGATGCGTCACCTCGACCCTCCTGCTGCACGGAATGCGGATGCGCCCGCACGGCTCCTCCGAGGGTTCGGTCCGATGGCCGACCGCCGGAGCACGGCGGCTGCAAGATGGTGTGCCCGTGGTGGCTCGTCCACCGTGCGCGGCCGGCGGGCGCGCCGGCGTGCCTCTCGTCCTGCAAGCGGCGTGTCGGAATGCAAGGCTCATCTCCCTCTCGGACCGGGCCCCTTCGCGGTCCATGGATCGCAGCTCGATGTGACGACACGACTTGTGCGATCGTGTCTCGATCGGGTGCGGCGGGTGTGCCTCTTGCGCTAGGCGGGGGTGCGTTCGACCGGCGGCGATGCGATGTCCGAACCCCCGACCGGTGGCGACCATGGAACAGGCGGAGAGCATGATCGTGTTTCACGGCTGCCTCTTCGATGCCACGCGCATCGCGGAGGAGGGACAGATCGCCTCGAGGTTGTACTTCGAGGTAGTGGGCACCGACGCGGGCCCGGAGGGCACCTGCTGCCTGGACGTGAGGCAGTCCGAGAAGCTGCCTTACGGGGAAGGGGAGGTCCGGGTCGGCCCTCCGGAGGGGGCTTCGTGTCCGGAGGATCGATCCGTCCTCGCGCGGCGGGCCGCCGAATACTACCGGATGGTGGCCGCCGACCTCAGGGAGGAGACGCCGGAGACGGGTTGCACGAGGGAGCGCGCGAGGGACGTGATCGTGTCCCGCACCTGGCGGACTCCCCTGGATCCCACCTGAATCTCCCGGCGCGGCTCCCGGCCGTGCCCGCTTGCCGGACATGTCGAACGCTGTAACTTGAAGGGGTCATAGTGGCTCGCGCACTCCCGCCCCGGAGAGTCCCCATGAGCGTTCGCACGGAGTTCCGCGACTTCATCGCCCGTGGCAACGTGTTCGACCTTGCGGTCGGCATCGTCATCGGTGGCGCGTTCGGAACCGTGGTCAAGTCCTTCGTGGCGGACCTGCTGATGCCGCCGATCGGACTCCTGACCGGCGGACTCGACTTCTCCAACCTGTTCATCAACCTGTCGTCTACTCCGTATGCCTCCCTGGCGGACGCGCAGAAGGCGGGGGCCCCGACGATCAACTACGGTGTGTTCATCAACAACCTCCTGTCTTTCCTGATCATCGCCCTGGCCGTATTCGCCATGGTCAAGGGCTACAACCGGCTGCGACGACAGGCGGAAGAGGCGCCGCCGCCTCCGAGCCAGAAGGAGTGTCCGTTCTGCCGGATGGCGATCCCGGTCGAGGCCACGCGCTGTGGGCACTGCACGTCGGAGGTCGGCGCCGCGGCCTGACGAGCGGGGCGGGCGGGAGCGCGGACTAGGGAGCGCTCCCGTCCCCGTTCCAGCCCGGCATCTCCTCCGGCGGCAGGATCCAGCCGAGGAGGAAGCCCTGGCCGAAGTCGCAGCCGGCCTGCCGGAGCCACTCTCGCTGTTCCTCCCGCTCGATCCCCTTGGCCCGCACCCGCAGGCGCATGGCGTGGGCGAGTTCGATCACGGTCCGGAGCACCTCCTCCTCGAACGACTCCCGGCCGATCCCGGCCACGAATCCGCGATCCAGGTTGAGGCTGGTGGCCGGAAGGCCCTGCAGGAAAGCCATGGAGCTGTGCCCGCCCGAGAGGCCATCGACGGCCACGGACACGCCCAGCCCTCGCAGCGCGGCCAGACGGTCCCCCACCGCGCCGCTGCCACGCAGGACGCTGCGGGCGGGGAACTCGAGGAGCAGCTTGCTGGGATCGATCCCGCCCATGGCGCCCAGCACGCGCTCCATGTAGGCCTCCAGCCCCTCGTCGGTGAGTGAAGGCTCGGAGAGGTGGACGGCCAGCCACTCCCGGGAGCCGGCGCGCTGGCAGGCCTGCAGCTGCACGAGGGACGAGGCCAGGACCCAGCGGTCCAGTCGCCGGACCAGGGCCGGGTCTCCGATCAGCGGGACGAACTTGGCGGCGCACAGGATGCCCAGCCGCGGATGCGGCCACCGCACCAGGGCCTCCGATCCCACCCGCTCCCCCGTGGCCAGGTCCCGCACGGGCTGGTAGTGGAGCGCCAGCCGGTAGTGTCGCACGGCATCGTGGAGCTCGGCGATCAGGTCCGCACGCCCGTCCTCCGCTTCCGCGTCACCGCCGCGATAGATCCGGATTCCACCCGACTTCAATCGGCGTGCGCCGTACATGGCCATGTCGGCCTGGTCCAGCATCGCGTCGAAGGTCGAGGCGTAGGTGGGGAACAGGGCCAGGCCGATGGAGATGACGATCTCCAGCGTGTGGCCGTCCGCCTCGAACGGCGGCTCGAACGCCTCCTGCACGCGGCGGGCCGCCTGCAGGGCGCCGCCCTCTCCCTCGATCTCCGAAAGGAGCACGGCGAACTCGTCGCCTCCGATCCTGGCGGCCGTGTCGGCGTCTCGGATCGAACCGGCGAGTCGCCGCGCCACCTCCTCGAGCACCTGGTCCCCGGCCAGGTGGCCGAGCTGGTCGTTGATCTGCTTGAATCCCACGAGATCCAGGTAGAGGAGGCCCACCTGGGAGTCGCCGCGGCGTGCCAGCGCGAGGGCCTGCTGCGCCCGCTCGCGCAGAACGCGCCGGTTGGCGAGTCCGGTGAGGGGATCGCGGTAGGCGAGCTGCTCGAGCTGCTCCTCCCGGGCGCGTCGTCGGGAGATGTCGCGGGCCACGCATAGGAATCGGCCGTCCGACACGCGGGTGACCGAGAGGTCGAGCGGGATTTCGGAGCCGTCGCGGCGCCGCCCGACCGCGTCTCCTCGCCAGAATCCGTGGGCCTCGAGGGCACGGGGCGCCTCCCGACGGAGTCGCGCGGCTTCCGCCTCCGGATGCAGGAAGGACCAGTGCAGGCCGGTCACGCTGCGTGGTCGGTCGAACCCGAACAGGCCCGCGTAGCACGAGTTCGCGTACGTGATGCGCCCGCTTCGATCGAGGAGCGCCACGCCGTCGCCCGCAGCCTCGATGGCCTCGCGCAGGACTTCCGGCGGCTCGCCGCGCGACGACGCAGGCGTGCTCTCCGGTCCTTCCTCCCGATCCATCACGGACGGCGATCGTCCGGTGGAGGGAGGCGACGCGCGGGCGCACGACCGGCACACGACAGTCCCGAACATGTGCGGAGCGCGGTTCGCACGACTGTTCTCCTCTTCGGCTTCGGCTGTCTTCCCGGCCGCGGGGCCGGTTCGCGCCTGGGGCGCGGCGGGAGGGGACGGAGACCGCCGTGAGCGGGCGCACGTCCCCCCCGAGGTCCCAGGGAAGGTGTCAAGAAGCGTGCTAGGGGTCGACCCTACCGGTCGAGCGATGTCATGTCATGGTGACAACTAATGTTACGACGATTTCGAGCCTTGCCTGGAATGCCCGGTCGAGACGCCCGGGCCGGCCGGTGATGCATGGTTACGACGCGTTCGGACGGGTCGCCGCACCGGGTGCCGGGGAACGCGGGAGCGGGCGGCCCGCCGAATCAGGGGAGGATGCCGAGCCCGAACGTGATCGCGATGTCATGCTGCGTGCGCGTCGGGGAGTTGGCCGTGGCCGTGAAGCGGGACACGTAGTCCCGCAACTCCAGCCGCATCGACACGGGTCCGTACAGGCGCGCCTCGGCTCCCCCGGCGATCGTGGCCACCGGGTCCGTCGTGTCCTGGACGTCCAGGCTGGCGATCGGGTCGAAGTTCAGGTGCCGGACGCCGGCTCCCAACGCCACGTATGGGGCCAGCACGCCGGCCGGGCCGTGCAGCAGGAGCCGATAGCGGACCTCGGCGGTAGCGGCCAGGTAGCGCGCGTCACCGAGGTCGGTCGGGATGGGTCCCTGGAAAGCCGTCGGGATGATGTTGAGCGAGGCGGGCGCGTACAGCACCTGGACCCCCGCCCCGAAGCCGTTCGGCAACCACCACCCTGCCGTCCCGCCCACCATCGGGGCCGAGGACACCTGAGTGGCGAAGGATCCGGGATCGGAGGAGAGACGGGCGAGGGGAGCGAGGCTCCCCCCGATCACGAACGCCTCGAGGCCCCCTCGGTCGCTAGACGTGGACGGCGGCAGGGGAGCCATCGAGACGGTGTCGCCCATCGTGGCCACGGTGTCCGCCTGGGCGGACACGGGTGACGGTGCGACGGCTACCATGGCGGTGAGCAACAGTAGCGTCAGGAAAGCTGAGGGGCCGGAGGGTCGGGTCATTTCAGCCTCGTTCTTCATCTCGACTATCGGAGCCGGACCACCACGATCTGCGGCGAGGTGGACACGGACGGCGGTCCACCGCCCTGGCTGGTCAGGTGAAAGGCCAGCGCCGGTTGGGCACCATCGGCGGCGAGCTCGAAGTAGACGCTCGTGGAGGAACGCACCTCGAAGTCGACCGCGGCCGTCTCGAAGCCGAGCGAGGTCACCGCGAGTGGGTAGGCCAGCGGGAAACGGCTTCCGGACGTGGGGTTGTCGTGCAGCCCCTGGAAGATGCTGGGCAGGTCCCAGGTCGACAGCTGGTACGCGGCGTCGGCGCCCGACGGGGCCTGGTCGTCCAGGGCCAACGACACCGAGAACTGCGCCAGGATGTCGTCCCAGCGCCGGCCCGTGGCCTGCTCGATGTTCGCGATGCCCCGCTCGAGGTTGGGCCCACCCTTGGCCAGGTCACGGAAGAAGGCCGCCTCCCCCGAGGGCCCGACCCGGTCGGCGAGCCATCGCAGGAGAGCCCACGCGAAGCCGCGCATCTGGAGGCTGCGGACTCCGCCGGGATCGGTCGTGGCCAGGGTCGGCGCCTCGCCCGGTTGGAGCATGTAGAACTCCAGGCGAGCAAAGTCGTCCAGCTCGAAGGTGTTGAACAGGTCCAGCGTGCGGGGGTCGCCCAGGATGGCGTCCCAGCCGATGTCCTGCCCGGCCTGGCGCTGCATCTCCTTGAGGCCGACGACCTCCTCGGCGATGTGCGAGAGTCCCTCACCCAGCCACACATCCTCGACGCTATTGAAGTCTCCACCCTCCACGACCAGCCGTTGCTCCGCGCTGATCAGGTGCTGGAGCTCGTGCGGCATCGTGTTGCGATCGCTGCGCAGGATCTGGTCCGTACGATTGGGATCGCTGTACACCCCGCCGGGATCCGGCACCGGCATGTACAGCACCTCCCCCTCGTTGCTGGCGGGGCAGGTCTCCCCGTCCGGGCCCTTGAGGCCGCCACCCTGCGCATCTCCCTTGTCCACCAGGTCCAGAGGGAGGAAGAAGCCGCCCTCGACCACGCTCGAGCCACGGGGTGTGAGCCCGTTCACCCGGGGCGTGAGCAGCAGGATGATCCGGCCGTTACCGTCCAGGTCGGCCGGCTGGCCGAAGTACTCCACGTCCGTCGGGTAGTCGACGTCCTCGAACTCCGACGCGAGCCGGTCGATCGTGGCCTGGTCGAAGCCGCCGCCCGGCGCCGCCGTGTCCTGGGCCACGATGACGTGCGGCTTCACCGAGCGGACCACGGCGTGCACGGGGTCGGCGGTCGCGTCGCAGGAGACCGTCAGGTCCGGGCTGACCGCGAACGACAGGGTCAGGGTGTCCCCCGGGGCCGGAGCGACGGCGAACCGGGGCTCCTCGCTCCTGCGCAACGACAGCCCGCTTCCGGAGATGCGACGTCGGGCCAGCTCGTCCAGGGCCGATTCACGGATCCGGATAGCCGGTCCGTAGGGGTCGGAGCGGCCGGTAGGCTCTCGGGACACCGCACTGTGCACCCGGACGTCGCCGGCGGCGGTCGCCGTGTCCCCGGAGGTCGGCGGCGTCCGGAGGATCAGCCGAAGCGGCGTCATGCCTTCGGCCGACTGGTCGGCGTTCCCGGCCACGACCAGGTAGCTCGAGCCGCTGTCCGAGGCGGGGAGCTGCAGGCAGCCCAGAGCTCCCTGCCCGGACAGGGTGGTGGACTGTCCGGGGGCCAGGTCGAGCTGCGTCCCCGAGGGCGTGAGGAGCACGAGCTCGCCGTTGGTCGGCTGGCCCGAGACGAGCGCGCGGACGCCGACCTGGCGCGAAGGCAGGCAGCGGTCGGCGAAGGCGGGGACCTGGAAGCGCACTCGGCCCGGCTCGACCGCCAGCACCTGGGCGGACGCACCCTCGACCCGTACGTCGACCGCCGACGTGACCGTCCCGAAGCCGATCCCATAAAGAGTGGCGTCCTGGCCGGGCCGAAGCGGCGCCGGGCGCACCGAGTCGACGCGGGCGGTGCTCTGCAGCGCGGTCACCGCCCGGGCCGTGAAGGTCGCCGTGTCCGTCTTCACCCCGCCCGTGGCGTAGGCCTGCACGGAGTAGTCGCCAACGGTCCCACCCAGCGTCAGGAGGTTCTGCGTGTGGCCGTCCGTGCCCGTGAAGGTGGTGTCCGACGTGAGCCGACCGCCGCTCGGACCCCGGTGGATCTCCCATACGATCCGCACGCCTCCAGCTGGCGAGCCCGAGGGCGTGGCGGCGGCCAGCGTGAAGGGCAGGGCCAGCTGCGTCCCTACCTCCGCGCTCTGGGCGTCGCCGGCGGCAGCCGACACGTGCACCTGGCCGGCGGGCACGGTGAGGACCTTGAACTCGAGCGGGGCGACCTGCGAAGCGCTAGGAATGTCCACCCGGATGACGCTCTCACCCAGGTCCGAGTTGGCATCGAAGGTCCCCTCGGCCACCCCGTGCGCGTCGGACACGGCGAGGCCGGTGGGGACCTGGCCGGGGCCCGACAGGAGTGCGAAGCGCACCGGTACGCCCTCGACCGCATCGCCCAGGGAGCTGACCACACGCACGCCGAGCGGTGGATCCAGCGTCGTCCCGACCGTGACGGAGTCGGTCTTGAGCGACACCCGTTCCAGACGGGTCGGAGAGGGCGTCACGTCGGTACCGCCGTCGCCACCGCACCCCGCGAGCGTCAGCGCGCCGCCGGCCGCGACCGTGGCGAGCACGGCACGCGCAAACAGACGACGCGGGTCTCGCCGGCGCGAAAGCCCGACCACGCCCGGGTCGCGAACGGACCCGGACCGATACAAGGTGTGGCGTTGGAGGATGCTCACCATGGAAGGCTCGGCTCGCCACCTCCGTGGACCGGTGGATACGACTGCACTCGCGGCGACGCGGGGGAAAAGCCGTGCTGCACGGCCGGGACCCGATGCGCCGTCGCCCTAGAACGTGCCCATCAAACTACAGCGCGCTGCCGCGCTCCGGTAGGTCGGTTCGTTCGAACTCCTTGCATGGCACATGCCCGAGAGACGCTCGGTGCGGCACGTAGGAAACTCCGGTAGCCCTGCGCGGTAGAATAGAACGGAGGGAGATGGGGTCGCGGGTCGGCCGGGCACCGCGCGTAGCGTGGTCCGCACGGCGCGGCTCGAGGAAAGTCCGGGCTCCACAGGGTACGGTGCCGGGGAAACCCCGGGCGTCGAGAGGCGACGGACAGTGTCACAGAGAACAGACCGCCGATGGCGGCGCGCTCGGGCCCAAGGCTCCGACCGCCGCACAGGCAAGGGTGAAACGGTGGGGTAAGAGCCCACCGCGCGAGCCGGTGACGGCCGCGGCACGACAAACCCCACCGGGAGCAAGGCCGAGCAGGGGCGAGTGGCGACCCGCCGCATCGAGCCCCGGGTAGGCCGCACGAGCCACCGGGAGACCGGCGGCCCAGACAGATGACCCCCCGGACCTTCGGGTCCGTTACAGAACCCGGCTTATCTCCCTCCTTCGACGGCCGGTCTCGCACCCCGACAGGGGTCGCGGGCCGGCCGTCGTTCGTCCGCATGGTCGGTTCGTCGTCCCGGGGCGGGTTGAGCGGCGGAGTCGCGCCGGGTACCTTCGCGGCCGGGCACGCGCCCGCCGCGGACCGGTCGACCGGCGGTCGGGCCCGGGTTGTCATCCGCCAGGGAGAGCGACGAGCCGTGCACTCCGACAGCGTCCGCTTCGATTTCGAGGAGCGCGTCCTCGACAACGGGCTCCGGGTGATCCTGCACCAGGACCGCTCGACCCCCGTCGTGGCCGTGCACCTCATGTACCACGTCGGCTCCAAGAACGAGCGTCCCGGGCGCACCGGCTTCGCACACCTGTTCGAGCACCTCCTCTTCCAGGGATCGGGCCACGTCCCCAAGGGCGAGCACTTCCGACTCATCCAGCGTGCGGGAGGCACTCTGAACGGCTCTACCTGGTTCGACCGTACCAACTACTTCGAGGTGATCCCTTCCAACGAGCTCGACCTGGCCCTGTGGCTGGAGTCGGACCGGATGGGCTTCTTCGACGAGGCCATCACGCAGGAGAAGCTGGACAACCAGCGCGGCGTCGTGAAGAACGAGCGACGCCAGTCCTACGAGAATCGCCCCTACGGCCTGGCGTTCGAGACGCTGCTGGAGCACGCCTACCCGGAGGGGCATCCGTACAGGCACCCGACGATCGGGTACATGGACGACCTCGACGCGGCGAGCCTCGAGGACGTTCACGCTTTCTTCCGTTCGTATTACGCACCGAACAACGCCGTCCTCGTGCTGGCCGGCGACATCGATCCCGACGAGGCGCTGGACCGGGCGCGGGCTTACTTCGAAGAGTTCCCGTCACGGTCGGTTCCGGCGCCCCCCGTGGTGCCCCGCGTGGGGGACGAGCGCGGGGAGCGCCGCGCCGTGCTGGGCGACGCCGTGCAGGTCCCGCGCGTGTACGCCCTGTTCCACGCGCCCTCGTTCAACGACGCCGATTTCGAGGCCTCCGACGTACTGACCGGGGTGCTGGCCGAGGGCAAGAGCTCCCGGCTGCACCGCAAGCTCGTGTACGAAAGGCAGGTGGCGGCCGAGGTCCAGTGCTTCACGTGGCCGCTCGAGAGCGTCGGGATGCTCATCGTGGTCGCCACGGCGCGGCCCGGGGTCGCCGCCACCGACCTGGAGGCGGAGGTGCTCGACGTGCTCGGACCGGTGTGCGATGCCGGCGTGTCGGAGGACGAGCTGACCGGCGCCCGGAACCGGGCCCGGAGGTCGCTGGTGAGCCGCCTGAACAGCGTGGGGGACCGGGCCGATGCGTTCGCCGACGCGGTCATCCTCCGGGACGACCCGGAGTACGTGAACCGGGCGTTCGATCGCTACGAGGCGGTGACCGCGGACGAGGTGGCCCGAGTGGCCGCGAACGTGTTGCGGCCAGCGCGTCGAACGGTCCTGCACGTCGTGCCCCGCGGCGCCGACGCCGAAGGCCGGGCGGCTTGACCGGGACGGGCGAGGCGGGCGCTCGGGGCGCACCAGCGGGATCGGTCGACCGCTCGGGCGCGCCGTCGGCCGGGCCCCTCCGTCCCCTCACGCTGCCCGAGCTTCGGCGGTTCGAGTTCACCAACGGCCTGCGCCTCATCGTGGCCGAGGACCACCAGCTCCCGGAGGTGTCCTTGCGCCTGGTGCTCGAGGCGGGTGCCACCGCCGAGCCGAGGGGCCAGGAGGGGGTCGCCGAGCTCACGGGCCGGCTGCTGACGGAGGGCGCGGCGGGACGGAGCGCCGGCGAGGTGGCCAGCTGGCTCGATCGGCTGGGCGCCGGCTTCTCGGTATCGGCCGGCTACGACGTGTCGATCCTCAGTCTGCACACGCTGAGCGACGTGCTCGAGGGGGCCCTGGACTTCCTGGCGGCCGTGGCCCGACACCCTTCCTTCGAGCCAGCCGAAGTGGAGCGGGTGCGCGGGGAGCGGCTGGACGAGATCGACCGCGACCTGGATCGACCCGAGGTGGTGGCCGACAGCGCGCTCATCCGCGCGGTCTACGGCGGACATCGTTACGGGACGCCGGCGGCGGGGGACCGGCCCACGGTGGAGAGGTTGGGGCGCGAGCAGGTGGCGGCTTTCCACCGGCGGCGGTACGGGCCGTCCGGTGCCGCGCTGGTGGCGTGCGGGGCGGTGGACGCCGCTGCCCTGCGAGATGCGGTGGAAGCGCGCTTCGGGGATTGGACGGGCGGCGAGGCGTTCCCGTCGGACGGTGCGCCCGGGGCCATCGGCGCCCCCGTCCCCGGTTCGGTTCTCCTCGTCGATCGACCGTCGAGCGCCCAGGCGGAGATCCGGCTGGGGACGGTCGGCGCCGCCTACGCTGACGCGGCCTTCTTCGAGCTCCTGGTCGGCAACGCGATCCTCGGCGGCCTGTTCAACTCGCGCGTGAACATGAACCTCCGGGAGGAGAGGGGCTGGACCTACGGAGCGCGCACCAGCTTCCACTTCCGTCGCGAGGCGGGCCCGTTCGTCGGGCAGACGGCCGTGGAGACCGGAGTGGCGGCGGAGGCCCTGTCCGAGTTCCTCCGGGAGACGGCGCAGCTGCTCGAGGAGGCGCCGGGCGAGGACGAGATGGAGCTGGCCCGGAACTCCCTGGTCCTGTCGCTCCCGCGTCAGTTCGAGACCGCGAGCCAGGTCAGCTCCAAGCTGGTGACGCAGGTCGTGTACGATCTGCCGAATGACTACTGGGCGCGCTACCGGGCCAGGATCGAAGCCGTCACCGCGTCCGGGGTGCTCGAGGCGCTCCGGGGGCACCTGGACCCTGCCGAAATGGCACAGGTGGTGGTCGGTGATGCGGGAGCCCTCGAGGGAGACCTGGAAGGACGGTTCGGCGACGTCGACGTGCGGGCCGGTGCCGGCCGGGCTTGACTTTCGGGACTTTTTCGGTTAGGATGCTTCCCGGTGACGAGGATGACCGGGTGGGGTTGAGGCCGGAGCGCAGCATCGGGAGTCGCCAGCTGTTCAAGGGGCGGCTCCTTCGGCTATGTGTGGATCGGGTGCGTCTCCCGGACGGCGGCGAGGCCGAACGGGAGCTCGTCCACCATCCCGGCGCGGCAGCCGTCGTGCCGGTCGAAGACCCGGGAACCGGGCCTCGCGTCCACCTGTTACGGCAGTACAGGCACGCGGTGGGCGGCGTCCTGTGGGAGGTTCCGGCCGGAATCCTGGAGCCCGGGGAATCGCCCGAGGCCTGTGCGCGGCGGGAGCTGCGCGAGGAGGCCGGACTCCTCGCCGGGCGGTGGAGGCGGCTCGCAGCGATCTATACGAGCCCGGGCTTCTGCGACGAGAAGATCGAGATGTTCCTGGCGACCGACCTGCGGCGCACGGACTCCGATCCGGAGCCGGGGGAGCAGGTGGAGCCGCACGTGGTGACCCTGTCGCGCGCCCTCGCCATGATCGACGAGGGTGCGATCACGAACGGCACCGCGGTGGCCTCGCTCCTGCTGGTGGCGAGGCTGTTGAAAGCGTGACGATTGGCAGCGTTGTTGCGTCTTCTGATCGGGTGAGGACGGCAGCGACGGGCGCCACCGGAGGACGAGGAAGCACGGGCACCGAGAACGGGGCGCGCGGGACCGTCCCGAAGGGGGCAGGATAGACATGGCCGACCGGGTCGAGGCACGCAGACGGCGGGGCGTGGAGCTCCAGCCGAGGCGCGAGCTCAGGGAGCTCGAGGATGCGCAGCTCGTCGAGAAGTACCTCGAGGGGCAGCATCACGCCTTCCAGGAGCTGGCGGATCGGTACCACGACCGCCTGCTGAATTTCATCTACCGGACCATCGGCGACCGGGACCGCTCCGAAGACCTGGTCCAGGAGACGTTCGTCCGGGTGTATCGGCATCTCCATAGGTTCGACCCGACGAAGAAGTTCTCGACCTGGATCTACACGATCGCCAGCAACCTGGCGAAGAACGAGCTCAGGAACCGTTCTCGCAACCCGATGGTGCTGTTCCAGGCCATCAAGAAGAACTGGGATGCGGATCACCGTCCGCTGCAGTGGGAGGACAGCTCCTACTCGCCGGATGACCTGTTCCGGAAGCGGCACCTTCGGGAGAAGGTCGAGGAGGCGGTCGCCCAGCTCCCCGAGCATCACCGCGTGGTGTTCGTGCTGCGGGAGATGGAGGGAAAGACGTACGAGGAGATCTCGGAGATCACCGGCGTCACCCTGGGCACCGTGAAGTCGCGCCTCAACCGTGCCCGTAACAAGTTCGCGCAGATCATCGCGCCCATGCTCGAGTAGCCTCTCCGGAGTCGAGAACCGGTCGTGGACGAGCGGATGCGCCGGTCGTGCGCGAAGCGGAAGGGGGAGGGCGAGGCATCGCCCTCCCCCTTCGCGCATCCCCGGACCCGTACGCGGCGTGCGCCGTGACGCGCTCGGACGGCCGCGCCGAACGCGGAACCCACCGAGACGGTCCGAGTATGATACGCCGGTCGATGAAGGGGCGGGCGCCAGTCGGACGCCCCCGATCGGTTCGACCCCGCTACGGCGAAACGACGGTGCGCCGGCGGAGCTCGAGACGGACGTGATCCGTCGCAGGCGGGAAGGATGACGGCGATGGAATGCGAGGAATTCCTCGAGGGTTATTCGGACTACCTCGACGGGCTGGTCAGCGCGGCCCGCGGGCAGGCGTTCGAGCGACACATCGGAGGCTGTGAGCGATGTGCCCGGTACGACCGGGTCATGCAGCGCGGCCTGGCCCTGTGCCGTGAGCTCCCGGACGTCGATGGCTCCCCCGACTTCCTGCCCCGTCTGCGCCACCGGATCTACCATCTCGAAGACGGCATCCCCATGAGCTCGGTGCGCCCGGGCGGCAGCGCGGCCCTCGTGGCCGTGGCCGCGGTGGGGCTTCTCGCCTTCGCGTGGCTGCCGTTCGCCACCAGCGTGCCGGTCGAGGTCGAGCTCCCCGCGGTGGCGGCGCGTGCGCCGCGGGCCGGGGAGGCACGGCCGCCGGAGAACGCTGGCGGCATCAGCCTCCTGTACGGACGCCTCCATCTGCCCGGTGCTTCCTCCGCCTCCCTGTTCTTCGGCCGCGGTCCGTTTCTGTCCTCCTCGCCGCTGAGCGGGGGCCGGGGCATCGACGCGCTGGACGGCGACTTCTTCGCATCGGCCGGCGCCGGGCTCAGCGGCGGGCCATCCTTCCTGGCGGCCATGGAGCAGAGGGCGGCCTTCGCCCGCTGACCCCCCGAAGCGTGACGCTCCCGGCCGAGCGGGTCCTCGAGCGTCTCCTCGAACGCGGTCCGCTCGACGGCGCCTTCTACTTCCACGGAGAGGCGGAGCGGCTACGGGACGAGGGCGCCAGGCGGCTGATCGACGCCGCCCTCGATCCTTCCACGCGGGACTTCAATCTCGACATCTTCCACGGCGACGTCGCGGGCCCCGAGGAGCTCGCTTCCGCGCTGTCCATGCCTCCCATGATGGCGGAGAGACGGGTCGTGGCGGTGTTCGGGGCGCAGCACCTGGGACGTAAGGCTCGGGAGGTGCTCGTGGCCGCGGTCGAGGCCCCGCCGCCCGGCCTCACCGTGGTGGTCACCGCGACCGTGCCCTCGGGCTCGAAGGCGGCGTACTACAAGAAGCTGGAGCAGGGGGCACGCGCGCTCGGCTGGAGCGTACCGCGCGAGGCCGAGCTGCCCGGCTGGCTCATGGAACGGGCGCGAACCGTCCACGGCTACGACCTGGAAGAGGAGGGCGCGCAGTTGATGGCCACGGCCGTCGGTGCGGAGGCGGACCAGCTCGACGCGGAGCTCATCAAGCTGGCCTCCGCTGCGATCGACGGCGTGGTGGACGCCGAAGCCGTGCGCCGTCTGGTCCCCAACGTCCGCGCGGTGGGCCGCTGGAACTGGCTCGACCGCGTGGCCGAGCGGGACTACGGCGGAGCGCTCGAGGATCTGCCCAGGCTCCTGTCGGAGCCCTCCGAGTCGGCGGTCGGCCTCCTCGTCGGCATGGTCGATCAGCACCTGTACCTGGGGGTGGCGCTGGAGGGGGGACAGGGGGCGGTGGCCCGCGCGCTCAAGGAAGCCGGCAAGCCCTACCTTAGCTGGAAGGCTCGCATCTACGCGGGACAGGCGCGGCGCTGGACGCCCCCCGAGCTGGAGCGTGCCATCGGACTCATGCGCCGGGCCGACGGTCACGCCAAATCGGGGATACCCGACCGGCGGGTGCTCGAGGAGCTCCTGCTCTCGCTTCGCCTCCTCCGCCGCGAAGCGGGATCGGCCCGATGAGGGAGTCCCGCCGGAGCCCGGGGGGTGGCGCCACACCAGGCCGTTCGGTCCGGGTCCCGCGGCTTTCGGCGCTGGCGCTGGCCCTCGCTCTGGCGAGCACGGGCGTCCGTCCGACGCGGGTGTCCGCCCAGGCCTCCGGTGCCTTTCCTAGCCTCGAGGCGATCGAGGCGGCGGCCGATTCCGGGCACGCGGAGCGGGCTCGCCGCGAGCTGGCGCGCTGGCTCCAGGGCCGCGGCGACGCCGTCACCCCGGCCGTCCGGGCCCACGCGGACTTCCTGCGTGGCCGCCTGGCCGCCGACGTGGACTCGGCCACCCTGGCGTACACGACGGTGGCCATCGGAGGCGTGCTCCCCTGGGCCGCCGCGGCGCGCCTCCGCCTCGCCCAGCTCCGCCTGGCCCGGGGGCAATACGACCGGGCCCTCGCCGACCTCTCCACCCTGCGGGCCGACTTCCCGGGCGATTCGCTGGCGGATCGCTCCTGGGCGTGGACGGGCGATGCGCTGGCGGCGTCGGGCGACACCACGCGGGCGTGCCAGGCGTGGGAACGTGCCGTGCGACAGGCGGGAGCCGATACGGCCCTGGCGTCCCGGGCCCGGCGCGCCTCGGCCCGCTGCCCCGGGCGGGCGGCGGCGCGCTCCGAGGAGGGCTCCGGGAGCAGCGGTCCCGCGGTCGGTCGCTGGACGGTGCAGCTCGGGGCGTTCAGCACACGCGAGGCGGCCGAGATGCTGCGGGAGAGGGCGGCCGGAGCCGGCTTCCAGGTGCGGGTCGTGGACACGCCGGCCCGGGACGGCCTGTTCCGCGTGTGGACCCAGGAGGTGCCGGACGCCGCATCGGCCGACGCGCTCCGCGACCGGGTGGCGCGGGCCGGCTTCCCGGCCATCACGGTCCAACCGGATCAGACCCAGTCCCGGCCATGAGCGAGCACACGCCCCTGATCCAGCAGTACCTGGACATCAAGGCGCGCCACCCGGAAGCGCTCCTCTTCTTCCGCGTGGGAGACTTCTACGAGATGTTCTTCGACGATGCGGCCGAGGGGAGCCGACTTCTGGGCCTCACGCTCACGTCGCGGAACAACGGCGGTCGGGGGAACGTCCCCCTGGCCGGCATCCCGGTGAAGGCGGTGGACGAGTACCTGCCGCGACTGTTGCGCTCGGGGAGGCGCGTGGCCATCTGCGAGCAGGTGGAGGATGCGGCCGAGGCCGACGGACTCGTGCGCCGGGAAGTCGTCGAGACCATCACGCCGGGAACCGTCCTCGAGGACGGCCTCCTCACGGCCGACCGCAACAACTTCATCGTGGTGCTCGCCGGCCACGATCCGGTGGGCGTGGCTACGGCCGACCTGTCGACGGGCGAGTTCGAGCTGTGGTCGGTGCAGGCGGGCGAGCTCGCCGACCAGCTGGCGCGTCTCGAGCCCGCCGAGCTCGTCGTGGCCGAGGGCGAAGAGCGAGGGGCCCCGGCCGGCCCGTGGGCCGTGAGCCGCCTGGCCGCCTGGCGCTTCGAGCCCGCCATGGCCGACGAGGCTCTCCGCGACCAGTTCGGGGTGGCCGGCACCGAGGGCTTCGGGTTCCGGGCCGAGGACGAGCCCCACCTGGCCGCGGCGGCCGGGGCGCTGGTGGCCTACCTGCGCGAGGTGCGGCCGGCGGGAGTCGAGCACCTGCGGCCGCCGCGCGTCGAGCGGGCCGGCCGGTACATGCACCTGGACGAGATGACGCGGCGCAACCTGGAGCTGGTGAGCCCGCTCCGGTCCGAGGGTGGTGGGACGTTGCTCGAGGTGTTGGACCGGACTCGCACGGCCATGGGAGGTCGGCTTCTCCGGCGCCGAGTGCTCCATCCCCTCCTGGACCTGGACGGAATCCACTGCCGGCAGGCCGGGGTGGCGGAGCTGGTCGAGGCCGACGACCGTCGGCGTGCGCTGCGGAGCGCGCTGGCGGAGGTCCGCGACCTGGAGCGCCTGGCTGCCAAGATCGCGACCGCTCGTGCGGCTCCGAGGGAGCTTCTGGCCCTGGTCGGCTCCCTGGACGTCCTCCCGGCCGTGGTGGCCGGCCTCGAGGGCACGTCCTCGGCCGTTCTGCGGGACCTGGCCGCCGGCTTCGATCCCCTCGACGACGTGGCGGACGCCATCCGCCGCGCCATCGATCCGGAGGCGCCGGCGACCCTCAAGGACGGCGGGGTGATCCGGCGGGGCTTCTCGGAGGAGCTCGACGCGCTGCGCGGCACGCGTGACCACGCGGTCGACTTCATCGCGGACCTGCAGGCGCGGGAGCGCGAGCGGACCGGCATCAGCAGTCTCAAGGTGGGCTACAACAAGGTGTTCGGGTACTACCTCGAGGTGACGAGGACGCACCTCGACCGGGTCCCGGACGACTACCACCGCAAGCAGACGCTCACCAACGCCGAGCGCTACTTCACCCCCGAGCTCAAGGAGTGGGAGGAGAAGGTCGTGGGGGCCGAGGAGGCCATCGCGAGCCTCGAATCCGAGCTGTACGGGGAGGTCCGGGCGGCGCTCGCCGAGGAGGTCGGCCGCCTCCAGGCCGCCGCCGACCGCGTGGCGCGGACCGACGTGCTGGCGTCGCTGGCCGAGGTCGCGGTGCGGGAGGGATACGTCCGACCCGAGGTCGACGACGGCTACCGCCTCGAGATCCGGGGAGGGCGACACCCGGTGGTCGAGAGGATGATGGCCCGGGAGGCGTTCATCCCCAACGACGTGGTCCTGGACCGCGGCACGCGGGTGATGGTCCTCACGGGGCCCAACATGTCCGGGAAGTCCACCGTGCTGCGGCAGGTCGGCCTCATCGCGCTGCTGGCGCAGATCGGGGCCTACGTACCGGCGGACCGGGCCCGGATCGGGCTGTGCGACCGGATCTTCACCCGCGTCGGCGCCTCCGACAACCTGGTTCGCGGTCAGAGCACCTTCATGGTCGAGATGACCGAGACGGCCACCATTCTCAACGGGGCCACCGATCGGAGCCTGGTGCTCCTGGACGAGATCGGGCGCGGCACCTCGACCTACGACGGCGTGTCGATCGCCTGGGCCGTGACGGAGTACATCCACGACGTGGTGGAGGCCCGGACGATCTTCGCGACGCACTACCACGAGCTCGTCGAGCTGGCGGATCGACTGGAGGGCGTCGGGGCCTTCAACGTGGCGGTGCGGGAGACCGGGGACGACATCGTGTTCTTGCGGCGGGTGGAGCCGGGAGGTAGCGACCGCTCCTACGGCGTGCACGTGGGCCGGCTGGCGGGCCTGCCGGCGCCGGTGGTGGAGCGCGCTGCGGAGGTGCTGCGGGTCCTCGAGGGCGGCGAGAGCGGAGCCGGGACGCGGCTGGCCAGTCTCGTCAACGAGGGCCGGCCCCAGCTCAGCCTGTTCGAGCCGGAGGCGGCCGCCGGCGAGGTCCCCGCCGTGGACGAGGAGGACGGGCCGGAGGAAGGCTCGGGCCCGCGGGTCTCCGCCGTCGACGTGCTCCAGAGGCTGACGGACCTCGACCCCAACCGGACGACGCCGCTGGAAGCGCTGCAGGCGCTGACGGAGCTTCGACGGCTGGCGGGCCTCGAGGAGCCGCGTGCGGCGGATGCGCCCCCCCGGCGGCCTCTCCCGGGAGGCGAGCCGTGAGCGTCGGACGCGGCGCCGCGCTGATGGCGTCGGTTGCCCTGGCGCTTCCTCTCCTCGCGGGCTGCGCCGACACGGTGAGCCCGGTCCTCGGAGGACTTCGCCTGGGCGTCCGGAGCGGCTCCTTCCGCGTCCCGGTGATGCAGAACCAGCAGTCGCCGTTCGACTACCCCGACCAGGCATGGCAGGCACGCATCGGCGGCGAGACGCGTCTCAGGATCCACATCGACACGGACGGGATGGTGGACTCCGCCTACGTGCTCACGTCGAGCGGCTACCCGGTGCTGGATTCGGCGGCGCTGGCCGGAGCGCGCCGGCTTCGTTACCGTCCGGCGCGTCAGGGCGACCGCCCCGTGGCCGTGTGGGCGGTCCTGCCGGTGCGCTACCCGCTCCCGGAAGAGGTCCACCAGCCATGACCCAGCCCCCGCCGCATCGACGTCCCTACGACACCGTGCTGGAGACGATCGGCTGGACGCCGTTGATCCGTCTGCGCCGGGTGGTCGATGGAGCGCGCACGCCCCTGTACGGGAAGGCGGAGCAGGCCAACCCCGGCGGTTCCGTCAAGGACCGTATCGGGATCAGGATCATCGAGGACGCCGAGCGCGATGGGCGCCTGCGCCCGGGCGGCACGGTGGTCGAGGGGACGTCCGGCAACACGGGGGTCGGCCTGGCTCTGGCCGCGGCGGTCAAGGGTTACCGCTGCGTGTTCGTCATCCCGGACAAGATGAGCGCCGAGAAGGTCCGGCTGCTCAAGGGCTACGGGGCCGAGGTCATCGTGACCCCCTCGGCCGTAGAGCCCGATCACCCGGATTACTACGCCAATGTGGCGCGCCGCCTGGCGGCCGAACGTCCCGACGCCGTGCTGGCCGACCAGTTCTTCAATCCCGTGAATCCGCAGGCCCACTACGAGACCACGGGACCGGAGATATGGGAGCAGACCGAGGGCCGCATCACCCACTTCGTGGCATCGGCCGGCACGGGCGGCACGATCACCGGGGTGGCACGGTTCCTCAAGGAAAAGGACCCTTCCATTCGCGTGATCGCCGGCGATCCGGCGGGCTCCATCTTCGCCCGATACTTCGCCACGGGCGAGAAGGGACCCCACGCGCCCTACAAGGTCGAGGGCATCGGGAACGACAAGATTCCCGGCACGCTCGACTTCGAGCTCATCGACGAGTTCCGGACGATAGGAGACCGGGAGTCCTTCCTCATGGCGCGACGGGTCACGCGCGAGGAGGGGATGTTCGTGGGCGGGTCCACGGGGCTCAACGTGGCCCTGGCGGTGCACGTGGCCAAGGAGGTCGACGACCCGGATGCCTGCGTGGTGTGCATCCTGTGTGATACGGGCGAGCGCTACCTCTCCAAGCTCTACAACGAAGAGTGGATGCGGGAGAACCAGATGCTCCGGCCCGAGCGAGTGACGGCGGACTACCTGCTCGGTACCAAGCGGGTGCCGGGAACGGAGGCGCTCGTCTCCGTCCCGCCCGAGGCCACGGTCCGGGAGGCCCTGGCCCTCATCGAGGCGCACAACGTCTCGCAGATGCCGGTGCTGTCCGAGGGCCGGCCGGAGGGCTCGGTCACGGAGGCGACCCTGATGTCGGCGGCCCTGGACGACCCCGACAACCTGGACCGCCCCGTCGGAGAGCTGGCCGGCGGTCCGTTTCCCGTCGTGGACGCCACCGTCGAGATCAACGCCCTGAGCCGTCGGCTGACGCGCGACGTGTCCGCCGTCCTGGTCGAGGACGGGGAGGTCATCATCGGGATCCTGACGCGGTACGACCTCCTCCACCACCTCATGGGCGATTGAGCGGGTGAGAATCGCGGTGCTCCTGGGCGGTGCCTCGGCCGAGCGCGAGGTGTCGCTGGACTCCGGCGTGCAGGTGACGCGCGCCCTGCGTCGGGCCGGCCACGACGTCGTGGCGGTCGACACCGCGTCCGGGCCCCTGTCCGCGGCGACGGAGGACGAGATCGCGGCCCGAGGCGTGCGGGCTTCGCCGCCGGAGCGCGAGGGGCTCGCCCCGCTCGGGGTCGGCGTGCTCGCGGACCTCCTGGCCCTGCCCGAGGTGTCGGACGCCGACGTGCTCTTCCCCATCCTGCACGGCGGCGTGGGGGAGGACGGTACCCTCCAGGCGCTCCTCGAGCTGGCCGGAGTGACGTTCACGGGCAGCCGTCACCTGGGCTGCGCCCTGGCCATGGACAAGGAGGTCGCCAAGCGGCTCTTCCTGCAGGCGGGGCTCCCCACTCCGCCGTGGCGCACCGTGACCGCGGCCGCCGACGCCGATCTCCGGGCCGAGGACCCCGGGCTGCCCGTGGTGGTGAAGCCCAACCGGGAGGGCTCCACCGTCGGGCTCTCCGTGGTGCGCGAAGCGGACGCGCTCCCCGCCGCCATCCGCGCGGCGCGGCGCTACGACGCGGAGGTGCTCGTGGAGCGCTTCGTGCAAGGTCGGGAGTTGACCGTGGCGGTCGTGGGAGACGAGGCGCTGCCCGTGGGGGAGATCATCCCCGAGCACGAGGTCTTCGACTACGAATGCAAGTATCAGCCGGGGATGGCCCGCGAGATCTTTCCCGCCGACCTGCCGGCTGTGGTGGCCGAACGCGTGCGGAACTCCGCCCTCGCCGCGCACCGGGCGCTGAAGCTGGGCGGCTTCAGCCGCATCGACTTCATGCTGGACGGAGACGGTACGCCCTGGTGTCTGGAGGCCAACGCGCTGCCGGGCATGAGCGCCAACAGCCTCGTCCCCAAGGCGGGCGCGGCGGCCGGCCTCTCCTTCCCGGAGCTCTGCGATCGGATCGTGCGCCTCGCCATCGCTCCCGCATCCGACGGGGCCGCCTGATCGCGGAACGGCGCCCGGCCGGGGGGGTTCGACCGGGGCACGGGGGATCATGAGCTACGCGGAGCGATCGTACAGCTACGGTTCGGGCGGGGGCGGATTCGGCGGGGGGCCCGCCGGTCGGTTCGGGCGCTTCTTCACGCCCTGGGTCACGCGCCTCATCGTGGCCAACGGCATCATCTGGCTCCTCAACGCCGTGCGGCTCCTCCCCCTGGACTGGACGGCATACGTGTTCGGCTTCTCGCCGGCGCGCCTCCTGGTCCATCCCTGGTCGCCGCTCACCTACATGTTCGTACACGGCGGCTTCCTGCACGTCTTCCTCAACATGCTGGTCCTGTTCTTCTTCGGACCGCCGCTGGAGCGGGCCTGGGGCGGTACGGCTTTCATCCGCTTCTACATCGTGGCCGGGCTGGGAGGGGCGCTCGCATCGGTGATCCTCGTTCCCCTGATCGGGACACCCACCGTGATCGGGGCGTCGGCGGCCATCTACGGGGTGATGCTCGCCTTCGCCCTGCGCTGGCCGGACGCGCCCATCTACGTGTGGGGGATCCTCCCCATCAAGGCCAAGTGGTTCGTGACCTTCCTGGCCGGCGTGGCCGTGTGGGCCACCTTCGTGGCGCGGGGTGGTCCCGTGGCCGAGTGGGCGCACCTGGGCGGACTCGTGACCGGCTACCTCTATCTCCGCTGGGGCAGCGTCCTGGACCGGGGGCTGTCCGCGGTGGGTCGCCGGTGGACGCGCTGGACCGGGAGGGGGCGGCGCGGAGCGGCGCGCGGCGGGCGCGGGGATGCCGGGCCCCGTCCCCGCTCGACCTCCGCCGGGCGGCCGCACTCCCGCCGCCGACCGTCCGGGGACACTCTGGACGAGGTGGACCGGGTGCTGGACAAGATCCGCGAGAGCGGGATGGACTCGCTGACGGAGGAGGAACGCGAGTTCCTGGACGAGATGAGTCGCCGCTACCGGGGCTGACCGCCCGCCCTCCGCCGGGACCGGCGCGGCCCTTTCGATCCTCCGACTCCTCGCCTAGAATGGGGAGCCCCACGACCGGTTCAACCGCCCCGGTTCATCGACGGGCCTCTGAGAGGAGTCGGCCATGGCGGCCTCTACGCAAGAATACTCGACCGACCGCATCCGCAACGTCGTCCTCCTGGGCCACGGGGGATGCGGTAAGACCAGCCTGACCGACGCGATGTGCTACATCGCGGGCTCGACGGGCCGACGCGGCTCCGTGGAGGCCGGCAACGCGGTCACGGACTTCACGCCGGAAGAGACCTCGCACGGCATGTCGATCAACCTCGGAGTCGCCCACGCGCCCTGGATGGGCGCCAAGGTGAACCTGATCGACACTCCCGGCTACCTGGACTTCTACGGGGAGACGCTGGCCGGCCTGCGCGTGGCCGACGGCGCGCTGGTCGTGGCGAGCGCGGTAGCCGGGGTCGAGGCGGGCACGGAGAAGGTGTGGGCCGCGGCCTCCGACCGTGGGCTGCCGCGCCTCTTCTTCATCTCCATGATGGACAAGGAGAACGCCTCATTCGAAAAGACCTTCGGACAGATCAAGTCGGTGATCGCCGAGGGCGCCATCCCGGTCGAGGTACCGATCGGGGCGGGTGACGCGTACCGCGGGATCGTGAACCTGTTCTCGAAGAAGGCGCACCTGTACCGCGCCGGGAGCGACCGGGGAGAGTACGAGGAGGTCGAGATCCCCGAGGAGCTCGGTCCCGGCGTCGAGCGCTACCGGCAGGAGCTCATCGAGACCATCGCCACGACGGACGACGCGCTCCTGGAGGCGTACCTGGAGGGCGAGGAGCTGGACCGGGAGCGGGTGCTGTCGGCGATGGCCGCGGCCATGCGTCGCGGCGAGCTGTTCCCGATCTTCTGCGGCTCGGCGCGGAGCGGCTGGGGCGTGCGCGCGGTGCTCAACAAGCTGGTCGAGCTGCTTCCGTCGCCCAACGAGGCGGGCCCGTACCTGGCCGAGGATCGGGACGGCGAGCCCGTGGAGCTGGCCGGCTCGGACTCGGAGTCGGCGACGGCGCTCGTGTTCAAGACGACGGCCGAGCCGCACGCCGGCGAGCTCAGCTACTTCCGCGTGTTCTCGGGCACGGTCTCGAATGGGGACTCCCTGGCCAACGCCAGCCGCTCCGGCAGCGAGCGCATCACGCACCTGGCGATCCCGGACGGGTCCGAGCGGCTCGAGGTCGGCCGGCTGCACGCCGGCGACATCGGGGTGGTCGCCAAGCTCAAGGTCACGCACACGGGCGACACCCTCGCCTCGGAGTCCAGGCCGCTCCGGCTGCAGACCATCGACTGGCCGGAGCCGGACATCGCCGTGGCCGTGGCCCCGGCCTCCCGTGGCGACGAGGACCGGCTGTCGACCGGGCTGGCGCGGCTTCACGAGGAGGATCCCACCTTCCGGTCCGCGTTCGATCCCGAGCTGGGCCAGACCATCGCGAGGGGGCTCGGGGAGCTCCACCTGAACGTCACCCTGGAGAAGCTGCTCCGGAAGTACGGTGTGGAGGTCCAGACCGAGGAGCCGCGCATCCCGTACCGGGAGACGCTGACCCGGGAGGCCGAGGGGCAGGGTCGCTACAAGAAGCAGACGGGCGGCCGCGGCCAGTACGGCGACTGCTGGGTCCGGCTCAAGCCCCTGCCGCACGGCTCAGGCTACGCGTTCGTCGACGCGATCAAAGGGGGCGTGATCCCCAACAAGTTCGTGTCCGCCGTCGACCACGGCATCCGGGAGTCCGCCGCTCGAGGGGTGCTGGCCGGGTACCCGGTCGTGGACTTCCAGGCCGAGGTGTACGACGGCTCGCATCACTCGGTGGACAGCTCCGAGCAGGCGTTCAAGGTGGCCGGCTCCATGGCGTTCAAGAACGTCGCCCGGAAGGCGGGCCCGGTGCTGCTCGAACCGATCATGGAGATCGAGGTGACCACGCCCGAGGAGTACATGGGAGACATCATCGGCGACCTGAACGGCCGCCGGGGCCGGGTCCTGGGCATCGAGGCCCGCGGCCACCTGCAGCTCGTCCGGGCCATGGTCCCCCAGGCCGAGCTCTACCGGTACTCGGCCGCGCTGCGCTCCCTCACGCACGGCAAGGGGGTGCACGCCCGGCGGCTGCACGGCTACGAGCGCGCGCCGGCCGATGTGACCGAGCGGGTCATCGCCCGGTCGCAGGAGGAGCGCCAGGCCTCCTGAGAGGCCCCCCGCGCCGGGGCACACGCCCCGGCCCGGAGGGTAGAGAATTTCCGGGAGCAGCGGCCCCGCGCGAGCCCGGAGGCGGGCTCCCGGCGCGGCTTCGCACCACTCGGGCCTTCCACGGGGAGCAT
This sequence comes from Candidatus Humimonas hydrogenitrophica, assembly GCA_947581615.1. Classification (GTDB taxonomy): domain Bacteria; phylum Gemmatimonadota; class Gemmatimonadetes; order Palauibacterales; family Palauibacteraceae; genus Humimonas; species Humimonas hydrogenitrophica. The sequence goes on from CANPVD010000010.1 coordinate 52,267, forward strand.
CCGTTTGTCAGGTCACAGCAAGTGGTCCAAGATCAAGCGCCAGAAGGGCAAGAACGACAAGCAGAAGGGTCGTTTGTTCGCCAAGTTGGGCCGGGAGATCGCGGTGGCGGCCCGGGAGGGCGGCGGCGACCCGGGGTTCAATCCGCGCCTGCGCACCGCCATCGACAACGCGCAGGCCGAGAACATGCCCAACGAGAACATCGAGCGCGCCATCCAGCGCGGCACGGGGGAGCTCCCGGGGGTCGACTACCAGGAGGTCACCTACGAGGGGTACGGGCCGGGCGGCGCCGCCCTGTTCATGGAATGCGTCACCGACAACGCCAACCGCACCGTCCAGGAGCTGCGCTACCTGCTCGAGCGCTACGACGGCAACCTGGGGCGCGACGGCTCGGTGGCGTGGATGTTCGACCGGGTCGGCGAGGTGTGGCTGGACGCCGGGCACTACGATGAGGACGTGGCGCTGGAGGCGGCCCTCGAGGCCGGCGCCGACGACATGACGCGTGACGGGGACGCGTACCGCATCCAGACCTCCGCGGCCCGCTTCCACGAAGTCGCCGAGGCGCTGCGGGAGCGGGGACTCGAGATCCGGGAGTCCGGCCTGGCCATGGTGCCCAAGTCGGCCATGCGGGTCGAGGGTCGGCAGGCCGAGCGCCTGCTCGAGCTCCTGTCGGAGATCGAGGACCACGACGACGTGCAGCAGGTGTGGTCCAACTTCGAGGTGGACGAGGAGGCCCTCGCGGCCATGGAGTCGGCCGGCTCCTGAGAGTCCTCGGGATCGATCCCGGCAGCCACGTCATGGGCTACGGGCTGGTCGCCCGGGCCGGGGGCGGCTTCACGCTCGAGGAATGCGGCGTGCTGCGTGCCGATGCGGACACCTCCCTCCCCGAGCGACTCGTACAGATCCATCGCGGCCTGCAGGAGGTGCTGGAGCGGCTCCGGCCGACCTGCGTGGCGGTCGAGGACGTGTTCCATGGCCGCAACGCCCGCACCGCCGCGGTCCTCGGGCACGCTCGCGGCGCCATCCTCCTCACCGCGGCCCTGTTCGAGATGGAGGTGGCCGAGTACCCGCCCGCCACCATCAAGAAGGCCGTGGTCGGCAACGGAAACGCCGCCAAGGACCAGGTGGCGTTCATGGTCCAGAAGCACCTGGGCCTGGCCAGCCCGCCCGAGCCGGCCGATGCCGCCGACGGCTGCGCCGCGGCCCTCTGCCATCTCATGGTCGGCGTGGGGCCGCTGGCCCGGTGAGCCGATGATCCGCCGCATTCGGGGGCGGCTCCTGGCGGTGGGCACCGACCGCGTCGAGGTCCTCACCGTGTCGGGCCTGGGATACGAGGTGCTGGTGCCCGCCACCGTGCTGGACCGACTGCCCCCCGTGGGCGAGGAGGTCGAGCTGCACACGGCCCTGGTCGTGCGGGACGACGCCCTGGAGCTGTATGGCTTCGCGGGCGCCCGCGACCGGGAGCTCTTCCTGCGCCTCCAGACGGCCAGCGGCGTGGGCCCCCGGCTCGCCCTCGCCCTGCTCGGCTCGCTGCCGGGGGGACGGATCGTGCGGGCCATACGGGCCAAGGACCACGACGTGCTGCGCACGGTGAGCGGCGTCGGGAAGAAGACGGCCGAGCGCATCGCCGTGGAGCTGGCCGACAAGCTGGACGACCTGGTCTCCGAGGAGGAGCCCGAGGTCGGAACGGGCGCGGCGCTGGAGGCCGTGCAGGCCCTGCGCAACCTCGGCTACGGCGCCCGGGACAGCGAGGACGCCGTGCACCGCGCCCGGCGGTCCCTGGACGGGCGCGAGGTGGGGGTGGAGGAGCTGGTGCGCCTCGCGCTGCAGCACGTATGAGGGCGGGATGAGCGAGCGGTCCGAGATCACCACACCCGACGTGCTCGGGGCCGAGGAGCGGGTCGAGTCCTCGCTCCGTCCCGACCGGCTGGCCGACTTCGTGGGCCAGGAGGGCGTCAAGGGGAGCCTCCGGGTCTACCTGGAGGCCGCCCTCGGACGCGGAGAGGCGTTGGACCACACCCTGTTCTTCGGCCCGCCGGGCCTCGGGAAGACCACGCTCGCGCGGCTGCTGGCGCGGGAGCTCGGCGTCAACATCAAGCTCACCTCCGGGCCCGTGCTCGAGAAGCCGGGAGACCTGGCCGCGCTCCTCACCAACCTGGAGCCGCGCGACATCCTCTTCATCGACGAGATCCACCGGCTCAGGCCGGTGATCGAGGAGTTCCTCTACCCGGCCATGGAGGACTTCCGCATCGAGGTCCGGCTGGGGGAGGGACCGCGCGCCAGGACCGTCTCCATGCAGATCGAGCGCTTCACGCTCGTCGGGGCGACGACCCGGTTCGGACTCCTCACGGCCCCCATGCGTGCCCGGTTCGGGATCATCGAGCGTCTCGGCTTCTACCCGGAGGAGGACCTTCGCGCCATCGTCGAGCGCTCGGCCCGCATCCTGGGGGTGCCGGCCTCCGCCGAGGGAGCGGCCGAGATCGCGCGGCGCTCGCGCGGGACCCCGCGCATCGCCAACCGCATCCTGCGCCGCGTGCGCGACTATGCCGAGGTCGAGGCGGACGGGACGGTCGACGTCGACACGGCACGCCGCGGCCTCGACATGCTCAACGTGGACGAGTACGGGCTGGACGAGATGGACACGCGGGTGGTTCGGGCCATCATCGAGAGCTTCGAGGGCGGTCCGGTGGGGGTCGAATCGCTGGCGGTGGCCGTGGGTGAGGACGCGGGAACGCTGGAGGAGGTCTACGAGCCCTACCTCATCCAGAACGGCTACGTGCAGCGGACCAGCCGGGGCCGGGTGGCGACCGCCAAGGCCTACCGCCGGTTCGGTTACCGGCTCCCCGAGGGGGGCCAGGGGGGCGGGCAGTCCTCCCTGTTCGACCCGGAAGCGTGAGAGGGGCGGCGGCTGCGGGCGGGGAGACGGCGAACCTCTCCGCCCTCAGGACGTCCGACTTCGAGTACGATCTCCCCGACTCGCTGATCGCGCGCCATCCTTCCGCACGACGCGATGCGAGCCGTCTCCTGGTCCTCGACCGCTCCGGACGCGACCTGCGGGATCTCCGCTTCCGGGATATCCGGTCCCTCGTCCCGCCGGGCGATGCCCTCGTGCTCAACGACACGCGGGTGTTCCCGGCCCGGCTGCGCGGCCGCAAGCCGACCGGCGCCTCCGTCGAGGTCCTCCTGCTCCGGCGAGAGGAGGGCGATGACACAGGGCGCACCTGGCGGGCTCTGGTGCGGCCCGGGGGCAAGCTCAAGCCCGGCCGCCGGGTCATCGTGGCCCCCGACTTCGAGGTCACGATCCTCGACTCCACGGGGGACGGCGGCCGGATCGTGCGCCTGGAAGGGGCGGGCGATCCGGGTGAACTGGTCGAGCGCCACGGAGAAGTGCCGCTTCCGCCCTACCTGGGCCGGGAGCCGGAGCCCGAGGACCGGGAGCGCTACCAGACCGTCTACGCCGCCCACACCGGCAGCGTGGCCGCCCCGACCGCCGGGCTCCACTTCACCGGAGAGCTGCTCGAGGAGCTGTCGGCCCGCGGGGTCGAGATCGTACGGATCACGCTGCATGTGGGTCTCGGCACCTTCCGCCCGGTCGATGCCGAGCGCCTCCGGGACCACGAGCTCCACGCCGAGCGCTACCGGATGGGGTCGGAGGCGGCAGCGCGGCTGAATCACGTGCGCGAAGGCGGCGGCCACGTGTGGGCGGTGGGCACGACGGCGACGCGCACCCTGGAGACGGTGGTGGACGGGGAAGGGCGCTTCGTCGCGGGCGAGGGCGAGACGGACCTGTTCATCCATCCACCCTTTCGGTTCCGGGCGGTGGACCGCCTGATCACGAACTTCCACCTGCCGCGTTCGAGCCTGCTCATGCTGGTGTCGGCCCTGGCCGGCAGGGAGCGAGTGCTGGCGGCCTACCGGCACGCCGTGGAGCGTGGGTACCGCTTCTACTCCTACGGCGACGCCATGGTGGTCCTGTGAGCCCCGACGGGCCCCGGAGCGGAGGGTCCGCCGAGGTCACCGGACCGGAGGTCGAGGTCGGCGCGGCGGCCGACGACCGGTCCCTCGAGGTCGGCGGCTACCGGCTGGATGGGACGAGCGGCGCGGCCCGGGCAGGGACTCTGCGGCTGCGCTCGGGGATCCTGCACACGCCGGCGTTCATGCCGGTAGGCACGCAGGGGACCGTGAAGGCGCTCACTCCGGAGGACCTTCTGGGAGCGGGGGCCGAGATCGTGCTGGCCAACGCTTACCACCTGTACCTGAGACCGGGGGTCGGCGTGGTGGCCGGCCTGGGTGGGCTGCACCCGTTCATGCACTGGGAGCGCCCCATCCTCACCGACTCGGGCGGCTTCCAGGTCTTCTCCCTGGCCCGGATCAACGCCGTCGACGACGGGGGCGTCACCTTCCAGAGCCACCTGGACGGCTCCCGGCACCGGCTCACGCCGGAGAAGGCGATCGAGATCCAGGCCGCGCTCGGGTCGGACGTGATGATGGCCCTGGACGAATGCCCGCCCGGGGAGGCCGATCGCCCCACCGCCCGCCACGCCGTGGAGCGCTCCCTCGCCTGGCTGGAGCGCTGCCGGGAGCGGCATCAAGGACTCGCTGCGGGCGAGCCCCCCCGCGAGCTCGGCGAGGCGGGGGCGGGGATGGTCCTGCCGCCGGGGTCCCCGGGGCTCCTGTTCCCGATCTTCCAGGGCGCCTCGTTCCCCGACCTCCGGCTGGAGGCGCTGGAGCGAACCCTGTCGCTGGGCCCGTGGCCCGGCGTGGGGATCGGCGGCCTGTCGGTCGGGGAGCCCCGCGACGTCACCCTGGCCATCCTGGAGACGTGCGAGCCGCGCCTCCCACGGGAGGCGCCGCGCTACCTGATGGGCGTGGGCTACCCCGAGGACGTGCTCGAGGCGATCCGGCGCGGGATCGACATGTTCGACTGCGTCGCCCCCACCCGGAACGGGCGCAACGGCACCGCCTTCACGTCGCTCGGAAAGGTCAACGTGAAGGTGGCCCGCTTCGCGGACGATCCGAGGCCGCTCGATCCGGCGTGCTCGTGCGAGCTGTGCCGGCACTACTCCAGGGCCTATCTCCGCCACCTGTTCTCGTGCGACGAGCTGCTCGGATTGAGGCTTCTCTCCCTGCACAACGTCCACTTCCTGCTGGATTTGACTTCGCGGGCACGCCGGGCGATCCTGCGGGGCGAGTTCGAGTCGTGGGCGGACGACTGGCTGTCCCGCTACCGCGAGGCGGCCGTTTGAGGCTCGCCGCCCACCTCGATCGCGTCGGCGGTTCTTCCCGAAGGCCCCGTCGGTCGGGAACATCGCCGCAGAGCCCCGGTATCCGACATCGGCCCACACGAGCCAAGGAAGGCCAGCGTGACGCCCCACATCCTGCCCGCACTGATGGCCAGCCCCCAGGGAGGCGGCGCGAGCCCGTGGGGAACGCTGATCATGTTCGCCGCGATCTTCGCAATCTTCTACTTCCTCCTGATCCGCCCGCAGCGCAAGCAGCAGAAGGAGCACGAGGAAATGGTCGCGAAGCTCGAGAAGGGGGACGAAGTGGTCACCCTCGGCGGCATCATCGGCCGCATCATCCACGTCGAGGACGATCGGGTGACGATCAAGACGGGAGACGACACACGGCTCGAGATCGAGCGCGGCAAGGTGGGCCGCAAGATCGCCGAGTGAGCGGGAGCCGCACCACGGGAGAGCGATGAGCGTGCTGGACATACGGATTCTCGGCGATCCGATCCTCCGGCGGGAGTGCGATCCGGTCGAAGAGGTGGACCGGGAGCTCCGCGCTCTCATCCGCGACATGCGGGACACGATGTACGCGGCCGACGGCGTGGGTCTGGCGGCGCCCCAGGTGGGCGTCCCTCTGCGCGTGTTCGTATACGACGTCCGCGACGACGAGCAGCCGTCCGGCGCCCTCGTCAACCCCCGCATCGAGTCGCGGAGCGGCTCCTCGAAAGGCGAGGAGGGATGCCTGAGCATCCCCGGCCTGGCCGACGTCGTCGAGCGGTCCGAGAGCATCGTGATCACGGGCCTGGACGCGGAGGGCGAGCGGGTCCGTATCGAGGCCGGGGGCATGCTGAGCCGCTGCCTGCAGCACGAGGTCGACCACCTGAACGGCGTGCTCTTCCTGGATCACCTGAGCCCCCTCAAGCGCAAGCTCCTCCTGGACAAGTGGGCCAAACGGGAGGAGGGCGGCGAGGTCGGCGCGGGCCGGTCCTGACGGTCCCGGGCGGCGCCAGGGCGTGACGGGCATGCGCGTGCTGTTCTGGGGCACCTCCGACTACGCGCTGCCGTCCCTCCGGACCCTCGTCGGCTCCGGGCACACGGTCGCCGGCGTGGTCACCCAGCCCGACCGCCCGGCCGGCCGCGGTCGATCCCTCCGCGCCACTCCGGTCAAGGAAGCCGCCATGTCCGCGGGCCTCCCCCTCCTCCAGCCCGAAAAGCCTCGCGGCGAGGACTTCATGGCCCGGATCTCGGCGCTGGAGGCCGACATCTCGGTGGTGGCGGCCTACGGGGAGATCCTCACGGAGCCGGTGCTCGAGGCGCCGCCACGTGGTACCATCAACGTACATGCCTCCCTTCTCCCCGAGCTCCGGGGCGCCGCCCCGATCAACTGGGCCATCATCCGCGGACACCGGGAGAGCGGCGTGACGATCATCCGCCTGGTCCGCGAGCTGGACGCGGGTCCGATCCTGGCCCAGGAAGGCGTTCCGCTCGGGCGAGAGACGACGGCCGGCGAGCTGTTCGTGACCCTCTCGGAGCTGGGGGCCACGCTGCTGATCGACGTGCTCGACGGACTGGAGGAGGGAACGGTGGAGGCCCGCGAGCAGGATCACGGGCGCGCCACGTACGCGCCCAAGCTGGACCGGGACACGGTCCGGATCGACTGGACCCTGTCCGCCGAAGAGATCGGGCGCTGGATCCGGGGCTGCGACCCGTGGCCGGCAGCCTGGAGCCTGCTCGAGGCCGGGCCGGGATCCGATGCCGGGCCGCTGGCCGTGCAACTGTTCCGGCCGCGGCCGAGGACGGACGCGTTGGTGGAGGGCGGGCCGGCCGGAGCGTCCGGCGGGGGGCCGGCGCCCGGTCCGGGTACGGTCCTGGTGGCGGACCCGCGAGGCGCGCTGCTCGTGGCGGCCGGGTCCGGCGCGGTCGAGATCGGCGAGGTCAAGCCCGCCGCCGGCCGCCGGATGGGCGCCGGGGCGTGGGTACGCGGGCGCGGGGCCCGGCCGGGCCAGCGCTTCGTGTGAGCGCCCGGGAGGGGCGCGGGTTGCCTCCCCTGCACGTGCTCGTCACGCCCACGGTCGCCGCACGCGCCGACTTCGCCCGGACCGCGACCCGGATGCGCGAGCGCTGCGGACCGGCGCTGGCCCTCCACCTGAGGCTACCGGGCGCGACGGGACGGAAGCTGTACGGGCTCACCCGAGGGCTGGCGGCGGCGGCGCGCCGCCACGGCGGCTGGGTGGTCGTCAACGAGCGGCTCGATGTGGCGCTGGCGGCGGGGGCGCACGCCGCGCAGCTCGGGTCGCAAGCCCTCCCGGTGCGGGAAGCCGTGACCGTAGCGGCCGGCCGCCTGGCGATCGGCGCCTCGGTGCACGGACCGGAGGAGGCGCGGGGGGCGGCCCGGGACGGAGCGAACTACCTCGTTCTGGGTACGATCTTCGCGACGCCCTCCCACCACGACGTGGAGCCCGGTGGCGGCGATCGCATCGCCGCCTGCCGCGCGGTCGACCTCCCCATCGTGGCCATCGGCGGGATCGACCTGTCGCGCGTTCCCGACGTGATGGTGGCCGGCGCGTCCGGGATCGCCGTGATCCGGGCCGTGTGGTCCGCGACCTCGCCGGTGGAGGCGGCCGTGTCACTGGCGCGCGCCCTGGAACCGGGGGAACCGAGGTGAACGAAGCCCGCATCGATATCGAGGTCAACGGCGAGCCCCGCCGGGTCCCCGACGGTCTGTCCGTGGCCGGACTGCTGGAGCGGCTGGACGTGGACCGGCGCACGGTGGTCGTGGAGGTCAACCGGCGGGTCGTGCGACGTGCCGACCTGGACGACGTGCGGGTGGACGCGGGCGACCGGGTGGAGATCGTCCGCTTCGTCGGAGGCGGCTGAGTGGATTCGACTTCCGTATCGAGCGAGGAGAGACATAGATGAGCACCGTACTGCAGCAAGACCCCGGTTCCGAGGCGCTGGCGCGGATCGACGAGCCGCTCACGATCGCGGGCAGGTCCTTCCGATCGCGTCTCATCGTGGGAACGGGGAAGTACGACGCGCCCGAGACCATGGTGCAGGCGCTGCGGGCGTCGGGCACGGAGATCGTCACGGTCGCCGTCCGCCGGGTGGACCTGGACGCCTCGAAGCGAGAGAGCCTCCTCCATCACCTGGACCCGGAGGAGTTCCTCCTGCTCCCCAACACGGCCGGCTGCTACGATGCCGAGGACGCGATCCGCTACGCGCGGCTGGGCCGCGAGGCCGGGCTCCACGACTGGGTCAAGCTGGAGGTCATCGGCGACGAGGAGACGCTGTTCCCGGACGTGGAGCAGCTCCTGGTCGCCGCCCGGGTCCTCGTCGAGGAGGGCTTCACGGTCCTCGCCTATACGAACGACGACCTGGTCACCGCCCTCAAGCTCCAGGAGGCGGGTGTGGCGGCCGTCATGCCCCTCGCCTCGCCGATCGGGAGCGGCCTCGGCCTGCTCAACCCGGTCACGATCCGCATCCTCAAGCGTCGCCTCGACGTGCCGGTGATCGTGGACGCCGGCGTGGGCACGGCGTCCGACGCGTGCATCACCATGGAACAGGGGGTCGACGGCGTGCTCATGAACACGGCGCTGGCCGCCGCGGAGCGGCCGGTCCTCATGGCGGCCGCCATGCGACGGGCCGTGGAGGCGGGCCGCATGGCCTACCTGGCCGGCCGCATGCCGCGCCGCGAGTGGGCGGTGCCATCGAGTCCCACCGGGGGCATGCTGGGTTGACCCGAACGGCGGACGAGGCGCGCCTCGCCGCCTTTCGGGTCCTCGAGGACGTCCGAGCGGGCGCGTTCGCCGACCACGCGGCGGCGAGGCGCTTCGCCTCGCTTCGCGGCCTCGACCGGGGCCTGGCCATGGACATGGCGTTCGGGTGCATCCGGCTGCGGGCGCGGCTGGACCACGAACTCGCCGCCGTCTCGGATCGGGCCCTGTCCCGGGTGGAGCCCGGCGTGCATGATTGGCTTCGGCTCGGGCTGTACCAGCTTGGCGAGATGCGCGTGCCTCCACATGCGGCCGTGGACGAGACGGTCCGCGGTGTGCGAGCCACGCTCGGGCCGCGTGCGACCGGGTTCGTGAACGGCGTGCTCCGGTCGGCGGCCAGGATCGAGGATCGTGCCGGCCTGTTCCCGGATCCCGACGGCGATCCGCTCGGCCATCTGACGACCTGGGGTTCGCACCCCGAATGGCTCGTGCGGCGCTGGCTGGGGCGGATGGCGACGTCGGACGTGGCGCGCCTCGTGGAGTTCGACAACCGTGCACCCCCGGTCACCGCCCGTCTCCTGGCCGACGATGTGACGGGGGCGGGTCGGCGGGCCCGCGAGGAGGATCTCGAGATCGAGGCGCTGGAGCCGTGGCCGCACGTCGTGCGGCTGGTTCGCGGGGAGCCGGCGTCGCTCCTGGCGAAAGTGCCGGCGGTGATACAGGATCCTGCGGCGTCCGCCGTGGTAGACTACCTGGGAATCCCCGGCGAGGGGGTGTTCCTGGATCTGTGCTCGGCCCCCGGGGGCAAGGCCGTCGCGATCGCCGCGGCCCGGCCGCGAGGCGACGGCCCCTCGGTGGCGGCGGACGTGCACCGTGCCCGTCTCGGGAGTGTGGTGCGCGCCGCCCGGCGGACGGGCGTGCCGCTGCGTGCGGTCGCCATGGACGGCAGGAGACCGGCCGTGCGTGCGGCGCGCACGGTGCTGGCCGATGTCCCGTGCACGGGAACCGGCACCCTGCGCCGCCGGCCGGACGCGAGGTGGCGGATCGGTCCCGCCCGCCTCGAGGCGCTGGCGGCGCTGCAGGCGTCCCTGATGGAGGCGTGCGCCGACCTGGTCGCCCCGGGCGGTCTGCTCGTCTACGCCACCTGCTCGCTGGAACCGGAGGAGAACGAGGAACGCGTGACCGATTTCCTGGAACGCCACGACGAGTTCGCCCGCGAGCCGGCGTCCCCCGATGCGGGCCTGCCCGCGGATGCCGTCGACGCGGACGGTCAGCTACGGGTGCTCCCGTGGCGATTCGGAACGGACGGGTCCTTCGCCGCGCGTCTCCGGAGGCGGGGCGGGTGAAGTTCCGACGACGCAGGGGATTGGGCGGCTCCCTCCGGGGACGGCCGTCCCCGGAGGAGGAGTCCGCTCCGGAGAGGGACGCGGCCGCGGACGAGGCCGGTGCCCCGCCGAGGTCCCCGGCCAGCCCGGGACGAAGGCGGCCGGGGGGCGGGGGAGGCGGATGGCTCGGGCCGCGACAGCGCCGTCGTCTGCTCCCCGCCGTCCTCCTCGTGGGGCTGTTCGCCCTCGGCTACCTGGTCGCGACCCGCTGGATCTTCCCGGGAGGGTCCACCGGGCCGACCGGAGACGTGGCGAGGGTCCCCGACCTGGTCGGCCTGGCCACCGCCGAGGCGACCCGCTCCCTGGGCCAGGTCGGCCTCACGCTCGAGGTGGGCGCGAGGGTGCCCCACCCGAAGGCCCCGGAGGGCGCGATCATCGCGCAGACGCCCCTGCCGGGACAGTACGCGCGCCCGGGGGCACCCGTGCAGGTGACCCTGAGCTCCGGGCCCGAACGCCGCAAGGTGCCCGACCTGCGTGGCCTCTCCGCCCGACAGGGTCGCATCGTGCTCGAGCGGCTCGGGTTCACGACCGCCGTCGACAGCACCCGGTCGGACGTCCAGCGCGGGCAGGTGGTCGGAAGCCGACCGGATGCCGGACAGGACCTGCAGCTTCCGGCGCAGATCACGGTCCTGGTGAGCCGGGGGCCCGCCGTGGCCCGCGTGCCGGACCTGTCGGGCCGGCACGTCGAGGACGTCCCGGCCGCCCTGAGAGATGTCGGCCTCTCGCTCGGCGAGGTGACGTACGACCCGGCCGCGTTCGCAGCGGCGGGGCGGGTGATCGCCCAGGATCCCCCGCCCGGGTTCTCGCTCCGGCGCGGCGGCAGCGTGTCGATCCGCGTGGCCGGACAGGCACCCCGGACCCCGCCCGACTCGGCGGCCGCGTCCGGCGCGGCGGCCGGCGGAGGAGGGAGGTAGGCCGTGGACTGGCGCGGCATGCTGGTGGAGAACTGGCCGTACAAGCTGGCCGCGCTCGTCCTGGCCATGCTGTTGTGGTTCAACGTGGCGGCCGAGCGCCGCCAGGAGCACCCGGTGCCGACCCGCCTCGAGGTCCAGGTCCGGGATCCGAACTGGGTGATCACCGACGTTCCGGACCGGGTGCGCACGACCTTCCAGGGTCGCGGCGGAGACATCTTATCCCTGCCCATGAATCCGCCGGTCATCCGCCGGACGATCGATTCGGTGACCGGGCCCATCATGACCCTGGACCTGTCTCCGGGCATGGTGAGCTACGACCGGGATCTCAAGATCGATCCGGTGGCCGTGCATCCATCCCAGGTGGACGTCCACCTGGAACGCAGGACCTCCCGGAAGGTCCCCGTGGCTCCGCGGCTCGTCCTGTCCGCCGCCGCGGGATTCGCCGTGGTGCGCCCCATCCGGCTGCAGCCCGACAGCGTCACCGTGCACGGTCCGCGATCGGCCCTGGCCTCGATCGACTCGCTGGTCACCGAGAGGGTGGTGATGGACGACCTGGGGCAGTCGGTCACCCAGGAGCTGCGGCTGGAGCCCCCGAGCGGCATCCCTGGCCTCAGGATCGAGCCCGCCACGATTCTGGCGACGGTCGAGGTCGACAGCCTGGTCGAGGCCAGCCTCACGGTGCCCCTGCGCGCGACCGGGCCCGGCGCGAGCGGCAGCAGCCTGGCCCGGGATTCCGTGGCCGTGGTGATCCGGGGTCCCCGGGAGGTGGTGCGGGGCCTGGACCGCTCGCAGATCCGGGCCTTCGTGGTCGTTGACTCGGTGGCGGCCGGGGGAGTGAGCGTCCCGGTGCAGGTGACGCTCCCGAAGGGGGTACAGGCCACGGGGACCCCGTCGCCGGCCGCCGTCACGGTCACGCCCCGCAAGGCTGGAGGATGAGCGTGGGGGAGCGTGACCTTCCCCCGGGCCCGGTGCTCGGCATCGAGTCCTCCTGCGATGAATGCTCGGCGGCCATCATGGAGGGCCCGCGGCTCCTGGGCCACGTGATCGCCACGCAGGACGCCCACGCCGCTTTCGGCGGCGTCGTGCCCGAGATCGCGGCCCGCGCCCACCTGCGGCAGCTCGACCGGGTGGTCGCGGCGGCGCTGGAGCGATCGGGGCGCGAGGCCGAGGCGCTCGTCGGGGTGGGCGTGACGGCGGGTCCGGGACTCGTCGGCTCCCTGCTGGTGGGCGTGAACTGGGCCAAGGCGTTCGCCTTCGGTCGCGGTCTTCCCCTGGTGGGCGTGCACCACATGGAGGCCCACCTCTTCGCCAACTCGGTCGAAAATCCGGGCGCGGAGCCGCCCTTCGTGGCGCTCCTCGTGTCGGGAGGCCATACGATGCTCCTCCTGGCACGGGCGTGGGGTCGATACGAGCTCCTGGGCCAGACGCGCGACGACGCCGCCGGCGAGGCGTTCGACAAGGTGGCGCGGCGCATGGGCCTCGGCTGGCCGGGCGGACCGGCCATCGAGCGTGCGGCGGCGCGGGGGTCGCCCGGCCGCTTCGAGCTTCCGCGACCCATGCTGGACCCGTCGGTGCCCGACGACGATCCGGCCGCCTTCGACTTCTCCTTCAGTGGCCTCAAGACGGCCGTGGCCCTGGTGGTGGAGGAGATCGAGTCCTCGGGGGGCGCCGAGGCCCTGGAATCGGCCGTGCCCGACCTGGCCGCCGAGTTCCAGGCGGCCGTGCTCGACGTGCTCGTCCACAAGACGCTGCGGGCGGTGCGGGCCACCGGCTGTCGGCGCGTGCTGCTGGGCGGCGGCGTGGCCCGGAACGGAGCGCTGGCCGAACGGCTGCGGGGCGCGCTCGGCCAGGGAGGGGAGCTGTTCGTGCCCTCTCCGCGGCTCGCCACCGACAACGGTGCCATGGTGGCCCGGGTGGCGGCGTGGCGGCTGGAGCGCGGCGACCGTAGCGGACTCGATCTCAACGCCGACCCGTCCCTGCCCTTCCCGGGCCTGGAGGCCGTCCACGAGGCGTGGAGCGTAGCCTCCACGCGGCGCGGCAGCGGGTCGGGGGCCCGAACCGCAGCGATCATCTGAGGAGACTCCATGCACCCGACGCTCGTCCACCTCCACCTGCCGGTGTTCGGCGAGGTGACGATCACCACGTTCGGCGCGATGATGGTCATCGCGTTCCTGGCGGCGCATCGGGTCATGCGCGTCCGGCTCGGAGAACTGGACGACGACCCGAACCTGGCCGGGGACATCATGGTCGCCGCCCTCATCGGCGGCCTGCTGGGCGCCAAGCTCTACTATCTGGCCCTCCACTGGCGCGTCACGGTGGCGGCTCCCGGCAGCATGCTGCTCTCCCGGGCCGGGCTCGTGTGGTACGGCGGCTTCATCGGGGGGGCGCTGGCCGTCCTGTGGTTCCTGCGGCGCCGGCGCTACCCGATCGCGCGGGGCGCGGACCTGGTGGCTCCGGCTCTCGCCCTGGGCTACGGGCTCGGCCGCATCGGCTGCTTCCTGGTGGGGGACGACTACGGCCGCCCCACGACGTCGTGGATCGGGATCGCCTTCCCCAAGGGGTCTCCGCCGACCACGGCCGGCAACCTCCGGGCGGACTTCGGGGCGCACATTCCCCCCGGCACGCCCGACCACGCGGTGCTCAAGGTGATCCCGACCGAGCCCATAGAGACGGTCGCGTCGCTGGTGATCTTCTACTTCCTGTGGCGCTGGCGGAAGCAGCCCTGGAAGGCCGGCCGGCTGTTCGCGGTCTACCTCGTGCTGACCGGGATCGAGCGCTTCCTCATCGAGATCTGGCGGGCCAAGGACGACCGGTTCATCGGGCCCCTGACCACGGCCCAGGTCATCGCCCTGGCGCTGATCGCCCTCGGCGTGGTGCTCTGGGTGCGGCTGAGCGGCCGGAGCGAGCCGGAGGCGGCCGGGGCTTCCGGGACCGCGGGACCGGAGGCGAAGGCGGATCCGGCCGCGCATGCCTGAGATCCTGCATGTGTCCGATCTGCACTTCGGCCCACCCTTCCTGCGCGACCGCGCCGCCGCGGTCCGGCGACTGGCCGAGCGCGGCCGTCCCGACGTCATCGTGGTGAGCGGGGACTTCACCCAGCGGGCCCGCCCGTCCCAGTTCGAGGCGGCGGCCGCCTACCTGGCGGAGTTCGAGGCGCCCCTGGTGGTGACGCCGGGAAACCACGATGTGCCCATGTACCGGATCCACGAACGCTTCCTGTCTCCCTACCGGCTGTATCGCCGCTACATCGATGATCGCCTGGACTCGGTGCACTCCCTGCCCGGCATGACGATCGTGTCGCTCAATTCGACCCGCAGTTTCACCCTCTCCAACGGTCGGCTCACCCGGCGCCAGCTGGAATTCGCGGGCGAGGCGCTCGAGGCCTCGCCGCGTGGGGACCTGCGCGTGGTGGTCACCCACCACCACCTGGCGCCGCCCCCGGACTTCGCCCGCGATCACGTGATGCCGGGGGCCCGCCGGGCCCTGCGGCTGTTCCAGTCCCTGGACGTGCACCTCATCCTGGCCGGCCACATGCATCGCGGCTACGTCGGAGACTCGCTCGACTTCTTTCCCGGGGAGAGTCGGGAAGAGGGCATCGTGGTCGTGCAGTGCGGCACCACGACCTCCGCGCGTGGTCGCGGACGGGAGCGTCTCGGCAACAGCCTGAACTACATTGCGGTCGACCGGGAGGAGATCCACGTGACCCACTATCTATGGCGTGACGAGGGCCATGGATTCTGGCCCCACAGCGAGCACCGCTTCGCTACCCGGCCGGACGTGTGGCTGGACGGGACGGACGCTCCCACGGTGGAGGAGGCGTGAACCGGTCGCGACGTGGTCCCCTGTCGCTGACCGACCAGCTCCTGGCCGTCGGCGTGGGAATGGCGGCGGGTCTCGTGACCACGTACCTGGCGCGCATCTGGTTCGCCAGGGAGGAGCTGCCGGACCGGTCGCGGACGCCGGCCCCCTCCGGGCGCCGACCCGCCGACCGTCAGGCCGGAGGACCGGCGGACGAGGGTCGGTGAGGGGAGGCGTGGCACCGGGCCTCCACCGATGGAGGCTGCTGGTTCCGCTCCTGTCGGCGGTGGCCGTCGCCGTGTGCGCTTCCGGCGCGCGCGCCCAGGGCACCTCGGCCGACCGCGAGGTCGTGTCGCTCACGTTCGAGGGCAACCGCGCCTTCTCCGACGGGGACCTGGCCTCGGCGATCACCACCCAGGCCACGCACTGCCGCTCCATCATCTTCGAGATCCTCCCGCTGTGCCCCCTCACCGACTGGGGTCTGGTCAAGGATCGGGCGTACCTGGATCCCAACGCGCTGCCGGCCGACCTCCTCCGCCTGCGGCTCTACTACCGGGCCCGGGGGTACCGCGAGGTGCAGATCGACACGGTCGTCCAGCGCACGGACTCGCGGGTCAAGATCCGGTTCGACATCGAGGAGGGCCCCCCCACTCGCCTGCGTTCCCTGGACATCCGGGGACTGCCCTCGATGTTCGATTCGGTCGAGGTGCGCAAGCGATTTCCGCTCGGGCCCGGCGAGCCGTTCAACCTGGTCCAGCTGGACCGGGGGAAGCAGGACCTCGCCACCCGGCTCCGTAACCAGGGCTATACCGACGCGGCGGTGCTCGACGAGTACTTCCTGCCCGCGGGCGCGCACGTGGCCGACCTCACGCTGCGGGTCCAGCCGGGACCCAGGAAGCGCATCGGGGACATCCGCATCGAGGGCGCCGGGTCGATCGGGAAGGAGGTGGTGGGCCGCTTCCTCAACTTCGGCCGCGGGGGCTACTTCAGCGAGCAGCGGATCCTGGAGAGCCAGCGCGACCTGTACGACCTGCCGGCCATACGGTTCGCCAGCATCCACGCCGAGCCCCGGACGGACTCCGACACGCTCGTCGACGTGATCGTGGACGTGACGCCGGCCAAGCCGCGCTCGGTGCGGGCGGGGGTGGGGGTCACCACGTTGGACTGCTTCCAGACGCAGGCCAGCTTCACGCACCGCGATTTCCTGGGTGGGGCGCGCCAGCTCACCGTCCAGGGGCGACTCTCCAACCTCCTCGCCAGGCAGGTGGGTGGCAGCTTCCCGTGCTCGGCCGTCGACTCGGTGCCGGTGTTCCAGAAGCTGAACTACCATCTCGAGGCGCGGCTCGATCAGCCCTACTTCTTCTCCGGCCACAACAGCCTGTCGACGTCCCTGTTCATCGAGCGGGAGACGGTGCCGGGCATCTTCGTCCGCAAGAGCGAGGGCGGAGAGCTGTCCCTGACCAAACGGCTGCGCCGTCGCATGCCCCTCGTGCTCACGTTCCGGCCCGAGCTGACGAGCTTCGCGCAGCGCTCGGCCGACGTGTATTTCTGCATCAACTTCGGCTTCTGCCAGCCACGGGACATCGACGTGCTGGCCGAGTCGCGGTGGCTCTCCCCGGTCGCCGTCTCCTGGAGCTACGACCGCCGCAACAATCCGTTTTCCCCGACGGCGGGCTACTACCTGACGCTCGACCTCGAGGGGGCCGGCACGCCCACCGGCTCCGACTACCACTACGTCCGGTTCAACGTGAACGGCGCGGACTTCGAGCGGGTGACCCCGGGGGTCGTGCTCGCCGCCCGCATCCGCACCGGCTTCGTGGAGCCCACCGGGGGGCGCGTGTTCTCGGGCGGCGCGGGGGGCGAGCCGGTGGTCCATCCCCGCAAGCGCTTCTTCGCCGGAGGGGCGCAGAGCGTGCGCGGCTTCGGCCAGAACCTCCTCGGTCCGACGGTTCTCGTGGTCGACTCGATGGCGAGCTGTCCCTCGTCGGCCCTGGAATCCTGTGTCCAGAACCTGAAGGCGAGCGCCTTCGACCAGCGCCCCATCGGAGGGGACGCGGCCTTCGAGGTGAGCCTCGAGCTCCGGGCGCGGCTCACGCCCAGCTGGGAGGCGGTGGTCTTCCTGGACGCCGGACAGGTGTGGAAAGACATCACGCGGCCCGTGGCGCCGGTGGCCACGCCGGGTGTGGGCATCCGCTACACCAGCCCGGTGGGTCCGGTGCGGCTCGACGTGGCCTACAATCCGATCCGCGCCCAGAGCCTGCCGGTGGTGGCCGAGGTGGGTCCCATGGGCAGCGCCCTCCGTGAGCTGGACCGGAAGGTGCTGTACGACCCGTACACGGAGGGGAATCCGAGCGGCTTCACCGAGTTCTTCCGTCGACTGCAGCTCCACCTGGCCATCGGACAGGCGTTCTAGCCATGGCCAAGGGGCGTCTCCGGGACAAGATCGGCCGTGTCCTGGCCCACGCGGCGCGAGCGGGCGTGTTCCTGGCCGGGCTGGTCTTCATGGCGGCGGCCGGCGGGGTCCTGGTGTTCACGCAGACGGCCACCGGCCGTGACGTCATCCGCTCGAGCCTGGAGCGCGTCCTGAGCGGGACCGTCCACGGCCGGGTCCGCATCGGACCGATCACGGGCGGCAACCTCCTCACGCGGGTCCGGCTGGCGAGCTTCCTGATCGAGGACTCGGCGGGGGCGCCGTTCCTCCAGCTCCGGGACGTGCGGGTCGAGTACAACCCGCTCGGCTTCCTGACGGGGCGCTACCACCTCAAGCGTATGGAGGTCGGGCGGCTGACGCTGGACATGGTGCAGGACACGAGCGGGAGCTGGAACTTCCAGCGGATCTTCGCCTCCGGGCCGGACTCGGTCACGTCGTCCGGTTCGGGCGGTGGGACGCGGCTCCTGGTCACCGACGCCCACGTCGCCGGCGGCACGGTGGACGTGGTCGAGCCGTGGAGCACCGGCCTGCGCGGTACGGCGGCCGACAGCGCCCTGCGCGCGGCCCTGGCCGGTCAGGCGACCTGGAACGTCCGACGCGGACCGGGCGGACGGCCCGAGCAGGAGTTCAGGGCGGACTCCATCCGCGGGGGAATGCCGCTGCTGCGGCTGGCCGATCCGCAGCGGCCCATGCGTCTCGAGTTCGCCGGGATCGCGGCCCGCCTCACGGCCGTGAGCCAGCCGCTCGACGTGACCGCGTTCACCGGCAGTGCCGAGTTCGGCGACTCGGTCCACGTCCAGGTCGCCGACATCGAGACGCCGGAGTCCAAGCTGTCCGGACGAGGCTGGGTCGTGCCCTCGACTCCGCTCGCCTACCGCTTCGACCTCGATGCCGACCCCCTGGGCTTCGCGGACCTGCGGTGGCTCCCTGTTCCCGTGCCCCGGACGGGCGGCGGCCCCGTGAGAATCGTGCTGCGCTCGGCGGGCGAGGTCCCGGTGGTCGAGGCGCACGACGGGGATATGCGCTCCGGCGACTCCCGGGTGCGGGGCTCCTTCGAGCTGCACGTCGGAGACACGCCTCGGCTCGCCTCCTACGACGTCCAGGTCGCGCCCCTGCGACTCGCCCTCGTGGACCGGCTCCTGGACCGTCCGACGCTCATCGACGGCCTGGTATCGGGGCGGCTAGACGGCTCGGGGCCCATCGACCTCCTCGGGATGGACGGGGAGCTGTCCTTCCGGCCGCTCCCGGGCGCGGACAGCGTGGCAGCGCCACCCTCCAAACTGACCCTGCACGGGGCGATGGGCCTCGTCGAGCCCCGCAGGCTGGGCGCCCTGAAGCTCGACTTCGACGGCTTCTCACCCCGCTGGATGAAGGTGCTGGGGATCGACACCCGGCAGCTGGGCCGGCTCTCGGGGACCGCCACGCTCGACGGGGTCGTGGGTCGGCACATCGACTTCACCGCCGACCTCACGCAGCGGGTTCCGGGCGACACGACCTCGCACGTCGTCGCCCGGGGTGGCCTGGACCTGGCCGACACGGCGCGGGTGGACGTGACGCTGGACGCCCGACCGCTGTCGCTGTCGGTGATCGATCCCTACTTCCCCAAGCTCGACATGGTCGGGGTGGTCCGCGGGCCGATCGACGCGCACGGATGCCTGTGCGACCTCCAGGCGCGAGCCGACCTGCGGACGCCGCGCGGGCACCTCACCTTCGACGGCCGCTTCGACCTGGTCGCCGAGCGCCGCCGCTACGACGCGCAGCTCACGGCCCGGGACCTCCAGCTCCGACAGTGGATGAAGGGCGCCCCCGACACGAAGCTCGCCGTGCGAGGCCACGTGCAGGGAGAAGGGACCGACCCGGCGGACCTGCAGGCCACCTTCGACCTCGAGGTCCTCCCCTCGACGTTCGCCGGGGCCCGGGTCGACTCCAGCCTGCTGCGCTTCCGGGTCCTCAACGGCCTCGCCACGGCCGACACCTTCGCGATCCGGACCGACGTGGGGCGGATCCGGGGTCGGGGCGCCTTCGGTCTGGCCAGAGACCGGAGTGGCTCGCTGATCCTGGACATCGAGGCTCCGGACCTGGCGCTCTGGAACCGGTGGATCGTGCCGGGCCGCGGGCCCGTGGCGGCGGACACCTCGGCCGAGGACCTCCTGGCCCAGTTTCCGGGACGGACGGAGCCAGGTGGCGGCCCTGAAGGCGAGACCGCCGCCCTGCCGGACACGCTCGCAGGAGCCCTCACGGCGCGGGGCGTGGTGTACGGGAACCCTGAGGCGTTCGCGTTCGGTGGCACCGTCACAGCCCGGGCGCCCGGATACGGCGCGCTCGGCGCCGACTCGGCGGACCTCACGCTGGACGTAGCCAGCGCGACGTCCCTGGACTCCATGGTAATCCGCGGGAAGGCATGGGGCGTGCGCCGCGGCGAGCTGGCGATCGACTCCGCATCCGTCCGGGTCGCACGCCGGGGCGCCCACCAGGTCGACCTGCAGCTCACGGCCCGGCGCGACTCGTCGGCAGCCGTCGAGCTGGGCGCCGGGCTCGACTGGACGCGACAGAGGACGATCGTGGAGCTGAAGAGCCTGGATCTGGGCCTCGGGACCCAGCGCATCCGCCTCGAACATCCGACCCGGATCACGTGGGGGGACTCCGGCCTGTCCGTGGATTCCCTGGTCCTCGCCGGTGCGGCCGGCGGGAGCGTCCGCGCCGACGGCACGGTGCCCACGGCGGGCACGGCCCGCTTCGATCTGGCCGTTCGCCGCGTCGATCTGGCCAACGTCGCCACCTTCATCGCCTTTCGCCCGGTCCCCACCGGGCGTCTCACCGCCTCGGTGAAGGTGCGCGGGACGGGGAGCGCTCCCGTGATGGACGCCACGGTGATGGTGGACAGCCCTCAGGTCGAGGGGCATGCCTACGATCGGCTCGGAGGGAGCTTCCACTACGAGGATCGCTCCACGCGGGTCCAGGCGGCCCTGTCGGGTCCGGCCGGAGATCTGGCCTCCCTCGCAGGCAGCGTCAAGGGAGACCTGGCTCCGGCCACGCGGGGCGACCGCTTCCCCGAAGATCCGTTCGACCTCCAGCTCAAGGCGGACAGCCTGCCATTGGAGCTCGTGGCGGCGCCCTTCCCGAGCCTCCAGTCCGTCGTGGGCACCGCCCGGGGCGAGGTCGGAATCGGCGGCGGCCCGAACAAGCTGAACCTCTCCGGGGCCGTGCAGCTCACCGACGGCGCCGTGACCCTCCCCGACCTGGGCATGCGCTACGTGGGCATCGCGGGCTCGGTGCGCTTCCAGGGGACGAGGGCGATCCTCGACAGCCTCCGGTTCCGCTCCCAGGACGAGGGCAGTGGCACGCTGGCGGGCTCGGTCGACCTGGCGCACCCGACCGATCCTGGCTTCGACCTCGACCTGGCGGCCCACGGCCTCCACGCCATGAACCGGCGGAAGGCCACCGCCAATCTGGACGGGACGATGCATCTGGCCGGGACGTACCGGCGGCCGACCGTCACCGGCAAGGTGCGGGTGTCGGACGGCACCGTGCGCTTCCAGGAGTTCCTGCGCCAGCAGCAGGTGGTCGACCTGACCGACCCCCAGCTCTACGCTCTCATCGACACGATGGCTCTCTCGGAGCGACGCCTCATCGCCGCGGCGCAGAACCCCTTCCTCCAGAACCTGAAGATGGATCTAAGTGCCACCGTGGGTCCGAACCTGTGGGTGCGCTCCCAGCAGATGAGCGTGGAGATCTCGGGCGATGTGGACATCCGGATGGACCGGGCCCAGGGGGATCTGACACTGTTCGGACCGGTCACGCTCGTGCGGGGCAGCTACACCTGGACCCCGACGACCCTGGGCGGCGTCGGTGAGCTCTATTCCCGCCAGCTCAAGATCACCCGGGGGACGATCGCCTTCGTCGGGACGCCGGGCATGGACCCCAACCTGGACATCACGGCCCAGCGGCAGGTGCAGACCCCGCAGGGGGCCCTCACCGTGACAGCCCACGTATCCGGCACCATGCTCCGGCCCCAACTCACCCTGTCCAGCGAGCCCAGCCTGAGCCAGTCCGACCAGGTGTGCGTGCTCCTGTTCAACCGGCCCTGCGCCGCGACGGGGGCCTACGGCCAGCAGGGCAGCTTCGCCGGGCAGCTGGCCAGCGAGCAGCTCCTGGGCCAGGTGAGCTCGGAGCTCTCGTCGCTCCTGGTCGGTCAGTCGCCGCTCGACTATCTGGATATCCGTCGCACGCCCGTGGGCCAGGGAATCGGCAACGGCGGCGAGTCCTCCCTGCTGAGCGCCACGGAAGTGGAGGCGGGCGTCTACCTGAGTCCGAGCCTGTTCCTCACGGTCACCTACCCGTTGGGTCTGCCCCTGCCCGAGGGCACGCTGAGCTGGCGTTTCCTGGAGCACTGGACGCTGGAGGGTCGGATGCAGTATCGCTTCAACCAGGAAGTCGCGCGCATCACGAGCTCCACGCTCGACCAGCAGCAGCTGTACGGGTTGTTCCTGTTCCGGGACTGGAGCTTCTGAGCCGCCCGCGGAGCTCCGGCCGGGGTCACGTTCGGGAAGTCCCCGGGGGAGCCTCGGCCGGAGCCTGGATCGGTGCCGAGGGTAGGAGAAGCACGGTGAGACGGTGCCGCGCGACGCTACGCGCGGTCCGCCCCCGGGGCGCGGTGGTACGGCGGCCCACGGCCGGAAAGGACGAGAGGGAGTCATGACCAGCTACATCAAAATCTTCGGGCTGATGGCCGCGCTCACGGCCCTGCTCGCGGGGATCGCCGGGTACTTCGGCGGCACGAACTGGATGGTGGGCGCGCTGGTGTTCGCCGCCCTGTTCAACGTGGGGAGCTACTGGTTCAGCGACCGGGCGGTGCTGCGCATGTACCGGGCGCAGCCGATCGAGCGCGACCAGGATCCCGAGCTCTTCGACCTGGTCGACGAGCTCCGGCGTAAGGCCGGCCTCCCGATGCCCCGGCTGGCCGTCGTGCAGAACGACCAGCCCAACGCCTTCGCCACCGGCCGGGACCCGGAGCACTCGGTGGTGTGCGTGACCACGGGGATCCGCCGCGCCCTGGATCGCGACCAGCTGGCCGGCGTGCTGTCGCACGAGCTCGCCCACGTCCAGCACCGCGACATGCTGATCGGAACCGTGGCCGCCACGATGGCCGCCGCCATCGTCATGCTGGCCCGGTTCGGCTTCTTCCTGGGAGGCGACCGGAACCGCGGGAGCCTGGGCGCTGTGGGCGGCATCCTCATGCTGGTGCTGGCCCCGCTGGCGGCCATGATGATCCAGATGGCCATCAGCCGGCAGAACGAGTTCCGGGCCGACGCGGGTGGCGCCCGTATCACGGGCCGGCCACTGGACCTGGCCCACGCCCTCGAGCGCATCGATCGCGAGGCCGAGCGCACGCCCATGCGCGTCAACCCGGCCGCCGCCCACCTGTGCATCGTGAACCCGCTGCGCGGGGGGGGCGCGGCGTTCGCCAGCCTGTTCAGGACCCACCCGCCCACGGACGAGCGCGTCAGGCGACTGGAAGCCCTCGCCGGCGGGATCGCCTGATCCGGGCGGAGGACGTGCCGGATCCCTCCACGCCCGCGGGGCCCGGCGCCCCGGCGGAGGGCTTCCCTTACGCCATCTCCGAGCGTTTCCTCATCCTCGTGAATCCGCGCGCCTCGGCGGCGGGCGGGGGCGCCACCCTGCGCCGCCGCCTGGCGGCCGCCTTCGCGAGCCACGGCGTGCCGTTCGACATCCTGGAGGTCTCCCGGTCGGAGGGGCTGCGCGAGGCGGCCCGCCGGGCCGCCGACGCGGGCTTCAGGGCGGTGGTGGCGGTGGGCGGGGACGGCACGGTGGCGCAGACCCTCCGGGGCACGGCGGGCACGGGTGTCCCGGTGGCCATCCTCCCGTTCGGCACCGGCAACCAGCTCGCCGCCAACTTCGGCATCCCCGCCTCGCTGGAAGGCTCGGTGCGGACGGCGGTGGAGGGCGTCCGGGAGGCCATCGATCTCGGACGCGTGAACGGACAGCACTTCGCCCTCATCGCGGGGGCCGGGCTGGACGCCGACGTGATGGCCGATGCCACCACCCAGCTCAAGAACCGCTTCGGCTTCGCGGCCTACCTGGTCAGCGGCCTCAAGAACGTGATCACGCCGCGGGCCGCCGACTTCCGCATCGTGGCGGACGATCGCGAGCTGGAAATCCGGGCCAGCATGGTGCTGGTGGCGAACGTGGGCCACATCGTGGCCGCCGGCCTGCCGATGGACTTCAAGGTGGCCCCGCGCTCCTCCTTCAAGGATGGCCTGCTGGACGTGTGCGTGTACGCTCCCCGCAACCTGCCGGAAGTGGCGAACATGTTGTGGCGCGTGGCCCGCGAGCGGTATGCCGGGAACGAGCGGATGCTGTTCCTGCAGGCGCGGTCCGTGCAGGTGGAATCCGATCCTCCCCTGGCCGCGCAGGTGGACGGGGAGCCCTTTGGCGAGACGCCCCTGGTGGCCGACGTGGATCCGCTGGCCGGCACCATCCTCGTTCCGAAGTAGGGCCGCGCCGCCGCCGCCGAGAGTTCGAAGACGACCGTCCTTCCAGCCAGGGTAGACATGCCACGAGACGACTCCGTTCCCGGCGACCGCATCGTCATCCGGGGGGCACGCGAGCACAACCTCAAGGACCTCGACGTCGCCATCCCGCGCGACAGCCTGACCGTCATCACGGGGCTGTCCGGCTCCGGCAAGTCCTCGCTGGCCTTCGACACCATCTACGCCGAGGGACAGCGCCGCTACGTCGAGTCGCTCTCCGCCTACGCCCGGCAGTTCCTGGGGGTGATGGAGAAGCCGGACGTCGACCAGATCGAGGGGCTGTCCCCCTCGGTGGCCATCGAGCAGCGCACCACCAGCCGGAATCCGCGCTCCACCGTGGGCACGGTGACCGAGGTGTACGACTTCCTGCGGCTGCTGTGGGCGCGGGCCGGGACGCCCCACTGCCCCGAGTGCGGGCGGCCCGTCCGCCGTCAGACGGTGGGCCAGATGGCGGACGCGGTCCTCGCCTGGCCCGCGGGTGAGCGCATCGACGTCCTGGCCCCGCTCGTCCGGGGCCGCAAGGGCGAGTTCCGGGAGCTGTTCGAGGAGGCGCGCCAGGAGGGCTTCGTGCGGGCCCGCGTCGACGGGGAGCTGGTGGAGCTGGACGACCCGCCCTCCCTGGACCGAAACCGGAACCACGACATCGCGGTGGTCGTGGACCGCCTCGTGGTGCGTGAGGCGGACCGAGAGCGCCTCACCGACTCGCTGCAGACCGCCCTCGGGATGGCGGGCGGGGTGGCGAGGGTCGATCGCATCGCATCGGCCGCCGACGGAGACGGATCCGCCGCCGAGGCGCGCGAGGAGCACCTGTTCAGCGAGCAGTACGCCTGCGCCAACTGCGGCGTGAACATCCCCGAGCTCGAGCCGCGGCAGTTCAGCTTCAATTCGCCGTACGGGGCCTGCCCCGCCTGCGACGGGCTCGGCGTGCGCAAGGAGCCCGATCCGTCGCGAATCCTGGGTGGGGGCCGGATCTCGATCCTCGAAGGCGTGATCATCCCGTGGGGCCCGCCGTCCAGGAAGCTCCGCGAGAAGATCCTGCCGAAGATCGCCGAGAAATACGGCTTCGGCCTCAACGACCCGTGGGGCACCCTCCCCGAGGAGGCCCGCGAGGCCGTGCTGCGCGGCGACGAGGACCTCGGCTGGGAAGGGGTGCTCGAGCGGCTGCGCCGCCGCTACGAGGAGACCGACAGCGACTCGGTCCGCGCCTCGCTCGAGGACTACATGATCCCGAGGACGTGCGGCGAGTGCGGGGGCGCGCGGCTCAAGCCCGAGAGCCGCTCGGTCACCGTGGGTGGGCACCGCCTGCCCGAGGTCGTGGAGCTGTCGATCGAGGACGCCCGAGAGCTGTTCGAGGCGCTGCGCCGCGAGGCGGGCGGGGGGAGCCGGCAGGAGGCCGAGATCGTCGAGCCCATCCTGCGCGAGGTGTGCGACCGCCTGCGCTTCATGGACCAGGTCGGGCTCGGCTACCTGACCCTGGCCCGCTCGGCCGGGACGCTGTCGGGCGGCGAGGCGCAGCGCATTCGTCTGGCCACCCAGATCGGGAGCCGCCTGGTGGGCGTGCTGTACGTGCTGGACGAGCCCAGCATCGGCCTCCACCAGCGGGACAACCGCCGGCTCCTGGACACGCTCGAGGAGCTGCGGGACCTGGGGAACACCGTGCTGGTGGTCGAGCACGACGAGGAGACCATTCGCTCGGCCGACCACGTGGTCGACATGGGCCCGGGCGCCGGCCGGCACGGCGGACGCGTCCTCGTGTCCGGCACGCTGGACGACCTGCTGTCCAGCCAGACGTCCCTCACCGCGGCCTACCTGCGCGGCGACCGCGAGATCCCGCTTCCGGAGGACCGTCGGGCGCCGGAGGAGGGAAGGGAGCTGGTCGTGCGCGGCGCCCGCGAGCACAATCTCCAGGCCATCGACGTGGCCTTCCCGCTCGGCACCTTCATCTGCGTCACCGGCGTGTCGGGCTCCGGGAAGTCCACCCTGGTCGAGGAGATCCTGTACCGGTCGCTGGCCCGGGAGCTGTACCGCTCCAAGGACGAGCCCGGCGCGCACGAGCGCATCGAGGGCATCGACCGGATCGACAAGGTGATCGACGTCGACCAGAGCCCCATCGGGCGCACCCCGCGCTCCAACCCGGCCACCTACACGGGCGTGTTCACCCCCATCCGGGAGCTGTACGCGGCCCTGCCCGAGTCCCGGATCCGGGGCTACGACAAGGGGCGGTTCAGCTTCAACGTGAAGGGCGGCCGCTGCGAGGCGTGCCGCGGGGACGGCCTCA
>CANPVD010000011.1 GCA_947581615.1 Candidatus Humimonas hydrogenitrophica
TGAAGCTGTTCCAGGCCATCACGGGCACCTTCTGGGAGACGACCAGCATGGTACTCCGGTACCGGCCGGACCTCTCGGTCGTTCAGGAAGGCATGTAGGGCGGGTCGGAGCCGGGGCCGGAAGGCCCGGCTCCGCTACCCGACGCGATGCTCGGACCGGCCCTCCTACGATGCGCGGGACCGGCTGGAATGCCGAGCGGCTTCCGGCTCCCCCTGTGCGGCGCCCCCGAATACGCGGTCCTGCTCCGCTCGCAGCTGGTCCACCATCCGGCCACCGGGCAGCTCCACGTCCCGGCGCGTGATCACCTTGTCCTTCGCCACACGCCGGATCACCCGGGCCTGGTCCGAGATCCCCATCACGAGCAGACCCTCGTTGACGACGACCGCTGCTGCCTCACACTGGCCGTAGGTCTTGTAGCCGCCCGGGCCGTCGAGCCGATCCCCCGGCTCGAGGTCGACCTTGGCCGTGGCCACCACTTCCACCGAGGGCCCGTTGCGCGAAGCCAGGGTGGAATCGCCGAACACGGTCGCTCGGACCACCGCGTTGTGGGCCTCGAAGTGGCACAGGTGATACGGTCGATAGAAGACGTACACCGGTCCCTTGCCGAGTTTGTAGACCTTCAGGTAGTGCTGCTGGACCGGATCCTCCATGCGTCCCAATACGAACACGCCCGGAGCGGGCACCGCACCCACCACGTAGTCCACGATGCCGCGCGGGCCCTCGAGCATCCCCTCGGGATACCAGTGGGGCGCCTCCTCGACGGGCGTTCCCGCTGGCACCTCCGGCCCTAGCATGCCCCGGCAGGCGACGCCCATCTGCGTGGCATTGGCCACCGTCGCTTGCTCGAAGGAGATCTTGGTCCCATCCGTGAAGGAAGTGATCATTTCCGGGCTCTCGCCCACCTTGTCCGCGAACGGTTTCTGCGTGGTCGGATTTCGGTGTGGATCGTGGAACCCCTTGATGTTCCCGCACAGCACCGGGGACACGCCTATGCCTCGCACGAACCGGTACAGATTCATGAGGACGCCCGGCTGGTCCCCGTCGGACTGCGTGAATACGACTCCCGCGCGTTCGGCACGCCGGTTCAGTATGGGCCCGACCGTTCCATCCAGCTCCGCGCTCATGGTGACGAAGTGCTTTCCGTTGTCGATCGCATCCACGGCCACTTCGGCACCAAAGCCGATGTCGCCGGTCACCTCCAGCACCACGTCCACCGAGCCCGCCCGGCATACGACCCTCGGATCGTCCGTGACCGCCGGGACTCCGGCGTCGATCGCCTGCTCCAGCTCCGCGGGGGTCGCCACCGAGCGCAGGCTTTCCACACCGCAGGCGCGGTAAGCCCGTTCGGCGCGCTCCGGGTGGCGATTCGAGATCGCCACCAGCTTCATTCCCTGCACGTACCTGAGTAGCTGGAGGGCGATTCCGTGTCCCATGAACCCGGCCCCGATCATCCCCACCCGGATGGGATCGTCCTCGGCGGCGAGCCTGGCGAGCGTTCGATCGACGATGATCACGTTGTTCGGTCCTTCGAGATCTGGCGGAGGACGACCGAGAGGTACGGTCTCCACTCCGGTGGATGGATACCCAGCTCACTCTGAATGCGGCGGCAGTCGAGGATGGCACGGCGGGGACGTCGGGCAGCGCTCTCGTACTCGTCCGACCCGATATCGAGTACCCGGGCGGTCGGGAGCCCCGGGGTGCCGCCGCTGGCGCTGAAAATGGCTCTCGCGTAGTCGGACCGGGTGATGCTCGGTCGGCCCGCGTAGTGGTAGGTGCCCCAGGCCTCGAAGGAGGGGGTCGAGACCATGCGACCGATCGTCAGGAGCGTGTGGGCCAGCTGGCCCGCTCCGGTCGGGCATCCCTCTTCATCACACACGATGCTCAGCTCATCCCGCTCCTCGGCCAGCCACAGCATCGTCTTCACGAAATTCCGGCGATGTGCGCTGAAGATCCACGATGTCCTGATGATGACGTGCCGCGCCAGGGCGTCGCGCA
Source organism: Candidatus Humimonas hydrogenitrophica (assembly GCA_947581615.1). Lineage (GTDB taxonomy): Bacteria > Gemmatimonadota > Gemmatimonadetes > Palauibacterales > Palauibacteraceae > Humimonas > Humimonas hydrogenitrophica. Next base: position 1,996 of record CANPVD010000011.1, read on the forward strand.
CCGCTCGTTCGCCCGCGAGCTTGCTCTCGCCGTAAACGTTGAGCGGATGGGGCTCTTCATCCTCCCGGTACGTGGTGTCGCGGTCGCCATCGAACACGTAGTCCGTGGAGACGTGCACGAGCGGAACCCCGACCGACCCGGCGACTTCGGCCAGCACCTCGGCCCCGCGCGCGTTGACGAGGTACGCTCGCTCCGGTTCGGACTCGGCCCGATCGACCTCCGTGTAAGCGGCCGTATTCAGGACGGCCGTCAGCCCATCGGTCGAGGCGATCGCGTCCCTGACCTGCCCGGCGTCGGAGACGTCCAGCTCCGCTCGCTCCAGGGCCCGGACGGACAGGCCTCGACGACCGGCCCACCGGACCACCTCCCGCCCGACTTGGCCGCCGGCCCCGGTCAACAGGAACCTCACGCCGCCAAGCTCCGGCCGGAGCTCGGTGGTCGGATGCGTCGGCGACGTCCGGTGGTCGTCATTCTCCCGCCCTCCCCTTCTGCCTCAGTCCGTACGGATCGGCCCAATCCGGCTCCTCGGCGATTCGACGCAAATAGGCGCCGTAGTTGTCGTTGCCCGCTCGCTCGGCCAGGTGCACGAGGTGCTCCCGGTCGACGAAGGCCATCCGGTAGGCGATCTCCTCCGGACAACACGCCTTGAGCCCCTGCCGGGATTCGAGGGTCATCATGAAGTCCGACGCGGCCAGGAGGGACTCGGGCGTGCCGGCATCGAGCCAGGCGAAACCCCGCCCCAACAGCTCCACGCTCAACTGGTCGCGAGCCAGGTACGCCCGGTTCACATCCGTGATCTCGAGCTCGCCGCGATCCGAGGGCTCGAGGCCGCTCGCGATATCGACCACGTCGCCATCGTAGAAGTACAGACCCGTGACCGCATAGGCGGATGGCGGCGTCGAGGGCTTCTCGACGATGTCGGTCACCCGGCCATCCGGCGTGAAGCTCACCACGCCGTAGCGCTCCGGCCTCTCGACCCGGTACCCGAAGACCGTGGCTCCACGGTCGCGCACGGCCGCTCTCCGCAGCTGCTCGACCAGGCCGTGTCCATAGAAGATGTTGTCGCCGAGGATCAGGGCGCACGGGTCACCGTTCAGGAAGTCCCGCCCTATGAGAAACGCCTGTGCGATGCCCTCGGGGCGGGGCTGCACCTCGTATCGGATCGAGATGCCCCAGGCCGACCCGTCCCCCAGCAGCTCCTCGAACAGGGGAACGGCCCGTGGCGTCGTAATCAAGAGGATGTCCCGGACGCCCGCCAGCATCAGGGTGGAGATCGGATAGTACACCAGCGGCTTGTCGTAGACGGGCATGAGCTGCTTGCTCACCACACGCGTCAACGGATCCAGCCGCGTGCCCGACCCGCCGGCCAGGACGATTCCCTTTCGATGCACGAGCTCCCCTCCTAAATGTGGTGACGGCCGATCGGCGAGCTCGCCCTCAGATCTCCACGCCATCGCTCAGCAGGCGTTTGTACCAGCCCACCGTGATCGTCCTGGGGTCCTCCGGGTCCACCTCGCCCGCTTCGATGGCCTCGTGGACCTCTGCGGCGCCGTCGGCCGGGCTCCACTCGCACTGAAAGTCGAGTCGGTCACGGAGCTTGGCGAAGCTCACCCGATAAGACCTGTGGTCCGGAGAGCCATACCACTCGTAGTCGAAGGGTCGCCCCACCGACTCGGCGACCAGCCGGGCCAGGGGCATGATCTGGACGTTCTGGTCGTCCGATCCGACGTTGAAGATCTCCCCGCTGATCGCGGCGGGCGAAGCCTCGAGGAGGCGCAGCATCGCCCGGGACGTGTCCCTCACGTGCACGAAGGGTCGCCACTGAGTCCCGTCTCGCAGGATCGGGATCTTCCCGCTCTCGCGGAAGCCCTTGACCATGCCGTTGATCGCCAGATCGAAGCGCATGCGATGCGACGCTCCGTATACGGTGGCCTGGCGGATCACGGTGACGCAGAAGTCCCCATCCGCCAGCGGGAGGATATCCTCCTCGGCCTTCCGATTCGCCTTCGCATACGTCGTGAGCGGATGGATCGCCGAGGTCTCATCGAGCATCTCGTCCTGGAATCCGTACACGCTGCAGGATGAGGGCAGGATGTAGCGTGCCACCCGGGCGCGCCTCGCCAGGCGCGCCGCGCGCGCCCGGCCGCGGTGGTTGACCGACCATGTCACCTCGGGATCGAGCTCCCCCGCCGGGTCGTTGGAGAGAGCGGCCAGGTCGATCACGCCATACACCCCAGCGAACGCCCCTTCGTCCAGCTCGCGGATGTCGGCCTCGACCGTGGTGAGCCGCTCGTCGTCCGGGGGAAGGGTGTCTCGCCCGAAGAAGAAGCGATCGATGGCCCTGACCGCGTATCCATGCTCGAGCAGGAGCCGGGTGAGCACCGACCCGATGTAGCCGCCCGCCCCCGTCACGAGAACCAGCCTGGACTCCGTCATGCTTCGCTTCCCCCGTATGTGAAGTTGTTCTCGGCGTCGGCCAGGGCCGGATGGCCCCGATCCTTCTCGGACAGGATGGGCTGGTCGATCGGCC
>CANPVD010000012.1 GCA_947581615.1 Candidatus Humimonas hydrogenitrophica
CCCCACCACCCACGCCAGGAGCTGAGCGCTCCTCCGTCCCCGGATCCAGCTGCGTCCCTCGGCCCAGTGCACGAAACCCCGCACCCCGCCGTTGGCTTCCACCACGGCGACCAGCGATCCGATGAGAAGGGTGAACACCAGCACCCGCGCGTTGTCGGCCACGCCGAGCACCGCGATGCAGGCGTCTATGGCCCTGGCCAGGCCGGCGAACGGGTTCCAGGAGGCGGCGATCGTCCAGCCCAGCCAGATGCCGGCGGCGAGCGACAGGTACACGCGGCGGCTGTAGATGGCCAGACCTATGGCCAGGAGCGGCGGCAGCAGCGACGCGAACTCTACGGCGTGGACCGTCATGCCCCCTCCAGGGCTTCGACCAGCACGCGCCGCAGGTTCTCGCCCAGGAACGCCGTGAGGTCGGTGGCGGACCATCCCGCCCCGGCCAGCGCCACGGTCAGCTCCGGCAAGTCCCGCACGTCGCGCAGCCCCCGGGGCAAAGCGGGCACCCCGTCGAAGTCGCTTCCCAGCGCGACGCCTCCGGGACCGGCCACCCGCCTCACCCGCTCGACGTGCTCGACCAGCCGCGAAAGGGGCGGCACCTCCAGCCGGTCGCGGACCGTCCGGTCGAACGCGCGACGCTGCGCACGGGTCGAGAGGTCGGCCCCGATCTCCGCCTTCAGGGCTCCGAAGGCGCGGCCATACGCCTCGTCCAGGTAGGCGGGAAAGAACACCACCCCGACCACCCCGCCGGACGCCGCCAGAGCCTCGATGAGCTCATCCGGGAGATTCCGGGGATGATCCGCCACGGCGCGGGCACCGGAATGCGAGGCGAGTACGCCCCCTCCGGCCACTTCGATAGCCGCCTCCGCGGCCCGGTCCGAGGCGTGGCTGACGTCCACGGCCATCCCCAGCGTGCGGGCGCGCTCGACGACCTTCCGGCCGAATCGGGTGAGCCCGCCATGCACCGGCTCCGGTCCGGCCGCGTCGGCCCAGTCGGTGGGGCGCATCCAGGTCAGTGTCAGGCAGCGGGCCCCGGCGTCGTACATCCGGTCCAGAGCCGATAGATCGTCCTCGATTCCGTACCCTCCCTCGACGCCGGGAACCACGGCCACCTCGCCCGCCGTGCGCGCGGCGTCCAGATCCGCGCCGCGCTCGACCCGGCGCACGCCCGCGGTCCGGTCGGCCCACCCCCGCAGTCTCTCGAGTCCCGCCAGGGTCCGCCGCAGGGGCTCTCCGAGGCCCGGATCGACCCACACGGCGAAGATCCCGCCGTCGAGGCCTCCCTCGCGCATGCGCGGGAGGTCGAGATGCCCTCCCTCGAGCCGATGGGCGGGATCGTCGCCCTCCAGCAAGCGGAGCGCGAGGTCGTTGTGACCGTCCAGCACGAGGCCGCTCCGGTGGAGCGTGCGCGCGTCCAGGGCGGTGGGGCTCACCGGCGAGAGACCCAGTCGTTGTCCCGCTCGTAGAAGCGAAGCTCGAGGTCGGCCGCTCTCGAAATTCCAATCCGTGTCGTCGCGATCACGTCCGACTCCGCCACCGGTCCGCCGCCCTCGAGGATGCGCAGGGGGGAGCGCTGCAGGGGGTGGCGCTGAAGCTCCGGACCGATGCCCAGGGCCTCCGTCAGCCGGGCGGGTCCACTGGTGAGCTCCGGGCGGCCGCGACGTCGTTCCATGACGTCCAGGCCGAGCGTGGGCTCGAGGGCGCGGATGAGCACTCCGGCCGGACAGCCCTCCGCCGTCGTGACGGCGTTGAGGCACCAGTGGATGCCGTAGTTCAGGTGGACGTAGGCCGTGCCGGGCGGTCCGAAGAGGGGGTCGTTGCGCTCCGTCCGCCCGATCGAAGCGGCCGCGTGGGAGGCCGCATCCTCCGGGCCCGTGTAGGCCTCGGTCTCGACGATGCGGCCGGCCGTGCGCTCTCCCCCGGCCTCGGACAGGAGCACCCGGCCCAGGAGATCACGCGCCACGGCCGCGGCGGGCCGAGCATAGAACTCCGGCGGCAGGACCCGGTCCGGCGGCCGCCCGACCGCCGGGCCGCCTCTCCGGGCCTCCGCCGGGTCGCCGGAGCTCACACCTCGTCCGGCGACCCGGCGTCCTGGCGCTCCGCTTCGCGAGCCTCGATGACCGCCTGCGCCCTGTGCTCGGGGAGGACGTTGGTGATCCGGTCGGGCTGTTCGTCGATGACCGTGAACACCTCCGTGCCGAACGCGTCCACCAGGGCCTCGGCGGTCTTACGGCCCACACCGGCATAGTTCTTCACCATGTGCTCGACGACGTCGCCGTCCTCCGACGATCCCGCCCCGGCGTCGCTCGTCGTCTCCGCACCCGCGGAGGCGGTGTGCCGTTGCGGCGCTTGCCGCTCGGGAGCCGAGACCCCCCTACGACCGCTTCGTCGACCCAGGCCGACGCCGCGCCGGTCCTGACCGCCCCCCGGCTCGGAGCGCGACGCCGTCGACGCCTCGTCGGCCGGAGCCGCGTCGTCTCCGTCCGCCCCGGGCGCTCCGGAGTCCACCGGCCCCGGAAGGTGCGTATCCGAGCCACCGTCGGCGCTGCCGCCGCGGCTTCCGCGCCGGAATCGTCCGAGGCCGCGCCCGCGGCGTCCGCCACGGGCCGGCTGACGCTCCCGACTCTCCTGTCTCTCGGGCGCGGCGGCGGGCGCCTCGCTCTCCTGCCCCGCTTCCGGGGGAGCCTCGGCGCGCGACCTGGCCATCGACTCGGCCGCCGCGCTGGCCGTCGTCGGCTCCTGGCGCTCAACGGCCGCCTCGGACTCCGCCGCCGGCTCGGTGGGCTCCGGCCTGGAGAGCTCCGCCTCCGCGGGCTCGCGGCGCTCCCGCTGGTCTCGTTCGCGCTGCTCCGCCTCGCCGCCCCGTCGGTCCCGGCGGCGGTGCTGGCCCTCGGCGCGGGTCCGGCCGCCCCGGCTCTCGCCGGCGGACGCGCCGCCGGAGGCCGGTCCACCCGTGCCGCCGGTGCTCACGTGGTAATTCCCGTCTTCATCCGTCTCCAGGTCCACCACGCCTTCGTCGCTTGCCTGACGCAGGAAGCGGCTGAACTTGCTGAAGCCGAGGGACGCCTCGTCGAAGAGCTCGTCCTCCTCGAGGAGGGCGCGCTTGACCTCGGAATCGCGAACCGACCCCTCATCCTCGGACAGGCGGGAGACCACGGCGCGCAGGAGGTCGTACGCCCGCTTGAGGGCGGAGGCGTCCACGTCGTCGTCGCGGGTCTCGGTAGCCGACGGCGTGGGAGCGCGCCCGGAGGCTTGCGACGACCGGGACTCCCCTCGACCGCCGCCCGAAGTGCGCTCGCGCCCCCCGCGGCGACCCCGACGGCCCCTCTCGCCGCCCCGGCCCGAGCTCCCGCCGCTGGAGGAGCCGGTGGACCGTCCCGAGCCGCCCCGGCCGTCGGCCGGAGCGACCTCGTACTGGCCGTTCTCGATCCTCTGCAGGCGCAGGAGGCCCCTGGAGCTGGCTTCGGCCAGGAATCGGTTGAACTTGCTGTAGCCGTATTCCTTCTCGTCGAAACCCGAGTCGATCTCGAGCATCACCTGCTTGAGCCGGTCGGAGCGCATGACATCGTCCCGCTCCGCCATCCTCTTCACGGCCATTTCGGCCAGCTCCCAGGGGTCGTGGCTGATCGTCTCGAGCTGGGACGCCTCGGTGAGGCCCGAGAGGCTGTTGTAGCTGTAATACTCGTCGCAATTCTGCACGAGCAGGTCCGAGGTGGATTCCTGCAGCCCCACCCCGATCACGTACTTGCCGTACTCCTTGAGCTTCAGCACGAGGCTCGAGAAGTCGGAGTCGCCCGACAGGAGGATGAAGGTCCCGATCTCGGGCCGCGTGAACACAAGCTCCGTCGCGTCGATCGCCAGCCGGATGTCGGTGGCGTTCTTCTTGGACGAGCCGTACGCCGGAGCGAAGATCAGGTCGATCGACGCCTCGGACAGCGGCACGATGTACTGGGGATAGCGGCGCCAGTCGGCGTAGGCCCTCTGGACCGACACCTTGCCGCGAATGATGTCGGAGTTGAGGAAGTTGCGGAGCTCCTGTCCCAGATTGGACCGGATCGCCATGGTGACGTTGTCGAAATCGATCATGAGGGCCGCGTTGGGGGATGACCCGACGGGCCCGGTCGAGCGCCGGTGAGGCGCCCGGGTGTACTGCTCGTTCATGGTACCTCTCGCATGATGACGTGCTTGTCAGTGCGTGCCCCCGGGGCGGACACTCCGCCCGGGAGGGCGAGAGGCTTCCCGACCTCGCCTCCGAGCTCCGGTCCGTCCGAGGACGGTCCGGCGGAGGGGACGGTACGGGAAGACCCCCGCTGCATCGAACTCCGGCGCTCCACGGTCTTCGGGCCGTGAGCGCTCCGTCGCGCCGCCACCCCGCACGGGCGATGGCGGGCGACCGCCGCGACTGCCCCGAGCTTCCGACCCGGAGGTCGAACGCTCAGGACCGCCCCTGGGCCTCGGCCCGAACCATCCGGGCGATCTCCACCCTGCGGGGCTTCCCTGCCGCGGTCATAGGGAATACATCCATGAAGCGCACGAGGTCCGGGACCTTGTAGCTGGCCAGGGCCGAACGGCAGTAGCCGCGCAGCTCCTCCCCGCTGATGATCGCGCCCTCCACGGGCCGAACGCACGCACACACGAGCTCGCCGAGCACTTCGTTCGGCACGCCCACGACGACGGCGTCCAGCACAGCCGGATGCGAGCGCAAGTGGTTCTCAACCTCGCGCGGATGGACGTTGTAGCCACCCCGGATGATCACGTCGCTCTTCCGGCCGACGATGTGCAGGTAACCCTTCGAGTCCCTTCGCGCCAGATCGCCGGTCCTGAAGAAGCCGTCCCGGGTGAAGGAGGAAGCCGTCTCGGTGGGCTGGCGGAAGTAGCCGCGCATCACGTTGAAGCCGCGGATGGCGATCTCCCCGACGGCGTCTCCGGACACGGGCTGACCCTCTTCGTCCAGGAGCCGGACCTCGACCCCCTCCAGCGCTCGGCCCACGCTTCCGCTCCGGCGCTCCTCGTCGTCGCCGGGCCTCGTGATCGACACGGTGGGTGACGTCTCCGTGAGCCCGTAGGCGATCTCGAGCTGGGGGACGAGCTCCCGCCGGACCTGTCGAACCAGCGCCTGCTCGACCGGCGCCCCCGCGATGATCCCGGTGCGCAGGCTGGAAAGGTCGTGGTCGGCGAGTCCCTCCTCCCGGAGGAGCATGACGAAAATCGTGGGCACGCCGTGGAGCACCGAGATGCCGTGCTCGTCGATGAGATCGAGGGTGGCGTCGGGCTCGAAGCGCTCCTGGAGCACGAGTCGGGACCCCGATACCAGCGAGGTGAGCATTGCGGCTCCCAGCCCGAAGATGTGGAACAGCGGAACGGTGCACAGCGTGGCGTCGTCGGGCTCGAGGTCCAGGGCGCGCGCGGTCGCCACCGCCGTCCGCACCAGGTTCGCGTGCGAGAGCACGACGCCCTTGGGCTTCCCTGTCGTTCCCGGCGTGTAGAAGATGGCGAACGGGTCCTCGTCGGGATCCACCTCGAACGCCGGCAGGTCCCGGCCCTGGCCGCTCGACACCAGGTCCTCGAACTGGAAGATGCGGTCGTCGTACCAGAGGTCCTCTTCACCGACCGTGACCAGGTACTGCAGGTCCGGCAGCTCGAACAACATGCTCTCGAACAGCTCCAGGTAGTCGATCCCCCCGAAGCGTTCGGCCGCCACGACGACGGTGGCCTCGGAGTTTCGAAGCATGAACTGGAGCTCGCGGGACATATAGCCCGGGTTGAGCGGGACGATGATCGCGCCCAGACGCGCCGCCGCGAACACCGAGATGACGAACTCCGGCCAGTTGGGCAGGTCGATGGCAATCCGGTCGCCGGGCTCGACCCCCAGCTGGTGGAGCCCGGCGGCCATCGCATCGGCGGCGGAGGCGACCTCCTCGAAGGTCCACGCGCGGTCGCCCGCCACCAGGAAGGGCGCCTCGCCCCGATGAGCCACCTGCTCACCGAGCGCGCGGCCGACCGAGCGGATGTCCTCGAAGGTGTCCGTTTGAGCTGACATGGAGTTCCCGGCAGCCTGCGTCACGCTTCCGGTGCCGATTCGCGCGTCGGCGACGTGCGCCGATCCCGGAGGGTCTCGAAGCCGGAATCTGCACGCTCGCTCGCGCCCCGTAAAGCGTCGGCCAGCGCCCCGGTCGACCGGGGGCCCGCGAGCGGGTGCGTGAAGGCACCGTCGGAGGTTCGAGCCACGCGACCGGGCTCGGCCAGGAGCACGGTGCGAACGGCCCCGCCGCGCCCCTTCTTGTCCACCGCCGCCGCCACCAGCACCTCCTCGGCCCGACGAGCCCGCTCCGGGCGGGACCGATGCCCGAAGGCGTCCAGGAGCCCGGCCAGTCGATCGGCCGTCCCGGATCGGGTGACACCGAGGAGCTCGCCCAGACGCGCCTCGACCCGCATTCCGGCCGCGACGGCCTCGCCGTGCAGCAGGTCGTAGCCGGAGAGGTGCTCGAGGGCGTGCCCGACCGTATGCCCGAAGTTCAAGACCGCGCGCCGACCCGACTCTTCCGGGTCTCTGCCGACGACCTCCCCCTTGAGCGCCACGCAGCGCCGCACCAGCGTGCCGATCGACGTGGCTTCGGCCCGCAGGAGGTCCCCGGAGCGCTCATCCATCCAGCCGAGCAGATCGGCGTCGGCCACCGCGGCCGTCTTCACGGCTTCGGCCAGGCCCGCTGCCACGTGCCGCCTCTCGAGAGTGGCGAGGACGCTCGGATCGGCGACCACCAGGGATGGATGATGGAAGACTCCCACCAGGTTCTTGCCGGCGGTCGCGTCGACCCCCGTCTTGCCTCCCACGGAGCTGTCGACCATGGCCAGCAGCGACGTGGGCACCTGGACGTGCGGCACGCCCCTCAGGTAGGTGGCCGCCACGAAGCCCGCCAGGTCCCCGGTGACCCCGCCTCCCAGCGCGACCACGACGCTGTCGCGACCATGTCCCGCCTCGAGGAGCGCGTCGGTCAGGGAGACCCACCGTGCGCGGGTCTTGGACGACTCGCCCTCGGGGAAGTCGTACAGGTCGGCATCCAGGTCCTCGCGGGCGAAGGCGGCCAGGACCCGCTCTCCGTAGAGTTCCGCCACCCTGGCGTCCGACACCACGGCATACCGGTGTGCCGGCGCGGCCACGTGGCAGGTCTCCCCCAGACGGTCCAGCAGGCCCTCGGCGACGAGGACCTCGTAGAAGGCTCCGGAACGAGCGGGCACCCTCACGGCGAGCCGCTCTCCGTCGTCTCCCGGGCCTTCGCCCCGGGTGCGGCTCCACGTGTCCGTCACGAACCGCCCGCCAGCCGGAAGCGGGCGGCCGCCCGGATCGGCGCCGCGTCGACGCCCAGCGGACGATCGATGACGAGCACCGTGGGCCGGCCTTCCATGGTCGCCCGGGAGACGGTGATCACACGCCCCGCACCGGGGATCGTGTCCGCCGCGGAGGGGCTCCCCGGACCGGAGCGCGAGCCCGCTCCACGGCTCCCGTACCGGGCCGCGAACGCCTCGTCCACGGCGGTGGAGAACGCGGCCGCGGCTTCCGGTCCATCCCACACGCTGGCCCACACGAACGCCTCGGGACAGGAGGGAGCGGCCGGACCGTCCTCGGCCGCGCCCGTGCCCGCCGCGCATCGGCGCAGCAGGCGGTATCGGTCTCCGTCCCAGCCCCTGGCCGCGGAGCGGGCCCGGGCCGTGTCCCCCAGGAAGGTCGCCAGGAAGAAGCGCGTCTCGAACTCGCCCAGGTCGTCGGTGTGTGCGTCCCGCCAGCCGCCTTCCAGAGACGCCGAGTCGGCGGTGAACCGGATCCCGGTCGGCACGTCCCGCGTATCCGAGAGAAAGTGGGCCGGATGGAGGACCTGCTCGGTGGAGGTCGGCATGTCCACGCCCAGCGGCGCGGGACGGCCCGGGTGGCCCTCCCACAGCGCCTGGATGAAGGACAGCCCCGCCTGGTACGGAAACACCAGCGACGCCCGAATGAAGGGCGGGGCGGAAGCCAGCTCGGGCATGCTGGACGCCCCCGCCGACAGGAGGTCGGTGCCCGAGACCATGTCCACCAGCGAGCGCATGGTGGCGAGGTCGACGTCCGCGCCGGTGCGCTGGCGAAGGAGCCACTCGAGCATCACGTAGGTGGCCTGTCCCTCCAGGGCCGCGTGCGCCGCGGTCGTGGCGTCGTTGTCATCCTGGCGCGCCCGCATCAGGGAGTCGAGGTCCATGTGCTCATCCTGGAGCGCGTGGGTCATCTCATGCACCAGGACGGGCCGAAACTCCGCATCGGTCACGCCCTCCCGGACGTACAGCGTGTCCCGCCCGGGATCGTAGTAGCCGACGACTTGCTCCAGATAGAGCTTCCGGAGGAAGGTCGGAAGGTCCAGGCTGTCCGGGAGCAGGCCGAGGCGCGAGTAGGTCTCCTCTACGGCCCGGGCGCGGGCCGGGGGGAGGTCTTGCTCGAACTCTCCCAGCATGTAGGTCTCGAGCCGCTTCCTGGTGGTGCGCGCCACCGCCAGCGGTCGCGTGGCGGCCAGACCACTTTCCCGCTCCACGGCGGGAAGCACCTCACGGGCCACCCGAACCAGGGACGTGTCCCCGCCTCCGACCAGGCCGGCGGTCGCGGAGTCCGGTCGCGCGGCGGCCATGGTGTCGGCGGCGGCCGCGGGGGCGGCCCGGACGCCGGTCTGGCCGCCGCATGCCACGAGGAGCGTCGCCAGGACCCAAACTCCGAGGACGCTCACGGGGCGACTCGCCGACCGGATGCGTACATCCGGATCTCGCTCAGGGCGACGCATCGTCCCTCTTTCTCCGCTCTTCCCCAGACCCACCCGTCCCCTCATCCCGGTCCTCCACGGTCGGCGGAGCGTCGCCGAAGCGCCGCACTCCGCTCGCGTCCACCCCTTCGGTCAGCTCGGCGATGCTTCGACCCAGCACCGGGTGCCGCCAGTCCGGCGCCAGGTCCCGGAGCGGCACGAGCACGAAGGCCCGCTCCGCCATGCGCGGATGCGGCACCTCCAGGTCCGCTTCGCTGAAGACGCTGCCGCCGTACAGGAGCAGGTCCAGGTCGAGCGTCCTCGGCCCGAAGCGCCGCCCCGTCCGTCGCCGGCCCGCGGACTGCTCCACGCGCAGCATCGTCTCCAGCAGGGTCCGGGCCGGCAGGTCCGTGCTCCCCACGCAGCACAGGTTGAGGTAGTCCGGCTGTCGTACGTCCCCGAACGGGGTCGTCTCGTACACCGGAGACACCGCCAGCTCCGAGAGGAGCCGGGCCAGGGCCCGGACGCCCCGTGCCAGGTGCCGCTCCCGGGCGCCCAGGTTCGAGCCCATGCCGATGGCCACCTGTACGGGTCTCGCGGTGCGCGTCCTCATGGGGCCTTCTCGCCGCCGGCGCCCGTGCCGCCCGCGCGCCTCATCCTGGTCGACACCTTGTCGCGCGTACGGGCAGGGCTTATGCTCACCGGCCACGTGCAGAAAGCAGGCACCCTCCCGGAAGAATCGGGACGGGTGTACCCTACTCGCGCACAATGCGTTATCTTTGGCGTATGCTGCGACTTGGGTTCCTTGTCGGGCGTCCAGTGCGGGGCCAGTCGGGCGCTCACCATCTTTGACAGGAGGAGAGGAGGGCAGCCGAACCATGTCTAAAACCAAGTGGTTGACGGGCGTGATCGTCCTCGGAGCGTTGGGTCTGTCGCTGTCGGCGACCCGGGCCCGGGCGCAGGACAACCGAATCACCGTGGATGCCCGCGGTGGCTACGCAATTCCAGTCGCCGACGCGCATGTGCTCTGGAAGGCCGGCCCTAACGCGGGCATCGGCGTGGCCTATTGGCTCAACTCTCGGCTTGCCGTGCGCGTCGACGGGGAGGCCGACTTCCTGAGCGGCAAGAGCAGTGCCGACCTGGGCGCGATCTCGGGTGGGTTCGACGTTCCCAACCTTAAGATCTACCACTTCGGCGGCGGCCTGGAGTGGCTGGCTCTGGATCCCGACAACACCATGTGGCGCATCAACTTCAACGTCGGGCTGGGCGGTAGCCACCTGAAGACCGACGACTATCCGGCCGGGCTGACCGAGCCCACGCCATCGGCCGCGAACCTCAGCAAGACGTACTGGTCCGGTTACGGCGGTGGCCGAATCGGCTATCAATTCCACCCGAACATCGAGTTCTCGATCGGTGGCCAGATCCACTATATCCTGACCGATCACAACGATTTCGTGGCCTTCGGTCAGTTCGTTCCGGGCGGCGCCGCGCAGTGGAACGACCTGTGGACCTTCCCGATCCAGGGCGAGTTCACCTTCCACTTCTAGAGCGAATCCTCCCGGCCGCCACGGCCGGAGATCGCGCGAGGGGGGCCGGTCACCGGCCCCCCTCTTTCTTTTTGGGCTCCCGCCACCACGCCGCCCGCTCACGCACGTCCGAGGGAATCTCGACCCGGAAGGCGGCCAGGATCGGCGGTGCCGCTCCACCGCGCGCCAGGAGAGCATACAGGGTTCCTCCGGCCAGGTCGTAGGCGACGATCCTGCCGGGCACGTCCACGGTGGCCAGATACAGCCCGGCGCTCGTAAGGAGGTCGAGGCGCGCCGTCCCACTACCGCCCAGGAAGGTCGGCGTCTGACGCAACAGCGCGTACAGCCCCGATGCCGAATCGAACCGTAGCCCCCGGTAGACGTGCTCGACTCGCTGCAGGCGCGCCTCGCGCTCCACCATCGCGTCGAGGACGCGTCCCTCGAGCTTCGAGCCCATCTCTTCGGCCCTGGCGCGATACAATCGGCGCAGGGTATCGAGCTGCGCCGCCGAGGCCGTGTCGGCCGCACGTAGGATGCCGAACTCCGAGAGCATGGCGCCCGTGTCCCCGACGGCCATGACGACGGGCCGGGTACACGCCAGCACCAGCAGACGTCCGCCGCCGCCATCCATCTTCCAGCAGTCGACGTCCATGACCTCCGGGGCGATACGAGAGTGGATGTCTCCCGGGAGGAAGGGCCGGCCGATCGTGTCGGTCACCACGTAACGTTTCCACGCCACCCCCCCACCCCCGGCTTCGAGCGAGAGGACGGTCGTGTCATCGAGCGGAGCCAGGCTTCGGCCGTCGGCGTCGAGGCGGATGCGGTGGACGCCGTGTCCGTCGGCAGGATAGACGGCCAGCTCCTGGTGCGACCCGACCACCACCCGACCCGGGAGGGCCAGCAGGGTCACGAGCGAGTCCCTGCCGCCGGGGGCCGAGGTCGGCCAGCCGCCTCGCGCGGCCCCGTCGCCCGCGTCGAACACGTCGACCCGGCCGCCGCGACGGTCCAGCAGGTAGAGCCGGGATCCGGCCACGGCCAGGGAGGGGCCCGGGTTCCAGACCGGCCCCTCGAGGAGCGAATCCGGGAGGGAGTCCCGCCACAGCGGAGCGAGCCGGACGGCTCCTCGTTCGAGAATCGGCGTCGCCGGGTTGCGAACCACCGTGACGCCCCCCACGGTGTCGACCGTGCCCTCCCAGCGGGATCCCCCGAGCCGGGAGATCATCCGACACCCCGACGCCGCCACCCCGGCCAGGAGGAGGAGGATCACCCCCCGGCCCGGAGCTCCCCGCCTTACGCCCCCGATCACCTCAGTGGTGCCTGCCGTCCCGGGTCCACACGACGATCGTGGCGCACTGGCCCGTGAAGCCGCGGTAGACGAACTGTGGTGGCGTCTCCGGGCCGCTGCGGTAGATCTCCATGGCGAGGATGTCCTCGGGCGACAGGTCGTCGATCGCGAGGTTCGGCATCGGCTGGTTGTTCACCCAGATGAAGGGCGTGCACCAGCGCTGGCCCCGAGGCACCCGGATGGAGGTGTGACCGACCGTCGACTCTCCGACCGAGATCCCCGGCAGTCCCCGGAGCAGATCCGCCGACTTGTTGGCGCGCTCTCGCTTCTTGTCGACCTCTTCCGGGGTCAGGAACACGCCCTGCCGGGATCGGCGGCGGTTCTCGAACCCCGCCAGCCGGTCGATCGGGAGCATGTGACGCACCGTGACGTGGATGTCCTCGAGCTGGAGGACCGTCTCGCTGAGCATGAGCGTCGCCGTCGTGACCCGGTTGCCCTGCAGCGAGATGGGCACCGATTGGTTGGCGAAGCCGATAAGCCGGACATGCAGCGTATCGGGGCCTGCCGGCACTCCGGACAGGACGAAGCGGCCCGTGCTGTCCGTGTACGTGCCGACGCCCGCCTGCAGGAGCGACACCTGCGCGTTGTGCAGGGGCCCGCCCGTCATGGCCGAGACCACCTGGCCGCGCAGCACCGCCGTCGTGTCCTTCTCCGCACCGGTCCCCTGGGCGACCACGCCCCGGGTGCCCAGGAGGACCGCCGCGGCCGCGAGGGCCGCGCATAGAAGGTAGCGCCCGGGTCCGGGCCCGGCCCGGACGGTCGTCGTGGAGGTGCCCATGCGTACGCTCATCTGCACTGCCAGGCTCCGGAGGGTCGCGGTCCGCGAGGGGGTTCACCTCGCCTGCAGCTAATATGGTCCTCGGCTCCCCCGGGTTCCCGATGCGCGAAGCGGGGGTGTCGCCAGGAAGGCCACACCCCCGCTCCGGTCCGGGTCGCCCTCCGGCCCCGAGGGGTACGGAGGGCTCACGCCGGCGCTCAGTCCGCCCCAAGCCCTAGGGCTTCGAGACGTCGCACATGCTGAGCTGGTACTTCGAGTTGTTCTGCTCGTTGAACGCGATCTGGAAGGCCACGTCCGTCCCGAAGACGCCACCCTTGTAGTAGGGCCCGGACGGGAACACGTCGGCCTCGTTGCGCCCGTATTGCCGGATGAGCCGGCGCAGGTCGCCGAGCCGGTGGCCCGTAGCGTACAGCCAGAAGGCACGCTCCCTGAACATCGTGTCCACGCGAGCGGCCTGGGTCCCCGGATCGGTGATCGGGCTCAGCGTCGTGGCCGTGACCTGGTTGGGGAAGCCGAAGTCGTTCGGCTCCGGCGGATCATACCGCGCCGCCAGGAGGTCGCCCACGTTGGCCCGCAGGCTGTTCAGGATGCTCAGCCACGTGCCCGTGTCGTTGTTGTTCAGCGCCGCCTCGGCCTCGATCAGGCGAGCCTCGATGCCGTCCGCCAGGACCACGTTGGAGCCCTGGAGCGGATAGCGCAGGCTCACGTACTGTGGAATGGTCTGGTCGAAACCGCCACTCGGATCCTGGGCCCACGGAACCCGCGGGTCGTTGGCCGACCGGAAGTTCAGGCCGTTGCCGCCCGTGCCGTCCGGATCCGCGACCGTCGTTCCCGCCTGCCCGTTTGCCACCGAGTAACGGCCGTTGCTCATCAGGTTGAAGATCGGGTTCTGGTCCGCGCTCACGGCGGCGTTGTGGTAGATGAGGAAGACGAAGTCGGTCGGCACGGACGACACCGCGGCCGCCGCCCCCGAGTAATCCCCGTTGTCCAGCAGCGCCCGCGCCTTACCGACCATGGCCAGGTACTTCCGCTGGTTGTCCTTGGCCGCCGAGATCGCGGCATCGAACGTGTCCACGGCGGCCGAGAACATCTGGGCCGTCGTCAGCGGGGAGCCCTCCTCGGTGGGCGCGAAATCCTGCGAGCTGCTGAAGGGGATGTTGGAGCAGAAGTTCTCGCCCATGGCCGTGTAGTCGTAGCCGACGTAGCTCTTCAGCTCGCTGATCCGCGGATCAGCGGCCGACGCGTCGGCCATCAGCTTCTGAGCCGACACGGCCGAAGAGCGGGCGATGTGGAGGTTCCCGTACGCCGCGTCCGTCGTGTTGCCGTTCTGCGGCGTGAACTGGTCCCTCTGGTCGGTGTGCGTTCGGGTGCTGAACGTCCCGGACGAATACGCCTCGTCCGTGAAGTCGGCCACCGTCGAGAGGATCTCGTCATCCAGCCCGTGGCCGCTGTAGGCCTGCTGGAAGTCCGACAGCGCTCCCGCGAACGCCACGTCGGGCGTCAGGTTCGCCGGGGTGGCGCGCTCCGGATCCACCACCTGGAGCGCGTTCCCCTTGCAGGCTCCCGCGACGAGCGGGAGCCCGAGAGCCAGGAGCCAAACCATCGGCAACCCGGCCCGGCCGTTGTTCCTCGAAAGATATCTCATGGCTCTATCGTCCTCCTGCCTCAGAAGCTCACGTCGACGCGCGCCGTGAAGATCCGCGGAGCGGGCTGGGTGTTGAACTCACCCTGGTTGAACTGGGTGTTGCCGCCCTGCTCGATGATCTCCGGGTCGATCCCGTTGTAGCCCGTGAACGTATGGAGATTCCGGGCCGCCAGCGTCAGGCTCAGACCCCTCGTGAAGGGCATGGCGCTGGCCAGCGACTGCGGAGCGTTCATGCGGATCGACAGCTCCCGCCACTTCATGAACGCGGCCTTACCCACGTAGCCGGCGTTCGTCCCGAGGTATCCGTAGGCCGCGAAGCGCGCCTGGTTGGCCAGCGGCGCGTTCGGGTTGTCGGTCTCGGGGCACCCGCGGCGGTTGCTCAGGTAGCTGTTCACGCAGTCGAACTCGGTGGTCAGGTCGAACTGGCCGTTACCACCGCGGGCCTCGAACAGCGTGTTGACGTGAATGAAGTCGAACAGGCGGAGGTCCGCCGAGATCGAGCCCTCCCACGTGGGCAGGCTCTCGTTGATGAACGTCGACGAGTCGCCGAGCGTGATCTCGCTCGGGACGATGATGCCGTCGCCGTTGGCATCGCTGTAGGTGTAAGGAATCTGCTTGTACGCACCGAGCGCCAGACCCTCCTGCACGCTCTGACCGGCGCGTCCGACCACGAAGGACGGCACGCCGCCGAGCGTCAGCACCTCGTTGTGGTTCGTGCTCATGCTGACGCCGAGGTCCAGACCGACCGCGCTCTGGTCCAGCGCCGTGGCGTTGAGGCTGGCCTCGAAGCCGTAGTTCTGGACCTTGCCGATGTTGTCGAACACCGTGCCGGTCAGACCGTAGGACGGCGGCAGCGGCTTGGCCACCAGGGCGTCCTTCGACGTCTTGTGGTAGTAGGTGAGCTGCAGGCCCAGGCGCTCGTTCAGGAAGCCGGCGTCGAAGCCGCCCTCGTACTCGGTGATGCGCTCGGGCTTGAGGCCCGGGTTACCGGTCGAGTTGATCGTGACGCCCGTCGTCTGGGAGCCGTTCACGATCGCGACGACCGAGCTGAACAGCGTCTGAGCCTGGCGGAACCCGGGGCGCAGACCCGACACGCCCCATCCCGCCCGCACCCGGAAACTGCTCAGGATGTTGGACTTGGGGAACCAGGGCTCCTCGGACATCACGTAGGAGAAGTTGGCGCTCGGATAGAACTGCGCGCCGATGTTGCCGCCGAACGCGCTGTTGTTGTCCACCCGGAGGCCGAACGTCAGGTACATCCGGTCACGCCAGGACAGCTGCTCCTGGCCGAAGCCGGCCACGGTGCGCAGCCTGGAGAAGTTCTCGTTGACGAAGAACCCCTGGCTGGTCGCGTCGCACGACGCCAGCCCGGGCACGATCCCGTACCCGTAGCACTCCGTGACGCCCGTCCGGCTCTCCTCGTAGTGCGCGCCGAGCAGCGTGGCCGAGGTGACGTCCTGGGTGAGGTCGAAGGTCGCCTGCACGGACCCGTTAGCCGTGTAGTTGTAGTCGTTCGTGCGCGAGTTGTCGCGGTAGCCCAGCGCATAGCTGGTCGCGATCGGCAGCAGGTTGGGCTGCAGCGTCTGGGCGTCCTCGATGTCGTTGAGGTCCAGGCCGCCGTTGGCGTGCACCAGCAGCCACGGCGTCGGGTTCCAGTCCATGTTGCCGCCGATGGTGAGGCGGTCAGTGTTGTGGATCTGGAGCAGGGACCTGAGCTCGTCCGGTGAGAAGAAGAAGCCGTAGTTGAGATACGAGCCCATGTTCCCGCCGTAGGCACCCGTGCCGGGCAGGTACGCGGCCGAGCCGTAGATCCCGTTGAGGATCGGGCTGAAGATGTCGTTGTCGTTCTGCGGGAGGATCAGTCGGTTGGCCAGGTACATCACGTTCATGCCGACGTTGAACTTGTCGTTGGCCTGGACGTTGAAGGTGGCCGTGGCCGACGTCCGCGTGTTCACGTTGTAGCTGATGACGTTGCGTTCGAACTGCCGGTCGCCCGACAGGAAGTACGTCACCTCGTTACCACCCCCCGTGAGGCTCCCGCCCAGCCGGTCCTGGTGGCCCAGCGTGAAGGGCGTGGTGCGCGGATCGAGCAGCGGGTTGAAGGTCAGCATCACGTCCTGCGTGCACGCGCCCTGTGCGGCGTAGACGTTGGGGCACGAGGTGAACGCGGAAGCGTTGATGCCGCCGTTGGCGCCCGGAGCGATGACCGGGCCCGGACCGATCCGCATCAGCGAGGACACGTTCGGCGGGTAGGAGGTCATGTCGTTCATATCGCCGAGCTCGCCCCAGACGTGGAAGCGCGTCTCGGCGTTGGTGCCGTGCTTCGTCGTGATCAGGATCACGCCGTTGGCCGCGTTGGACCCGTACAGGGCCGCGGCCGCCGGGCCCTTGATGACCTGGACGTTCGAGATGTTCTCGGGGTTCAGGTCGTTGAGCGCCGAAGGCTCCTGTCCGCCCGTGCCGCCGGCAACTACCGGCTGGGCACCCGCGCTCACCCGCACGCCGTCGATGTAGACGAGCGGCTCGTTGGAGAGCGAGATGCTGTTGGCACCGCGGATCCGGATGTGCTGCGAGGTGCCGGTCGTGCCGGAGACGTTCTGAACGACGACGCCCGAAGCCCGGCCGCTGAGCAGGTCGTTGAAGCTGCTGACGCTCGTCTGGTTGACCTGCGAGGCGTTGATGTTGGCCGCGTTCGTGCCGATGTCACGCCGCTGCTGGCGGACGCCCGTCACGACGTTCACGACGACTTCCTTCAACCCCACCGCGGACGGCTCGAGCTGGAGGTCGACCGTCGTGGTCTGCCCGGAGCGGACCGTGACATTCCGGCTGATCACCTTGTAGCCGAGGAGCCGCACGCGGAGCTCGTGCGATCCGGCCGGCACGTCGGGGATGCGGTACTTCCCGTCTTCTCCAGCCAGGGTCCCCAGGTTCAGGCCCGGTAGATAGACCTGCGCGCCGGAGACCGGCTTGAGCGTGGACGCGTCGGTGACCGTTCCCGAGATCGTGCCCTGCTGTTGTGCCCGGCCGGCCGTGGACCAGCCGAGCGACAGGGCCAACCCCGCCGCGAGAACGGCAGCGACGCGCCCTGCGCGTCTGAACAACGTAGCGAACATGAATCACCCTCCTGTGGCTTCGGGAGTGCTTCTCCGGCGCCCGCCGCAGGCGCTGAAGCGCGTGCGACGAGCTACCACCCACCCCTGTTTCGCGAGCGAGCCGAACCAACGTAGGTCGGTGCACCGCATGAAGCTAGGGGACAGGCCCGGTTCGTGTTAGGCGTTGTGGGGGATCGACGACGTCTCGTGCGTCAGACCGCTCCTCCTGGTCGAAGGGGTGGTGGACGGCGCCCCGAACGAACACCCGGGGCTCGCGGGAGTCCAGCATTCTGATTAACCGCCGGCCATACGCATGTCAAGCGCTTCGCGTGCGCCGCGTCACCGAATCGTAACGCACCGGCGGCGGAAATCGGGGCGCCAGACGTCTGACGGCCAAGGAGATCGCGGCGCCCCTGCGAATCCGGGGTGCCCGTATCCGGCGACGAAGCCGCGCCCCGGCTCGTCTCACGGCATGCGGGGTTCGTCGAACCATGGGGTCGCCCGTCGCACCTGGAACGTACCCACGCTTCGAACGTCCGTAGCGCGGTGACGGCCGCGTTGCCGGGCTCCAACCCCGGGGCTACCTTTGGCGGCGGACGTACAGACACTCGAGGTTCGATGAACTCGTATCGGAACCGGCCCGGGCCGCCCCCGCGACCGTGTCCACCGGTCCCGGGCCCGGCGGCGTTCTGCCCTGCCGACGGCCCCGCGCCGCTGCGGTGTGGTGTGCCTCTCTCGCCTGCCCCGTTTCTCGGCCCGGCCGGGCGCCTTACGCTCCTGGCCTGCCTGCTTCTCGCGTGCATCCTCCCGTCCAGCGTCGTCGGTCAGGCGGGCTCGGCCACCCTCCGCGGCTGGGTGCTCGTGGCAGGCACCGACGCGCCGCTCCCGGCGGCCCGGGTCCAGCTTCTCGGCTTGAGAAAGGCGGCGGTCACCGACTCGGCGGGACGCTTCGAGGTGGCCGGGCTGCCGCCGGGTGTCGTGGAGGTTCAGGTCCAGTACCTGGGCCTTGGCACGCAGCGCTGGAACGTGCCGCTGCATGCCGAGGCCTCCACCGCGATCGTGTTCAGGGTCCGGCTCGGGATCATCCCCGTCCCGGCCATCCACGTCTCCGTGAAGCGCGTCGTGTGGCCCAAGATGCGGGGCTTCGAGAGCCGCATGCAGCACAGCGAGGGAACGTTCATCACCCGGGACGAGATCCAGCGCCGCCAGCCCCAGGACCTGAGCGACCTGCTCCGCACCGTCCCCGGTCTCACCTTCGAGCCCCCATCCACCGAGTTCGAGGATACCCGCGTGGTGATGGGCCACGGCCGCCTCCAGTGCACGCCTACGCTGTACATCGACGGCCACCGGGTCTCCGCCTTCCGGCTGGATGACTTCGCTCCCGAGCACATCGAGGCCATCGAGGTCTACACGCGCATGTCGCTCGTCCCGGGCCAGTATCGGATCGGTCCGAGCCGGTGTGGAGCGATCCTGCTGTGGAGCCGCGATACGTTTTAGGGGCCCTGGATTCCGGGCCACGTCGAGGGAGGCTCGAATCGGACCGCAGGGGAAGCGGCCCGGCGCAACGGCTACTTGCCGGCCGGTGGAGGCTGTCCGCCGGTCGTCCCGCCACCACCGGAGCTCAGGACAGCGGCCGCGGCCAGCGCCGCCCCGACCACGAGGCCTCCGGCCAGGATCGTCTTGATCGCCGAGAACTTCCGGATCTCGATCCCGGCGACCGCATCCGCGGGGACCCGCGCCGTGCGCCCACCCACCTGCTGTTGGTAGCCCGAGCGTGAGGTGGTCTGGAAGACCGACACGGCCAGGGAATCACCTTCCGCCCCGACCATCTCGGCATCGAGCTCGACGACGTCGTTCGCGCCGATCTCTCCCATGCGGACGTCGACGGGCCGGCCAAAGTGGATCTTGAGCGCGGTGCCCTGCTGCACGCGGTCCGGCACCCCCTGCAGGGGCACGTAGGTGTAGCAGCCGGACAGGTACAGGGCTCCGCTCGCAATCACGAGCGCCCACAGAGGCCGAAAGTACCTCCGCATCGTCGTCAGTCTCCTTCGATCGTGAGGCCGTTGCTCGGAAGTCGCCAGTGGACCACCGCGCCCGGCACAAGATCGAAGGGCTGGGAGACGAAACGCAGCCGGTTGCTCCGATCACCCGCCGCCAGGCGTCGCTCTCCCGAGATGTCACGCCATTGGTACTCCAGCGTGCCGGTCGTGTGCGGCGACACGGTGCCGAGGAAGGAGCGCTCACCGTCGAAGGTGAGCAGATAGATGGTCAGTGGCTCACTCGGCGTCACGTCGTTCTCCACCACGACGGTGACGCCGGCCCGCGCCACCGAGTCGGCGGCCGCCCCCCTGGATGTGGAAACGGGCCCTCCCCTCCCGGAGGCACACGCCAGGAGCGTGACCACCGGGAGGAGGGACCCGAGTCTCCTCGAGGCGAACCGGAGGGGCGTCAGTCGGCCCCTCCGGATGTGCGCGGCGAACCGCTCGTCACTTAGTGCAGGAATCCCGCGGGTCGTCGGGCATGGGCGATGAGTTGTTACCCGTACCCGCCTGGTCGATGTTGGTGTTGTTCTGCCTCTCCGCCGATGGATAGTACACCCGGTCGGGGATCTTCTTGCCGTCGTAGGGCGTGATCGCGGGCTGGCACGTGCGCAGCCAGTCGCGCCACGTCTCGTGGTTGAGGAAGTTCGCGATGTACTTCTGGGTCATGATCTCGTTGAACAAGGCCGTGCCCGTGAGGGTGGCGATGTTGGTCTTGAACGAGCTCAGGTCGATGGTTTGACCCAGCGACGCCCAGTAGTCCTCCTGACAGGTGAGCCCATCCTGGGCCGCCTGCTGCGCCCCCGCCATGTTGCCGGCCTGATACTGGGCCTCGGCGATGATGAACTGGGTCTCGGAGCACGTGAGGATGGGCATCGAGTAGTCGGCCTGCCCCGGCACGTTGAGCTGCGAGGCATACGAGCTCGGATCACCCGTCGGCGTGCCCGGAGGCGAACCCTGGTATCCCCCGCCCACGCTCGCGTCGGCCGAATCGAAGTAGATCGGCAGGCGTGGATCGTTGTTGTTCTTGAGCAGATTCACCAGATACGCACCCGAGGAAATGTAGCCGGAACGGTCGCTGTTGAACTGGAACCAGATGTTGTTCTCGGTCTTGGTGCTCGAGTTGATGGCCAGCCAGTTCCCGGCCGGATCCGAGATCCCCTGCTGTGCCTCCGTCAGAGCCTTCCCGTAGGCGGTGGGGTCCGTCGACGCCAGGTGCATGTAGATGCGGGCCTTGAGGCTGTGCGCCACCGCCAGCCAGCTCTGGACATCGCCACCGAAGTTGAAGTCGCTGGCGCCGGGGCCACCCCCACCCTTCTGTAGATTGGCGATGGCGTTGTCCAGCGTCGTCTCGAGCTCGGTATAGACGTCCAACTGCCCGTCCAGCGGAGCGTCGGCCTGCAGCGCCTGGCTGTAGGGCACGTCACCCCACGTGCTGGCCGCGAGCTCGATATCCAGAGCCTCGTAGACCTGCAGGATGCCCTCGTAGGCGAAGCGACCCGAGGAATCGGCCAACGATTCGGCCTGCCGGAGGTCGACGAGCCCGCCTCCCTGGTAGATGCGGGCCCATTCGTTGTCACCGGGTTGGTTCGCCTCGCTGATGTTGTACGCCGCGTACGTCGCGTACTGGCGGTCGGTGCCATCCATCTGCTGGGTCCAGATGGCGGCCATGCGGCTCAGATCGCCTTCGTTGTCGAAGAACGTGCCCACCTGCGAGCTCACGAACAGCTGGTCAATCGTCGCGTTCGGAACGGCGTTCGGGTTCTGCGTGGTGGGGTTGATGTAGTCGCACCCCGTGAACGCTCCGGCCAACACGGCGACGGCCAGCGCGGGCCCGGCCCATCGCTTGATCGTCATCGTTGTTCGCTCCTTCATATCCCTGAGGCGTCGATTCGGAGTCATCGTCTCGGCTCGCATCCGGCTACCGGACGTAGCTGACGGTGACGATCCAGGAGCGGACCTGCGGGTTCTGGAAGTAGTCCAGCCCGCGGCCCGTGGACTGCCCGGTCAGGTTCGTCTCCGGGTCGATGCCCGTGTAGTTGGTCCAGGTCTTGAGGTTGCGGCCGCTCAGCGCCAGCTCGATACGGTTCGCGCCGAGCTTGCTCACCCAATCCTGGTTGAAGGTGTAGCGGACGGTGACATCCCGCAGCTTCACGAAGCTCGCGTTCTCCATGAACTGCGAGGCCGGGCCCGTGAACCCGCTCCCGAGGTTGTTGAGAGCCCAGTCGGGGGTGAGGTTGACCTGCATCCCCGCTCCCGGACCGGCACCCTGGAACGTGAAGTTCTGGCCATCGCCCGGACACGGTGGAGCTCCCCCGCTCTGGCAGTGCCACCCCGCGGTAGCGGCCGGCTTGCCGAAGTAGGTCAGCGCGCCTCTCGTCCCGTTCCACATCATGGCTCCATGCGAGACATCGACGAGTCCGGTGATCGTGAGGTTGTTCATCACGTGGAACGTGTTTCGGAAGCTGGCCGTCCAGCTCGGGTTGGGATCACCGATCGTCCGGAAAGTCGGATCGTAGACCGGGTACCCATCGGGGCCGATGTACAGCTCGCCGGCCTTGGCGTTGGGGAAGGCGTTGTCGATGTTCACGCCGCCGACGGTGATTCCCCGTCCGAAGCGGACGAAGTCGTCGCCGTAGATCTCGCCGAACGGGCAGGGATCGGTCTGCGTCGGGCCGCACTGGTTGGCGAGCACCGCCGCGTACGGATCCGTGAATCCGGCCAGGAAGATGTTGCTGGCCCCGGGCAACGCCAGGACCCGGCTCCGGTTGCGTGACCACTGGGCGTTGAGCTGCCACGAGAAGTTGCTCATCCGGATCGGCGTGAAGTCCGCCGAGATCTCGATACCCTTGTTCCGGAAGGACGCCGCGTTCTCATATCGCGCGGAGTAGCCCGAACTCGGAGCCAGCGGAACGCTCAGGATGGCGTCGGTGGTCTTCTGGTAGTAGTACGTCCCGCTCAGCGTGACGCGGTTGTCCAGGAACGAGAGGTCCAGGCCGCCCTCGTACTCGCGGGTGCGCTCGGGGGCGATGTCCGTGTTACCCAGCGTCCCCTGCGAGATGACGCCCGTCTCGCCCCGGTAGATCGTCTGCAGACCCGAGGAAACCCAGCCGTCGCCGTAGCTGCTCGTCTGGAACGCATTCACGTTCGAATAAATGGGCGGCGCCTTGGCGGCCTCGCCGTAGGCGAAGTGAAGCTTCCCGTAGTTGAGCCAGCCCAGGTTGTCGAAGGCCGGGAGCTTGGTGAACTCCCACGCCAGCTGGGCCGACGGGTAGGTGAAGCGCTTCCCATTGCCGCCGAAGGTCGAGGAGCCCTCGTTGTTGACGCTCCCCGTGAGGAAGAGCTGGTTGTAGAGGTCCAGGTGGCCCTCGGCGTAGTACCGGTCCGCGCGCGTCGTGGCCACGTAGTCGTTCGGGACCTGCTTCACGGTCGACTGCAGCTGGTCGGTGCCGTAGATGAGGTTGTTGCCCTCGATGGCGAGGTTGTTCGTCTTGCTCTGGTGGATGTTCTGACCGACCGTCAGGCTCGCCGACACATCCGGCGTGAAGTCGTGCTGCGCGGTACCGGTCAGGATGTTGTCGACGTCGAAGGAGTTGTAGTTCGCCTTGATGACGCCGCCATCCAGGTAGTTGTCGGAGCTCTTCGGAAACAGCTCCAGATCGCGGGTCTGAGAGTAGTCCGCCCCGAAGGTCTCCGAGAAGCTCAGCCAGGGGAACGGATTGTAGTCGGCACGGATGTTCCCGAAGGTGTGCCCCACGCTGGACGTGTTCCTGATCACCTTGGCGATCCAGAACGGGTTGTCGTACCCACGCGGCTCGGTCAGCGTGGTCGGGTCCGGGTTCCGGTAGGACCGCTGCAGCCCGCTCGCCGTCAGGTAGTTGGCATTGTTGAACTCGGGCGGAGTCCTGAGCGCGCCCAGCAGGAGGCCGCTGATGTTGGACCCCTGCTGCACCAGGGACAGGTCCTGGTTCGTATACGCGAAGTTGCCGCTCAGGGTCAGGTTGTCCAGGAGGTTGTGCGATCCCTTGAGGCGCACGGTGGCCTTCTTGGCGCTGTGCGGACCGACGATGAACGACTGGTCATCGTTGAAGCCGGCCGACAGGAAGTAGGTCGTGGCCTCGCCGCCGCCCGAAAAGGTGATGTCGTTGTCGAACCGGTTGGCGGTCTGGAAGAGCTCGTGAGCGTGGTCGAACACGTCCTTGCCCACGACGCAGTTCGGCACGCAGGCCAGCTTGGGGCCCCAGCTCGTGCTGCCGAGCTGCCCGAAGGACGTCTGCAGCGGCGGCATCTTGTTGACCTGGTCCCACGTGTACGTGCTCTTCACCGTGAGGCGCGTCGCGCCAGACTGTCCGGACTTCGTCGTGATGAGCACGACCCCGTTGGCGCCATCGGACCCATACAGCGACGTGGCCGCGGGACCCTTGAGGATCTGCACGCTGGCGACGTCATTGGGGTTGATGTCGGAGGCGCGGTTCTGGGTGACGGTGCCGCCGACACTTCCATTGACGAAGTCGGGGTTGTTCGAACTGTTGTTGATCGGCGTCCCGTCCACCACGATCAGCGGCTGGTTGCTGCCGTTCAGCGTCCGGAACCCGCGGATGTGGATGTAGGTTCCGGCCCCGGGCTCTCCGCCCGAGCTCGTCACCTCCACGTTCGGGGCCTTGCCGGCCAGGGCGTCGATGATGTTGGTCGCCCGGCTGTCGACGATCGCGGAGGAGTCCACGGTGTTGATCGTGGCCCCCACGCGGGCTCGCGTGGTCTGCGTGCCCTGGCCCGTGGCCACGATCGCTTCGAGCTGGAGCGGGCTGAACGCCAGCGCGAAATCGTGCGAGATCGTGCCGGCCTGCAGCGTGATCGACGCGGAGACCGATCGGTAGCTGAGTAGCGAGGCCGTGACGACGACCGACTGGCCCTGGACGCGCGACGCCGGGACGGTGAAGCTGTAGTTACCGTCCTGGTCGGCGATCGTGCCGAGGCCGAGCGACTTGATCTGGATCGTGGCGCTGGCGAGTGGCTTGCCGTTCTGGTCGGTCACCTTGCCGGTGAGGACCGTTGCCTGCTGCGCGTGCAGTGGCGCGGTCGTCCCGACCGCGATTCCGGCGGCCATGAGGACGGCGAGCGCCGCCCCCAGCAGGCTCCGAACGCGGTTGGACAGGTGAGGACACATCGAGCACCCTCCTGTGGCGTGAGACACCTTCGGGTCGGTGGCGAGGCTAGCTGTCCTGTGGGCGGGCCCCGAACCGCTACCCGTGCTGCGAATCTTCTGGCGCTGTCACCGCCCGCCATCGCGGCGGGACGGATCTTCGGGGAGCCGTTCGCTCCCCGGCCGTCAGTGCCAGTCGGACGGATCTCCTTGCGACGCTGTCAGTTCCGATCTTCCTCCCGGTTCCATCTTCTCCGTGGTCGTGTAACGGCTCCGTTACACTGATTTCTGTTATAGATCATGCGCGTCCTTTCTGTCAAGCGATGACGTCGCTTGTCGCGCTCACATGTCGATTCATCGCATAAAACCGGTCGATGACCGCCAGGGACGCGCATAGAGCAAGATGTAGGTGATACTAAAAGTTTTGATTTGCAACGAGTTGAAACTGGAAAAGGCCGGTCCTGGGAGAGGGGCGTGAAGCGGAAAAACCGCGGGAGGGAGGCGCGGGTACGGGGGGCGCTCCGCGCCCCCCGTACCGCCCCGGCGGTCAGCAGCCCGTGTTGGTCGTCAGGTTCGGGTTGTTGTCGACCTCCTGCTTGGGAATCGGCAGGCTGGTCTCGTTCCCCTGGGTCCCGGAGGGGTACAGGTCCACCCCGTCCTTCGCCAGGAAGCGCCGCAGGGTGCCCTGCCGCTGACCGGACATCCACATGCCGGCAGCGCGGGCGCGCGCCAGTTGCGGCAGGTCGTCGGCCAACGTGCCGTCGAAGCTCACCGGGGCGAAGGCGCCCATGGCCGGCAACGTTCCTCCGATACCTGAGTGCGGAGACGTCAGCGAGGGATTCACGACGACCATCGGATTGTTCGCCTGTGAGGCGTCCGTGAGCAACGCGTTGACCCGGTCCTGGGCGGCCTGCGTCTGCCCGTTCCGGAGCTCGCTCTCGGCCATGATCATCTGGGCCTCCCAGCCCGAGGCCAGCACGATCGGGCTCCCGGCCCCGTCGTACTCGTGCTGGAGGACGATGGCGTTCACGCCGACGTCGACGGGCTTGAGCCCGGGCGGGCTTATCTCGAGCAGCCCCTGGCTCACCCACTCCTGCAGGTAGGCCCACTTCTCGTGGTGCCGGTTGCTCGAGAGCGAGTCACCCACCGTCCACCGCAAGGACAGGTTGCAGACGCCGCGCGTGTAACCGTACACCTGGTTGCACTGAGCGTTGGTGTTGGACGAGTACTCGGACAGGTAGGTGAAGTCCGTCGGGACGTTCTGGACGAGCGCCGCGGCGGTCGCGTAGTCCGCCGGAGTGCCGGCCAGGTACACCTGGGCCCGCGCCTGCCCGACCACCGCCGCCATCTCCACGTCCGACATGCCCGCCGCCTGAGCCGACTTCTCGGCATCCTGGAACTTCTGCAGGGCCGCCTGCGCCGCCTCCTCCGGCGTCACGGCGGCCGCCCGGTCCTCGATCACGGCCTGGCAATAGAACTCGGCCAGGAATTCCCGGTCGTACCCGCCGTACAGGTCCGAGAGGGCGATCCCCTGCTTGAGCTGGTCCTGCACATCCGAGAAGTCGGGATCCTGCAGGTCCGCACGGAAGTTGGTCGAGCCCGTGTCCGCCGAGGCACGCGACACCTCCAGCGGGCTCCACACGTCGTCGGTGACCGTGCCGTTGTCGTAGGTCACGTGTCGCTCGTCCACGTCGATCCGGGACGGAAACGTCCCCGACAGGATGAACTCGTCCGTAAACAGCCCGGTGTAGAGGGCATATCCCTCGAAGGCGTTCTGGAAGTCCCCGACGAGGCCGTTGATCTGGTTGGGAAGCCCGGCGGCCCCCCCGACCTGGCTCGGCGTCACCACGTTCGGGTCCTTGACGTCCAGCAGCCCGCCGTGGCACGCCACGGCGGCCGCCGAAGAGACCACCGCCACCAGCGCGAGGATCCGTCCGGGCGACCCGATTCTTCTGCGTATGTTCGAGAGCATGGCTCGCTCCTCTCTCATCTTAGAAGGTCACCGACAGACGACCCGAGAACGACCGCGCCGGGGGCAGCGTCCACAGCTGGGCGCGCGTGAACGAGGCGCCGCCGGCGAAGTTCACCTCCGGGTCGGTGCCGGGATAGTTCGTGAAGGTCGCCAGGTTGTTGCCCGACAGCGTGACGCTGGCCCTCGAGAAGGGCAGCCGGCGCACGATGGACTCGGGCAGGTCGACACGCAGCGAGATCGTGCGAATCTTGGCGTAGTTGGCGCTGTAGATGAACGGCGTCTCCACGCCGGCTCCCGCCGCGGTGTCCTTGATCTTCGCCTGGTCCGTCAGATTGCCGCTGGCGTCCGTCTGGAAGATCGCGGGACAGGTCCCGAACTGGTCCCCGCCGCCGAACAGGCCGCAGCTGAACGACTCGAGGCCGTTGTCCAGCTTGTTGCCGCCCGAGAAGTCGAGGAGCCCGTACAGGGTGACGTTGTGGACCAGGGTGAGGGTGGAAGACACCGAGCCGAACCACTTGGGCGTCGGCGTTCCGAGGAAGACGGCCGTATCCCCGATGGTCACGTTGCCGCTTCCGTCGATCGACACCGGCTTCGCGAAGTAGGCGCCAGCCGGGAAGCCCTGCTGGTGTCGCTGGTCCCCGAACACGATCGGGTCGGGCAGCTTCGTCACCTTGTTCGAGTTGGTGGAGAAGTTGACCCGCCACGCCCACTGGACGTTGTCCAGCTGCAGCGGGATCCCGGTCACGCCGACCTCGATCCCCTTGTTGGAGAGCTCGCCCACGTTGACGAAGCGGGCGGACAAGCTCGGGAAGCCGGTCGAGGGCGCCTCCTGGCGCTGCACGATGGCGTCCCTGGTCTTCTGAGTGTAGTAGGTCACCTGGAAATTGAGCCGACTGTCCAGCATGCTGGCGTCGAAGCCGACCTCGAGCTCCTGGCCCGTCTCCGGCTTGAGGCTGTCGTTCCCAGGCTGGTTGGCCGTCACGCCGAGCAGGTCCTGGCCGTTCCGCGACACCGCGATCGGCGACAGGAGCGCCAGCGCGTCCTCGGTGCCCGGCTGCTTGCCGGACTCGCCCCAGGCGCTGCGCAGCTTGAACTGCTGGAAGAACGTGGGGAACCAGTTCTCGTCGCTCAGGATCCAGGAGAACTGGAGCTGCGGGTAGGCCTTGAGGCCCAGCTCGGAGCCGAAGGCGCTGTTGTCGTCCAGGCGGAGGGCCGGGGTCAGGAAGACCCGGTCCTTCCAGCTCAGCTGCTCCTGCCCGAACACGCCGGCCGTCTTCACCTCGGCGAAGGTGTCGGAGCCCTCGTTGGTGACGGCGTTGCTCACCGCGGGCGAGCCGGCCGTGAAGTGGCGGCCGATGGCCTCCGTCTGCTGCGTGGTCTGCCGCACCCACTGGCCGCCCACCGTCGTGGTGCTCGTGATGTCGGGGGTCAGGTCCGCGACCACGCTCGAGGTGGCGTCCAGGGTGATGTCACGCGTGACGCCGTAGATCTTGTCGACCAGCCCCAGGGACTGGTCCCCGAACGGCAGTGACGGGTCCACCGGCACGATCTGGTTGGTCCGCGCCGAGTGGGAGTCGTAGCCCACCGTGAGCCGGTTCGTCCAGAAGGACTTGGGCCGGTAGGTGAAGTTCACGCTGCCGGTGAATCGCTCCACGGACTGGTTGTTCTGGCGAGAGAACAGCTTCTGATTCGAGTTGGGAACGGCCACGAAGTAGGGGCTGTCACACAGGTTGCTCGTGGCGTCCTGCAGGGAAGACCCCGTGGCCAGCGCGTACTCGTAAGCCAGGAAGCAGCTCTGCACCGCCGCGCCGCCGCTGGTCGGGTCGGGTCGGTCGATCGGCCCCCAGAAGGAGGTCCCGAGCGCGTTGCCGACGACCCCGAACAGGTTGTCGTCGTTCTCGGGCAGCGCGGTCACGCTGCTCACGTAGCCCGTCGAGACGCTGACGTCCACCTTCTCGGACGGGTGCGCCGACAGGTTGGCGCGCGCGTTGTAGCGCTCCAGCGAGTTCGATGGCAGGTCGCCCTGGTCGTTCCGGTACTCGCCCGACAGGTAGTAGTTGAGGTTCGACTCGCCGCCCCGGATCGACGCCCCGTAGTTGCCCATGTACCCCGTGCGGAAGGGCGACTTGAAGGGGCCCGCGCCCTTGAGCAGGTTGACGTCGTACACGGTGTCGTGGACCGGAGCCACGCCGGTGAGGATCTCGAGCCCCAGGCCCTTGGCCGGGTCCCAGGCCATCGACCACCAGTCGGTGGCGTCCCAGTTGGCGCCCTGCTCGGTCCACAGGCTGTAGCGGGTCTGGCCCGACTGGCCCTTCTTGGTCGTGATCCGGATCACGCCCCCCGAGGCCTCGGTCCCGTACAGGGCGGCCGCGGCCGGTCCCTTCACGACCTCGATGCTGGCGATGTCCTCCGGGTTGATGTCGTTGAGGCGGGTATAGTCCTGGCCGCCCACCCCGCCGCCGATGGCGTTGTTGTTGTCGATGCGCGCGCCGTCCACGTACACGATCGGGGTGTTGCTCAGGCCCAGGGTCGTGGCGCCACGGATCTTGATGTCCGAGGCGGTGCCGAGCGAACCCGAACTCTGCCGGATGGTGACGCCCGTGACCCGGCCCTGCAGGAGTTGGGTGAAGTCGGCGCTCGGCTGCTTCTGCGTCTCCTGGGCCACGTCCAGGGTGCTGACGGCATTCCCCAGCTCCTTGCTGCGCTGGGTGCCCGTCGCGGTCACGACCACCTCCTCCAGAGAAACGGCCGACACGCCGAGCTGGAAATCGACGGTCGAGACGCCACCTTCCGTTACGGTGGTCGGCTTTGAGGCGGCCTCGTACCCGATGAGCCGCACGCGCACCTCGTGCTGTCCGGCCGGGACGTCGGTGATGGTGTAGTGTCCGTTCGGGTCGGCCAGCGCTCCCAGCTGGGTGCCGACGACGACGACCTGGGCGCCCACCAGCGGCGTCAGGTTGGTCGCGTCGACCACCCGTCCCTGCACCGTGCCCGTCCCCTGGGCCAGGAGCGCCGCGCCGAGCGGCACCAGGCCCAGGACGAGAGCGGCGAGGCCGGCGACCAGGGGTCGCGCGGCTCTGTACGACGACGTCTGGGGCATCAGGGCACCTCCCTGGTTGGAGAGGGGGGCGAGGTGGCGCGCCCCCTTCTTTCCCGGTCCCACGGGATGGCGGGACCGTCGATCTACAGCGTCGATTCGATGGTGATCCTGGTGAACATGGCCCGTTCGCATGCTCCCGTCGACCCGGACGGAATCGGCGGCGCCTCAGTCCGAGCCGGTGGACGCTTCGATCTGAACTCGCGCGAAGCGCCGCTTCCCCCTCTGAAGAAGATAACGGCCGGGCTCGAGCTGAAGATCCCGGTCCGACACCCTTCGCCCATCGACCTGGACGGCGCCCTGGTCGATCATGCGTAGCGCCTCCGACGTGGAGTCGGCCAGCCCCGCGCGCTGGAGCGCGTAACCGATCCACAGGGCGCTCTCGCCCTCGTCCGCGCCCATACGCTGCAGCGGCAGCTCCTCGGGAGCCTCGCCCCGACGGTGCACGCGATCGAAAGCGTCACGGGCCGCGTCCGCCGCCCCGGACCCGTGGTACTGGGCCACCAGGTCCGTGGCAAGCCAGCGCTTCGCCGCCAGCGGGTCGGCGGCGGCCTCCTGCAGCCGGGTCCGGAGCGCATCGCCCCCGGCCGACGAGGCCAGCCGCAGCCACTCTTCGAGCAGCTCGTCCGGGACCGACATGGTCCGGCCGAACATCTGCTCGGGCTGCATGGCGAGTCCCACGTAGTTGTCGTAAGACTTCGACATCTTGCGCTGGCCGTCCGTGCCCCGCAGGAGCGGCATGATGATGCAGACCTGCGGCTCCTGCCCACACTTCTCCTGGATCGTCCGCCCCAGGAGCAGGTTGAAGCGCTGGTCGGTGCCGCCCAGCTCGACGTCGGCCCGAAGCTCGACCGAGTCGTAGGCCTGCATCATCGGGTAGAGGAACTCCGACAGCGCGATGGGCCGACCCTCGCCGTGACGGCGCGCGAAGTCCTCGCGCTCCAGCATCCGGGCCACCGTGTACATGGAGGTCAGGCGGAGGATGTCTGCCAGGCGGAGCGGACCCAGCCACTCGCCGTTGCGCCGCATCTCGGTGCGCTCGGGGTCGAGGACGAGGGACACCTGCTTCCGGTAGGTCTCGAGGTTGGCCTCGATCTCCTCTTCGTCGAGCACGGGACGCGTATCGGATCGGCCGGAGGGATCCCCGATGCGCGCCGTGTAGTCGCCGATCACGAACACGACGCGGTGGCCGAACTCCTGAAAATCCCGCAGCTTCCTCAGGGAGACCGCGTGCCCGATGTGCAGGTCCGGGCGGGTTGGGTCGAAGCCCTGCTTGATGACGAGCGGCTCGTCGCGCTCACGCGAGCGCTGGAGCTTGCGCTCGAGCTCGTCCTCGGGGAGGATCGCATCCACCCCGTCCCGAATCCGCTCGAGCTGTTGCGCGACGGGGAGAAACATTCTTCCGGGAGCCCTGGTATAGTGTGCCTCGTGAACGAGCGAAGCCCGTCCCTGTCCGAGGCCGGCTACCATAGCCGGGGCCACCATCGCGGGCAAGCGAATACCCGCGTCCGCCGGGCACATCCGTGTCCCGGATCCCTGTGCCCGACTCCGTGAAGCCGGGGGGCCTCCTCCGGCGGTGGTACGGGCGCCTCGGACCGCGCGGGCGCTGGCTCCTGCTCACCGCCTTCCTGTCCTTCCTGGGGCTGGGCGCGGGTCTGGCCTGGGGCGCGTGGACGCACGTCTGCGACGACTGCCCTTCGATCGCGCAGATCTACGCGTTCCAGCCCAAGGAGGCGACACGCGTGTTCGCGGACGATGGGAGCCTCCTGGCCGAGCTGGCCGTGGAGCGGCGCACGGCCGTGGCCTATCGGGCCCTTCCCTGGTACGTGCCGCAGGCGTTCGTGGCCATCGAGGACAAGCGCTTCTGGCATCACCACGGGATCGACCTGCTGCGCACGCTCCGGGCGGGGGTCGAGTTCGCCCTGCACGGCTACGACGTGGCCGGCGGCAGCACGATCACCCAGCAGCTGGCCGGCAACATGTTCCCCAGCGCCGTCAACCGGCAGAAGCTCTCGATCCGGCGCAAGCTCAAGGAGATGCACGTCGCGCTGGATCTCGAGCGCGCCTACACCAAGCAGGAGATCCTCGGGGCTTACCTGAACCAGATCAACTTCGGCCGCGGCCACTACGGGGTCCAGAGCGCCGCCCGGTGGCTGTTCGGGGAGGATGCGCGTGACCTGAACCTCCCCGAGGCGGCGCTCCTGGCCGCCCTGCCCAAGGCACCCGAGCGCTACTCGCCCATCGACCATCCCGAGCGGGCCGTCGTACGCCGCAACCTCGTCCTGCAGGAGATGGAGGACCAGGGCATGATCGATCGGGGCACGGCCGAGGCGGCCAAGGCCTATCCCCTGGCCCTCCATCGCGAGACCGAGAACGAGGGGACGGCCCCCTATTTCGTGGAGTGGGTGCGCCAGCAGCTCATGGACCGATACGGCTCGCAGATCTACGAGGCGGGTCTCCGGGTGTACACGACCCTCGACCCGGGCATCCAGAGCGTGGCGGACTCGGCGCTCCACGCCCAGCTCGACTGGGTCGAGCAGCAGCCCGGGTTCCAGGGCCCCACGTTCCAGGCCACGCGGAGCTGGCCGGAGGAGAAGCTCCAGGGGACCGAGATGCCGTACGTCCAGGGGCTGTTCATCGCGCTCGACCCGAAGACCGGCAACGTCCTGTCGCTCATCGGCGGGCGCGACTTCGACGACTCGGAGTTCGACCGGGCCACCCAGGCCCTGCGTCAACCCGGCTCGGTGTTCAAGCCGTTCGTGTACACGGCGGCCATCGCCAGCGGCATCCCGGTCTCGCAGATCTTCTACGACACGCCCGTCGAGATCGTGCTCCCCGACAGCTCGATCTACTCGCCCAAGGACTTCGGCGGCGAATTCCTCGGGCCCATCACCATGCGCGAGGCGCTGTACCGCTCCATCAACGTGGTGGCGGTCAAGGTGGGGCAGAAAGTGGGCGAGGAGGCCATCGCGCAATACGCCCACGCGCTCGGGATCACCACCGAGATCCCTCGCGTCCCCTCCGTGGCCATCGGGTCGGCGTCCGTGATCCCGATCCAGATCGCCGAGGCGTACACGACCTTCGCCAACGAGGGGGTGCGGGTGATGCCGCGGGCCATCCTCCGGGTGGAGGACTCGGACGGGAACGTGCTGTGGAGCAGCCAGGTGCAGAGGGAGGACGTCCTCGACCGGCGCGTCTCCTACATCATGCTCTCCCTGCTACGCGACGTGGTGGACAAGCCGCACGGCACGGGCCGGATCGTGCGTCGCGACGGCGTGCCCGCCGACGTCCCGGTGGCCGGGAAGACGGGCACCACCAACAATGCGACGGATGCCTGGTTCGTGGGCCTCACGCCGGACATCGTGACCACGAGCTGGGTGGGCTTCGACCGGCCCCGTCACCTGCACTACAACGCGCAGGGTGGCGTGGACGCCGCGCCGATCAACGCCGCGGTGCTCAAGTGGTACTACGAGCGCCATCCGGTGCCGGCCCCGTGGCCCGAGCCCGAAGGCCTCGTGCACGACAGCGTGGACGAGTCCACGGGCATGCTGGCCACGCAGTGGTGCCCGCCCGACTCCGTCGATCAGGAAGTCTTCCTGCCGGGCACGGAGCCCAGGCCCTGCGACGTGCATGGACCCTTTTCCAGCGTGCGGCGGCGCGACAGCCTGGGCCTGGACACCCTCGACTACCGGCCGCGGCGCTGAGCCGAGGCCGGGCCCCGGTCGCGGCGGGACGCGCGCGGAGCGAAATGCCGCCCGCGCGAACGCTTCAGCCGATCGCCTCGACTCCCTCCGGCGTGACCCGGTAGCGCACCCTCTGCCGCTCCCAGCGCAGCGCGGGCGAGCCGGGATCGGGGCGGGCCGGCCCGATCCGCACCGCCCCGGCCAGACGGTCCATCGCCCGGCGCGCGTCGGACTCGCTGCGGGCGTGGACCAGCGCGCCCTCGATGCCC
This sequence comes from Candidatus Humimonas hydrogenitrophica, assembly GCA_947581615.1. Lineage (GTDB taxonomy): Bacteria > Gemmatimonadota > Gemmatimonadetes > Palauibacterales > Palauibacteraceae > Humimonas > Humimonas hydrogenitrophica. The sequence continues at coordinate 33,340 of CANPVD010000012.1, forward strand.
TCCTCCACTTCGTCCCCCGGCCGGATTCGCAGCTCGATTCCCACGGCCGGGTCCACCGCCTGCCCCATGCGGCGGCGCCCCGCGCCCAGCTCCACCGCCGCCAGACCCACCTCGCGTGCCCCCACGGCGTGCACCCAGCCCGAGGCCGGAGCACGCCACGGGACCCGGACCGGCGCGGCGGGGAGACGGCCGGGCTCCTCCACCACCGAGGGATCGCCGCCCTGGCGCTCGATCAACGCGGCGAACCGCCGGGCGGCCGTCCCGTCCCGGAGGAGCGCGAGGAGACGACCTCGCGCTCCCCCCCGGTCTTCCCCCTCCCGGACGACCCCCGGGAGTTCGGCCGCCAGCGCCAGCGTCACCTCCTCGAGATCCGCGGGACCGTGGCCGTGCAGGCACTCGATGGCCTCACGCACCTCGAGGGCGTTGCCCACGGCGCGGCCGAGCGGAGCCTCCATCCCGGTGACCAGCGCCGTGGCCGCCAGCCCCTCCTGCCCGGCCAGCTCGACCAGGGTCCGGGCCAGGGCCAGGGCTCCTTCCTCCTCTCGCATGAACGCCCCGTCGCCGCAGGTCACGTCCAGGACGAGGGCTTCGATCCCCTCGGCCACCTTCTTGGAGACGATGCTGGAGGCGATGAGGGGTATCGAGGGCACGGTGCCGGTGACGTCCCGGAGCGCGTACAGGCGGCCGTCCAGCGGCGTCAGATCCGGGCTCTGGCCCACCATCGCGCAACCCGCCTCGTCGACGATGCGGGTGAAGGCCTCGAGGCTGATGTCCGTCCGGAAGCCCGGGATGGACTCGAGCTTGTCGAGCGTGCCGCCCGTGTGTCCGAGGCCGCGTCCCGACATCATCGGCACGCGCAGGCCCGCGGCCGCCAGCAGCGGGGCGAGGACGAGCGACACCTTGTCCCCCACGCCTCCGGTCGAGTGCTTGTCGACCGCGAGGGGGGCGCCGGGGCGCCGGAGGTCCAGCCGCCGACCGGACTCGATCATGGCGCGCGTGAGTGCGGTGAGCTCGGCGGTCGAGAGGCCGCGGAAGTAGACCGCCATGAGAAGCGCCGACATCTGGTAGTCGTCGATGTCGCCCGATTGGAAGCCGTCCAGGAAGGCCCGGAGGTCCGCGGCCGGCAGCTCCTCTCCGTCGCGCTTCCGCTCGATGAGCTCGCTGGCTAGCATCGCATCGGCCTCCTGGCTACGATCCGGAACGGGCGTGGGCCGTCCACGCCATCATCCGACCCGACTCCGCGGGAGAGGCCATCGATGAGCCCCCGCTTGCCGTTCGCGCGGCCCGGCGCATCCCGGGCCCTCACGCTCGTCCGGGTCGGGGTCGCCTCCGCGGTCGCCCTGGCCTGGATGTCCGCGCTGCCGCTCGCGGGCCAGCAGACCGGATCCACGGACACGGCGGCGTCCCCGACGGCGTCCTGCCCGTGGCCGGCGACACCCGGGGTGCCGTGGGCCGACACCGCGGCCGCCGCCGCCCATCTCACGGCCGTGGGCGCTCCCCCGGACCGGCGAGCCGCCCTCCTCGCGGACGGGGACTCCGCCTACGCCCGCGGTCGACACACGACCGCTTACACGGCCTTCGCGGAGGCCGCAAGAGACTCGGCCACGTACGAGGCGTTCTGGAAGGCCGGCCGGGCCGCCGTGGATGTCGGGCAGGGGATCGATGACGAGGACGGCGCGCACGGATGGTACCAGCGGGGAGAGACGTGGGCGCGCCGAGCCATCCAGCTCCGTGGCGACCGGCCCGAGGGCCACTTCGTCCTGGCCGAGGCGCTCGGCCTCATCGCCCTGGACGTCGGCGTCCGCCAGCGAGTCCGGATGGCGACCGAGATCCGATCGGAGGCGCTGGCCACGATCGCGGCGGACAGCGACTACGCGGGAGGCTGGCACATCCTGGGGCGCTGGAACGAGGGCATCATGGACCTCAGCGGAGCGTCTCGCTTCTTCGCCAAAGCCTTCCTCGGGGCACAGGTGTTCGGGGAAGCGAGCTGGGAGAAGGCCCGAAACGACCTCGCCCGCGCCGCCCGCCTGGAGCCGACCCGGATCGTCCACCGCCTCGAGCTGGGCAGGGTGTACATGAAGACCGATCAGCCCGGGAAGGCGGGGGCCGAGCTCCAGGCGACCCTGGCCCTTCCGCCGCAGGACGAGCAGGACTGCGACTACCTGGGCGAGGCCAGGGCGCTGCTGGAGCGGCTCAGAGGTTGAGCTTCTCGCGTCCCTTCCGGACGCCGCGGCGGACCTGCTCTCCGGAACGCTCCGCCTGCTTGCGCACCTGGTCGCCCGACCGCTCGGCCACCCGTCGAGCGTCCGTGGCCACCCGACGCACGTCGTCGGCGGCCCGCTGGAGTCCCTCCTCGGCCCGCTCACCCAGGTCCTCGGCGGCGCGCCGGAGGCGGCGGCGGGTGTGCCGCCCGCTCCGGGGTGCCAGCAGCAGGGCGGCGCCCGCGCCGAGGAGCCCCCCCACGATCATCCCCGCGATGAATTCGACGGCACCCACGTCCTCTTCGTATCCGCGCTCGCTCATGGCCGCACTCCCGCGCCGGTGACACTGACCTCTGTCTCGCTCGAGCCTTTCGAGCGGTCAAGAAGCGCAACGCTCGTGCCGCGCCGGCGACGGACGGCACTCTTGAAGGAGCCGCTTCCCGGACCTAGCTTGCGCGGTCCGCTCACCAGAGGAGAATCTCCGTGCACGAGGCCCAGCCGACCGTCCGACTTCCGGCCGCTGTCCTGGCCGACCTGGTCCGCCGTTGCGAGCGGGCCGGGCCCGACGCCGTGGCGGCCCTGAGGGGAGCCGGAAGGCTGGCCGGGACGGAGCTCCTCGAGGTCGTGGCCGATCGGGCCGATCCGGAGCGAGCCGGCCGCACGGCCTTCTGGGAAGCGGTGGGCGCCGAGCTGGACGGCATGGGCTTCGGGCCCGTGGCGTACGAGGTCCTCACGGGCGGCATCGCTTCCATCGTCCTGCCCGAGCTTCCCGAGGCCGGCGAGCGTCACGATCACCCGGGGTGTCCCTTCACCACCGGAATGCTCGCTGGACTGCTGGGCGGAGCGGCGGGCGAGACGGTGGCCGTTCTCGAGGTGGAATGCCGTGCCGGTGGGCACCGCGCGTGCCGCTTCCTGGCGGGGGCGGAGCACCGCCTCCGCACGGTCCGGGAGCGGCTCATGGGAGGCGACTCCCTGCCGGAGGCGCTGGAGGGCCTCTGAGCCGGCCGCCCGGGCGCGCCGTGGCGCTGGACTACGGTCGCAGCCGGATCGGCGTGGCCGTCTCCGACCCCACCCGCATGATCGCGTCGCCCCATTCGACGATCTCGAACGCGGGCGAGCCCACCGAGCCCCCCGCCGCTCTCCTGGCGCTCCTGGCGGACCTCGGAGCGACCACGGTCGTGCTGGGTATCCCTCTCCAGATGGACGGAACGGCGGGGGATATGGCCCAGGAAACCAGGGAGTTCGGACGCCGCCTGGCTGAAGCCACGGCGATCCCGATCGTCGAGTGGGACGAGCGCCTCACCTCCGCCGGAGCGGAGCGGACGCTCAGGGAGGCCGGGGCCTCGCGCAGGAAGCGCCGCGACAAGGCGAGTGTGGACCGACTCGCCGCGGCCATGGTGCTGCGGGCGTACCTGGCCTCGAACGGGTGAGCACCCGGTGAGGCGTAGGCGAGCCAGACCGCCGCCGGCGCTCCTTCTCCTGGCTGCCGGGCTCCTTCTGGCGGCCTGCTCCGGGGGGCCGCGCGGGCACGAGGTCGACGTGCGCATCCAGCGCGGCTCCGGCGCGCTCCGCATCGGCCGCGAGCTCGAGGCCGCCGGCCTCGTGGAGCACCCGCGCCTGTTCGCGCTCTATACGGGCCTGCGGGGCGCCGAGGATCGACTCAAGGCGGGGCACTATCGCTTCCGGATCGGAGACAGCTGGTCCTCGCTCCTGTCCGCCATGGAGGAGGGTCGCGTCGTCACCCTGCGGGTCACGATCCCCGAGGGCTTCACCATCGACGAGATCGCCCCCCGGATCGCCTACGTGGCCGACGCCGCATCGGACTCGGTCCGGGACGTGGCCGACGACACCGCGGTGGCCCGCGCCCTGGATGTCCCCGGACCCACGCTGGAGGGGTACCTGTTCCCCGACACGTACCGCTTCGCGGAGGGAGTCGACCCCGAGGAAGCCCTGTCCGCGATGGTGGGCCGCTACCGGGAGTTCTGGGACGCCGAGAAGCGGGCCCGCATGAAGGCGATCGGGCTGGACGAGCGCCAGGTGGTGACCCTGGCCAGCATCGTGGAGAAGGAGGCGCGGCGGGCCGAGGAGCGTCCGATCATCGCCGGCGTCTACCTCAACCGGTTGCGGCGAGGCATGCGGCTCCAGGCCGACCCGACGGTCCAGTACGCTCTCGGCACCACGAAGGCACGCCTCCTCTACCGGGACATCGACAGCGTGGCCGACGACCCGTACAACACCTACACGCACGCCGGCCTGCCGCCCGGACCCATCGCGTCGCCCGGCGCCGCCTCGCTGCGCGCCGTGCTGTGGCCGGCCGACGTCCCCTACCTCTACTTCGTCGCGCGACCCGACGGCTCCCACGTGTTCTCGGTCACCGAGCGCCAGCACGTACGGGCCAAGAACCGCATACGGCGCCAGCGCGAGCGAGTCGCGGCGGACAGCGCGGGAGCGGAGCGCTGACGAGCCCGGACGAGGGCGGAACGGGCGGCGCGGCCTCAGCCGATCCCGAGGGGGCCCCGGCCGGCGTCCCGTCCCCGGACCCGCGGCTCCGTCTCATGGTGATCACGGAGCCGTGGCCCGCCAGCGGGTTGCCCCTGGACGAAGTGGTGGAGGCCTGCCTCCGGGGAGGCGCCACCGCCGTCGAGCTCCGGCACGAGGGCGCCACCGGAGGGCTCCTGCTTCGCGAGGCGGAGCGCATCGGCGCCCTGGCACGTTCCCACGGGGCCCTGTTCCTGGTCAACGACCGCGCCGACGTGGCGCTGGCGTCCGGAGCGGACGGAGTCCACCTCGGCCCGGACGATCCTCCGGTCGAGGCCGTGCGCCGCATCGCCCCGGCGGGCTTCCTGGTCGGCTGGTCCACCGATGACCCGGTGTCCGCCCGGGAAGCCGCCGCCGCGGGCGCCGACTACGTGGGAGTGGGAGCCGTGTACGGGACGCGCAGCAAGCCGGGTCTCGAGGACGAGGCCATCGGGCCCGAACGGGTCGGCGAAGTGCTGCGAGCCTGCGGGCTTCCCGGCGTCGGAATCGGGGGGATTCGGCCCGGCAACGCGGCGGCGGTGGCCAGGCAGGGAGCGGGAGTGGCGGTCCTCGGGGCGCTCATGGGGGCCGCGGATCCAGGCCGGGTGGCACGAAGTCTGGCGGCCGAGGTGGCGGAAGCGTGGGGTCTGGCGGGGGTGTAGACGTGCCGACGCCCCGCGGCTTTCCCTGGGGGGAAGTGCGGGGCGTGGGCGTCTTGTGAGGCCGGCGGCGACCTACTCTCCCGGGGCGTCTCCGCCCGAGTACCATCG
>CANPVD010000013.1 GCA_947581615.1 Candidatus Humimonas hydrogenitrophica
GACCACCAGCCGGTCGCCGTCGCGGTAGGGCAGGGGCCGGAGCAGCGCCGAGTACACCACCGAGAACATCGCGGTGTTGGCTCCGATGCCGAGCGCCAGGGTGACCACCGCCACGGCGACGAAGCCGGGGCTCCGGCGCACCGCGCGCATTGCGTGGCGAACGTCCTGCCAGAGCATGTCCAGCATGTGGGCCGGGTGAAGTGTGTGGCGCATGGTCAGAGACTCTGGTCTCGGGTCAGGTCGTGGCGGAGGCCCGGGCAGTCTCATGCCGCTCGCGGGTCCCCCCACGGGTCCACGCTCACGCCGGACCCTATCGGAGGCGCCACAGGCAAGTCGTGTTCCGCACCGAAGATGGTGTCGAACTCCTACCACCGCAGTTAGATAGCCTGTGTGATGTCCTCGTGGAGGCGGCGGACGTCCGTCCGAAGATGGGATGGGGTGTTCGGAAACGGACACATACGCCGGCCGGTCGCCGGATCTGGAGGGGCTCCGGGACCCGGCGCAAGGCACGTCCGAAAAGCTGTCAAGGGGGGACCGGCCGGTTCTCGAACCGGCGCGTTTCAGCTGAAACGTCTCTTCGGAGTCCCCGTTCTGGTGCGATCCACGGCCCCGTCCCATCTTGGGCGTCATGTCGGATCTCCCCGCGCGCCTAACCGCCGCTCTGGCGGCCCGCTACCGCATCCAGCGAGAGCTCGGCGAGGGCGGGATGGCCACGGTCTACCTGGCCGAGGACCTGAAGCACGACCGCAAGGTCGCCATCAAGGTCCTCAAGCCCGAGCTGGCCGCCGTCCTTGGCGCCGACCGGTTCCTGGCCGAGATCAAGACCACGGCGTCGCTGCAGCACCCCAACATCCTGCCGCTGTTCGACTCGGGCACCGCCGATGGCTTCCTGTACTACGTCATGCCCTTCGTCGAGGGGGAATCGCTCCGAGACCGGCTGAACAGGGAGAAGCAGCTGCCCGTGCGGGAGGCGGTGGACCTCACCTCCGAAGTGGCGGACGCGCTCCAGTACGCGCACGAGCACGGGGTCGTTCACCGGGACATCAAGCCCGAGAACATCCTGCTCCACGGCGGCCGCCCCATGGTGGCGGACTTCGGGATCGCGCTGGCCGTGAGCGCGGCGGCGGGCGGGCGGATGACGGAGACGGGGCTCAGCCTGGGGACGCCGCACTACATGAGCCCCGAGCAGGCGACGGCGGAGCCCGACATCACGGGCCGCTCGGACGTCTACTCGCTGGCCAGCGTGCTGTACGAGATGCTGACGGGCGACCCTCCGCACACAGGGTCCTCGGCGCAGCAGATCATCATGAAGATCGTGACCGAGGAGGCGGCGCCGGTCACGAAGCTGCGGCGTTCGGTGCCGCCCAACGTGAGTGCCGCGCTCACGAAGGGGCTGGAGAAGCTGCCTGCCGACCGCTTCGGGAGCGCGAAGGCGTTCGCGGGCGCGCTGGCCGATCCGGGGTTCCGGCACGGAGCGGCGGGGGCGGCCGGCGCCGGGCCGGCGGGCGCGAGGGCGACGTGGAGGGAGCGCGCCGCGATCCCGCTGGCCGGCGCGGCGGCCGTGCTGCTCGTGGCCGCGCTCTGGGGATGGCTCCGTCCGGGCCCGACGCCCCCTCCCGTCTCGCGCGAGACCGTCGTCCTGGGCCCGACGCTGCCCCGCATGATCGCCGGGGGCGTGGCCATCGCTCCGGACGGCTCGGCCATCGTGTACACCGACACCGTGGGCGGCCGGAAGCTGTGGATCAAGGAGCGGGGAGAGGCCGATCCGCGCCCCCTCGCCGATCTGACGCACCAGGCCGGCGGCTTCGAGCCGGAACCGTCGTTCTCGCCCGACGGGCGCTGGATCGTCTACGCCGACCTCAAGCTGATGCGGGTGGCACGCGGGGGGGGCGCGCCCGTCACGATGTCGGACTCCGCGGCGGGCTACGGCACGGCGTGGCTGGACGACGGCACCGTCGTGTTCGGGAATCGCAGCGCCTCGCGGCTGTTCCGGACCTCCGCGGACGGTGGGGCGACGACGCTCCTCACCGACTCGCTGGGCGGAAGCCTCAACGGCGGCGGCATCGCGCCGGTGCCCGGTTCGCACGCGGTCATGGCCGGAGTGAGCGCGGGAGCGCGAGGCACGAGCGAGGTCGTCGTCGACGTCAAGACCGGTGCCGTGCGCACGCTCGTCCCGGGGGCCACGGGAGCCTGGATCGTGCCGGGCGGGGACCTCGTCTACGCCCGCACCGACGGAGGGCTCTATGCCGCCGCCTTCGACCGGGGCAAGCTCCAGCTGGCCGGCCCGTCGGTGTCGGTCCTGGCCGGCATCGGCGAGGTCGCCCTCGGCCGGGACGGCACGATGCTGTACGTCCGGGGCGGGACGACGACCGGAGGGGCTTCCGAGGTGGTCTCCGTGTCCCGCGACGGGTCGGACGTGGTCCGACTCGACCGCGGCTGGAGCGCGCCGGTGGCGTCAGCGGGGGGTCTGGCGCTATCGCCGGACGGCTCGAAGGTCGCCCTCAGTGTGCGGGACAGCACGACCGGCCGGGTGGACGTCGTGGTTGTGCCGGTGCGGGCCGGGCCCACGACGCGTCTCACCTCCCGGGGAGCGGGGGTCAACATCCGGCCGGCCTGGTCGCCCAACGGCCGCAAGGTGCTGTACGTCTCGGCCGAGGGAGACGGCACGGCCCGCCTCTGGGAGCGCGCCGCGGACGGAGCCGGGCGGGCGGCGCCCGTCCCGATGGCGGAGAAGCGTTCCGCCTGGGAGGGGCTATGGTCACCCGACGGCAAGTGGATCGTCTACCGCACCTATGACGGTGCCGCCGGCAACGGGGACATCCTGGCCGTGCGCACGAGCGGGGACTCCACGCCGGTGCCGCTCGCGCACACGGACGCCCAGGAGTACGGCCCGGCCCTGTCGCCCGACGGCCGCTGGCTCGCCTTCACCTCCTCGTCCTCGGGGCGGATGGAGATCTACGTGTGTCCGTTCCCCGACGCGCGGGACGGGCTCTATCCGATCTCGAGCGACGGCGGCACGGAGGCCGAGTGGTCGCACGACGGGCGCCAGCTCTTCTACCGGAACGGCGCCGGGGAGATGATCGCCGTCGACGTGACCACCGGCTCCACCTTCTCCGCGGGGGCCCACCACCCGCTGTTCGACGCGCGCGGGTATCTGGCCAACTTCCAGAGCCACTTCTACGCGGTCACGCCCGACGACCACCGGTTCGTGATGGTCCGTCCGGTGGAGGGCTCGGCGGGTGCCGCCACGCCGCCCCGGCTCGTGCTCGCGCGCCACTGGTTGGCCGAGCTGCGGGCGAAGCTGAAGGGGGCGGGGGGCTCGTGAGCGGGCTCGGCGAGCGCCTCGCCGCCGCCCTGGCGGATCGCTACCGGATCGAGCGGGAGCTGGGCGAGGGCGGCATGGCCACGGTCTACCTGGCCGAGGACCTGAAGCACCACCGCCAGGTGGCCATCAAGGTCCTGAAGCCGGAGCTCGCCGCGGTGCTGGGCGCCGACCGCTTCGTCCAGGAGATCACCACCACCGCCCAGCTGCAGCACCCCCACATCCTGCCCCTGTTCGACTCGGGCACGGCCGACGGCTTCCTGTACTACGTGATGCCCTACGTCGAGGGGGAGTCGCTGCGAGACCGGCTGAACCGGGAGACGCAGCTCGGCGTGGACGAGGCGGTGAAGATCACCCGGGAGGTGGCCGACGCGCTGGACTACGCGCACCGGCAGGGGGTCGTGCACCGGGACGTCAAGCCCGAGAACATCCTGCTGCACGACGGCCGCCCCATGGTGGCGGACTTCGGGATCGCGCTGGCCGTGAGCGCGGCGGCCGGCGGGCGCATGACGGAGACGGGGCTGAGCCTGGGGACGCCGCACTACATGAGCCCCGAGCAGGCGACGGCGGAGCCCGACATCACGGGCCGGAGCGATGTCTATTCGCTGGCGAGCGTGCTGTACGAGATGCTG
>CANPVD010000014.1 GCA_947581615.1 Candidatus Humimonas hydrogenitrophica
CACTCCTGACGGTTCAGTCGGGTTCGCTCAGTCTTCATGCGAGCACATGGTACGTATAGCCATCATGGGCGTTCCCTCTTGCCGACCGTATCGGTCCGGATACGTCTTCGCCAGCCCCGGCAAACGCCCCCGGCTGCCTGCCGCGCCCCAGGCGGGCCGCCCCGGAACCCCGCGATCCCCGGGGAACGTTCGTGGATAGGCACGGCGGGCGGCGCGCCGACACGGAGACCATCGGGGGCACCGGCGGGATCCGCCGGCTGCCCGCGGTGGTGCTGCCCCGGGTCACCCTGGGCGTCGCCGGGACGCCGGTCCGGATGGACAGCCTCGAGGTCCGCACGAGCCTCCCCTCCTGGCAGGACCCGCACCTGTCGTGTCTGCTGGGGAGGGACGCGCTGAAGGGATTCTCGGAGTACGTGATCGATTACCGGGACATGGCGCTGGACCTGCGCTGAGTCGGCAGGGTGAGGGGCGGAAGCGCGAGCGCCACGCGGCCTCCCGCACGTTTCAGCTGAAACGTCGGTTCGTTCCCTCGCTCCCCCGACTTCCGCCCTGTAGCTTGGGCGCCATGTCCGATCCATCCTGGGAATCCAGCTCCGGCGGCCCATCGGGCCGCGACTCCCGCCCGGTCGGGTTCGTCGGCCGGCTGTCGTCGGGGCTCCGCGACCAGAACTGGACGGCCGTCGTCATCGAGATGCTGGTCGTCGTGCTGGGCGTCGTGATCGGCTTCCAGGTGAACGCCTGGGGGCACGCCCGCTCGGACCGGGCGAAGGAGCGCGGCTACCTCGAGCAGCTCACCTCCGACGTGGCCGCGACGCGGCGTGGCCTCGTCGGGCTCGATTCGACCGAGGCCGTGGGGGACCGCGCCTCGGCCCGTCTCGTGGCGGCCTTCCGGGCTCCGCAGGCCCCGCCCGCCGATTCCCTGCTGGCCTGGGTCGCCCGGGCGACGCGGGTCGAGCCGCCCTTCGTCGTCCTCGGCACCGTGCGGACGCTCCTCTCCACGGGCGACCTGGCCCTGATCCGGGATGACTCGCTGCGGGCCTACCTCCCGCTCTATGCCGAGGGCGTCGAGTCCGTGCAGCCGTTCATCGACAGGAACACCGAGGACATCGTCGTGAACGCCCGGACCCTGGCCGAGCACGTCGACTACGTCGACGCGTTCAGGGCGGCGGGCGCCTCGCTCGGCGTCGCCGGACTCCCGAGGTCCGGGACTTCGCCGTTCCCCCTGGATCCGAAGGTGTTCGTGCACGACCGCGAGGCGTACGCGGCGGCCTGGGGCCTCTTCTACCGGCGGCGGATGCTCATCCTGAATCGGAGCGGGCTCCGGGCGGCGGCGGATACGCTCGCCGCGATGCTGGATGCGGCGCGAGGAAGAGCGGGGCTCGGGCCGTGAAGTGGATGGGATATCCGGCCGGTATCCTGGAGACTCGATACCAGCCGACCGTTCCCCTTCGACTCCGAGTTCCAGTTCGAAGACGGGGGGTGCGGGCTTCGGGTCGTTCATCCGCGGCGTGGCGCCCGTGTTCGAGGACATGCGTGAGGCGGCGGGGGGAAGGGACACCTGGATCGCGGGAGGGCCCATGAAGGCGATCCGGACGCTCTCCGTAGCCGCGCTGGCCATTGCCGCGCTCGTGGGCGGTCCGTCCGCGGGCCTCGCCCAGGCTTCTCCCCGCGACGTCCTCCGGGGCCTGCCCGCCATCAGCTACGCCGAGCAGTGCTCCGGAGGCCCCTGCGACCACGACGTCGAGGCGCGCGTGTTCAGCGTCCTCGACTCGCTGGGGAAGGCCGTGCTCGAGCGGAACATGTCGATCGAGCGGGTGCGGACGCTTCTGGGGGCCCCGCCGGACCGCTACCAGCCGCCCCTGTCGTTCAGGGACGTGCGCTACGGCCACCGGATCACGATCTGGACGTACGCGATCTCCCTGAGCGGCAGCTACGGCTACTTCCTGGCCTTCATCGACGGGTGCCTGGACGACTTCGGCGTGCAGCAGCTCGGCACCCTGTCGGCCATCTACGGCCGCAGCGGCCACGCCAGCGAGGCGGTCAGGGACAGGGATTACCGGCCGAAGAAGGGGGCCGGGCCGACCTGCTCGGGGTGAGCGGATGCTTCGTCCCGGCGCTGCCTCCCGCACGTTTCAGCTGAAACGTCCGCCGGCGCCGTCGAGCCTCCTTTGACCCTCCTCTCCAGCCCGGCCTAGATTTCGGAAAACCGCGGCGCGTACTCCTCGCCTCGCGGCCTTCCCCGATCCGGAGGCCGGCATGCTTCGTCCCGCCTCGTCCCGCGCCCCTGCCTCGCCCCTGGGCGCCCTCGCCTTCGCGGCGGCGCTCCCCCTCCTGCTCGCCGCCTGCCACGGACGCTCGGGGCCTCCGGCGGCCGTGGTCGACACGGTCGGGGGCGTCCCCGTGGTCCGGAACGACACGGTGGACCGGCCGCTCGGCTGGACGCTTCGGAAGACTTGGGAGGTGGGCGCGGTCGAGGGGCCGGACGCCCTGGCCCGGGTCACTCCGGCCTGGCTTGCGGTCGGCGGCGGGGACGTGTTCATAATGGATCGGCCGAACCACCGGATCCTGAGCGTCGACCTGGCCAGCGGGCACGTGGTGGCCCGCTTCGGCCACGAGGGGCAGGGCCCGTTCGAGTTCCGCACGCCGGTGGCCATCTGGGCGCGAGGCGACACCGTCGACGTGTTCGCGGGCCGGCGCCAGGCGGTCGAGAGCTTCACGGCCGCCGGGAAGCCCGTGAGCGAGCGTCCCCTCGACGGGCTCCTGCAGGCCGGCTACACGGGCGAGGCTATCCGCGCGGGGCCGAACGGGATCGTCTTCCCCTCGGAGCCGCACGTTCGCGCCATGTACGGAAAGGCCGCCGACGGGAAGGGAGCGCTCTCGTTCCCGAGGCGGCTCATCGGGGTGTCGGCCTCCGACACGATCCGGTACGCCGAGATGCGCATCGGTGGTGGCCACACGATCGAGATCGACCGGTGCGGGATGAGGACTCGGTGGGACGTGCGGCCCGTCGGCGCGCCCGACCTGGCGTGGTCGGGCGCGCCGTGGGGCGTCTCGGTGAACGCGGGGCCCGCCTACGCCGTGGACGTGTTCGGCGCGCGGCGCATGCGGGTCACCCGCCGCTTCGGGGCCCGCCCCCTGACCCGGTCCGCGGCGCTCGGCATCCTCCGGCACCGCTTCCGTATCCTCCTGAAGGCCCGGTGCGCTCTGGACCTGGACAAGTTCCTGGACGGGGCGGGGAAGGCCGATCATCTGACCTTCATCTCGGCCGTGGCCCTGTCCCCCGATGGCCGGCTCTGGGTCCGCCGCAGCCCGGAGGTCGGATCGGAGATCGACGTGTTCGGCCGCGACGGGGGCTACCTCGGCACGCTGCCGTCCACGTCCCCCTACCCGGAGCTGTTCGCCCCGGACGGGTCCTTCATCGCCATTCGCACCGACTCCCTGGGGGTCCAGTACGTGGACCGGTACGTGGTGGAGGAGACGGGGGGCACGGGAGGCTAGCGTCCGCGGCCGTCCCCGCGAGGCGGCGCTCCCGCCCCCCTCGTGGATGCCGGCTCAGGCCGCCTCGCCCAGGATCCCGTCGATCTGGCCCGTGGCGGCCCGGATCCCGTCCTCCATCCCCATGGCCAGGAGGTGCTGCATGGCCTCCAGGGACGGGAAAGTGGTGACCGAGGTGAGGAGCGTCTTGCCCGCGGCTTCCTCCAGGGTGAAGCGCATGGTCATGACGGGCATGTTCGGGTCGGGATCCCCGTCGGCGTCGGCGAAGCCGTCCTCGACCTCCAGGCTGCGAGGGGGATCGACGGCCAGGACGCGCCACCAGCCGCGGGGCCGCTCGCCGCCCGGGCCCGTCATGTAGTACACCACGTGCCCGCCCGGCGTCAGGTCGTGCTCGGTCACGGTGGCCGGGTAGGACGGCGGACCCCACCAGCGCTCGAGTTGCCGTGGGTCGGCCAGGAGCTGCCACGACCGCTCCAGGGGCGCGGCCAGCTCGGCGACGACGGTCATGGAGAGGGCCGACGGGTCCTTGAGGATCTCGATCACGGGCATGGGTCTTCTCCTCGGGTGGGAGGGCTCGCCTCCTGGTGGGCCAGGAGGTCGTCCATCCGTTCGATCCGCCTCCGCCACACCGCCTCGAGTCGGTCGAGGACTCGCGCGGCCGCGCGGACGCGTTCGATGTCGGTGCGGACCAGCCGCCTTCGCCCCCTGCGCTCCTTGGTGACCAGCCCGACCTCTTCCAGCACGGCCACGTGCTTCTGCACGGCGGCGTAGCTCATCGGGTACCGGGCGGCCAACGACGAGACCGAGTGGGCACCCGTCATGGCGCGCCGGACGATGTCCCGGCGGGTGGCGTCCGAGAGAGCGTGCAGGAGGCGGTCGGCCTGCCGGTCGTCGGGAATATGTGCAACCATATGGTTGTACATATGGCGGATCGGCCCGGAGGGCAAGCGCGGTGGCCGCCGGGGGACCGTCCGACCCGAGCGGGGAGCGGAGGCTGCGGGCCGCGGCGCGCCGACGAGGTCTCCCTCGCCCACTGTCCTCGTGCCGCGCGAGTCGTATCTTGGGGCAGCCAGTCACCCTCGAACCCCCGGGAGCCATGAACCAGTCCGACCACGCACCCCTGATCGCCCTCGCCATGCTGGCCGCCAAGGCGGACGGCGAGACCGACGCCGCCGAGCAGGCGGCCGTCCACGAGGCCGTCGAGCGCATCGGAAACCCCGACATCAGCCGGCTCGCCAAACAGGTGAGCGACGGGACGCTCCGGGTCGCCGACGTGGCGGGCCGTCTCTCCGGCGAGGAGGCGCGGCGCGCCGCCTATACCTCGGCGCTGGCCGTGTGCCACGCCGACGGCCCCGCCAACCCTGCGGAGGAGCAGTTCCTCGACCACCTCCAGGATGCCCTCGGGCTGGACGCCACCACCGTGGCCGAGCTGGACAAGACGGCGAGCGGGCTGTCCGCCGGGGCCGCGGCCGGGAAAGGCGGGGAGGTCACG
>CANPVD010000015.1 GCA_947581615.1 Candidatus Humimonas hydrogenitrophica
GGCACCCGGGATCCTTCCTCGAAGTCGATCCCGGAGACGGTGCCGTCGATTTCCGAGGCCACCTGGGCGGACGACTGGGCCTGCAGCGTTCCCACGGCGCTGAGCTCGATGGACAGCGTGTCGCGCCTGGCGACGTCGACCTCGACGGGCAGTGTCCGTGGGCTCGTGGCCCCTTCGCCCCCGCCGCCGCACGCGGTGGCCAGCAGCGCGGCCGCGACCGCCGCCACGACGGCCTCGAAACGCGAAGGGCCGACGCGTCCGCGCCGGCCCCGTGGCCGAACCCCATCGGGGCGGCGCGCGCCGGGCCCGCCCCGCCCGGGCACTCCCGTCCTCTTCCGTCTTCTATGCACCACCAGGGTCTCCCGTGAGTCCAGCGTGAGCGCGTGGAGGCCCGTCCATCGACCTCGAGGCCCCATCTGCATACTCCCTGCCAGCCTACTTGTCCCGAAAGGCCGCCGAGCTCGTCGAGTGCCCCGGATCCACCCGGGCGTCGGGGTTGGCGAAGTGCACGGCGTTGTTTACCGCGATGGCCGCTTCCCCGAAGCCCGTCGAGATCAGCTCCAGCTTCCCCTCGTACGTGACGATGTCGCCCGCGGCGAACACGGCGGGCAGGTTGGTCATCATACGGGTGTCGACCCGTATCGTGTTTCCCTCCAGCTCCAGCCCCCAATCGGCGATCGGACCGATGTTGGGCACGAAGCCGATGAGCGCCAGCACGTCGTCGATCTCGAGCTCCCGACGCTCCTCGGTGCGGTTGTCGCAGATCGTGGCGCCCGTGATGTGCTCCGCGCCGTGGATCGCCTCCACCTCGTGGTGGGTGAGGAGCTCGATCTCTCCTTTCGCGGCCGCCCCCTCGACCAGGCTGACCGTGTGATCGTGGGCCCGGTAGCGGTCGGAGCGGTGGATGTGCACGATCGACTCGGCCACGTCCCGCAGCGCCCAGCTCCAGTCGAACGCGGAGTCTCCCCCGCCCACGAGCAGCACCCGACGGTCCCGGAACGCCTCCGGGTCGTGCACGTGCGGCCATACGCCTCGCTTCCAGAACTCGTCGAACCCGGGACACTTGATGCGACGCGGCTTGAAGGCCCCCTTCCCGGCCGCGATCACCAGCGTGCGGGTAGGCCGCTCGCCCCGGTCGGTCTCCAGCACCAGGCGGTCGTCCTCTCGCCGCAAGCCGTCGACCCGCTCGTCCAGGCAGATGTCGGCATCGAACTGCGTGGCCTGCTGCACCAGCGCCTTGGCCAGGTCCTTGGCCAGGATCTTGGGGAAGCCGCCCACGTCGAACACGTCCTTCTCGGGGTACAGCGCCGTGAGCTGTCCCCCGAGTTCGGGGAGGACGTCGATGAGCCGGGCGCTCACCCCCCGCATACCGGCGTAGAACAGGCCGTAGAGCCCCGTCGGGCCCCCGCCGATGATCGTGACATCGACCAGCTCGGAGCTCATGGAGCCGAGCGCCGAGCCACGGCGTCGCCGCTCCCGCGCGAAGCCGTGCCACGGGCCGCCGTACGCTCCTGGCTGATGCGCGTGCTGTACATCCCGTAGTCGATTATGGCGTACACCGATGTCACCCCGACGAGGAGGATCAGGACCGGCACGTACCTCGGCCAGAACAGGAGGGCGAAGAAGGTGGCGACCTGCAGGCCGGTGGTCAACTTGCCCCCCAGCCTCGAGCGGAAGGGCAAGCTCCGCCCCGCCAGTCGACCCACCAGGTAGGACCCTGCCGTGAGGATGTCCCGCAGCACGAGGATCAGGAAGCCCGCCCAATCCAGGTGCCCGCCCGGCAGGAAGGAGATGAGCCCGACGAGGACGAACACCTTGTCACAGAAGGGATCGAGCAGGGACCCGAGCTCGGAGGCGGTCCCGCTGAGCCGGGCGATCAGTCCATCCAGGAGGTCGGTGAGGGCGCCGGTGGCCACCACGACGGCCAGCCATCCGCGGTCGCTCACGACCAGGAACAGGAGGGCCAGGGGCACGCGGCTCAGGGACAGGAGGTTGGAGACGGTCAGGAAGCCCGGGTCACTCCCGTCCGGGTCCCCGGCGGGACCGACCTGACCCTCCGACTCGGCTACCATCCGCCCCTCAGTCTCGTTCGACCGCTTCGCCCACGGGCTCGCCGCGGAACCACCGCGAGACCTGGTACCGCCGGAGCGCCGCCGCCAGCACCAGCTTCAGGAACACGGCCGCCGGAACTGCAAGGAGCAGACCGACGAAGCCGAAGAAGAAGCTGAACAGGGCGAGCGACAGGATGACCCACACGGGGTGAAGACCGACGGACTGTCCCACGATCCGGGGACCCAGGATGCTTTCCAGCACCTGCTCCACCCCGAACACCACCCCGATCTTGAGCAGCCCGCCCAGGAAGTGTCCGCTGAACAGCGCGATGAGCACCGCGGCCAGCAGGCTGGCGATCAGCCCCAGATAGGGCACGAAGTTCAGGACACCGGCCAGCAGGCCCAGCAGGAGCGCGTACGGGAAGCCCAGGATCCAGAAGCCGACGCCGATGATCACGCCCACGCAGGAGGCCAGCAGCACCTGGCCTCGCAGGTAGCGGCCCAGGAGCCGGTCGTACTCGCCGGCCATGGCGACCACACGGTCCCGGTAAGCCCGCGGGAGGAGCTCCTGAATGCGCCCGCGCAGCGCGTCCCAGTCGCGCAGAAGGTAGTAGGTGAGGATCGGGAGGAGCACGAAGTACCCGATTACGGTGAGCACCGCCCCGATGCCGCGGCCGATGCCGAGCACCGCCTGCAGCCCCCCCGAAGCGACCTCCGCCTGCCGTCGCTGCAGGTACTGCACGAGCGACTGGGCGTCGATGTCCCGCAGGGTGGGCAGGGTGCGCTCGTCGATCCCCCTGATGCCCATCCGGATGATCCAGGCCCGCACGCTCTCCAGCCACTGCTCCAGCGTCCGCAGGTAGGTGGGGACGTTGGCGATGAGCTGCGACAGCTGGTTGGCCACCGCGGGAACGAGGACGAAGATGATCAGCGCCAGGACGCCGGCGAGCGGCAGCGCCAGAAGGGCCACGGCCGCGGAGCGGGGCAGGCCGAGGCGCTGAAGCCGGTCGACCACCGGGTCCAGCACGTACGCCAGAAGAAAGGCCAGGACGAAGGGCGCCAGCAGGAGTCCCGCCCGCTCGGCGACCCACAGGAGGGTGAGGATCGCGGCCACCACCGTGAGGCGCGCCACGAACGGCGAGGACTGGTGCGGCCACGCCAGGTACAGGTAGAGGAGGAAGAGCACGAAGGGCGACAGGACGCTGCGGACGCTCACCGCCAGGACGAGGAACGCGACCAGGATGATCGCCGCCTGCGGCCACGCCGGCCACGTCCGGCTCGCCCCTCCCCGCGCTTCGCCGTTCACGGCCTCACCTCGTCACAGGTAGTCGTCCAGGGCGACCGCGAACGGGAGCGGCTCGAGCCGGAACACCCGCCTCAGGGCCGCGGCCCCTTCCACGGCCCCCGGCAGCGCCAGGACACGGAGCGCCGACAGGGCCGAGGGGGCGGACAGCCCCGTCCTGTCCGCCAGCGCGGCCAGCCTCCGACCGCTCCACCGGGGCAAGCGCACCACCCTCCGCGCCAGCGACAAGCGCCGGGCGACGGCCCCGACGACCTCGGTCGGGGAGAGGACGTCGGGGCCGGCCAGCTCGTGGGTCGCGTCCGCGACATCCGCCCTCTCCACGGCCTGGCACAGCGCCTCGGCCACGTCCTCGACCGCGGCCGGCTGGACCACGCCCTCGTCCGGCCTGCCGGGCGCCACGAAGAGCGGCCCTCTCCGCAAAGCGCGAGCCAGCACCGAGACCACGTGATCATCCGGTCCCACGACCAGCGAGGGGCGCAGGATCACGTGCTCCGTCCGGCCCGCGCGGATCGAACGCTCGGCCTCGCGCTTGCGAGCCGCGAAGGGCCCGTTCGCATCCCTGGCCCCGAGGGCGCTGACGTAGACGATCCGCCGGACTCCGGCTCTCTGCGCCGCCTCGACCAGGTTGCGGGTGCCGTCCAGGTCCAGGCGCCGCGCCTCCTCGCCGCCCGGCGCCAGCCCGCCGGCCAGGTGCACGACCACCTCGCACCCGCGCACCGCCGCGTCCACCCCCGAGCCCGACGTGATGTCGACCGGAGTCCACTCGAGGTCCGGCACCACGCGGTCCGCGTGCGGTGCCCCTCGGCGGCACACGGCCCGCACGCGGTGCCCGCGTCCGAGGAGGCGCGGAAGCAGATGGCGTCCCAGGAACCCGCTCCCGCCCACGACGAGGACGCTCGTGCTCCGCTCCGGTGCTGCGAGGAGAGGCTCCTCCGCGGTCTCCGTCGCGGTCTCGCCGGCCTGCGATACGTCGAACGACGGGCTGGAACGAGGCGACGAAGGGCCCCCCGACATGACCTCTCCTGGCTGGCGGGACGAGAAGCCTCAATGTGCCGCCGCCGCCGGAGCTATGCAACGAGCGGGGGAGCGGACGGGCGCCGGGCGGCGCCCGTCCGGCGAGCTCAGTCGACCAGCGCCGCCGCCTCGCTCTCCGCGTCCACCGGATCGCCGGTCCCTTCCGCGCCCGGTTCCGGAACGCGGGCGTCGAGGAATACGAAGTCCTGGACGATGACATCCACGGTCGGGATGCTCACGCCGTCGCGCTCGTAGGACCCGTACTCGATGCGCCCCTCCACGTACAGCCGGTTCCCCTTGCGCAGGTAGAGCTCGGCGGCCTCGGCCGCGCGACCCCAGAACGTCAGGCGGTGCCAGTCCGTCCGGCGCTGCTCCTGCCCGTCCACCTCGTAGCGTCGGTTCGTGGCCAGCGACACGTGCGCGACCCTGGTCCCCTTGCCCGTCTCCCGAACGTCCGGATCGGATCCGGCGTTCCCCACCAGCGTCACGCGATTGACCGAGCGGCTCATCGGCTGCCTCCTGCGAGTGGCGTCCCTGCCTGGCGCCCGCTGGCCCGGGTCGGGACCGGCGGACGGACTCGACGGCTACGATGCCCGAGGGTCGCCGAGCCGGGGAGGGGCCTCCGGCCGGTCGGGCGACCGGCCGATCCGGGGTTGACGGAGCACGGGGCGGAGGAGCGCCCCCGTCTGGTCACTAGAAGATGGAGAACTTGAAGTACTTGCCCGGATTCCGCTTGAGCTCGTCCAGGAGGGACCGCAGCTCGACCAGCGTCGAGGCCAGATTCTCGTAGAGATCCGGGTCGCTGGCGAGCTGCCCCAGGGAGCCGCGACCCGCGTTGACGCCGGCCACGAGGGAGTTGAACTCGCCGAGCACGCTGTCGGCCCGGGTGGCGACGTGGTTCACGTGGCCCATGGTCGTCTGCATCTGCGACGCCACGTCCGTCATGGATCCGGACGCCTTCTGGACGTTCGCGAAGATGTCCTGGAGCTCTCCACCCTGCGTCGCCTCCTCCAGCCGCGCCAGGGTCGAATCCAGGTCGGCGCTCGCCTGGCGCACGGTGCGGCCGGCCGCCGCCATGTCTTCCGCGAAGCCTCCGAAGCTCTGCCGCTGCCGTCCGAGCAGCTCCACCAGGTCCGCGCTCGCCTTCTCGAAGTTGTCGATCGATCGCGCCAGGTTCGCGGCCGTCTCCTTGTTGAATGCCACTTCGACGCGCTGCGTGATGGTCTGGAGGTTCGACGCGATCTCGGCCGTGTAGTCGCTGAGCTGGGCGAAGTCGGTGGCCGTCTGCCCGGGCAGGACGCTGTCGGGACGCGGGATCGAGTCCTGGCCCATGCCGGCGCGGCTCCCGGCCGGAACGATCGCGGCACCCCACTCGCCGAACAGCGACCGCGGCCGCAGGAGGACGGCGGGGTGGCTCGGCAGGGGCGCGTCGGTCCGAACGCGCAGGACGACATCCACGCCCGAGCGCGCGAACTGGACGGCCTGCACGCGGCCGATCTCGACGCCGCGCAACGTGACCACGTTGCCCGGTCGGAGCTGGCCGACCGTCTGGACCCGGGCCGTGAGGGTGCGGAAGTCGCCGCTCAGCCGCGAGCGCGACAGCCACAGCCCTCCCACCACGATGACGGCCAGACCGAGGAGCACGAAGGCACCCGTGATGATCTCGTCGCGTCGTTTCATCGTCCCGAGCTCTCCCCGCCGGACCTGTCCGGGCCGGGCCTCGCCGAGGCCCTCAGTCGTCCGGCCACAGGTCCCGCCTTCCCTCGACGAACGCCTTCACGGCCGCATCATCCGTATGCTCGATCTCCTCGGGCGTCCCCAGCCAGGAGACCCGTCCCTCCCGGAGGAGCGCGATGCGGTCCGCGACGCGGCACGCGCTCCGCATGTCGTGCGTGACCACGATGCTCGTGGCCCGCAGGTCCTCCTTGAGCTGCAGCACGAGCTCGTCGATCATCGACGTGGTGACCGGGTCGAGACCGCTCGTCGGCTCGTCGTACAGAAGATAGGTCGGACGCGGCGCCACGGCTCGGGCGACGCCCGCGCGCTTGCGCATGCCCCCCGAGAGCTCGGCCGGGTAACGGCCCTCCCAGCCGCCGAGGCCCACCGTCTCCAGGCTCTCTCGCGCGCGCTCCTCGATCTCCGCCGCCGGCGTGCCGTGGCGCCGCAGGGCGAGGCGCACGTTCTCCGCCACCGTCATCGAGTCGAACAGGGCCGACGACTGGAACACGTAGCCCATGCTGAGCCGCAGCCGGCGGACCCTCTCCCGGTCGGCCCCCGTCACCTGCTCGTCCCCGATCCACACCTCACCGCTGTCCGGCTGCAGGAGGCCGGCCACGTGCTTGAGGAGGACGGACTTCCCTTCGCCCGAGCGACCGATCACGGCCACCGTCTCACCGGTGGCGACCTCGAGGTCGAAGCCGCGCAGGACGTGGAGGTCGCCGAACGAGCGGGTGAGACCTTCCAGCCGGATCACAGCAGCACCACGGCCCAGAAGGCGTCCAGGACGAGGATCACCATGCAGGCCACGACCACGGCCCGCGTCGTGGCCCGTCCCACTCCCTCCGCTCCGCCGCTCGTCGTGTAGCCGAACAGGCACCCCACGCTGGTGACGACCACGCCGAAGCTGGCGGATTTGATGAGGGCGTAACGCAGGTCGAAGGGCCGGTAGAACATGCGGAGGCCGCGCACGAACTCCTGGCTGGAGAGATCCAGGAGGCCGGTCGACGTGATCCAGCCGGCCACGATGCCCATGCCCACCGCGAACGCGACCACGATCGGGAAGGTGATCAGCCCGGCCGTGACCCGCGGCACGGCCAGGTAGGCGAGCGGGTCGTAGGCCAGCATCTCGAGCGCATCCACCTGTTCGGTCACCCGCATCGTCCCGATCTCGGCCGCGATGTTGGCTCCCACGCGCCCGGCCAGCACGAGGCCCGTGAGCACGGGCCCCAGCTCCAGGATGATCGTCTTGCCGACGAGCGTTCCGACGAAGTAGAGCGGCACGGCTCCGGTGAACGCATACGAGCTCTGGAGGGCCAGGACGACGCCCGTGAACAGGGCGATGAACATGGCGATCGGCACGGAGTCGACGCCGATCCGCCGGGCCTGGGTGGCCAGCTGGGGCCACCAGGTCCGGAACTCCGACGTCGCGCGCAGCACGTCCACCGCGAAGCCGGCCGTGCGTCCAGCCACCGCGGCCACGGCTGCGGCTCCACGACCGATCCAGCGAACGGGCTCGAGAAGTCGCATCGCCACACGTTACGCCCGGCCCGCAGGGGGCGAAAGCAGAGGGCCCCGCCGGAGCCGCCCTCGAACTGTGGCCCGCCCCTTGCATATTCAACTCGTTCAACTAGTATTGAAGATTCTGAGAGAGGGGCGCGAGGTCCCGACGATGGAGACGGGACCGGCCCCTCGACGCACGATTCGCACCCCGGGCAGGAGGTGGCTGGTGGATCCGGCGGTCCAGGAGTTCGTCGAACGGATCGGCATGGAGACACAGTGTGAGGATCTCGCCAGGACGGCGGGGCGGGTGTTCGCCTACATGGTCCTGCGCGGCGGGCCGAGCTCGGGCGACGAGCTGGCCAGCACGCTCCAGATCAGTCGTGGAGGCGTCAGTATGAGCACCCGCTACCTGGAGTCGCGAGGTCTGCTCGAGCGCACCGGCAGGCCGGGAGACCAGCGGGTCTACTACCAGCTTCCCGAGGACCCGTTCGGGAACCTGATCGAGCAGTCGCTGGAGCACCGCCGCCGAATCCGGGACGTGACCCGCGAGGCACGGATTGCCCTGCAGGATGTCGAGCTCGGACCGGAATTCGAGGGCGGCGTCGAGAGGCTCGAGCGCATGGAGGCGTTCTACGACCTGGTCGTCGGCCGGATGGAGACCGGGCTCAAGACGTGGCGATCCGCCGCGGGCGAGGTCGTGACCCGGCAAGTCGACGGGACAGCATCGTGAGCGAGGATGGCAGCGTGAGCCAGACACAGCACGAAGAAGAGGAAGCGCCGCGGCCGGACGTCGCGCCGGATCCCGGCCCGTGGCCGGCCATCAAGAAGTGGGCGATCCGCATCGTGCCGCTGACGCTGGTCGTCCTCGCGGCGGCCTACCTGGGCCCGAAGTTCATCTATTCCCTCTCCCACGAGAGCACGGACGATGCCTACGTGGCAGGCACGATCGTGCCCATCAGCGCCCAGGTGGCCGGACGCGTGACGCACGTGTGGGTCATCGACCACGAGCACGTGCGCCGGGGACAGCCCCTGGTCGAGATCGACTCGACCGACTACCGGAACGCCCTCCAGGGGCGGACGGCGGCGCTCTCCAGTGCCCGGGCCCAGCGCGACGCCACCGCAGCGTCGATCGAGGAACAGCGGAAGGTCCTGGCCAGCGCCCGGGCCAACCTCGAGGCCGCCCGCTCCGAGGCCGCCCTCGCCGACTCGGACCGGCACCGGTACGCCGGACTCCTGGAGGCGGGCTCGATCTCGCCGAGCGAGTTCGACCACAAGCGGTCGGCGGCTCAGGTCGCCGGCGCGAAGGCGCAGGCCGCCGTGGCCGCCGTCCAGCAGGCCCGGGCCACCCTGACCCGCCTGCGGGCCGAGCTCAAGGTGCAGGAGGATCGCATCGACCAGGCCCGGACCGACCGCGACCAGGCCCGCACGCAGCTGGGCCGGACCACGGTCGTGGCCCCGGCCGATGGCGTCCTGGCCCAGAAGGACGTGGACCCGGGCCAGGTGATCCAGGCCGGCCAGCCCCTCATGCAGCTCGTGCGTGAGGACAGCATGTACGTGGACGCCAACTTCAAAGAGACCCAGCTCCACGACATCCGGATCGGCGACGAGGCCGAGGTCGACATCGACGCGTATCCGGAAGTCACCTTCCAGGGCCACGTCGGGAGCTTCCAGCCGGGCGCCGGCGCCGTGTTCAGCCTGCTGCCGCCCGAGAACGCCACCGGCAACTTCGTGAAGGTGGTGCGACGGGTCCCGGTCAGGATCTGGATCGACTCGCCCCCGGACTCGCTTCATCCGCTGTGGCCCGGCCTGTCGGCCGAGCCGCACGTGGAGACCGGCAGCGCGCCCGTCGGGTCGCCGACGGCCGCGGCCGCACTCCGTGAGCGGCGAGGCGGCTGAGCGTGGCAGGACCGTCCCACGGGGGAGCCGGCTCCCCCGCCCTCGAGGAATGGGCGCCCACCCACGGCAAGTGGATCGTCACGCTGTCGGTGATGACCGGGACCATCATGAGCGTCCTGGACATCTCGATCGTGAACGTCGCCCTGCCCCACATGCAGGGGAACCTGGGCGCCTCCGTCGAGCAGATCACCTGGGTGGCGACCGGCTACATCCTGACCGAGGGGTTCATGATGCCCCTCGTGTCGCTGCTCAGCGCCAAGATCGGCCGCAAGCGCTACTACATGCTGAGCGTCATGCTGTTCGTGCTGGCCTCGGCCCTGTGCGGCACCTCCAGCTCCCTGACCGAGCTGGTCGCCTTCCGGATCCTGCAGGGCGTGGGCGGCGGGGCGCTCATCCCCCTCTCGCAGGCGATCCTGCTGGAGAATTTCCCGCCCGAGGAGCGCGGGACCGCCATGGGCATCTTCGGGATCGGCGTCGTGCTGGCACCGGCGCTCGGGCCCACGGTGGGGGGCTGGATCACCGACCACTACTCCTGGCCCTGGATCTTCTTCATCAACGTCCCCATAGGGCTCCTCAACCTCTTTCTGGTGGACTACTTCGTCGAGGACCCGCCCTACGCGCGGCAGCGGGAGGTGTCGATCGACTGGACGGGCATGGGCTTCCTGGCGGTGGGCCTGAGCTGCCTGCAGATCATGCTCGAGGAGGGGCGCGACCAGCAGTGGTTCCAGTCCGACCTCATACGGTGGCTGGCGCTCCTGGCCTTCATGGGACTGGCCGCGTTCATCTGGTGGGAGCTCCGGTCGGACGAGCCGGCCGTGAACCTGCGGCTGTTCAAGAACGTCCCCTTCGCCTCGGCGACCATCATCGGGGGGATCCTGGGCGTGGGGCTCTACGCCAGCGTGTTCATCCTGCCCCTGTTCCTCCAGGAGTTGCTGGGCTACCCGGCTTTCAACTCGGGACTCACCCTCATGCCCCGCAGCCTGGCTATGGGGATCGTATTCCCGATCGCCGGGCGGTTCTACAACCGATTCGGGCCACGCGTGTACATCGGGAGCGGCCTGGCGATCAGCACGTACGCGTTCTGGGAGCTGGGGCAGCTCAACGTGAACGTGGGATTCTGGGACATGTGCTGGCCGCAGGTCCTCCAGGGCGTGGGCTTCGCGCTCATCTTCGTGGCCCTGAGCACCGCCGCGGTGGCGGAGCTCCGCAAGGACCAGATGAGCGATGCCACCGGGCTTTACAACGTGGTTCGACGGGTGTTCGGGAGCGCCGGCGTGGCGCTCGCCGCCACCGAACTGGACAACGGCGGCATCCGCTACCGCGCGATCATGGCCCGGCACCTCTCGAGCGCGCGCGGCCCCGTGTCCTCCTTCGTCCAGAATGCCGAGCACGCCTTCCAGCAGCTGGGCGGTGGCACGAAGTTGGCCTACCAGAAGTCGTACCGGATGCTGGACGGGATCATGACGCAGCAGGCGTCGATGCTCTCGTTCAACCACGTGTTCTTCCTGATGGCCGTCGTGTTCGCGGTAGCCATCCCGCTGATATTCTTCCTGCACTCCGGGCCGCGAGACGGGTCCGACGTGATGATGGAATGACGAGAGGAGACGAGATGTCTGGGAGATGGAACGGCGCGGCGGAGCGGCGCGGCCGACCCCGCCTCGCGGGCCGGCCGGCCGCTCTCCTGGCGGCGCTGACACTGGTCACGCCGGCCGGCGCCCTCCGGGCGCAGCAGGCCCTGCCCGACACGACGGCCCCGCCGGCGACTCGTGGCGACACGATCACGCTCGGGGTCCAGCAGGCGGTGGACATGGCCATGGACCGCAACGAGCAGGTGCTCATGGCCCGAGCGAGCGCCGCCGAGGCGGCCGGTATCGTCAAGCAGGTCGGCGCCGATGCCTACCCACAGATATCGGCCGACTTCAGCTACACCCGCAACATCCAGAAGCCGGTGATCTTCTTCAACGGCGCGAACGGGGTGCAGCAGATCACCATCGGCAACGACAACCAGTACAGCTTCGGACTCACCCTCTCCCAGACGCTGCTCGATTTCTCGCTGGGGCCCGCGCGCAGCGCGGCCCGGCTCAGCAAGGTAGCGAGCGCGGACCTCGTGCAGGCGGCGCGCACGAGCGTGGCCCTGGCCGCCAGGACGTCGTACTACGATGTCCTGCTCGGTCGGGCGCTCGTCGACGTGCAGCAGAAAGCCCTGGAGCAGGCCCGGCGGCGGCTGGCCCAGGTGAAGGACTTCTACGACGCGGGCACGGGATCGGAGTTCGACCTGCTGACGGCCCAGGTGGAGGCCGACAACCTGCGCCCACCCCTCATCGAGGCCCGGAACCGATACGCGCTGAGCCGCAACCAGCTCAAGCGGACGCTCGGCCTCCCACTCGACAAGACCGTCGTGCTCACCGACAGCTTCCCCACCCCCTCGGACTCGGCCAGCCTCCAGCACTACATGCAGGTGGCCGAGCGGGCGCGCCCCGACCTCAACGCCCAGCGGGTACGCGTCCGGCTGCAGGAGGACAACCTGACGGCGCAGAAGCGCTCCTCCCTGCCCGTTCTCAAGCTGATCGCGGGACTCACGCGCCAGGCGTCGTCGAGCGAGCTGCTGCCGCCCGGGCAGGACTTCGCCCAGAGCGCCACGGCGGGGCTGGACTTCAGCGTCCCGCTGTTCGACGGGCGGAAGCGCTCGGGAGAGGTGCAACAGGCGGCGGCCCAGAAGGAGCGGGAACAGTTCCACCTGCGACAGCTCGAGGAGAACGTGCGGCTCCAGGTGCAGCAGGCCTACCAGGACCTGGACGCGGCGCGGCAGCGCATCGAGGCGTCCCAGGCCAACGTCCACCGGGCCGAGCGGGCCCTCCAGATCGCCGAGACCCGCTTCAAGAACGGGCTCTCGACGCAGGTGGAGCTGAACAACGCCGAGCTCGCCGTGACGCAGGCGCGCACCAACCGCGCCCAGGCCCTGCACGACTACGGGGTCGCGCGCGCCAACCTGCTCGCAGCCGTGGGGGAGCGATGAAGACCCGTGGAGCCGTCTCGATCCTCCCGGCCTTGGCGCTGGCCCTCCTCCTGTCCACCGGAGCCCTCCGTGCCCAGGCCTCCGCGGCGGCGGCCGATTCCGCGGCGGCGGCCGATTCCGCCGCCGCCTACGGCCCCGAGAATCCCCCGGCGCCGCGCCAGTTCCGCATCGGGATGACCGGGAGCGCGCTGCTGTGGAGCGGCTCGGCCTCCCGCACGCCCCAAAACGCGTCCGCGTGGGGACTGGACGTGGGACGGCGGCTGCTCCGCTACCTGTCCGTCCGGCTCGGCGTGGCCTACACGCCCGAGCGCGTCGTGGATGGCTCGGACTCCACCGACGTCCACGGCTACCTGGTGGAGGTGGTGGCCGAGCCACGCCTGGCCCTGGATCCCCTGGTCTCGGCGGGTGTCGTACCTTTCGCGGAATTCGGCCTCGGGACCCTGGTGTTCGATCCCGCCCGGTCCGGGCTTCCGACGCGGTCTCAGAACGCGTTCGTTCTGGGGGGCGGCGTGGAAGCTCGCCTCTCGTCCCGCTGGGGAGGACGCCTGGAATGGCGACACTACACGGTGCAGCTCCAGAGCCTGTTCGACGTCACCGAGCTCGGATCGGTGAACCGCGGCGCCGACCGGATCATGGCGAGCCTGTTCTGGACCTTCTGACGGCGATCCGGCGGCGGTCCGGGCGGGACCGGTCCGCGGCGTGAGCCCGGGAAGCCCCGTCCGGACGCAAGCGGCCACGTGGCCGCAGGTCCGCCTCGGAGCGATCCTGCTTACCGTGCTCGTGCTCGCCTCGGGCATGGTGTTCTTCCTGGACGCGGTGCAGCGCGAGCTGGCGGAAGGACCCCACCTGGTCGTCGAGGCCTCCTCGGCGCAGGGGCTCGAGGTGGGCGGCGACGTGTGGATCGCCGGCGTGGTGGCCGGCCGGGTGGAGTCGATCCGCCTCGAGCGCCCGCACGACGGGCGGGGTCCCGTGCTGATCGGGGCCGTGCTGGAGCCCGGAGCGGGGCGGATCCTGCGGGCCGACGCCATCGCCTCTCTCCGGGCCTCCTCCCTCATGGCTCCCACCGTCCTCAGCCTGGATCCGGGCCGCGACGTGGACCGGACCTTCCGGTGGGGCGATACGCTGCAGGCGCGGCCGGAGCTCAGCGTCGAGGAGATCATGGCCCGCGCCGACACCCTCCACACTCGCCTCCATCGCCTGGCACCGGAGGGCCGCGCCCTCGTGCGCAGGCTGGAGGAGGGGCCGGGCACCCTGGCCGCCCTCCGGCATCACCCCGAGCGGCTGAGGCGTCTCGCGGCGGACCTGGATCGCACCCGGGAGCTGGCCCTGGCCGCGCCGGGAGGCACGGCGGCCAGGATCCTCCGGGACGCCGCCCTCCGGCGGCAGGCCCACCGCCTGCGGGCGCGGCTGGGTTCCATGACCGGGCCGGACGGCGTGCTGGCACGCTCCGGACGGGAGCGTGCGGCCCTGTCGGCCACGCTCGACAGCCTTCGGGGGCGAGCCCAAGTCGTGGAGACCCGCCTCGCCGAAGGGCGTGGGACGGCCGGTCGCGTCCTGCACGACCGCGCCATCCAGCAAGAGAGGGCGCGGTTCCGGGCGCGCATGGACAGCGTCAAAGCGGAGCTGATCGCCGACCCCCTGCGCTGGCTCCGCTTCGCCCTCTTCTGAGCCGCGCCCCCGACGGGGGCGCGGCCCGCCCGGCTAGCGGCCGTTCTCGGAGGGTGGCTCCAGGTCCCCGTGCAGGACGAAGTGGACCTCCTCCTCCTTCCGGCCCCGCTTGCGCTTCGTGACGACCACGATGCGCTCGACGATGGACTCCTCGTCCTCGAGCGAGACCTCGAACCCGGCCGACCCGTCCGCGGCGCTGATGCGCGTGCGGATGACCTTGCCCGGCTCAGCCTCGGCCCGGTCCGCGCCGTTCTTGAACAGCGTCACCGTCGAGCGTCGCCGGCCATCGGGCAGTTCGCGCGAGATCTTGACACGGTCGATCCAGTCGGGCTGGTAGCTGATGTGCCAGAGGTCACCGTGCTGGTCGACGCCCTTGGCTTGACGGTTGTGGCGGGCCATCCATGCCTCCTGCCTGGCTTTCAGGGTCCGGTTGGGCCGGGCGCCTCACGCGCCTGCCGCGGCGGGAGCCCCACTCCCGGGGTCCCGTCGACCGACAGGAACTTGCGGTCCCGACGGCTCGTATACAAAATACACACACGACCATGTGTTCGGTCAACCCGTTCTAACTACCCCGACTGGTGCCGCAGGGGCCGCCGGGGCGATCCTGCCCGGAGAGGCAGGACTTCCGGGCTTCCCGCAGCCTCTCTTGACCGGAGGTGCTACGTCGGATTAAGGTGCCAATACCAACCGGGCCGTGACTTCGCCCGACGGTTCGGTCCCTCTCTTCCGACGGTCCGGCGACTTCCCACTACAGCGGCACGGAGAGACGGCCGCCACGCTCGGGCGAACGACGCCCCCTCACCATCGAGGCCGGGCCCGATCCCACCGTATACATCATCGGAGTACACCTGGTGGACATCGCAGAGTTGAAATCCAAGTCGATCGGCGAGCTGCACGAGCTGGCCGACGATCTGAGCATCCACAACTACTCCGGGTTGCGGAAGCAGGACCTCATCTTTCGCATCGAGCAAAGCCTCCTGGACACGGACACCGTCCTCCGCGGCGAGGGGGTGCTCGAGATCCTGCCCGAGGGATACGGCTTCCTGCGCAGCCAGGACTGGAACTACCTGTACGGTCCGGACGACATCTACGTGTCGCCGTCCCAGATCAAGCGCTTCGATCTCCGCACCGGGGACACGGTCCTGGGCCAGGTACGTCCACCCAAGGAGGGCGAGCGGTACCTGGCGCTGCTCAAGGTCGAGACCGTCAACGGTGACGACCCGGAAAAGGCCAAGCACCGCATCGGGTTCGACAACCTGAGGCCGCGCTATCCCGAGGAGCGCCTGCAGCTCGAGCGCTTGGACGGCGACGTGTCGATGCGCATCCTCGACCTGATCGCCCCGATCGGTAAGGGGCAGCGGTCGCTCATCGTCTCCCCGCCCAAGGCCGGGAAGACGATGCTCCTCCAGAAGATCGCCAATTCGGTGCTAGAAAACCACCCCGAGTGCAAGCTCATCGTGCTCCTGATCGACGAGCGGCCCGAGGAGGTGACGGACATGGAAGAGCACGTGGACGCGGAGATCATCTCGTCCACGTTCGACGAGCCCGCCGACCGCCACACCCAGGTGGCGGAGATGGTGCTGGAGAAAGCCAAGCGGCTGGTGGAGTACCGCCAGGACGTGGTGATCCTCCTCGACTCGATCACACGCCTGGCTCGCGCCTACAACACCACGGTCCCGCACAGCGGCAAGATCCTGTCGGGCGGCGTGGACGCCAACGCGCTCCACAAGCCCAAGCGCTTCTTCGGCGCGGCGCGCAACATCGAGGAGGGAGGCAGCCTCACGATCTGCGCCACCGCCCTGGTCGAGACCGGGAGCCGCATGGACGAGGTGATCTTCGAGGAGTTCAAGGGGACCGGGAACAGCGAGGTCATCCTCGACCGTCAGATCGCCGACAAGCGCATCTACCCGGCCATTGACCTCAACCGTTCCAGCACCCGCAAGGAGGAGCTCCTGCTCACCGACACGGAGCTCAACCGCATGTACCTGCTGCGGAACTTCCTCTCGGACATGCCCCCGGCCGAGGCCGTGCAGTTCCTCATCGAACGCCTCAACCGAACCAGGACCAACCAGGAGTTCCTGGACTCGATGACCGCGGGCGAGTGACCGGGCCGTGACGCTCGAGCAGGCCCTGGAAGCCCGCGGGCTCGCGGACCCGCGTCCGCTGTGCCGGGAGATCCTCAAGCAGCTCCGTGACCGGGACCCCGACGCCTACCACGAAGCCGTCCGGCGCTACGAGAGCGAGCTCGCTTCCGACGGAGAGACGGAGGGAGAGGCGGGCGTCGCCGCGTGGCTGGACTACGGCCTGTGGCTGGCGGCCCGGCTCGACCCGGGGCGGGCCGTGGCGGTGACCTCCGACGGGCGCGCCGAGGAAACCAGGGAAGCGCCCCCGGACGGGCCGCTGCTCCTCCATCTGCCCGACCAGCGCAACCGCCGGGCCCTGCTGGTCGCGGTTCCCCGAGACCCCTCGCCGGCCCAGGAGGCCACCCGGGAGCTACTGGTCGGCTGAGCGGGTCCCGAAGCCCGGCCACGGGCTCTCCCATCCCACCGACAGCACGTTGTCCCCGTCGTGCAACCCGTGGGCGAAGTCCACCCTGAGCCGGCTCCCCGTGCCTGGAAGCGCCACGCGCAGCCCGGCCCCCACGTCCACCTCCAGCGGACTCGCCCCTCCGTCGCCGGGCCGGTGCCACGCCCGCGCCACATCCACGAATCCGGCCGCACCCAGGGCGAGGGGCGCCGGTGCGTCCGTCCACGCATCCAGCTCCGCGCCGCCGTGGGCGAGCACGCGGCCGAACGCCGCCCCATCGATGACCCCGGAGTCGAGAAGCGGGTGGGCGCGGAGAAGGGGCATCCGGGCGTAACCGGCCCCGGCGCCCGGCCATAGCATGAGGGGTGCCGTGGCGGATGCGGCCGAGATGCCGGCGCGTCCCGCCGCCACCACGCCGCGTGGCGCGGCCGACGTCCTCCAGCCGGCCGTGGCCGACACCGCGCCGAAACCCCCGTCCAGCTCGGGCCACCCCTCTCCCTGGACCAGGAGGCGGAACCGATCGCCCGCCGCACGGGCCTCGGCCGCCAGCGACAGGCCCGGGCTCGTCCCCCGCCCCGTCCACCGGTCCAGCGACAGGCCCGCGCTCCAGCGCAGGTCCGGCGTGAGCCATGTCCACACGGACACGGCGGCCCGCCAGCGCTCCTCTCGCAGCGTGGGAGCCGCGGCGCCCGTGTCCGCCGCACCCCCGCCGCTCGCGCCCTGGGGCCGAAACGCCTCCCGCTCCCAGGACCCGCCCGCGTCCCAGATCCCGGTGACGCCGAAGGCATCGGGAGCCTGCACTTCGAGCGCCACGCGCGGCCTCTCGGTCCACCAGCGCCAGGCGGCGCTCCAGCGCTCCCCATCCCCGAACAGGCTGCCCGTCCGCAGGCGTACCACCCGCAGGGGGAGGCCTGCGGCCAGGGAGAGCGCCAGACCCGGCACTCCGCCGGGGAGGGATCGCCTCTCCAGCACGGCCACCCGCAGGTCGGCCCGGCCCGCGCCCTGGGAACTCCAGTCCACCCGCGTGGCCGCGAACCCCGGCACCGCGTCCAGGCGGCGCCGAACCAGGGCCAGGCGGCGTGGCGTCAGGAGGCTGTCGACCGGCAGGTCCACGCGGCGGGACACCACGCGGTAGCGAACGTGCTCGAGTCCGTACACCCGCAGCGCCGACACCCGGGGCTCGCCGACTTCGTTCCAGGTCCGGAGCGCCTCGTCCCTCTGCCCGGCCATGTAGAGATCGCCGGCCAGGAGCCCAAGCGTGTAGGAGTCCCCCGGCTCCAGGGCCAGAGCCCGGCGCGCCGTCGCGGCGGCCTCTGTCCAGCGCCGCTGGCGGAAGCGGACGCCGGAGAGCTCGCGGAGGGGCGACGCGGAATCCGGACAGGCCGCCGCGGTCGCTTCGAGAAGGGACGCCGCGCCGGAGAGGTCCCCATCGCTCGCCATCCGCACGGCGGCGCCTACGCGCTCGTGGCAGGCCGCCGGGCCGCCGGGCGCGGGGAGGGCGGACGGGCGCTCGGGCCCGGCGGTCGGGTCGGCGGCGGGCCGCGGAGCCGCCGAGTCGGCTATGGCCGCGCCCGCGGCGCCCGGAGATCTCACCGGATTCCGGGCCGGGACCACGAGGAGCGACCAGGCTCCCGTTGGAGCCCACATGCTCCGGAACGCCTTCACGGACAGGCGCCGGAACGGGGCGCGGGCGGGATCGTGCACGAGGACCGTGCCGTCGTCTGCCGCCACCACGACCACGTAGTGGTAACGGTTCCGGCCGACGCGCAGCAGCACGATGACGGGCCGACCCCGGACCAGCTGCCGCCGGATCTCGGACAGGCTGCCCCGGAAGGTCAGCGCCCGCCACCCCAGGGCACGGACCTCCCGCGCGAGCACGCCGGTCCGGATCCCGCGGGCCGAGTCGTCCACCAGCGGCTCGAAGGCGCGGATGTCCACCGAGTCGACGCCCCAGTACCGCATCACCATGACCGCCGCGGCTCCGCCGCACAGCGCCTCGGTCTGCGATACGTAAGGAACGTCAAGCACGGGGACGCCCGGCGTCGTGTCGGATCCGACGCCGGGCGTCCGCAGGGCGGCCGCCGGCCCTACGGCGACGCCAAGCTCGAGGAGTGCGGCCAGGGCGATCGAGGCCGCCCGGCCGCCGAGCGTCATGCCACGAGGATGATGATCAGGACGAGAAGAGCGATGATGAGCGTGGTGGTCGAGATGATGATCGTGTCGCTCCCGCCCGCCAGGCCGGCATCGATGCGGCGCGCCCGCGCCCCCAGTTCGGCCAGCTCCGGGCCGTCCAGGGTGGCGACCGCGTCATCCGCCCGCTGGAGGTCGAGGCCATAGTGGTCCGCGAGCCGACGCGCCTCGGGGCGTGCCAGGAGCCGCCGCAGGGCCGCGCGATCGGCCGCCGCGGGAGTGGACTCCTTCCGCACCGCCCGGTCGATCTCCGAGGACGAGACCACGTGCGCCTGCTGAGCGGCCACCGGGCCCGACAGGGCCAGGAGGGCGCCGAGCCCGAGGACGATGGCTCCGCTGCGTGCGCGCATTCGTTCGCTCCTTTCGGTTAGGGATCGTGTGCCGGCAACGCCGTTCGGTTGTTCTCGATGCTCGTCTCCAGCAGAACGCCCCGGGGGTCGAGGACCACCGAGTCGGGCCGCCCGGTCGTAACGACGGTCACGGTCTGGCTCTCGTCACGCGAGTCCAGCCGCAGCGTGCTGTCGCCGACGGCCAGGTCTACGGGCATCCAGGCCCGTCCCCGGCGCGTCACCTGGACCGACGTCTTCCAGCCGGACGTCCCGTCCGGGACCGTGTGTACGTCCCCGAGGGCGTAGTCCAGCGTCCAGGTCGTGCGCAGCCACTCGTGGAAGAACCACGCAAGCTCCCTTCCGCTCGCCTTCTCCATGGCCGCCTGGAGGTCGGCGCCGTCCACGTGGTGGAACCGGTAGTCACGGTAGTAGACGTGCATGCCCTCGCGGAAGGTGTCCTCGCCCACCAGCCACCGGAGCATGCGGAGGACGACCGAGCCCTTGGTATAGATCATGGCGCCGTAGGTGGCGTAGTCCACGAAGTCCTCGGACGGCTCCGAGACCACCTGTGTGGCGCCGGCCGCTTCCCGGGCCCGCGCGGCCCGCATGGTCCTCGCCCACGGGTGGGCCACCCCGTGCTCCCGCTCGAACCAGTTGGTCAGGAAGCTGGCCATGCCCTCGTCGAGCCAGCCCTCCTTCCACTCGTTGTTGGCCAGGATCCCCATGTTGTACTGGTGGCTGGACTCGTGCGTGATGAGCCCCTGTCCCGGCCCCCCGTTCATGATCACCATGGGGAACTCGGTGCCGCCCCCCTCCAGCCGATGGAGGTTGGTGAGCTGCGGCCACGGGTAGGGGCCGTAGATGCCTCCCAGCCAGCGGAGCGCCCGGATCGTGCGCCGCACCGCGGCCCCGAGGTCCCAGTCCAGGTCGCCGGGGCGGTACAGCACACGGACCGCGACCTTGCCCAGGTGTCCCTGCTCGTAGCGGTAGGCGGGATCGACGCTCCACGCGAAGTGGTGCACGCGCTCGGCCCGGAAGCGGACCCGCTTGCGGCCCGTCGACGCCGGCCCGTCCAGCAAGCCGGGGTCGTCGAGCCTCACCGGCCTGCCGTACCAGTCGCGCTGGTAGTCGACCGTCCGGTCGGGGCTCGAGGCGTCCGGCTTCCAGCCCGGGTCCCCCTCGACCGGTACGCCGGTGGCCCCGAGGACCTGGTCGGAGGCCAGGTCCAGCGTCACGTCGTAGGTGCCGAACTCGCCGTAGAACTCCCCCTGAGGGTGCAGCGGGTGGTCCTCCCACCCGGCCGTGTCGAACACCGCCACCCGGGGATACCACTGCGCGAAGTCCCAGTGACGGCCCTGGCGGCACTGGCGCCGGCACAGGGTCGCGGGGCGCGCATCCCACGCGATCCGGACCCGAGTCGAGTCGCCCGGAGCCAGCGGCCGCGGGAGGTCGAAACGCACGACCGTGGAGTCCGGGGCGAACGGATAGGCCGCCGTCAGGCTCCGGTCCCGGGCACCACTCCCGCTGGCGTCAGCGCCAGTCCCGCTGCCTCCCCTTCCCCACGGCACCAGCTCCGCCGACCGCACGCGCTCGTACCCGTAGTCGGGGTCCCGGAGCGCGCCGAAGTCGAACGGCTTCCGCTGCTCGGTGCGCGCCCAGATGCTATGGGGCCGGAAGGCGTTCAGGTACAGGTGGAAGAACAGGACCTTCAGGGTGTCCGGCGAAGCGTTGTGGTAGCGCACGACCTCGACGGCGTGCAGGACCTGCGCGTCCTCGTCGAGCCGCGCCTCGGTGCTGTAGGACACCCGCTGCTGCCACAACGTGTCCGGGGGGCGTCCGGGGCGCGTCACCGACGGGGCCGACGACCCCGCCGCCGTGACCTGGGGAGCCAGGAGAAGAGCCGCCTGGAGAAGGTGGGCGGTGAAGCTGGTCAGCATCGATACCTCAGGGTACGGGAACGGACCGACCCGAACCTACGCCCGCTGGCGAGCCCGCTCAACGAGGTCCGTTCGCCGGCACGTCGCCGGCGAGCGGCACGCGGATGGAAGCGAGCATCCCCTGGTCGACGCGCGGTCGGCGGTCCGCGCCGGCCGGCACCAGGCACACCGCCAGATAGTGGCCGGGCTCCAGCGTCACGTCCAGGTAGCCGGCGAGGCCGGGCGACACGGCCACCAGGCCGCCCACGAACTTCACCGGGGCCGGGCCCTGCATGCCTCCCCCGAGCCAGCTCCGGGCCTCGGCCGGCGTGTGCCCATCGAGGAGCCGCACCAGCTCGAAGTCGTGCTCGTGGAATCCGTAGTTCGCGATCCTCAGAACGTGGTGACCAGGCGTCAGGGACCCAGAAAACCGGTAGGCGTCGTCCGTCATACGGACCGACAGGTCGGGTTCGGGAGCGGCGGCCGGGGGGACCCCGGTCGGCGGCGCCAGGACCTCGAAGGTCACCTTCGTCGCCATCCGGATCCGTACGGACCCGTCGGTGCGGTTGGACCAGCGGGCCATGACGTAGTGGCCAGGATGGAGCTGGACGAGCACGTCCGTGCTGTCGCCGGGGGCGACCATCCCCGGGGTCCCGGGGTCGACGCCCCACAGGCCGAAGTCGCCTCCCGCGAGCCAGCGCTGGGCGCCACGCAGGTAGGCCGTCGCCGACTGGCGCGGCCGAAGCCGCGTGAGGACGATCCGCTGGGCCCGGCGGCCGTGGTCGACGAGCCGTAGACGGACGAGGCCCGATGGG
>CANPVD010000016.1 GCA_947581615.1 Candidatus Humimonas hydrogenitrophica
CCTGTACGCGATCAACCCCATGGCGGGCGTGGTCGAGGGGTTCCGGTGGGCGCTGATCGGCACCAAGACGCAACCCGGGCCGATGATCGCGGTGTCCTCCGTCGTGGCCGTGGTACTCCTGGTGTCCGGCGCCTTCTATTTTCGGCGCATGGAGCGCACCTTCGCGGATGTGGTCTGAGCGGTCATGAACGACATCGCCGTACAGGTCAGGGACCTCGGCAAGAAGTACCGGATCGGGGCCCTCGAGGAGGGTCGCCGCACCCTGCGCGAGACCCTCACCGACGCGCTGGCGACCCCGTTCCGCAAGGCGGGGAGCCTCCTGAGCGGCAACGCCTCGGGCGCGGCCGGCATGGAAGAGGAGATCTGGGCACTGAA
This sequence comes from Candidatus Humimonas hydrogenitrophica, assembly GCA_947581615.1. GTDB lineage: Bacteria > Gemmatimonadota > Gemmatimonadetes > Palauibacterales > Palauibacteraceae > Humimonas > Humimonas hydrogenitrophica. Next base: position 376 of record CANPVD010000016.1, read on the forward strand.
GGACATTTCCTTCGACGTGCCCAGGGGCCAGGTCCTGGGGATCATCGGGAAGAACGGCGCGGGCAAGAGCACCCTCCTCAAGGTCCTCTCCCGCATCACCGAGCCCACCGAGGGCTTCATCGAGATCCGGGGCCGCGTCGGATCGCTGCTCGAGGTCGGGACGGGCTTCCACCCGGAGCTCACCGGCCGCGAGAACGTCTACCTGAACGGGGCCATCCTGGGGATGGGCCGTACGGAGATCGACGCCAAGTTCGACCAGATCGTGGCGTTCGCCGAGGTCGAGCGCTTCCTGGATACGCCGGTCAAGTACTACTCGAGCGGCATGTACGTGCGGCTGGCGTTCGCGGTGGCGGCGCACCTCGAGCCCGAGATCCTGGTGGTGGACGAGGTGCTGTCCGTCGGAGATGCCGCGTTCCAGCAGAAGTGCCTGGGCAAGATGGGGGACGTGGCCCAATCCGGGCGGACGGTCCTGTTCGTGAGCCACAACATGGGCGCGGTCACCGACCTGTGCGACCGGGCCATCCTGCTCGAGGGCGGACAGGTCACCATGGATGATGGGCCGGCCGAGGTCGTGAGCCATTACCTGACGTCGGGCGGGGAGACGTCGGCCGTGTGGCGGAGGCCGGAGTCCGGGGAGGACGAGCCGGCGGAGGCGGCCGTGCGTAGCGTGAGGGTGCTCTCCGAGGACGGGCTCCCCGAGGCCGTCATCCCCTTCGACCGGTCCTTCGATGTCGAGATCGAGTACGAGATCCGCGAGCCGACGCGGGACCTGGTGATCGTGGCCGGACTGTGGAGCTACCGGGGCTTCCTGTGGCAGTCGTGGGACACGGACACGACCGGGCTGCGCGGCAAGGTCCGGGAGCCGGGCTCCTACGTGTCCCGCTGCCGCGTGCCGGCGGGCCTGGTGCGGCCGGGCCGCTACAGCGTCACGGTCGTGGCGCACGTGCCGAACGTCGAGGTGGTCGAGTCGTGGCACCACGTGCTGACCTTCGACGTGTCGCAGGTCGGCTTCCGCTTCGACCAGGACCGGGCCGGCTCGATCACGCCCGTGCTCGAATGGGAAGTGACGCGGCAGGATCGGGCCGCACCGACCCTCGAGGCGACGCGCTCGTGATGGGCGGCGGGGACACGGGGGACCGATCCGTTTGGCGAAGAGCGTGAGCGAACTGCGGTGGAGCGGGAGATGAAGGCGATCATACTGGCCGGCGGGTTCGGAACGCGCCTGTCCGAGGAGACGCACCTCAAGCCCAAGCCGATGGTCGAGGTGGGGGGAAAGCCCATCCTCTGGCACATCATGAACATCTATGCCACGCACGGTGTGAAGGAGTTCATCATCGCCCTCGGGTACAAGGGCGAGATGGTGAAGGAGTACTTCCTGAACTACTACGCCTTCAACAACGACATCTCGGTGGACCTGCGGACGGGCGACACGACCATCCACGACGGCAACCAGCCCGACTGGAAGGTCCACCTGGTGGACACCGGGCTCCACACCCAGACCGGCGGAAGGCTGAAGCGGCTGCGGCGCTGGCTCGAGGACGACGAGCCCTTCCACTTCACCTACGGCGACGGCGTGGCGGACCTCGATCTCGGAGCGCTCCTCGACTTCCACCGCTCGCACGGCAGGCTCGGGACGGTGACCACCGTGCGGACCCCGGCACGCTTCGGGAGACTGGGGCTGGACGGGGACCGCGTGGCCGGCTTTCACGAGAAGCCGGAGACCTCCGAGGGGTGGATCAGCGGCGGCTTCTTCGTCCTTCAGCCAGGAGCCATCGACTACGTCGACGGCGATGAGACGGTGTGGGAGCGCGACCCCGTGGAACGCATGGTCTCCGCGGGCGAGCTCATGGGTTTCCGGCACTACGGCTTCTGGTCCTGCATGGACACGCTCCGGGAGAAGAACATGCTGGATGCCGCATGGGAGAGCGGTGACGCTCCGTGGCGAATCTGGGACCGGAGCGGCGAGCCGCCCCCGGTGCACCGTCATCCCGAGCCTCGGCCGTCGGCGGTCCGATGATCGGGCCGCGAACGTCTGGCGCGGCGTTCCGGCGGACCCGGAGCTGAGGTCCGGACGCAGGGACCATGGCGAACGCGTCGAAGCCCGCCGTCACGATCGGCATCCCCGTCTTCAGGCGGTTCCGCTTCCTGCCGGACGTCCTCCGGTCCGTCGCGGAGCAGGACTACCCTGAGATCGACCTCCTGGTGTCCGACAACGGGGAGAACGGCCCGGAGCTGGAGGAGCTGGTGCGGAGCCACTATCCGCGACCGTTCCGCCTGCGCCGGAACCCGGTCACCGAGCCCGTCATGTCCCGGCACTTCAACCAGATGGTCGAGGCCGCGGAAGGGGAGTACTTCGTCCTCCTGTGCGACGACGACGAGCTGGGGCCCCGCTTCGTCTCCTCCCTCGTCGAGATCCTGGAGCGGGATCCGGAGGTGGGGGTCGGCATCCCGCGCGTGGAGGTGATGGACGAGGAGGGGAACCCGCAGCCGCGCGAGCACCGGTTTCCGCGCGAGGAGGTGTTCAGCGGCCTCGAACTCGTCCGCATGTGGGTCCGGGACCGCGTCCCCTTCTGGACCTTCGTGACGACCCTGGCCCGCACGCGGGAGATCCTGGACGTGGGCGGCTACCCGCCCATCCCGGAGGCCGACGACAACACAATGGTCGTCAAGCTGTCCCTGGGCCGGAAGGCGGCCTTCTCGCGGGAGGCGGAGTTCCGGAACCGATGGTACGAGACGAGTGCGGGGCTGTCGCTGCCGCCCGAGGAGCTGGCGGAAGACATGCGGAAGTGGATCCACGTGCTGGATACCGACCCCGTGTTCCGGGAGTTCGCCCGCCGGCGTCCGGGGGAATGGACGGAGATCCACGACCTTCTGGTAGAGCAGGCGTGGAGAAACTTCCGGCACCGGTGGGTGACCCTGTACCGGGAGCGCATGGAGCCCCTGGAGTGGCTCCGAGCGGGATTCACCATGCCGTTCATCCCGGCCTACTATCGGTGGCTGTTCGCCTATCTGTTCCGGACGGGCATGCGGGCCGCCGGACGACGCCTGGTGCGATCCCGTGGCTGAGCGACCCGAGGTCACGGTCCTGGTGCCGACATTCGAGCGGCCTCGACTGCTCCGGAGGGCCGTGTGGTCGGTGCGGGCACAGACGTTCGAGGACTGGGAGTGCCTGATCGTGGACGACGGGTCGGCGGACGAGACGGCCCGGGTCGCCGCGGGTCTGGCGGCGGAGGACCGGCGGATCCGCTACCTCCGCGGATCCCACGCGGGCATCGTCGGGACTCTGAACCGGGGAGTGGATGCGGCGCGCGGCGAGTGGGTGCAGATCGTCGACGACGACGACCGCATCCACCCCGACAAGCTGCGCTTCCAGCTCGAGTGGGCTTGGCACCACGGCGTGCCCGCCGGTCCGGCCGTCCTCTACGGTGACTACGCGGTCGTGCGGACGGCGCCGAACGGGGCGGAGCGGACCCGGACCCGGGTCGTGGGAGAGCGCACGATCGAAGAGCTGCTCCACGGCATGATCCAATGGAACGGTGACTCCGACGCGCCGCTCCGGCAGGGCAGCCCGCTCGTGCGGCGCTCCGTGTTCGAGCGGACTCGCTTCGACCGCAGGGTTAGATCCTATGTCGACACCAAGTTCTACATGGACCTGCTCCTGCGCGGCGTCCCCTTCTTCTACACGCCGATCGCCGGCTACTACCAGTACCTGCACGACGGCAACTATACGTCGGCAACGGACAGGAGCCGGCGGCAATACGTCCGTTACCTGGATCTCCTGTCCAGGGAGGTGCCCGACCTGGTCGCGGAGTCGCCCCGCTTCGGCCTCCTGGCGTCGCACGCGCTACGAGTACACGACCTCGAGGCGCTCCGCGGCCTGCTGCGCATCGCCCGGCGCACCCCTTACAGGGCACCGATAGCCGCCGGATCGGCGACCACAGACGTGGGCCCCATCCTGCGCCTGGCCGCTCGCCTCCACTGCCCGGCGTTCCTGGTCCCCTATCTGGTGCGGCTGCGAGGTCTCGTGCGACGTGCCGACCGACAGCTCCTGCCCCATTCCTGACCGGACACCGACAGAGAGGAGCCCCGTGGCCGACCTGCAGCAACCCGAATGGGCGTACTTCGACGGCGACGTGCGCCCCTGGAGCGAGGCGGTACTCCACGTCGACAGCGAGGCGGTGAAGCGCGGCCTCAACGTGTTCGAGGGAATGAAGGGCTACTGGAGCGCGGATGGCTCCGAGTTCGGGGTCGTCGCTCTCCCGAGGCACTTCGCCCGGCTGCAGCGCTCTGCGCGCATCCTCCACGTGCCGTGCCCGGTGGGACCGCGGGAGTTCGAAGAGGCGTGCCGGAAGTTGGTGGGCCGGCTGCTCGGGCCCGACCGGGACATGTGGGTGCGGGCCACCCTGTTCGTCACCGAGGGCCACTGGGGCCAGGACGACCGCTCCGACCTCGTCCTCACGGCCTTCCACCAGCCCGCGGAGCGGCCCGAGCCCATCGCCCTGGGCGTGAGCACGTGGCAGAGAGCCAGCGACGTCACCGTGCCTCCCAGGGTCAAGGCCGGAACCAACTACCAGGTGTCGAGGCTGGCACGCATCGAGGGCCGGGGACGCGGTTACGGGGAGATGGTGCTCCTCAACCGCGCCGGCCGGGTCTCGGAGGCCACGGGCTCCTGCGTGCTCGTCGTGCGCGGCGGGACGGTGTTCACGCCGCCGGCCACCGAGGGGGTGCTGGAGAGCATCACGGTGGACATCATCGAGGCGTTGTGCGGGCCGCTGGGCATCCCGTTCGTACGGCGCCCCATCGACCGCACCGAGCTCCAGGTCGCCGACGAGCTCGGGGTCGCCGGCACCCTGGCCGAGATCGTGAAGGTGCACCGGTTCGAGGAATTCGACATGCCGGAGCACACCCCGATCCTCGACGCCATCGCCGACCGCTTCTGGGCCGCCGCGCGCCAGGAGGATCCCCACGAGGCCGTGGACCTCACCGTCCTGGCCCGCCGGGCCGAACTGTCCTGACTGAGCCGAGAATTCCATGAACATAGAAGGCCGATCCGAGACCGCCGCCGGCGTCGCCGCGGCGGACCGGGCCCCGACCCACGCCCCGCCGTGCCGCTTCTGCGGCGCGCCGCTCACGCGGACGGTCGTGGACCTGGGCATGTCGCCGCTGGCCAACGCATACCTGGAGCCCGAGCAGCTGGGAGAGGGCGAGATGTTCTATCCGCTGCACGCCCGGGTGTGCGAGGACTGCTTCCTGGTGCAGCTCGAGAAATTCGAGCAGCCCGAGGTCATCTTCGGCGACTACGCCTACTTCTCCTCGTACTCCGACAGCTGGCTGAAGCACGCCGAGGCGTACGTCCGGATGGCCACCGATCGCTTCGGCCTCGGACAGGACAGCCTGGTCGTCGAGCTGGCCAGCAACGACGGATACCTCCTCCAGTACTTCGTGGAGCACGACGTCCCTGTGCTGGGCGTCGAGCCGGCCGCCAACGTGGCGGCGGCGGCCGAGGAGAAGGGGATCCCCACGCGGGTCCGCTTCTTCGGAGAGGCGATGGCCCGGGACCTCGCGGAGGAGGGACTTCGCGCGGACCTCATCATCGGAAACAACGTCCTGGCCCACGTGCCCGAGCTGAACGACTTCGTCACGGGCATGAGGCACCTGCTGAAGCCGAGGGGCGTGATCACGATGGAGTTTCCGCACCTGGTGCGGCTCATCGAGGGGAACCAGTTCGACACGATCTACCACGAGCACTTCTCGTACTATTCCTTCCTCACGGTGGAACGCATCTTCGCCGCCCACGGGCTCACCCTGTTCGACGTGGAGGAGCTGCCCACGCACGGCGGCTCGCTGCGGATCTACGGCCGGCACGAGGAGGACGACTCGCACCCGGTGGGAGAGAGGGTGGGGGCGCTGCGGGCCCGCGAGCGGGAGGGGGGCTACGACACGCTGGCGCCCTATCTGGCGTTCGGGGAGCGGGTGAACCGGACCAAGAGGAGGCTGCTCTCCTTCCTGGTCCAGGCGAAGAACGAGGGGAAGTCGGTCGTCGGCTACGGGGCCGCGGCCAAGGGCAACACGCTCCTCAACTACTGCGGCGTGCGCACGGACTTCCTGGACTACGTGGTGGACCGGAGCCCCCACAAGCAGGACCGCCACCTGCCGGGGACCCGCATCCCGATCGTCGCGCCCGAGAGGATCGCCGAGACGCGGCCGGACTACGTGCTCATCCTGCCCTGGAACCTCCGGGACGAGATCGCCGGCCAGATGGAGCACGTGCGGGCCTGGGGCGGGAGGTTCGTGGTGCCGATCCCGGAGGTGGCGGTCTTCTGATGTCCGGGTCTGCCGAGACCGGCGGCCCGCCGTCCACCGCGGGCGCCGCCATGCACGGCTTCGCGGCCGAGCTCTTCCCGATCTGCCGGAGTCTGACCGGCGACGGGGTCCGGGAGACGCTGGCGCGGATCGCCGAGCGCATCCCCCTCGAGGTGACCGAGGTCCCGACCGGCACGCGGGTCCTCGATTGGACCGTGCCCCGCGAGTGGAACATCCGGGGCGCCTGGATCCGCGGTCCGGACGGCGAGACGGTGCTGGACTTCGCCGACTCCAACCTGCACGTGGTAGGCTACAGCGTGCCCGTGCACGCCACCCTCGACCGGGCGGAGCTGGCCGCGCGGGTGCACACGCTGCCCGACCACGAGGACTGGATCCCCTACCGGACCTCCTACTACGAGGAGACGTGGGGCTTCTGCATGGAGCACCGCCGCTTCGAGGCGCTCCCGGAGGGCGACTACGAGGTCCGGATCGATTCCACGCTCGAGGACGGCAGCCTGACCTACGGCGAGTGCGTCCTGCCCGGCTCGATCGGGGAGGAGGTCCTGGTCTCCTGTCACGTGTGCCACCCGTCCCTGGCCAACGACAACCTGTCGGGCATCGCGGCGGCGACGTGGCTGGCCGCGCGACTGGCCGCGCGGGAGCACCGGTACACGTATCGCTTCCTGTTCGTCCCGGGGACCATCGGGTCGATCGCGTGGCTCGCGCGGAACGAGGAGCGCGTGGGCGCCGTGCGGCACGGCCTCGTGCTGGCCGGGGTGGGCGACGGAGGGTCTATCAACTACAAGCGTAGTCGCCGAGGCGACGCCGCGATCGATCGCGCCGTCGAGCACGTGTTGGCGCACCGGGAGTCGCCCTCGGCCATCCGGGACTTCACGCCGTACGGCTACGACGAGCGACAGTACGGCTCGCCGGGCTTCGATCTCCCGGTGGGCTGCCTGATGCGGACCCCGTGGGGAGAGTATCCCCAGTACCACACGTCGGCGGACGACCTGGACTTCCTCCAGCCCGAGGGCCTGACGGACACGCTGGAGACCCTCCTCGCGGTCGTGGACGTGCTGGAGGGGAACCGCGCCTACCGCAACCTGAGCCCGAAGGGCGAGCCCCAGCTCGGGCGGCGCGGCCTGTACGATGCCGTCGGCGGCCGGGTGGATCGCCGCAGCGCGACGCTGGCGCTGCTCTGGGTCCTGAACCAGTCCGACGGGGGACACGACCTGCTGGCGATCGCCGGGCGGGCGGGGATGGAGTTCGAGCTGGTGCGGTGGGCGGCGGACCGGCTGCTGGACGTGGATCTGCTGGCGGAGGTCGACGCGGAGATGGGCGCGTGACATACGACTTCACCGTCGTGGGCGGCGGCATCGTGGGGCTGTCGACGGCCCTGGAGCTGACGCGGCGCCATCCGGGGTCGTCCACCCTGGTCCTCGAGAAGGAGTCCGGCTGGGCCGCGCACCAGAGCGGGCACAACAGCGGGGTCATCCACTCGGGCATCTATTATCCGCCCGGCAGCCTCAAGGCCCGCTTGTGCACCGAGGGACGCCAGGCGACGCTGGACTTCTGCCGGGAGCAGGGGATTCCCTGCGAGGTGTGCGGCAAGGTCATCGTAGCCACCCGGGAGGAGGAGCTCCCCCACCTGGCCGAGCTGGAGACCCGGGGCCGTGCCAACGGCCTCGAGGTCCGGGTGCTGGGACCCGAAGAGCTGCGCGAGATCGAGCCGCATGTGCGCGGCGTGCGCGCCCTGTACGTCCCGGCCTCCGGCATCGTCGACTATCGGCGGGTGGCGGAGGCGTTCGCGCACATCGCCGGGGAGCGGGGCGCGGACCTGCGGACGGGCGCCGGCCTGCGCGCGGTTCGCGTCATGCCGGATGGGCTGGCCCTCGAGACCGAGGCCGGCTCGTTCATGACGCGCTTCCTGGTCAACTGTGCCGGCCTGCACGCCGACCGGGTGGCCGCCATGATGGGAGCGCGCCCGCCGGCCAGGATCGTGCCCTTCCGGGGGGAGTACTTCGAGCTGGTCGAGGGGCGTCGGGGCCTGGTCCGGAACCTCATCTACCCGGTGCCGGACCCGGACCTCCCCTTCCTGGGCGTCCACTTCACCCGTTCGATCGACGGGGCGGTGCACGCCGGGCCGAACGCGGTGCTCGCCCTGAGCCGCGAGGGGTATGGTTGGGGCGACGTGAGCCTGAAGGACACGGCGGAGGCGATGGCCTACCCGGGCTTCTGGAGGCTCGTCGCCCGCTTTCCCGCGGTCACGGCCATGGAGCTGCACCGATCGCTCAGCAAGCGGCGCTTCGCGAAGAGCCTCCAGCGGCTCGTCCCGGAGGTGCGGGTCTCGGACCTGGCGCCGGGAGGCTCGGGCGTCCGGGCGCAGGCCCTGACGCCGAAGGGTGAGCTGGTGCACGACTTCCTCATCGTGCCGGCCGAACGCTCGATGCACGTGTGCAACGCCCCTTCGCCGGCGGCCACGGCCGCCCTCCCGATCGGGCGGGCGATCGTGGATCGCATCCCCGAATCGTTCACCTCAGGGGCACGGAGCCGACACTCCGCGTCCGGGAGCGCCTGACATGAAGGTCCTGGTGACAGGAACGGAAGGATACATCGGAGCCGTCCTCACGCCCCTCCTCTCGGGGAGGGGACATCACGTGGAGGGGCTGGACACCTGCTTCTACACCGAGGGGCTGCTCTATCCCCGGGAGGATGGGTTCGAGACGGCTCTGCGCAAGGACATACGGGAGGTCGAGGCCGAGGACCTGGCCGGCTACGACGCCGTCGTGCACATGGCCGAGCTCTCCAACGATCCGCTGGGTCAGCTCAATCCCCAGGTGACCTACCGAATCAACCACGAGGGCAGCCTGCGCATGGCGCGGAAGTGCCGCGAGGCCGGCGTGTCCCGCTTCGTGTACACTTCCTCCTGCAGCGTGTACGGCGTCGCCGAGAGCGACCTGGTGGACGAAACCTCCGAGCCCAACCCCCAGACCGCCTATGCGCGGTGCAAGGTGCTGGTCGAGCGGGACGTCGGCGCCATGGCGGACGACGACTTCTCGCCGACCTTCCTGCGCAACGCCACGGCCTTCGGCCCGTCGCCCCGCATGCGCTTCGACATCGTGCTCAACAACCTGGCCGGGCTGGCGTGGACCACGGGCGAGATCAAGCTCATCAGCGACGGGACGCCGTGGCGGCCGCTCGTGCACGTCGAGGACATCGCCCGGGCCATCGCCTGCTCGATCGAGGCGCCACGCGAGGCCGTGCACGGCAAGGTGTTCAACGTGGGCGACTCGGAGCAGAACTACCGGATCCGCGAGGTGGCGGAGATCGTGTCGGAGGCCCTCCCGGGTTGTCGGCTCACGATCGGGGAGAGCGACGGCGACAACCGCAGCTACCGCGTCGCCTTCGAGAAGATCAACAGCCAGCTGCCGGGCTTCCGC
>CANPVD010000017.1 GCA_947581615.1 Candidatus Humimonas hydrogenitrophica
AGCCGGGCTGCGCCATGCGCTCCTGCAGCTCCCGGACCTCCTTCAGCTTGGCCGGGATGTCAAAGGTACCCCCGTAGCTCGTCGAGCCGCCTGCGCTGCTCGACGAGCTTGTCGTGCTGCACCGCAACGTTCACCATCGCTCACTCATCCCATCCTGAAGTACGGTACGACGCGACGGGGCCCCCGAGGTGGGGGCCCCGTCGCCCGGCGAGTCTAGGCACGGCTCCGGCGACGGTCAACCCGCTGTGCCGAGCAGCTCGAAGTCGATCTTTCGGGCTTCCCGGTCCACCCGGGCCACCTGGACCCGCACCCGGTCGCCGAGTTGAAACCTGCGTCGGCGTCGCTGTCCGAGCAGGGCATGCTGCTCCTCGACGTACACGTAGTAGTCGTCCTCGAGGGTCGACACGTGCACGAGGCCATCCACGTGGAATTCGTCGAGGAGGACGAAGAGGCCGAACGCCGTCACGCCGCTGATGGTACCCTCGAACTCTCCTCCGAGGTGCCGCTCCATGAACTCGATCTTCTTGAGATCCACGGAGTCGCGCTCGGCCTCCACCGCTCGGCGCTCTCGCTCCGAACAGTGGCGGGCGATCTCCGAGAGCCGGTCGAGCTCGAGCTTCCGGGCGCTGGCGGGCTCCTCCAACCAGCGCCCCAGCTGCCGGTGCACGATCAGGTCGGGATAGCGGCGGATCGGCGAAGTGAAGTGAGCATACGCCCGGGACGCCAGCCCGAAGTGACCCAGGTTCTCCGGCGCGTAGCGCGCCTGCTTCATGCTCCTGAGGGTGGCCGTCGAGATGAGCTGCTCCTGGGGCGTGCCCTCCATGGCGTCCACCAGGCGAGCCAGGTCGCGCGGCTCGACTTGCCGGGCCGGAAGGTGGAAGCCGAAGGTCGAGGCGAGCTCCCGGAGCCGGCTCATCTTGTCCTCGTCCGGGGACTCGTGTACGCGGAACAGGACGGGCACCTCCTCGCGCAGCGCGAGCTCGGCGACGGTCTCGTTCGCGAGGATCATGAAATCCTCGATGAGCCGGTGCGCCTCCAGACGCAGCACGCGCTCGATATCCGTCGGCTCTCCGGCGGAGTCGAGGACGACGCGCGATTCCGGGAGGTCGAAGTCGATGCTGCCCCGTTCCGAGCGTGCCCGGCGGAGGGATCGGCTCACCGATCGGAGCCAATCGAGCGCCTGCTCGAGCTCCTCGTCGCACGTGCGATCCCCATCCATGATCGCCTGCGCGTCGTCGTAAGCCAGGCGATGGTCGCTGCGGATCACGCTGCGAACCAGCCGCGCCCCGCTGATCCGGGCGGGCTTGCGCAGGGTGAACAGGAGGGAGACGGCCAGCCGGTCCTTTCCGGGTACCAGCGAGCACAGGTCGCTCGAGAGGTCATGGGGCAGCATCGGCACGACCCGATCCACCAGGTACACGCTCGTGCCGCGCTCCAGGGCCTCCTCGTCGAGGACGGAGCCCGGGCGCACGTAGTGCGCGACGTCCGCGATATGCACGCCGACCTCGAGCAGGTCGTCCTCCAGCAGGCGGACCGAGAGGGCATCGTCGTGGTCGCGGGCGTCCGGCGGATCGATCGTGAAGGTGAGGATGTCGCGCAGGTCCTCACGCGCCGCGAGGTCCCGCTCGCCCAGCCCGCGCGCGGCGATGTCCTCCGCCTCCAGTTGGACCTCGGGCGGGAAGTCGAGCGGGAGCTGGTGGCCGTGAATGATGGCCAGAATGTCGACGCCCGGCGAATCCGGCGCCCCGAGCACGCGTACCACGTGGCCCACCGGGCTCGGCTCCTCGTCGCCCCAGTCGTCGATCGCCACGACCACCACGTCGCCGTCGCCCGCTTCGCCCTGCATGTCGGGCGGCACGAACACGTCCTTGCGCAGATCGGGCTCGCGGGCGCCGACGAACCCGTAGTTCTTCTTCGAACGGTAGGTGCCCACGATCTGCTTCCAGGCGCGCTCGTGGACCCGCAGGATGCGGCCGCGCGGGTTCCTGTGGGCCGGTCGGCTCTCGATCCGGGCCACCACCACGTCGCCTTCGACCGCCGAGCCGAGGTGGCGCTCCGGTATGAAAACGTCCTCCTCACCCTCCTTCTCGACCAGGACGAAACCGTCCCCTCCGCGCGTGATCTGCAGCCGGCCGATCACGAGGTTGATCTTCTCGGGAACCGCGTACCGGCCCTTGCGCTGCCGATACACGAGGCCGCGCTCCTCCAGGTTCTCGAGCGTGTCGCGGAACTCCTGATAGGCGTCGGAACCGACGCCCAGCTCGCGCGCCAGCTCCTTGGCCTTGAGGGGGTGGGACGCTTCCTCCCGGAGATGATACAGGATGCGGGTCTCGAGCTTGGATTCGGTCACGGATGCCCCTTCTCGGGAAGCCTGGCGGTGGATCGGATTCGATGGTACGGCGCGACGGGTGTCAGAACGACTCGGCCTCGTCGACCAGCATGATCGGAATATCGTCCTCGATGGCGTACCGGAGATGGCAGGCGTGACACAGCAGCGCCTCCTTCTCCCCTTCCTTCCTGTATTCCAGGTCGCCCTTGCACTTCGGGCACACCAGGATGTCCAGCAGCTCGTCGTCCAGCGGCATCGGTCGCTCTCCCTCCCGGTCTTCGGGTCAGTTCCTTCCGCTCCGCGGCGGTCCGTACCCGAGCCTCGCCAGCTTGTGCTTCTGGCGGCTCCAATGCGGCAGCACCTTGACCCTGAGGTCCAGGTACACGTGCCGCTCCAGGAACGCCTCGACCTTCCGCCGGGATTCGGTGCCGATAGCCCGGATCGTGCGGCCGCCCCGCCCGATCACAATTCCCTTCTGCGACTCTCGTTCCACGAGGAGATCGACCCCAATGTACAGGGGATCGTCATCCTCGCGGAACTCCCGCACACGGACCTCGGTCCCGTACGGAACCTCCTGGTCGAGCGTCTCGAAGCAGGTCTCCCGGATCAGCTCCTCCACGAAGAACCGCACGGGCTCGGCCGAAACCTCGTCCACGGGATACAGCGGCGGCGAGAGCGGAAGCCGTTCCAGGAGCGCCGTACGCAGTGCCTCGATGCCGGCACCCTCGGTCGCCGTGGTGGTCAGCACCGGGTCCCAACCGACCTGTCGCAGCTGTTCCGCCAACGCCTCCGACTCCGCGGGACTCACGCGGTCCACCTTGTTGAGGCACAACACGGAGGTCGGGCCGCCCGGCGGTCCCCGTTGCAGGGCGTCGTCCACGCTCGACTCGAAGCCGGCATCGACCACCCACAGGACGAGATCCGCATCGCGGCCCGCCCGTTCGGCATCGTCGCGCATGGCCTGTTGCAGGGCGTAGCGCGGCTCCATGAGTCCCGGCGTGTCGAGGAACACCGCCTGGTGTCCCTCCTCCGTCAGGATGGCGCTCACCCGTCGCCGCGTCGTCTGCGCCTTGGGCGTCACGATGCTGAGCTTGCGACCGACCAGGGCGTTCAGGATGGTGGACTTTCCCACGTTGGGCAGGCCGAGGAGCGCCACGAAGCCGGCACGGAACCCGGTCCCTTTCACGGCATCGTCCGCCGCGGGCGCATCCTCCCGGGCCTCAGGCAGCGACATGGACCCGGTTTCGGCCAGCTTGCTTGGCGGCGTACAGAGCCTGGTCGGCGCGCCCGACCAGCCCCTCGTAGTCCGTCGCGTTGGCCGGACAGGACGCGATGCCGGCACTCACCGTGAGCTGTCGGCCGGGCTGCACGTCCTCCCGGGGAAACGGGTGAGCGTGGATCCGAGCATGGAGGCGTTCGATCACCCCTCTGGACTCCGCACGGTCCGTGTTCACCAGGATGAGCCCGAACTCCTCGCCGCCGATCCGGGAGACCACGTCGCTGACCCGCATCTCCTCCAGCGAGACCTCGGCCAGCTGCCTCAGGACCTCGTCGCCGGCCAGATGGCCCAGCGTGTCGTTGTAGTTCTTGAAGTGGTCCACGTCGAGTATGGCCACCGAACAGACGCCTCCGTAACGATCGATCCGGGCCAGCTCCGAGCGGAGGAAGTCCTCGAAATAGCGTCGGTTGCGCAGCCCGGTGAGAGGATCGGTAAGCGCCAGCTCGGTCAGGCGCCGGCGCAGGTCACCCCGTTCACGTCGTTCCCGGCGGAGCCGCTGGAACACGACACCCGCGTAGACGTTGATGGCGAGGAAGACCCCGGCGCGCAGCGTTTCCTGCGCGAAGGACAGACGCAGCCCGGCGTGCGTCAGCTCGCGGAGGCCCAGGGCTCCCAGATAGCCCGCGGTCATCCCCGCCGACAGCACGACGACTTCCACCAGGCCCGCCAGCCCGGCCATGAACAGGAGGGCCACGAACCAGGCCATCAGCAGGAGATAGCGCGCTCCCGGAGCGATGTAGATGTACAGGGACAGCAGTCCGGCCGCGGTCGACATCGGCAACAGGAGATACCGGCGGTCGCCGGTGAGACGCTCGTCGAGGTCCAGGCTCGGGAGAAGCCAGAGGATGGTCTGGGCGCCCAGCGTGACGAGGAGGGCCGTGGTCCACGCGCCGAGGTCCACGGCCAGGAGGCCCACGCTCCGGAGTCCCAGCATCATTCCGAGAGCCAACAGCAGCCCTCCGGTGGCGAGAACGACACCGCGCTTCTTGATGCGGCGACGTTCCAGAGGACTCCTCTGGCTGTCCTGCGAGGCTTCGGGGCTCGAGCCCATGCGTGTCCGGCTCCCTCCGTGGCGGTGTTCCTTCCGGTGCCAAGCTAGCACCGCGCGCGCCGCGGACAAACCTCGGTCCGGTCCCCGTTCATCGCCGACGCTGGCCCGGACGGTCGGGCGCGCGGGAGGGTCTGGCGGGGGTGTAGACGTGCCGACGCCCCGCGGCTTTCCCTGGGGGGAAGTGCGGGGCGTGGGCGTCTTGTGAGGCCGGCGGCGACCTACTCTCCCGGGGCGTCTCCGCCCGAGTACCATCG
>CANPVD010000018.1 GCA_947581615.1 Candidatus Humimonas hydrogenitrophica
GCCCGCACCCGCGACTACGTGATCGGGCAGATGAAGTCCTGGGGACTGCCGACGCAGGTGCGTACGTACAGCGTCTTCCTCCCGCACGCGACGGGCGTGCACGTGTGGCGGGTGCGCCCCGACCCGCAGGAGCTGTCGCTGCGGGAGCCGCCGGTACCCGGGGACGACTTCAGCGGCGGCGACCAGTATCCGACCGTGAACGGGAGCAGCGCGGCGGGTGACGTGACCGCCCCGGTCGTGTACGTGAACTACGGGCTCATCGAGGACTACGCGAAGCTGGACTCCCTGGGCCTGTCCGTGAAGGGCAAGATCGCCGTGGCGCGCTACGGGCGCTCCTTCCGCGGCATCAAGGCCCGCGAGGCGGAGAAGCACGGCGCGGCCGCGCTCCTCCTCTACAGCGACCCGGAGGACGACGGTTACGACCGCGGCGACGTCTATCCGGAGGGACCGATGCGGCCCTCCTTCGGCGTGCAGCGCGGCAGCGTGGAGAACGAGGACGGTGACCCGAGCACGCCCGGCTATCCGAGCACGCCCGGAGCGAAGCGCGTGGATCCGGACTCGGTCATCCCGCACATCCCCGTCGTGCCGCTCTCCTACGGCAACGCCGCGAAGCTCCTGGAGGGCCTGCGCGGCACGGACATCCCGCAGGCCTGGCAGGGCGGCCTTCCCTTCCGCTACCACGTCGGCCCGGGTCCGGTCGTGGCGCGCGTCCAGGTGACCACCGACGAGGCCACGAAGCCGTACAAGGACATCTGGGACACGTTCGGGATGGTGCGCGGCAGCCAGTTCCCGGACGAGGTGGTCGTGATCGGCGGCCACCGCGACGCGTGGGGGCCCGGCACCGACGACAACGTGAGCGGCTCGGTGAGCGTGATGGAGATCGCCCGCTCCATCGCCGAGCAGGTGAAGGCCGGGAAGCGGCCCAAGCGCACCATCCTGTTCGCCACCTGGGACGCCGAGGAGTGGGGTTTGGTGGGCTCCACCGAGTACGTCGAGGACGACTCGCTGCGCCTCCAGAAAGGCGGCGTGGCCTACCTGAACGAGGACATGATCGCCTCCGGCCCGCGCTTCGGGGGGGGCGGCTCGCCCTCGCTGCGGGCGGTGCTGCGGTCGGCCGCCGAGGAGGTGCCGGCGCCGGACACGGCCGGCAGCTTGTGGGACGCGTGGCGGGCGCAGGCCCGGGTCGCCGCGGGCGAGAACCCGCGCATGGGCGCCCCGGGCGGCGGCTCCGACTACGCCGGGTTCTACAACCACCTTGGTATCCCCATCCTCGAGTGGGGCTTCGGCGGGGCCCAGGGCATCTACCACTCCACCTACGACGACCCGGCCTGGATGCGGCGCTTCGGCGACCCGGGCTACCGCCACCACGTGGCCGCGTCGCAGCTCGGCGCCGCCGTGGTCCTGCGGCTCGCGAACGCGGACGTGCTCCCGTATGACTACGTCGAGTACGCGAAGACGATGCGGAGCTACCTGCCCGCCCTCGACAGCGCGTTCGCCAAGCGGGACTGGACGGTCGACACGGGGGCCCTCTCCGCCGCGATCGACCGCATGGAGGCGCAGGCGAAAGAATTCGCGACGGCGCGGGACGCGGCGCTGGCCGGCTCCGCGCCGCCCAAAAAGGTCCTCGAGCGCACGAACGCGGCGCTGATGCAGGTCGAGCGCGCCCTCACCCGGCCCGAGGGGCTCGTCGGCCGATCGTGGTTCCGGAACCTCATCTACGTCGCGGACGAGGACAACGGCTACGCGACCATGATCTTCCCGTCCATCAAGGAAGCGGTGCGGGCGGAGGACCAGGCGCGGACGGGCCGGGAGCTCACCGACCTGGCCGGCCGCTTCGACCGGGCGACGGCGGCGCTGCGGGACGCGGGGACCGCGCTTGAGGGCAGCTGAGCGGACGAGCAGGCCGAAGCGGACGTCGCGGCGGCCGGTCGTCCCGCAGGATGATGATAGCGGGACGATGGACCACGATACAGCGTTACAGGTCGCGGCGGCGGTAGACCAGGAAGGCGGCGGTCAGCAGCACCACGATCTCCGCGATCCCGACCCAGACGAGGAGGGTCGTGTCGCTGAAGTCCGGCGGCGGATGTCCGTGCTTGGCCGCCGCCGCCACGGCCTTCTGGAACGCCGCCGGGTCCCAACGAGCCGGTTCGGGAAGGGACGTGAACAGCTTCATGGGCAGGAAGGCGACCGCGCTCGCGACCGCGCCGCCCATGCGCGACAGGACGAGCGCGAGCATCCGCTCGCCCAGCGCCACATAGAAGAAGAACAGGGCCATGGCGGGTCCCGAGCTGCGCGCCGCGAACGCCGCCAGCATGGCGACGGAGCCGAGGCCCGCCACCATGAGCAGGTCCGCCCCCATCATGCGCAGGTCCGAGCCCCGGACCAGCGTCCGAATTCCGCCCGCGATGTGGAAGCTGCCGGAGGCGGCCACCGACCCGGTGACGAGCAGGTGCAGCCCGACGCAGCCCAGACATACGAGGGCGAACAGCACGAGCTTGCCGCCGAACCACTGCGCCTTGCTGAGTCCGTCGATCACGTTCTGCCGCGCCGTGCGCCAGGAGAACTCGCTGTCGACGAGCAGGATGAGAAGGATGGCGGCGAAGAACGCGGACGGCACGCCGGGGTCGTCCAGAAGGCCGGGCCACGCCGCGGGCAGGATGAAGCCCCCCCGCTCCGGGTGCAGGAGCGCCTGGTAGTAGGAGCTTCCCGCGATCATGCACAGGAGGAAGGCGAACAGTCCCAGCGTCACGATCGTGGCCGGCCGCTTCGTCGCCTTGAGCAACTCGTTGCGGAACAGCACGGCGGAGGTTCTCATGCCGCACCTTCCAACGCCGGGGCCTCCTCGTCGCCCGTGAGCTGCATGAACACCTCCTCCAGGGATCGCTGACGGGCGGTCAGATGGGAGAGGTATACGCCCCGTCCCGACAGATATCGATTCAGCGCGGCGAGGTCGTCATCGCGCAGCTCGACCAGGGCGGTGTCCCCGTCCACCTGGACCGAGACAGATTCGGGGTACGCCTCCAGCGCCGACGCGATCGCGGCGGGAGCGGCCCCGCGCAGCTCCGCCACGGTCGTCCCCGTCGTGATCTCCCGGACGCTGGCCTGCCGGATGATGCGTCCGCGGCGGATGATGGCGACGTGGCTGCACGTGCGTTCCACCTCCAGCAGCAGGTGGCTGGACAGGAAGATGGTCTTCCCGGCGGCGGCGAGATCGGCGATGATCTCCCGGATCTCCTTCATGCCTTCCGGGTCGAGACCGTTGGCCGGCTCGTCGAGGACGATCAGCTCGGGGTCGCCGAGCATGGTCGCGGCCAGCGCCAGCCGCTGCTTCATGCCCAGGGAGTAGGTCTGGTAGCGGTCGCGCTTCCGGTCGGCGAGGCGCACGAGCTGCAGCACCTCGTCGATGGAGCGCCGCGAAGCTCCCTTGACGTTGGCCACGACGCGCAGGTTGTCGGACCCGGACAGGTAGGGATAGAAGTTCGGGTTCTCCAGCGTGGCGCCGGTTCGCCGCCGCCCCTGGTGGAGGCCCTTGCGTCCGGTCATTCCGAACAGACGGATCCGCCCGGCCGTCGGCGTGATGATGCCCAGCAGCATGCCGATCGTGGTGGTCTTGCCGCTGCCGTTGGGCCCGAGGAATCCGAACACCTGTCCCCGTTCGACGGTGAAGCTGATGCCGTCGACGGCGAGCTGAGCGCCGTAGCGCTTGGTCAGGGCCGCCGTCTCGATGACGTTCACGCGGTGGGCCTCCGGGGCATGGGGAGGGGCGTCGACGTCGCACGCTACACGGACGCGGCGCGGCCGGGGAAGGTTTCAGCGACGCCCCGGCTCCGGAACCGACGCCTCCACTCCGCGTTATTACGATGGCAGCCCCGAGGCTGCCGCAGCGGCGAGACCGGAGCGAGGAGGAGGGCAATGGACAGGCGAGCGTTCGTGGTCGGGCTGGCGGGGGTCGCGGTCGTGCCCCTGGTCCTGGGCGACTGGCTCCGGGGCCGCCCGGGCTCGGACCTCGGGGTAGGCGGCGGTATCCGCCGCGACACGGCCGGCGGCGGCCAGGCGCCCACGCTGCGGAAGAGCGCGAAGGAGTGGCGGAAGCTCCTGTCTCCCGACGCCTACAAGGTGCTGTTCGAGGCGTACACGGAGCGTCCCTTCTCCAGCCCCCTCGACCACGAGCGCCGGGCCGGCACCTACGTGTGCGCGGCCTGCTTCCTCCCCCTGTTCTCCTCGAAGACGAAGTACGACAGCGGCACGGGCTGGCCCAGCTTCTGGCGCCCGCTCGAGGGTCGGCTGGCGACCAAGCCCGACCACCAGCTCGCCGTCCCCCGCACCGAGTACCACTGCATCCGGTGCGGCGGGCACCAGGGGCACGTGTTCGAGGACGGCCCGCCGCCGACCGGCCTGCGCTACTGCAACAACGGCCTGGCCCTCCGCTTCGTCCTCGAAGGCGAGGAGCTTCCGGCGCTGCGCACCTGACGCTCCGACCCTCTCGGCCACGATAGTTCCCCCTCGCCCTCTGCCGCCCCTACGCAGTCCGGCCCTCCCGGGACGCTGGCGGCCGCGACTCGTGCAGCAGGTGCATCCGGCGCAGGAATTCCTCCTCCCCGATCGTACCTTCTCCGAAGCGCCGCCGGAGGATTTCCTCCACCGTGGTCCGTTGACGCTCCTCCCGGGCCTGGTCGCGTCCATCGCCGAGAAGCCTCGAGAACGCCCACAGGACGATGACGATCGTCAGGATCCAGAACAGCCACCAGAGCCCGTGCATGCCCATGAACAGCCCCTCCCGGTGCCAGCTGGCCGACATCTGGATCATCCACATGACGTGCCTCCCCTTCGCACGATGTTCCGGCTGCTCTCACACCACGGCGAGCAGGCCCTCCGCGCCCGTGCGGATCCCGATGACCCCGTTCAGCGGCGTCACCGCGATGATCCCGTCGCCCCGATGGCCGGTGGCCGCGTGCTCCCGGACGATCTCGACGACTGCGTCCACATCGGCGGCGCGGCAGAAGACCTCGATCTTCACCTTGTCGGTGTAATGCGTGCCCTCCTCGAGCGAGAGATGGGAGTCCCCCGGATCGACTCCGGCACCCAGCACGTGCACGTGAGACACGTGGATGCGAGCGATATCGGCGTCCCGCAGGGCGTGCAGGACCGGGTCCGCCCGGTTTCGCCTCAGGACGATCTTGACCTCCATCATGGTGTCCTCCCTCTCGAGACACTCTTCCCTCGGGCGCCATGGATGGCCGGTTCCACACGGTCGTGGATTCGCAGCGGCGCACGCGCCTCACGCCGGAGCCGCGCCTCCCGCGCCAGGGACCAGATCACGGGGAGGACCAGCAGAGTGAGCACCGTGGCCGAGATCATCCCGCCCATCATCGGAGCGGCGATCCGCCGCATGACGGTGGCCCCGGTCCCGTGGCCCCAGAAGATCGGGAGCAGGCCGCCGATGATGGCCGTGACGGTCATGATCAACGGCCGGACCCGGAGGGAAGCTCCCTCGAGCACGGCCCCCCGCAGGTCCTCGGCGGTCGCACGGCCCGTCGACGCGCGCGCCTCCCAGGCCTGGTTCAGGAAGAGAAGCATGATCACGCCGACCTCGGTCGCGACGCCGGCCAGGGCGATGAACCCGACCCCGGTGGCCACCGACCAGTTGTAGCCCAGGGCCGCCATGAGCAGCACTCCGCCCACCAGCGCCAGCGGGAGCGAGAGCATCACGATCAGGGTGTCCTCCAGCGTCCTGAAATTCAGGTAGAGAAGGAGGAAGATGAGGAGCAGCGTGGCCGGCACCACGAGGCGGAGCCGCTCCTTGGCCCGCTGCATGTACTCGTACTGCCCGGACCACTGAAGAGAGTAGCCCGCGGGGAGCGTCACCATCTGGTCCACCATTCGACGGGCGTCGACCACGAAGCCCCCGATGTCGCGGCCCGCGACGTCGATGAACACCCAGGCCGTGGGGAAGGCTCCCTCCGTCTTGATGGCCATGGGTCCTTTCGTGGTCCGAATCGTGGCCACCTGTCCGAGGGGGATCTGCGCCACGCCGCCCGCTCCATTCATGCCCGCCATGCCCGTGTTCGAGTTCTGAACCACCATGGAAGGCACGGTCCCACTCGGTGGCATGCCGGACAGGCCGGCGCCCAATGCGCCAGCCGTAGCGGAGGGAAGGCCGCCGGGGCCTCCGCCTGCGACGGTCGCCTCGTACAGCGGCCCGGGCCGAGCCGGACGACCCTGGACGGGCAGGAGGAGGTCGGCCAGCCGCTCGGGGCGGTCCCGGAGCTCCTGGGGATAGCGCAGGCGGACAGCATACCGCTCCCGTCCCTCCACCGTTCGCGTGATCGTCATGCCCCCGACAGCAGCCTCGATCACCCGCTGGATGTCACGCACGTTGAGTCCGTAGCGGGCGGCCGCATCGCGGTCGATGTCGATGTCCAGGTAGCTTCCCGAGACGGCCCGCTCGGCGATGACCGAGCGGGCGCCCGACACGCCTGAGACGGCCCGCTCGATCTCCTTCCCGATCCTCTCGAGCTCGCGGAGATCCGGGCCGAAGATCTTGATGCCGACCGGCGTCCGTATGCCGGTGGCCAGCATGTCGATGCGCCCTTTGATGGGCATCGTCCACGAGTTGCTGACGCCCGGGAGCTGGACCGCCCGGTTCATCTCGTCCACCAGCTTCTCGGGGGTCATGCCCTTCCGCCACTTCTCCCGGGGTGCGAGGGTGATCGTGGTCTCGAACATGGACAGCGGCGCCGGGTCGGTGGCGGTCTCGGCGCGCCCGGCCTTCCCGAACACGTGTTCCACCTCGGGGAAG
This sequence comes from Candidatus Humimonas hydrogenitrophica, assembly GCA_947581615.1. Taxonomy (GTDB): domain Bacteria; phylum Gemmatimonadota; class Gemmatimonadetes; order Palauibacterales; family Palauibacteraceae; genus Humimonas; species Humimonas hydrogenitrophica. The sequence continues at coordinate 6,800 of CANPVD010000018.1, forward strand.
GTGACCAGGATGCTGTCCTGTCGGCGGATGGTCTCCCCGGCCGTGGCGATGCTGATCCCGGGTAGCGTGCCCGGCATGTAGAGAAGCGTGCCCTCGTCCAGCGGTGGCATGAACTCCGAGCCGATCCTCCGCAGCGGGATGACCGTGAGGACGAGCACCGCGACCGCGCCTCCCAGCACCGGCAGACGCCAGCGCAGCGCCCATTTCAGGATGGGACGATAGAGTCGCGCCAGCGTACGGTTCACTGGATTTCGGTCCTCGGCATGGATGCGGCCGCGGATGAACAGTCCCATCGCGACGGGGACCAGCGTCACGCTGAGGAGGCTCGCGGCCGCCATGGCCAGCGTCTTGGTCCACGCGAGCGGGTGGAAGAGCCGCCCCTCCTGTGCCTCGAGGGAGAAGACCGGCAGGAAGGAGACCGTGATGATCAGGAGGGAGAAGAACAGCGAAGGTCCCACCTCGCGGGCCGAGCGGACGACGGCCTCCCAACGCTCGCCGGTGCCGAGGACGTCCGTGTGGAGCGTTTCCCTGTCCAGCGGCGTCGCCGGGGGCGCGCTCTCATCGGCTGCCTGTGCCTGCGCGCGCACCCGGGCGCGAATCGCTCGTTCCAGGTGCTTGTGCAGGTTCTCCACCATGACGATGGCGGCGTCGATCATCGCTCCGATCGCGATGGCGATGCCTCCGAGGCTCATGATGTCGGCCCCGATCCCTATCCAGCGCATGGCGATGAAAGCCATGAGAATCCCGACGGGGAGGGTGAGGATCGCGACCAGCGCGCTCCGCACGTGGAAGAGAAAGAGAACGCAGACGAGAGCCACGATCAGGCTCTCCTCGAGCAGCTTCTCCTTCAGCGTGTGGATCGCCCGTCGGATGAGGTCGGATCGGTCGTAGACCGGCGTGATGACGAGGCCGGGGGGAAGACCACGGCGGATCGTCTCCAGCTTCTTCTTGACACGCCCAATCGTGGCGAGCGCATTTTCGCCGAACCGCATGACCACGATCCCGCCGACCGCGTCTCCGCGACCGTCCAGGTCGGTGACTCCCCGCCGGACCGCAGGCGCTTCCGTGACCTCGGCCACGTCGGTCACCGTGATCGGCGTGCCCTCGCGGGTCGACCCCACGACCACGCGGCGGAGGTCATCCATCCCCTTCAGGTAGCCCAGGCCCCGGACCATGAACTCGCGCTCGGTCATCTCCACGACCATGGCCCCCGCGTCCTGGTTCGAGCCACGGATGGCATCCATGACGCTCGTGACGGGGATGCCGTAGCCGCGGAGCCTGGCCGGATCGACCGTGACCTCGTAGGTGCGCTGGAACCCACCCACCGAGGCCACTTCGCTCACGCCCGGGACCGCGGTGAGCTGGTAGCGGAGCTGCCAGTCCTGGATGGCACGCAGGTCGGCGAGCGAGCGGGTGCCGGTGGTGTCCTCGATCACATACTGGTAGACCCACCCGAGACCCGTGGCGTCCGGCCCCAGCGCGGCCGTGGCCGCCTCGGGCAGCTTGCCCCGGATCGCAGAGAGGTACTCGAGGACCCGGCTCCTGGCCCAGTACAGGTCGGTCCCGTCGTCGAAGATGATGTAGACGAAGGAGAGGCCGAAGAAGGAGTAGCCCCGAACCGTCTTGGCGCCCGGTACCTTGAGCATCTCCGAGGCGACCGGGTACGTGACCTGGTCCTCGACGATCTCCGGGGCCTGCCCCGCATAGTCCGTCTGGACGATCACCTGGACATCCGACAGGTCGGGCAGGGCCTCCAGCGGAGTCCGGCGCATGGCCAGGATCCCCCCGCCCACGACGATCGCCGTGAGCAGGAGCACGAGGAGCTTGTTCTCGACCGACCACTCGATGAGACGTCTCAGCATGGAGGTCTCCCTCACCCTGCGCCGTGGCCGGCGTGCCCCGCCACGGCGGCGGGTGCCTCGCCGCCAGAGAGCGTGTGGCCCGTGTGTGTCCCCGGGCCTCCATCCATCCGCATGGCCTTCATGGCGGCCCCGAGGCTGGACTCGGCATCGATGAGGAAGGCGGCCGAGCTGACGACCGTGTCGCCGGCCTGCACGCCCTCGAGAATGGCGACCCGGTCGCCGCTCGACAGTCCCGTCCGCACTTCCCTCGGCACCAGGGCTCCGTCCGACCGGCGGACGAACACGACGGCGCGCTCGCCCGTATTCAGCACCGCGGTGCGCGGGACGGTGACACTCTTCGCCGTCGGGTGCGTGGAGACATGTACGCTTGCGTACATGCCGGGCCTGAGGCGGCCGTCGGGATTGGGGAGTTCCACTCGGATCCTCCCCGTCCGGGTTTCCACGGAGACGGTCGGATACACGTAGGTCACTCGTCCGACGAACGTATCGCCCGGGTACGCCTCCAGAGAGACGAGGGCCTCCTGTCCCCGGCGGACGAGCGAGAGATCCTTCTCGAACACCTCGGCCTCGACCCACACGGTGGAGAGGTCGGCGATGTGGTAGAGGGGGGCTCCCGGAACGATGCGGGCGCCCTCCTGTGCGTGCTTCTCGACGACCACACCGCCGGCCGGGGCGCGGAGCAGCAGCCCCTTCCGGATCTGCCCGGTCTCTTCGACGCGTCGGATCTCGTCCTCGGGCACGTCCCAGTAAGCAAGCCGTCGCCGGGCCGCCTCGAGGAGTGCCTCGGCGTTGGCAGCCGCGCGGGAGCCGGGCGCCTCCCGCGTCCGATCCCGGAAACGGCGGGCCAGGAGAAGCTCCTCCTGGGCGGCCACCAGCGACGGGCTGTAGATCCGCAGCATGGGCTGTCCGCGCCGGACCTCCTCCCCGGTGTAGTCGACCAGGAGCTCCTCGACCCAACCGTCGATCTTGGGGTTCAGGCTCACGAGCCGGCGCTCGTCGTAGGTCACCGTGCCCACCGCATCGATGTCGCGGGCGAGGAGCCCCTCGGTGGCCACGGCGTAGGTCACACCGATCCGTCGCTCGAGCGACTCGGGGAGCTTCACCGGGTGATCTCCGCCCTTGGCGCTCATGGCGGCGTGGTCGTGACCAACGACTGCCGGCTCCGGGGCACCGGCGCTCCCCGTCAGGGAGACCGTCACGGCGATCGCGGACAGCACGAGTGCCGCCGCCAGGATGCGCTGTTTCCGAGAGGTCATGGGATCTCCGGATCGATCGGGTCGGCGGGTGGAAGCTCACGGCCGATCGTGGCCTCCATCTCCGCGACGGAGTCACCGTAATCGGCCACCAGTGCATGGAACTCGCTCTCGTACCTGTCGAGGGCCGTCTGGGCGTCGACCAGCGTGCGGAAGTCCACGGCTCCCACGCGGTAGGACGCGAAGGCGGACTCGACGGCCATGCGGGCCTCGGGGAGGATCTCCTCGCGGTAGAGTCGGAGGAGCTCGCCGGTCCTGTCCAGGTCGGCGGCGAGCTCGCCCAGCCGCGCGTCCACTCGGGCCCGCGTCTCCGCCAGCTCGGCCCGCGCCATCGTCTCCATGGAGGCGGCCTCGTCGCGAAGCCGGAGCTGCCGGCGACCCGCGAAGATCGGGAGCTGAAAGCTCACCGTGAAGCTGGCCATCCGCTGGACGGAGCCCGCCACGTTACGCTGCCCGTAGGCGGCCCCGAGCATGAGATCGGGCCAGATCTCCCGGCCGGCTCGATCCGCGCGCGTCTCGGCACGCTCGACGGCGAGCCGGTCCCTCGCCACGGCCGGCCGGTGAGCCTCGGCCCAATCCCGGAGGCTGTCCAAAGCCGGATGCTCGCTCGGCAGGCCTTCCGCCACCGGATGCGGCACGGAGGTGCCGACCGGCCGACCCAGAAGAGCGTTGAGCCGAGCCTCGGCTCCGATGCGGGACGCCCGGGCCCGGGCTACCTCGGCGGCCAGGCGAGCCACCTCCACCTGGGCCTGGAGCACGTCCGTCTGCCGGCCCGTGCCGGCCTCGTAGAGCGCGCGGGCGGCCAGCTCGAAGTCCTCGAGTCGACCCTTCGTCTCGCCCAGCACCTCGATATGCCGGTCGGCCGCATACAGATTCCAGAAGGCGCCCGCCACGCGCGCGCGGATGGTCCACCAGCTCTCGTCCGCATCGGCCCGCGCCATCTCGGCCGTGCGACCGGCGATCTCCCCCTCCAGCCCCAGCTTGCCCGGGAAAGGCACGACCTGGGTGACCTGCACCGCGGGAGCCATGGAGGAGGGCATGTCGGCTCCGAACCCGGGGAGCGACAGGTTCATCATGCCGAGTTGGATTCTGGGATCGGGGAGAACGCCGACCCAGGAGCGGCTCACGTCACGTGCCTCCGCCAGGGCCCGGGCCGCCTGGAGCCGGGGATTGTCCCGGCGGGCGAGCTCGATGAGCTGAGGCAGCGTGGTCTTCGTCTCCAGGTCGATCGAAGTCGGGGACGGTGCCTCCTGGGCCTGTACTCTCGGTATGAGACCCAGGAGCAGCAGAGCGCACGACGCCGTCAGTCGGAGGAGTCGGGGCATATTGGTCGGCCTGGTGAAGGTCGCCCTAGGCGGTCTCGGTGACCGCAGGATGGCGCGAAGCTACGTCCGGGAGAGTGAGGGGATCGTGAAGGCCGCATGAAGCGGCCTTCACGGAGCGACTCTCAGGCGCTCTGCGTGTCGGGGCCGGCCGCCTCGCCGCGGCCCAGGAGTCGCGCGTTGATCGCGACGATCACCGTGGACACGGACATGAGCGCCGCACCGACCGCCGGCGACAGGAGGATCCCTTTTGAGGCGAACACGCCTGCGGCGAGCGGGATGGCGATGACGTTGTAGCCGGTGGCCCACCACAGGTTCTGGACCATCTTCCGGTACGTGGCCCGGGCCAGTCCCACCAGGCGAGTCGCGTCGCGGGGATCGGACCTCACCAGCACGATGTCCGCGGACTCGATGGCCACGTCCGTTCCCGCGCCGATGGCGATGCCCACGTCGGCCGCCACGAGAGCCGGCGCGTCGTTCACACCGTCGCCCACCATGGCCACGCGGAGGCCCCGGCCCATCACCTCCCGGACCGTGGCCGCCTTCTGGTCCGGGAGCACCTCGGCAAAGTAGTCGTCCAGACCGAGCTCGCCCGCGACCCACCGGGCCACCGCCTCGGCGTCCCCGGTGAGCATCATGACCTGGACGCCCATGGCCTTGAGCCGGTCGACCGCCTCGCGGGACTCCGGCCGGATCACGTCCGCCAGGGCGATCGTGCCGGCCACTTCCTCGCCCACCAGGAGGTGGACGACCGTCTTCCCCTCTTCGTGCAGCTTCCCGATCCGCGCGCCGGCCCCTTCGCCCGCCCCGTCTCCCGAGAGGTCGATACCGTGCTCCTCCAGGTACCCGGGGCTCACGACCTTCACCTCCTGGCCATCGACCTTCGCCGAGGCACCCTTGCCCGGTATCGCCTCGAAGCCCCGCGGCGCGGGGTAGTCGACGCCGCGTTCCTCGGCGCTTCGGACCACCCCGGCGGCGATGGGGTGCTCGGAGTGGCTCTCGACGGCCGCCGCCAGACGGAGCACCCCCTCTACCGTGCGGCCGCCCGCGGGCACGACATCGGTGACTCCGAACCGTCCCTCCGTGAGCGTTCCCGTCTTGTCGAACACGATCGCGTCCAGCTCCCGGGCCCGCTCGAAGGCGGAGCGATCCCGCACCAGGAGCCCCTGCCGGGCGGAGACGGCCGTGGAGACCGCGACGACCAGCGGGATGGCGAGCCCCAGGGCGTGGGGGCAGGTGATCACCATCACGGTGACCATGCGCTCGACCGCGAACGAGCCCGATCGTCCGGCGAGGAGCCAGACGACCAGGGTGATCGTCCCTGCCGAGAGAGCGATGATCGTGAGCCACAGGGCGGCCCCGTCGGCGAAGTCCTGGGTTCGCGAACGTGTCTCCTGTGCCTCCCGCACCAGCTCGACCACCTGTGACAGGTAGCTCTCGTCGCCGGTCTTCGTGACCTCCACGGTGACGGCGGCCTCGCCGTTCACCGCTCCGCCGACGACCTCCTCTCCCTCGGACTTCTCCACCGGACGGCTCTCGCCGGTGAGCATGGCCTCGTTCATGGACGTGCGGCCCTCGCGCACGATGCCGTCGGTGGGGACCTTCTCTCCGGGCTTGACCAGCACCCTGTCCCCGGGCTCGAGCACGCCCAGGGGGACGTCCTCCACGGAACCGTCTTCGTTCAGCCGGTGTGCCTCGGACGGCATGAGCGCCACGAGCTCCTCGAGGGCGCGGGAGGCGCCCATGACGGAGCGCATCTCGATCCAGTGGCCCAGGAGCATGATGTCGACCAGGGTCGCCAGCTCCCAGAAGAACACGGAACCCCGAAGGCCCAGCGCCACGACCGCGCTGTAGCCGTAGGCCACGGTGATGGCCACGGCGATGAGGGTCATCATCCCGGGGCTCCGGTCGCGGAGCTCGTCCGCGAGGCCCTTCAGGAAAGGCCAGCCGCCATAGAAGTAGACGGCCGAAGCGATGGCGAGCTGAACCAGGCGGTCGCCCGGGAAGCGGAGGGCGCCCTCCAGGCCGAGCGCCCCCTGGATGAGGGGGGCCAGGAGGAGGACGGGGACCGTGAGAGCCACGGAAACCCAGAAGCGCCGCCGGAACTCCGCTACCATGTGGGCCTGATGGACCTGGTGGCCATCGTGCCCCGAGCCGTGGCTCCCGTCCCGGTGCTCCTCGCGGTGCCCGTGCGACGCCGCGCCGGTGGGGTGATGTTCTCCGGTCACTGGGTCTCCTCCACCGGACGTGGCGAGCCTCGAAAGCAGGACCCGCCTGTGGTCGAGCCGGGTCTCAGCCCAGGTCCCGCTTCATGCGCTCGAACTCGTCCCGGTCGATCTCACCCCGTGCATAGCGTTTCTTGAGGATCTCGAGAGGTGTCTCCCGGGCTCCCTCGTGCCGAGAGTCGCCCCGACCGCCGCGCTCCATCAGCCGCCACACGAGGACGACCACCAGCACGATGAGCGCCAGCCAGAACAGCATCCCGAGAATCCCGAACCCCCAACCCCAACCACCCATCATGCCCTGGAAGCCGCGGTGACCATACGCCTGTAACGCCGCGAGCGCGGGCGTCGCGAGGACTGCCATGATGTTCTCCTCGTTCGAGTCGAAGTACGCGCGCCGAAGGGGAGGCCGGCGTAGTGAGCGTCACCGCCCCGTCCCCCTCCTCGCCATGTTCACACCGGCGAACGTCAGCGGCCGGAACCCCGCCGACCGGAGGTGCTGTCGCACCAGGTGGCGCCCGGCATCCCGTAGCCACCCATGTAGCCAGGGCCCATCATGCCTGCACCGCTCCATCCTCGCATGGCTCCGGGGCCCATCATGCCACCGTAGCCCATACCGTACATTCCAAAGCCGCCGGACCTTCCGCCCCGGCTTTCACGCTGCCAGTACTCCTCGAGCCTGGCGCGCTGGTCGGGCGTCAGGATCTGCACCGCCTTCTGCCAGAGCTTGCTGATCTGCAGGTGCATGGCCGCGCCCGAGGAGGCCATCTGGCCCATGAGCTTGCCGTACTGGTCCACGTCGGACGGCTTCGTTCCCGAGAGCTGGCCCATCTGCTCGTGGATCCCCTGCATCAGCGCCCAGTGCGCACGCCAGGCGCCCGCCGATTGCCTCTGGATGCTGTCGAGTCGGGCCGTCTGCTCGGCCGTGAGCCCGAGGGCATCCTTCTGCGCCAGGATGTACCCTGGCGTCGGGCCCATCATCATGCCCTGGCCGCCCATCATCCCATAGCCCATCACTCCTGCGCCCATCATGCCATAGCCCTGGGACACGGCGCCCTGGGTATTGGACGCCCAACCTCGGTGGTGTCCCGACATGCCCTGGGCGAGCGATACCGCCGGCAGGGCCAGCAAGGCCGCCGCGGCGAGGGCCACGCTCCGCTTCATGTTTCTATCTGCGAGTGTCATCGTTCGAACTCCGTCTCTCCAGTGATCGTGTCGCACGTCACCGTGGCGGGGCGCCACGGGCATGCGCGGCCGTTGCCATCCCGGCTCGCAGGGAAGATGACACGTTCGACCTGAAGCGCCGGTGAGGCCGGCGTGAAGAAGGCTTCATTCAAGGCCTGCGGCTCGCGCCACTGACGTGAAGCGGCCTTCATTCAGTCTTCACGGAAGCTTCAGGGCCCCTGGCATATCTTGGCCCGGGTCGATCGGGTGCGTCTCGTTCACGAGCCACGTGCGGGGCGGAACGCGCGAGCACATTGGTGTCAGCATCTAGGAGGATGCGATGGCCAGGAATCACAGCGGGAAATCGAGCCCGGGGGGGCACCGCCGGAGAGGACGGACCGACGGACCGAAGAGGCTAGGGATCTGGGGTCCGGCTCTGGTCCTGGTCGCGGCCGTCGGCTTCCTGGTCTTCGCAGCCAGGCCCGCCAGCGGCAGCCATCATCCGACCCCGCGGCCCGGCATCACCGCCGCCAAGGTGATGCCCGCGGTCCGGTACGCGAGCGACCCGCGCATCGAGAAGGTGTATCGGGAAGCGGAGGTCGTTCCAGCGGAGCTCGACGGCATCTACTGCTACTGCCGCTGCATCGAGAACATGGGACACCGTTCCCTGCTCTCGTGCTTCGAGAGCGACCATGCCGCGGGGTGCGACATCTGCCTGAGCGAAGGCGACATGGCATACCGCATGACGAAGCAGGGAAGGAGCCTGGACCAGATCCGCCAGGCCATCGATCAGACCTTCTCGAGCTGACGGCGAGGCACTACGTGAGAGGAGAGATTCGGCTTACGGCTTCGCTCGTCCGTGGCTCACCGCCCACACGAACGCAGCCACATCCCTAGCCTGCGCGTCGCTGATGCCCCCCTCGTAGGGCTGCATGGCCGTCCCGCGCACCCCCGCGCGAGTGATGGCGAGGATGTCCGCATAGCTTCCGTCGCCGACCTCCCAGTCCTTGTCCGCGAGGTCGGGACTCGCGGTGCCGCCCTCGAGTGTGACTCCATGACAGGCGTGACAGAGGCCGGGGCCCTGGTAGACTCTTCGACCCGCCTCGATCATGACGTCGCTCACTCTGGTCGTCGTGTCCCTTACCTCAGTGTTCCACAGGGTCTTCGAAGCACGGGTTCGCGTGTGGAGAACGAATGCTCCGGCCAGGGCCAGCACGAGGGCCACCGTCATGGTCACGATCACTCCAGGACGCTTCATGGGTATCTCCCACCGGGTGGACGCCGATCTCGACCGTCAGGATGGACGACTCGCCATGAAGTGCCTGTGAGGCGTTCGTGAAGATGACTTCATGCAGCCGATCGTCTGGCGATACCATGACGGCTCGCCGGCGCATAGTTTCGAACTGACGAGGCTTCTCAGAGGAGAGGCCCGGGCCGCTCGACTGGTTCTCTCGCAATCGATCCGAACCATGAAGATCCTGGTCGTCGAGGACAACAAGAAGGTCGCGAGCTTCGTGGAGCGGGGTCTCCGCGAAGAGGGCTACGCTGTGGACGTGGCGCACGATGGAGTGGACGGGTCCATGAAGGCGCACGTCTACGACTACGATCTCCTGGTCCTGGACGTCATGCTGCCTGGAAAGAGCGGCCTCGAGATCGTCCACGATCTGCGGCAGGAGGAAGAGACGGTGCCGGTCCTCCTCCTCACAGCGCGCGATTCCACGGAAGACGTCGTCCGTGGTCTCGATGCGGGGGCCGACGACTACCTGACCAAGCCGTTCAGCTTCGACGAGCTGCTTGCCAGGGTGCGGGCGCTCCTGCGGCGTGGCGGGGCCGAGCGCACGGAGCGGCTACTCTACGCCGACGTGGAGATGGACCGGATCCGCCACCTGTCGGGCCGGGCGGGGGAGCGTCTCAGCCTCACGCCGAAGGAGTTTCAGCTCCTGGAGTTCTTCCTGCTGCGTCCCGAGGAGGTGGTCCGCAGGACCGAGCTCCTGGAGAAGGTCTGGGACCTCCATTTCGACCCCATGAGTAACGTGGTCGATGTTCACGTCGCCAACCTTCGTCAGAAGCTTCGTGAGGGCGGGCGGGGTCCGCTCATCCACACGGTGCGCGGCGTGGGCTACATCCTGTCGACGGACGCACCAGACTGAGGCAACGCTCCAGGTGATCCGTTCCTTCCGCTTCCAACTCACGCTTCGGTTCACCGCCACCATGACGGCGGCCATCGTGGCGTTCGCCGGGTTGGGCTACTGGGCTCTCCGGCAGACCCTCGACCGGCAGATCGACGCCAGCGTCCTCAACGTGGCCTCGATTCAGGCCTCCTCGGTCACATCGGCCCCGAACGGGGGGATGCACTTCCAGGAGTGGAACCTGACGCCGGAAGAAGCGGCGTCCCTGCGGGATCTGATCCGCTATGCAGAGGTGTGGGACGAGTCGGGGCGGCACCTGCTCCGCTCACAGTTCCTGACGCGAGACCTTCCGCTGGACACGGCGGCCCTGGAGCGCGCCGCCGACGGACAGCTGACCTGGACGGAGGATCGGCTCGGCGACACCGAGATCCGGGCACTATACTACCCTCTGGGACGTCTGGGCTCGCGCCATGCGCGTCACGTCCTCGAGGTCGCGGCCCCCCTCACCAGCCGGAACCGCACGCTCCACAGGGCGGCGCTGTACCTGTTGACCATCGTGGTCCTCGTTTCCGGTGGCACGTACCTCGGGAGCTGGTGGCTGGCCGGACGGGCCGTGCGTCCCGTTCGGGACATCACGAGCCAGGCGGAGGCGATCGGTGCCTCGACGCTGGGCCGGCGCATCGGCGCCCACGCGGACACCCACGAGTACGAGCGCCTCGTCCACGTGCTCAACACCATGCTGGACCGTCTGGACGCGGCGTTCGAGGCGCAGCGGCGCTTCACGTCCGACGCGAGCCACGAGCTCCGCTCGCCGCTCACGGCGCTTCGGGGCGAGCTCGAGCTGGCGCTCCGGCGCGTGCGCGACCCGGAGGAGTACCGGCGTGTGCTCGCGAGCGCGCTCGAGGAGGCCGAGCGTCTCTCGGAGCTCTCGGAAGACCTTCTCACGCTGGCGCGGTCGGACGCCGGGGTCGTCGAGGCCCGGGTCAGGCGTGTGGACGTCACGACGGCGCTGGAGCGGACCGTGGAGCGCCACCAGCCCCGCGCGGACGAGAAGGACATCCGGCTCGGAGCCGCCATGGAGCCGGGCCTGGCAGGCGCGTGCGACCCGGACCTCCTCGACCGGATGCTCTCGAACCTGATCGACAACGCGCTCAAGTTCACGAGCGCGGGAGGGCGGGTCGACGTATCGGCTCGATTCGACGGCCACGAACTCGTCCTCGAGGTGGCCGATACGGGTCCGGGCATCCGGGAGGGAGATCTCGGCCGAATCTTCGACCGTTTCTACCGGGCGGACGCCGCCCGGACGAGCACGGAGGGGACCGGCCTCGGCCTGTCGATCGTGCGAACCGCCACCGAGGCACACGGAGGCGACGTCATGGCGACCAATCGACCCGAGGGTGGTGCCCTGTTCACTGTCCGCCTGCCCGTTCGCGACCAGGAGGCCTGAAACAGGCCCGATCCGCTCGGATCGTCGAGCCCGATCTTCCGTCTCACCGACGACCCTTGCCTGGCCCCTCCCTCCCGGCTCGGTCGGAAGATCGGCGTCGGCATGGCCCGCGCGTGAAGAATCCTTCACGGTCCTCTCACGGTGGCTTCACCGCCCTCCCCGCAAGTTGTTCCCGTGGGTCCGGTGGAGGTCGTCCGGGCGGACGAGAAGCCAATGAATCACCCCAGCGGGGCGTGTCACAACGGGCCCTACAACCTGCTGGGGATCAACGTGTCGGGACCTCCTCCCCGCCCGCTGACGCGCTACACCGTCAACGTTCGGGGAGATCGGATCATCGTGAGCCGCGGACCACCGGCATGACCTCCAGCGCGGTCGCCGCCCTGGAAGCCGAGGGGATCCAGCGCATGGATCTCAGGCTTCGGGGCGTGCACTGCGCCTCGTGCGTCAGGAGGATTGAAGAGGCGCTGTCGGCGACGCCTGGTGTGCTGCGGGCAGAGGTGAATCCGGTGACCCGGAGCGCCGCGATCGAGTACCGGCCGGCACGGGTCAGTCTCAAGGGCCTGGAGAGAATCCTCGAGGAGGCCGGCTACGAGGTCGACGCCGACCCTGGGGCCGAGTCACCCGACCGCCAGGAGGCGGACCGGCGGCAGGAGTACCGGCAGCTCCTCCGGGAGTTCTGGCTCGGGCTCGCGCTCAGCGTGCCGATCCTCGCGACGGCCTACCCGTCCCTGGTCCCGGGCCTGCGCGGGCTGTCCGGAGCCGGACTCCGGTGGGTGTGGGCGGCCGACGGACTGCTGGCCCTGGCGGTCATGCTCTATTCGGGCCGGCAGTTCTATACCGGTGGCTGGAGCGCGCTCCGGCGCCGGAGCGCGGACATGAATGCCCTGATCGGTCTCGGCACGGCGGCGGTGTGGCTCTACTCGACGGCCGTCGTCCTCTTCCCGGACCTTTTCCCAGCGGGGACGGCCGAACCCTTCTTCGACGTGGCGGCCGTGGTCGTCACCCTGGTGGTGCGCGGTCAGGCGCTCGAGGTCCGTGCCCGAGGCAGGACCTCGGAGGCGATCCGACAGCTCCTGGGTCTCCGGGCGAAGACCGCTCGCGTGGTCCGCGACGGGGCCGAACGGGACGTTCCGGTCGAGGAGGTGCCCGTGGACGGCGAGATCGTCGATGGCCGGAGCGCCGTGGACGAGTCCATGGTGACCGGCGAGAGCCTTCCGGTGGAGAAAGGGCCCGGCGACGAGGTCATCGGCGTCACGATCAATCGCACCGGGAGCTTCCGGTTCCGGGCGACCAAGGTCGGCAAGGACACGGCTCTTGCCCAGATCGTGAAGATGGTCCGGCAGGCGCAGGACTCGAAGGCGCCCATCGCGCGTGCGGTGGACGTGGTCGCCGGCTACTTCGTGCCCGCCGTGATGATCGTCGCAGTCCTGGCCTTCGCGGCCTGGTTCACGTTCGGGCCGGCACCGGCGATGACCTATGCGGTCGTGGTGGCGGTCACGGTCCTCATCATCACCAGCCCGTGCGCGCTCGGCCTCGCCGCGCCCATGTCGCTCATGGTCGGCGTGTGCAAGGCCGCGGAGCACGGGGTCCTGATCCGGAACGGGGAAGCGCTGCAGCTGGCCCGGAGCCTGGACGCGGTGGTGCTCGACAAGACAGGGACGATCACCCGGGGCCGGCCTGAAGTGACCGACGTGCTGACGGCGGCGAGCTTCGGTGAGGCCGAGCTGCTGCGTCTCGCCGCCTCCGCCGAGCAGGGCTCCGAGCACCGGCTGGGCGAGGCGATCGTCAACGCGGCGATCGGTCGACGCCTGGAGCTCACCCTGGCCGTCGATTTCGCGGCCGTCGCGGGGCACGGAATCTCGGCCACGGTCGACGGCCGGGAAGTGCTTCTCGGCAACGAGCGCTTCATGCGGGCGCAGGGAGTGGTGCCGGGCGACCTGGCGGAAGCAGCCGGTCGGCTCTCGGAGGACGGGAAGACGCCCATCTACGTGGCCCTCGACGGCCGGGCCGCGGGGCTCGTGGCCATAGCCGATTCGGTCAAGAAAGACTCGGCGGCCGCAGTCCGGCGCCTCCACGAGCTCGGCCTCGAGGTCGTCCTGCTCACGGGTGACAACCAGCGAACCGCCCACGCCATCGCCCGGCAGGTGGGGATCGACCGGGCGTTCGCCGAAGTCCTCCCCGATCAGAAGGCCGAACACGTGGGGAGCCTTCAGGCCGAGGGAAAGCTCGTCGCCATGGTCGGCGATCGGATCAACGACGCCGCCGCTCTGGCCCGCGCCGACGTGGGAATCGCCATCGACGTCTCGAAGGCCACCTTCCGGAACATTCGCCAGAATCTGACCGGCGCCTTCGCCTACAACTCGCTCGGGATCCCCGTGGCGGCCGGCGTCCTCTACCCGGCCTTCGGGCTCCTCCTGTCGCCGCTCATCGCGAGCGCCGCGATGGTGTTCAGCTCGGTCACCGTGGTCACCAACGCCAATAGGCTGCGCGCCCACACTCCAAAGTGAGGCTGACATGACGATCGCGGTCCTGGCCGTCGACCTGGCGGCTCTCGCGCTGGTGTTCTGGATCATCTGGTACTTCTGGGGCTCGAAGCGGGCAGCCGGGCAGGCGAACGTATGGGAGTCGGGTGTCCAGGAGATCTACGTGCGGGTCAAGGGGGGCTACGACCCGGATCGCATCGCGGTCCAGGCGGGCAGGCCTGTTCGCCTCCTGTTCAACCGGCAGGAGACGGCCGCCTGCAGCGAGATGGTGCAGTTTCCCGACTTCGGGATCTCGCGGGCCCTCCCCACCGGAGAGACGGTCGCCATCGAGATTCCGGCCCCGAAGGCCGGCGAGTATCCCTTCTCCTGCCAGATGGGGATGCTGCGCGGCACGCTCGTGGCCCGGCACGACGGCCGGCCGGCCGCGGGCGCCCCGGGAGGCGAAGCGGCGTGAGGCGGCCGAGCGGGGCCATGCTCCTCGGGATCACCGGTGCCGTCGGGGTCCTGAGCCTTCTCGTCTACGGCATGGGGCGCGACCCCTGCGTGCTGCCTTCGCCCCTCGAGGCGAAGCCGGCCCCCGGGTTCGCACGTGGCCATCGACTACGGCGTCTACGGCGTGCCCGAGACCTTCTTCCTGGACCGAACGGGTCGGGTGGCCCACAAGCACATCGGGCCGGTGACCGATTCGCTCATGGCGGCGGAGCTCGACCGCCTGCTCTCCGATGTGGGTCGCGATACCCGCCGGCCATGAGCCCCGGCCTGTCGACGGTCTCCGGCGCCCACCCGGCCAACGGCGTGACGCGGTCGCGCGCGGCGCCGGGAAGTCGAATCTCTCCTCTCGGCCATCCCGGCCCCCAACTCGGTCGTGAAGAGACCTTCACGCTCGGCTCACCGAGGTTTCATGGCTCGGCGAACAGTCTGCGAGTGGATCGTGAAGCGATGACGCGAACCTGCGGGCGGAATCGTAAGGTCCGCCGGCCTGAAAGAGACGACTCGATATGAAAACCGTAAGAAAGAGCACATCCCTGATGCTCCTGGCAGGCCTGACCGCCGTGGTGGGGGCCTGTTCAGGGGCGGGCCCGGGGCCAACGAGTCCCGAATTCGGCACCGCTCTCCTCGACGTCGCGCCGGCCGGCGGCAGCTCGGGGGTGGGCGTGGACACCACGATCACCATCACCTTCAACCATGCCATGAACCCCGCCATGTCGCAGTACGCCAGCGTGCACGAGGGCGACGTCTCGGGACCCGAGGTGGATGGGACCTGGACTTGGTCGGCCGACACCACGGCCCTGACCTTCACTCCGGCGTCGACCCTGAAGCCCGCGGCCACCTACACGATCCACCTCGGCGGGGGCATGATGGACTCAGCCGGGCAGCCGGTGGACCTGAGCCAGTACGGCCCGGGCTGTGGAGGCCAGACCGCGACCGCCGGCATGATGGGCGGCAGCATGGGATCCGGCGAGATGGGCTCGGGCTGGCAGGGAGCCGATGGCGACTACGGCATGATCTTCACGTTCACGACGGCCGGGTAGAGCGGCCGGTTCGTGACGCTGGCCCGCCGGTCGCCCGCGAGAGGGCTGGCGGCGGGTCGCCCGGCGACCCGCGAACGACAGGCTCGAAAACTCCGAAGGAGCACTCCAATGCAAGTCACCGATCCGGTCTGCGACATGACGTTCGACGAGGAAGACGCCGCCACCACGACGACCTACGAGGGGCGTGCGTATTACTTCTGCTGCGAGCCCTGCCGGGAGAAGTTCGAGGACAGCCCGGAGAAGTACCTGAAGGAGAGCTGAGTCACCGGGCGGCCCGATCTCCGGACGGCCTCGGAACTCCAGCCGCACGCCGGCGCTCACCACCCGCCCCTCGAGCGGCGCCCACTGGTCGGTGGGAGTCTGCCCCAGGTGCTGGGGACCGATGTAGGTGAACTCGGCCCCGACGCGGCCCCAGGCCTCGTCCTCCCAGATCCCGTCGATCCCCACCCGGTTCCGCGAGTCGAGCGGGACCGCCCTCCGTCCAGTGCCGTCCGGCACGTACTCGGTGGCGTGGAGCTCGAGGGGTGCAGCCGCGCGGCCGACGTCGAGCGAGGCGCTCCGCGTGCATGGCGCGAGAGGAGTGATGGGGTGCAGGTTTGCGCTTCGCGCTCCCCACTGGAAGCCGGAGCGCCCGCGTGGAATCGACCACCGGCCCGACGCGGATGGGTGAGCTTGCCGGGCCGTGGCGATCCGAGCCGCACACCATCCCCGGGGGAGGTGGGGACCGATGTCCGACGCCCGCCGGCGCAGCCCGTGGCTGTGGATCCCCTCCCTCTACCTGGCCGAGGGACTTCCCTACGTCCTGGTGATGACCGTGTCGGTCATCATGTACAAGGACTTCGGAATCTCCAATACCGACATCGCCTTCTACACCAGCTGGCTGTACCTGCCCTGGGTGGTGAAGCCGTTCTGGTCGCCGGTGGTGGACCTGCTCGGCACCCGGCGGCGCTGGATCTGGCTCATGCAGCTCCTGGTCGGGGGGGGGCTCGCGGGAATCGCGTTCTCGGCGCCGGTGCCGCACGCCTTCCAGTGGACGCTGGCGTTCTTCTGGCTCATGGCCTTCCAGTCCGCCACCCACGACATCGCGGCCGATGGCTTTTACATGCTGGCCAACTCGGAACGCGAGCAGGCCCTGTTCGTCGGCGTACGCACCATGTTCTACCGCATCGCCATGATCGCCGGACAGGGGCTGATCGTGGTGCTGGCCGGCACGCTCGAGACCCGGCTGGGCGACGTGCATCGGGCGTGGTCGCTGACGATGGGGGCCGTGGCGGGGCTGTTCGTGCTGTTCGGCGCGTGGCACCTGTGGATCCTGCCGCACCCGGATGCGGATCGACCCGGCAACGTCCGCCGCGTGCCGGAGTTCGTTCGGGAGTTCGTGGCGACCTTCGGCTCGTTCTTTCGGAAGCCGAAGATCGCCGCGCTGCTCGGCTTCCTGCTGCTCTACCGGCTCGGCGAGGCCCAGCTGGTCAAGCTGGCCACGCCGTTCATGCTGGACCCGGTGGCGCGAGGCGGACTCGGCCTGACGACCACACAGGTCGGCTGGCTGTACGGCACCGTCGGCATCGTCGCGCTCACGGTCGGCGGCCTGCTCGGCGGCTGGACCGCCTCGCGTCACGGGCTCAAGACGTGGCTGTGGCCGATGATGCTCGCGATGCAGCTGCCGGACGCCGTCTACATCTTTCTGGCTCACGCGCAGCCCGCGAGCCTGTGGATCGTCCAGGCGTGCGTGGTGGTCGAGCAGTTCGGCTACGGCTTCGGCTTCACCGCCTACGTGCTCTACATGATCTACATCTCCCGCGGAGCGCACCGCACGGCACACTACGCCCTCTGCACGGGCTTCATGGCGCTCGGCATGATGCTGCCGGGCATGTGGAGCGGGTGGCTGCAGGACCACGTCGGCTACCCGACGTTCTTCACCCTGGTCCTGATCGCCACCATCCCCAGCTTCCTGGTCGCGGCGCGCATCCCGCTCGAGCGGGACTTCGGCCGGAAGGCGGCGTAGCGCGGCCGCATCGCGAGGAGGCGGGGCGTCGGCGTGGGACGGTTTGCGGCGGTCGGATCGCGACCCGCGAGCGAGAGAGCCGGAAGCTCCGAAGGAGGAGTCCGATGCAAGTCACCGATCCCGTCTGCCACATGACGTTCGACGAAGAGGACGCGGCGACCACGACGACGTATGAGGGTCGTACGTACTATTTCTGCTGCGAGCCGTGCCGGGAGAAGTTCGAGCAGAACCCGGAGGCGTACATCGAGGAGAGCTGACGTGGCCGACGCCCCTCAGAACTCCACCCGCACGCCGGCGCTCACCACCCGCCCCTCGAGCGGAGCCCACTGGTCGGTCGTCCAGCGGCCGTCCGGGGAGCGCACCGGCAGGAGGAGCGGGTCCCAGCCGGTCTGCCGCACGTCCCCGAGGTTCCGGGCCACGAGGAACAACCGCTGCCGGCCCATGCGGACCTCGGCCAGGAAGTTCACCAGTACGTAGCCCGGGCTCCAGGTCCGGTACGGGTCGTCCTCGAGTCGCTGGGGTCCGATGTAGGTGACTTCGGCGCCCACGCGGCCCCAGTCCTCGTCCTCCCAGATTCCGTCGATCCCCACGCGGTTCCGGGGGTCGAGCGGGACCGCCCTGCGTCCGGCGCCCTCCGGAAGGGATTCGGTGGCGTGCAGGTAGGTGTGGCTGGCGATGATCTCCAGCGGCCCGCTCCGGTAGTGGGCCAGGAGCTCGGTCCCCCACGTTCGGGTCGGCGCCGCGGCGTTTGTGATCTCCAGGGGTCGGGAGGCGCCGGGATAGGTGCGCACGAGCAGCGCGTCGCTGATGGTCGATCCGAACACGATGGCGTGGAGCTCGAGCGGGCCCGCCGCGCGGCCGATGTCGAGCGAGGCACTGCGCACGCGCTCGGCCCGAAGGGAGTCGGACAGCGGCCGGAGGGCCGCGTACCCGGCCTGCTGCACCCGGTCCAGGAAGGGGACCGGAGGAGAGAAGCCGAGGCCGCCCGAGGCGCGCACCGTCCAGTCCTCGGCCGGCCGCAGGAGGACCGACAGCCGCGGGCTGAGAAAGGTCCCGACCCGGCTGTGATGATCCAGCCGAGCGCTCGCGGCCACGCTCAAGAGCCGGGAGGGGCTCCACTCGTCCTGGGCGAACAGGCCGGGCGTCACGTAGGTGAGGTCGAGGGCGGAGTCCTGCCTGTAGCGGAAGCGCGTGCTCTCGAGCGCCGCTCCCACCACCCAGTCGTGCCTGCCCGCGGTGTCGGTCAGCGTCGCTTCGCCGTAGAAGCTGCCCCTGCGCGTGTCCTCCACGTCCGGGCCGAAGGTCCGGCCGTGCCAGGTGCTCGTGGCCGCCGCCCGGGCCCCGAGCGAGAGAGCCGGTCCCAGGGCCAGCCGGCCGATCACGCCGCCGTCGACGCGGCCGGTGTTCAGGCGGACCGCGAACGGACCTCCGGCCGGAACGGTGTCGCCGGGCAGGGTGCCGCCCGTCCGGTGCTCCACCGTGCCGCCCACGGTCACGAACAGGGAGTCGCCCTTCGCGTCACCCCAGAAGAAGCGCGGCCTGAGCACGGCGCGGTCGTAGCCCACCAGGTCCGTCCACCCGTCGGCGTCGGGGTCGGTACGCGCCTGGCGGTCACCCGAGGCGGCCAGCGTAAAGGACCAGCCCGAGCCCAACCTCCCGGATGTGAACAGGCTGGCGTCGGTCGCCCCGGCCGAGCTCTGGCTCACGAGGAGCTCGGAGGGGCCGCCGGGCCGCCTCGACACCAGGTCGAGCACGCCTCCCAGGGCGGCCGGCCCGTACAGGGCCGAAGCGGCTCCCCGCACGACCTCGATCCGGGCCAGGTCCAGCGGCGGGATTTGCAGGAGGTCCAGGGCGCCGGGCTCCGCCCCGTAGATGGGGAGCCCATCCGAGAGGATCCTGGTGTAGCGGCCGCGGAGGCCCTCGATGCGAAGCGCCGCGCCGCCCAGCGTCGGCTCGGAGGCCTGGATGCGGACCCCGCTCATCTCGGTGAGGAGCCGGGTGAGATCGGCCGGGGACTCGGTCAGGTTCTCCTCGATCTCCTCCCTGGGGAGAGCCTCCACCGGAAGGGGCTCGTCCTTCACCATCTTGCCCGTCCGGGTCACCGACACCGTGATGCCCTCGCCCTGGATGGCGCTCTCCTCGAGCTGGACCACGAGGAGCGTGTCCTGTGCGGCCTGGAGGGAGACCGTGTCCTTCCAGGTCGCATAGCCCAGCCTCGAGATCCGTAGCGGATACCTGCCGGCTGGGAGTCGGAGGAGCGCGCTCCCGAGCGAATCGCTGAGCGTCGAGAAGCTGTCCGCCCGGACGGCTGCGCCGGCGACAGGGCCCTCCTCGCTCCGGACGCGGAAGCGCACCGTGGCGATGGCCGTTCGGGCGTGGGGGGCGCGTGGCTGCTGGCCCCGGACCGCGTCGGGCACGAGGGACCCGGACACGACGAGAAACGCGGCGCCCATCAGACGGCCGAGGCGCTCTCGCGTCCAGCCCGGAGGGCCGAAGGCGCGTTGAGAGGTCACCCGGCTCGTGTACGGCATGGCAATGGATAACCGGGGGGCGCGGCGCGGTTCCTCGGGGGCAACTCGCCGTGGCCTGAAGCGCGAGAAGCCCTCGCCGCGGCGGGGGCTTCGCACGACTCCGTGGACCCTTCCTTCAGGCCGCGGCCGGCTCCGGGTGGAGCGCCCGGTACGCCGCATCGCCCTCGCGCGCCGCGGCCTCCAGCCCCAGCTCGTGGGCCCCGAGGAGCGCCGCGTGGACGCCCCGGGCGGTCACCTCCATGGGCTCGTTGTCCACGAAAGGCGCCGCCGCCGCCATCTCGGCCGCCGCGCGCACCGAGTCAGGGTCACGCTCCGGGTCGAGGCCGATCTGTCCCAGGTGCACGGGGAGGCCCACCGCCGCCAGGAAGCCGGCGACGTCCGCCGCCTCCTCCATCTCTCCCTCCAGGACGAGCTGGGCCAGGAGCCCGACGGCGACCATCTCACCGTGCAGACACGAGGAGTGGACCGCCGGGAACGCCGGGAAGGCGCCGGTCGCGATGGCGTGCGCCGCGGCGACGCCACTGCTCTCGAAGCCGATCCCGCTGAGCAGCGTGTTCGCCTCCACCACCCGCTCGAGGGCTTCGTCCACGCGGCGCGCCCGCACGGCCGCGATCGCCCCCGCAGCGAACTCCCGAATCGTGCTCGCGCACGCCTCGCCCAGCGTCATCGAGGCGACGGTGGGACGCGCAAAGTCGGCGGTGCGGGCCGACGGGTTCCGGAAGCAGGCGCGCGCCTCGTACCACGTGGCCAGGCCGTCGCCCATCCCGGAGACGAGGTAGCGCAGCGGAGCCCGGGCGACGACGTCCGTGTCCACCACGACCAGCGCCGGGCTGTCGGGAAAGAACTCGACCGCCTCGAAGGCGCCCTCGGGCGTGTAGACCACGGACAGGGCCGAGCAGGGCGCGTCGTTGGACGCGATCGTGGGGCAGCTCACCATCGGGACGTGCAGCCGATGGGCCACGCACTTGCCCGTGTCCAGGCACTTTCCGCCCCCGACCGCGATGAGGGCGTCGACCGGCGAGCCGGCCTCGCGGAGGGCCGCCACGATCCGCTCGATCTCCTCGACCGAGCTCTCCCCCTCGAACGTCACGGTTACCGGGTCGAGCCCGGCCTCTCTCAGGCTGGCCACGATCGACGAGCCCTCCCGGACGTGACCTCCCGGGCTGGCCAGGACGGCCGGCCTGTTCACCTCGAGCGGACGGAGGTAGCGCCCCAGGTGCGCGAAGACCCCGGGTCCCTGCACGTAGCGGGCGGGCGCGATGAGGACGCGGGGCACGGAAGGCGTGTCGCCGTCCTCGACGGAGAAGATGGCACCCGGGAAGTAGGGCTCGGCGTGGGGCATGGCGACCTCCGCGATCGGGGGAACGACTGGATTCTCCGGTGGCGGCGGGCAAGCGCCGTCAGCGGCCCGACGAAGCTAAGCTCACCCGGGACATACCGGAACCGCCGAAGGTCGCGGCCGAGGTGGGTGACCCTGAAAGGACCACCGCACGGCCTCCACCATCCGGCCGACGAACGTGGGAACAGTGCGCTGGCAGAGTGTCAGCGATCAACCGGTTGGGGGGGGTGCGCCCGGGAAGATTCGTCGCGAGGCGCTCCGGAGGAGCGCTCCCAGCCTCCTGATCCGTAGGCGGTGGCTCCCGCACGGCCATCGCGCAGATCACGCAACATTGAGGGGTTTCGGGCCGCCCGGGGCGCAGATCCTGCCGCGAAATGCGCGATCCGCGCCGCCCGCATACCCCGCGCATACCCCACGCTCCGCCGCCATGTACCCATCGGCGAACAGCTGAAACGAGGCAGAGCGCCGGGTGGACGCTAGTCGAGACTAGCGTCGCCAGGCGAGGAACAGCCATCAGCCGGACTACAAGAGTGCAGGAGAACCCGGCTCAATTCAATACTAATGTCTATCGAGACAGACACGATTCGTACGAACCATGCGAACGGCGCATGAGACGCTCTATGGTTATGCCACCTGCCTTCTGAACCGACACCACGCAAGCGCCGCAAGATGGATGATTGCATATCCTATATTGGCACATTTGACATCCCATAAGGGGGTGGGGTAGGGTGAAGTCTCCATCGATCCGTCGTCCGCCCGAGGGCGTTCCGCACGCGCCGGACCTATCGGTGGGCGGGATGCAGCCAACCCTCTGCGGGGAGAACATCATGCGGAAGCCGATGAGGAACCGGATGGTCACGCTCGCGATCGCGCCGGTGGTCGCCCTCGTGGCAGGCCTGGCCGGACCGCGGGCTCCGAAGCCAGAGGCCGCAGGGGCGAACACGCTGACGGTATCCCGGGTGTTCGAGATGCCGCAGCCGCTTGCAACCTGTGCGGAGGCTGCGTCCGGGCCTTACGCCTGCAATATCTACAAGCCGGACACGTATTGCTACGCGGGAGACATCCACGTCTGGTTCGACGACGCGTGTACCGACGGTGATCCAGGTTGCCCGGCCTAGGTCGAGTAAGACTGGCAGTCTTCGTGTCTTCGGGGAAGGGGGTGGTCGCGCTGCTCGGGCTGCTTCTTGTCCAGGCGCGATCCGTCCCCCCTCGGCAGGGCCCCGCTACCTGGCGACTGAGCGAAAAGCCAACCTTCTCGGTCGG
Organism: Candidatus Humimonas hydrogenitrophica; assembly: GCA_947581615.1. Classification (GTDB taxonomy): domain Bacteria; phylum Gemmatimonadota; class Gemmatimonadetes; order Palauibacterales; family Palauibacteraceae; genus Humimonas; species Humimonas hydrogenitrophica. Next base: position 29,352 of record CANPVD010000018.1, read on the forward strand.
GGCCGTCCTGCAACCGAAGGATCAACTTTTGGGCGAGGTGATCGGCGCGGCACGTCTGAGCTCGGGCACGGTGGTGGTGGCCGACGGGATGGCGGGGGAGCTCCGCTATTTCGATCCGGACGGAAAGCTCCTGCGCCGCGCCGGGAGTCCGGGTGAGGGTCCCCAGGAGTTCATCCACATGATCAGGGTAGCCCGGTGCCGCGGAGACACCCTCTTCGTCGCGGACGCGCAGCGGACCTTTCTCCAGGTGTGGACTCCGCGCGCGACCTACGCCGGCATCATGGACCTGTCGGGCCTGGCGGCGCAGGGGATCGAGGACCGCCAGCCCCATATCTTCGCCTGTAACGACCGGGGGACGATGGTCTTCGTGGACAGGCGGCCCGCGATTCCCGAAGGGGGCGGAGACGGCCCCACGCGCTCCGTCGTCCCGATTGTCGTGAAGCGTCCCGACGGCAGCCTGCACAAGCTGGGGGATTTCCAGGGCCGCGAGCGGTACTTCTACCGGCATCCCGGGGGCGGCTCCTCCGGCCCGCGTCCCCTGGGCAAGCGGACCCTGGTCGCGGTCGGGGACAGCCTGATCTACGTGGCGACGGGCGACGCCTACGAAGTGGCGCTCTACTCGCTGGACGGACAAACGGTGGGCACGCTCCGCGACTCGGTCGAGACGCGGCCGATCACGGACGAGCTGGTGGACACCTACGTCGATCGTGTCCTCGGGGAGACGGAGGACGCGGCGAAGCGGCGGGCAGTGAGGTCCCGCTACGAGGCGTTGAAGTATCCGGACCGGACCCCGGCCTACCTGGACATGCTGGCGGGACGCGGCGGTCGTCTGTGGATCGAGGCGTTCCGGCTACCCGGGGATCCCCAGGTGTGGCGGGTCTATACGGCCGAGGGGAAGCGGGTCGCCACCGTCCGGATGCCGCCCCGTTTCCGGCTCATGGAGGCGGGCGAAGACTATGTGCTGGGCGTCTGGCGGGACGGGAACGACGTGGAGTACGTGCGCATGTACGGGCTCGTGAAGCCATAGGGCGGAGCGGAGGCCGTTCGCTTCGTATGTGACAGGACCGGCCGCGTACGTCCTTCCTGCTCATGCGCCCGGGAAGATTCGTCGCGAAGCGCTCCGGATGAGCACTCCCAGCCTCCTGATCCGTAGGCGGTGAGGGGACCAGAACCATGGCCCGACCTCCACAGTCTACGGGGCTTTGAGTACGCTTGTGACCCAGAATGCACAGGATCCTGGGCCGATTCAGCCAGCGGCATACCCCATGGGGGATGTCGCCATCGGTGACGGGCGCTGTGCGATCTGGACACGGGCTGCTCGCCCCGCGCCCATTTCATCCGCCCGTTGCGACGCCCGGCTCTCGATCGCCCCCTCGAGAAGCGGCCCAGGTCGAAGGAAGGGGAGATCACCTTTCATCGAAGAGGACGGACGTGGTCGCCAGGATCGCGTCCCTCAAATAGGGGCTGATCCCGTTCTCCGTCAGCAGGTCGACGGGCCGTCCGAACAGCTCCGAGAGGCGATCCTCCAGCTCTACGAGCTCGACGTATCCCTTGCTCTGGCGAAAGTCCGCGATCAGATCCACATCCGAGCCGGGGCGCTCTTCTCCCCTGGCCGCCGAGCCGAAGACTCTCAGCCGCTCGACGTCAAACTCTCGGCAGAGCTCCGCGAGACGATCGCGATCGAACTGAACCATGGGGAGAATGTGCTCCCGAGAGGCTGGATGGGCAATCCGGGGGCGACCCTGCGCCGACCCGGCGCAGCTTCACGCAGCGGGACGGGTCGCCGGCCCGACAGATACCCCTCACGAGCCGACCGGGTATGGTTTGCCCCCATCAACCTGCCGCATCCCGCCACTGGATCCGTCCCGGGCTCGATGTCCTCCGGTTGAGACGCTCCTCGTTCCTCCGTTGTTGCGGTCACTGACCTGCCGGCAACACCCAGAACCGATCGCCCGCCGGATCATAGATGATATGGCGTGTCTTCAGGAGAGCCACGCCGACCAGCGCGTCCCAGGGCGGGTCCGCATCGGCGCCTTCGGTTTCGCGCGCGAGACGTATCGGCAGGTTTCGCCAGCGCGCGTCGCCCAGTTCAACGGCGGTCGCCTTCGTCTCGAGGCTGCGCAGGGCGCCTCCGAGCCCGGTTTCCATGTGTTCCGGTACCGTGGTCGGCAACTGTTCATCGAGATGATGCTCGTCGACGAAACGCGTGCTCAGCCGGACCCCGCCGGACATGCCGAAATCCAGCAGGAATCTCAGCTCGTGACGTTCGCCGTTGGGAAATTCGACGGAGCCCTGCACGACAGGGC
>CANPVD010000019.1 GCA_947581615.1 Candidatus Humimonas hydrogenitrophica
CCGCCGCGGCCGAGCGGCTGGAGGCGGTGCGGGAGCTGTTCGACGGGATGGAGGAAGGCGCGTTCGAGCCGGAGCCGCTCGAGGCGGCGGTCCGCGGCCTGGCCGAGGCGCGGGGGGAGGGGGCCGGCAAGGTCATCCACCCGCTGCGCGTGGCGCTCATGGGGGTGGGCGTCGGCCCCGGCATCTTCGTCACCCTCGCCCTCATGGGCCGGGAGCGGGCGCTGGCCCGGGTCGACGCGGCGCTCGACTACCTGCGCACGGAGGCGGCGGCGGGGTGAGGGCCACGGAGCCGAGCGACGAGCCCCCGGACGGAGTGACCGACGAGGGCTGGATGGAGCGCGCCCTGGCGCAGGCCCGGCTGGCGGCCGGGCGCGAGGAGGTCCCCGTCGGGGCCGTGCTGGTCGGCCCTGAGGGCCTGGTGGCCGAGGCGCACAACCGAACCCGGGAGGCGGCCGACCCCACCGCGCACGCCGAGATGTCCGTGCTGCAGGCGGGCGCCCGCGCGCTCGGAGACTGGCGCCTTCTGGAGCACACCCTGTACGTGACCCTGGAGCCGTGCGCCATGTGCGCCGGGGCGATCGTGCTGGCCCGTCTCCCGCGCCTCGTGTTCGCGGCCGGTGATCCCAAGGCGGGCATGTGCGGCTCGCTCGAGAACCTGGTCCAGGACCCGCGGCTCAACCACCGGGTCGAGGTGACCGAGGGCGTCCTCGCCGAAGAGGCGGCGGAGCTCCTGCGGGCCTTCTTCCGGGAGAGGCGGTAGCGCGGAGGCGGCCGATGGTCGTACGGAGATTGGACCGGTGGGGACCGTGCTCGATGCTCCTCGCTTTATGCGCGTCCGGGGTCGCCTGTGGCCGCCCTTCGCGGAGCGAATCGAGGTGTCCCGTCTTCACGCCGAAAGCGACGTGGGACGGCACGACGGTCCGTGACGCCGGCTTCTTCAGCATCTCGGGAATCGCTCTGGCGCGAAACGGAGACATCATCGTGCTGGATGAGGGGAACGCCCGGCTCTACCGCTTCCGTCCGGACGGAACGCCCGTGTGGCAGGTGGGCCGGGAGAGTTCGAGGATCCCAAGGGTCTTTTGCGTTTCGGAGATCTCCTGGCCACGCGGGATTTCGGTGACGATCGTCTCTCGCTGTGGACGTGGACGGGAGAGCCCGCGGGCACACGCAACCTCGAGACGCTCCCGCTACGGGGATCGGCCGTCTGGATCGCTCCGGTGGACACGGGCCGCCTGGCGGCGACGACCTTCGTCCCGATCCCCAGCGAGGGACCGATCGCCGCGCTCCCGAGGGCACTGGTCGTCGCCTCCACCTCGGGCGAGCTGGACACGCTCGCCGATGTCTCTATCCCGGGCTTTCAGGTCGTTCGGGCCGAGGGACGGACCCGCCAGCTGCCGCTGCCCTACCCGCCGGTACCCGTAGCGGCGGTTTCCGCCGGCCTCGTGTACGTGGCGAGGGGCGCCGGCTACGACGTGATCGGCTTCGGAACCACGGGCGATACGGTCCGGCGGCTCACGGGACCCGCGGAGCGGCCGCCCGTGACGGCCGGGATGAAGCGCGCCTTCGCCTCCGGCATCGGCGACTCCGCGTTCGCGGCACGGATCGAGTACCCGAAGCGCGCGCCGGTGGTGCGGTCGCTCGTCGCGGGCCCCGGGGGCGAGCTCCTGGTCCGCACGTGGTGGAGAACGGGCGATCTCGATCGGTGGGATCGGTGGTCCGGACAGGGCGTCTACAGCGGATCGTTCCTCCTGCCCACCGGAGCCGCGCACGTGGCCGTCGGAGTCGGGCGGATCGTCGCCCGGACCGAGGACGCGCTCGACCGGCAGCGGGTCACGGTCTTCACGCCCTCGGATTCGGCCTCGTGTCCCGGCCCCGTGCCGGACCCGGCCCGCGCTCCCATGGCGCCTCCCCCCGAGCGCGCCCCGTAGCGGAGCCGGAGCGTGGTGACGCCGCCCGGACCGATGAGCACGACGTAGAGCCGGTCGTACCCGGCCTCGGCCATGTCCGGGTCGGGATCGCCGCCCAGGGCGCGGACCAGGTCCGGCACCGTGTTGCTGTGCCCGACGACCAGGTAGCGGCCCGGCCGGCCCCGGAGCCGGTCGGCCAGCGCCTCGGTCGGCCCGGGATCGTAGATCCGGACACGCAGGCCCGCCGCCCGCGCGGTTGGCTCCGCCGTCTCCCGTGTGCGGCGGTAGTCGGTCGAGTACACGCCGGTGAGACCGACATCGCCCAGCATGCGTGCCAGGCGTGCCGCCCGGGCGCGTCCGGCGGCGGTGAGATCGGGATCTCGAGATCCGTCCTCGACCTTCTCGGCGTGCCGCACCACGAACACGACGACGGAGTCCGCCCGCGGGCGCCCCGGCGGCCGGGTGGGAGCCGGGGCGCCCGCGGGCAGGACCAGGGATGCGAGGGAGAGCAGGGCGGCGATCGTCAGGGGCATGAAACGGCTCCTTTCGGGTGTCGCGGACGCCGCCGCCACGCACGGCCGGGACGAGCGGGGCGGCGGGCGAGGGCAGGCGGACCCCGCCGGCGAGCGGGAGCGGGCATGTCGGGAATCTGTCCTGCGATGGAGGGTTCACGACAGGGGACGCTTCCGCGGACCCGTTCCCGGGGTGGGGACGGGCCGTGAGGCGGCTCGCCGGCGGCATGGAGGCCAACAACCTGGCCCGGCGGGAAATCGCGTGGCGCTGGACCGAGCCCGACCGCCTCACCTGTCACGAGGCGCTTCGCTACCGGTGGGCACGGTACGACCGGGTGGGCTACATCTACGGGCGGGGCGGGTGCGGATCATCCCTGCGCGGAGGTCGTCACCGACGTGCGGGCGGCTGTGTCCGGCTGCGGCCCGGAATTGCACAAACATCAAAGATCTTATGTAATTGTGCATATGGGAAACGTGAGCGTAGCGGAGGCCGCCAGCCGGCTCGGAGTGCATGTGTCTCGCATCCACCAGAGGATCGCGGAGGGTTCGCTGCGTGCCGAGCGCATCGGAGCCCAGTGGGTGGTCGACGAACTTTCGTTGCTTCACGTCGCCGAGCGCAGTGCCCCGGGGCGGCCACTGTCGGCTCGGTCGGCCTGGGCGCTCATCGCGGCAGCCGAGCGTGACGACGAGGCGCTCGTGGAGTTGGAGCCGTTTGCGCGAGCCCGGGCCAGGGATCGTCTCGAGGAGCTCCTCGCACTCGCGGCCGCGCCTCCGAACGCGGAGGCCGATGTCCGGCGAATCGCCTCCGCGCTACGATCGTTGTTCCGCAACCGCGCTTTGCGAGAGCTGCGAAAAGCGGCCAGCGCCGATCTCCCCCGGCTACGGGAAGACGTTCGCTGGAAATCGCTCGTCAGAGCGGCCGTGAGTGGCATCGCCTCACCCGATGTCGAAGGGTACCTTGCCGCCATCGACGTGAAGCCTCTGTCGGAGGAGTTCTTGTTGATGCCCGCCGACAGCGACGCCAACGTCATCCTCCACGTGCTCCCGGAAGGGCAGAAGGCCTACCCCGAATCGAAGCTGCTGCTCGCGGCGGACCTCGCAGAACATTGGGGGCCCCGCGAGGAGCTCAGGGCCGCCGAGCTCGTGCGCGAAGTGGCCGAGGACCACGAGGCGGTCGAGCGATGACCGTCCTCCCGCCGATGCCTCCCGAACAAACTGTCTCATGGCTCGGAGTCCTGGACCTCTACGAGCGCATGGGCGAGGGCTGAACGCTCATCGGCGGACAACGGGTCCATCTCCTCTACCCGGTCTACCCCCCCGTCGCCCCCAGCACGTCCGACGCCACCCACCACGCCCCGGCCGCCAGGATGGCCGCGGGCAACACCCAGCGCAGCCACGCGACCAGGAAGCGGTCCAGCCGGCCCGGCTCCTCGCCGCCGATCTGCTCGAGCAGGACGCCGCGCCGCATGACCCAGCCCACGGTCAGCGCCGCGAGCAGCGCGCCCACCGTCTGGCCTCCCGAGCCGAAGGTGAGGTCCCAGGGGACGAACACCTTCAGGTTCACCATGGGCGGCAGGGCGAGGAGCATGCAGGCGCCGAGCACCAGCGGCACCGCGCGCCTCCGCGGCATGCCGAGCGCGTCGCCGAGGCCGGCGGCCAGCACCTCGAACGCGGCGATCCCCGACAGGAAGGCCGCCCCGAGGAGCCCGCCGAAGAACAGGACGCCGAAGATCCAGCCGGCCGGGATCCCCGCGAACACGCGGGGCAGGGTGTCGAACAGGAGGCCGGGGCCGCTGCCGGGCTCGAGGCCGAGCGCGAACACGGCGGGGAAGATGGCGAGGCCGGCCAGGAAGCCGGCCGCCGTGTCGCCCAGCACCGTGAGGGCGGCGTCCGCCTTGAGCTCCTCCCCCTCGCCCAGGTAGGAGCCGTACACGACCATCATCGTGCCGCCCAGGGCCAGCGAGAACACGACCTGCCCCAGCGCCGCCACCACCACCGACGGCGTCACATCGGAGGGGTGGAAGGCCAGGTACCAGCGCAGGCCGGCGCCGGCGCCCGGCAGCGTGAGGGAGCGCACCAGGAGGACGAGGAGGGAGACGAACACGAGGGGTGTCAGCACCCGGCTCGCCTTCTCGATCCCGGACCGGAGCCCCCTGCGAATGACGGCGCCCTGGGCCAGGAGCAGCAGGGCGGTGAAGAGCACCTGGAGCGCGAAGGCGCGGCCGGAGAAGCCGGAAGGAGGCGGGAGAATGGCGGAGGCGTCCACAGGGCGGCCCAGGGGGACGAGGAGCTGCCCAAGGGCATAGTAGGCCACCCACCCGATCGCGTTGGTGTAGTAGCCGAGCGCCGTGAGGACGACGAAGAACAGGAGCCACCCCACCGGACGGCCGCCCGGCAGCCCCGCCCTCTCGAACGCCCCCAGGGGTCCGCGGCGGGTGGCCCGGCCCAGCGACCACTCGGCCATCACGCCCGGCACGCCCACGGCCGCGGCCAGCACCAGATAGAGGAGCACAAACGCCGCCCCGCCGTGGCGCCCGACCATGTACGGGAAGCGCCACACGTTCCCGAGCCCCACGGCCACCCCGATCATGGTGGCCAGCATCCCGAGCCGGGACGCGAAGGTCTCGCGGGCCGTCGGGCCGGCGGACGCCGCTCCGCTCCGCTCCGGCTCCTCCGCGCTCAAGCCCCTCCGCCCTCCCTCACCTCCGCCAGGGCGTCGAGGGCGCGCTCCACGTCCTCGAGGGAGCTGTAGAAGTGGGGTGCCAGTCGGATGGCCGGACCCCGGGCCGAGGCCAGCACCCCTCGCTCCCGGAGCGCGACCTCGACCGCGTGGCCGTCCTCGCACGCGAACGCGGTGGAGGGCGCCTTCCGGTCCGGGTCGTCCGTGCCGAGGAGCTCGAGTCCACGCGCCCGGCCGCCCTCGACCAGCCGGGCTCCCAGCGTCCGGGTCCAGGCGCCGATCGCCTCGAGGCCGACGTCCATGAGCCACTCCATCCCGGCGCGGGCGATGTACGCCTCCAGCACGGGCGGCGTGCCGAGGTCGAGCCGCCGCGCCCCCTCGGCCCAATCCAGCCGCTCCGCGTCGAACGCGAACGGCTCCCTGCGCCCGAACCATCCGGTGAGCGCGGGCCGCAGCCGCTCCGCCAGCCCGGGCCGCACCCACACGAACGCGATGCCGGGAATCCCCATCAGGTACTTGAGGCAGCCGGAGGCCACGAAGTCGGCCCCGCTCGCCGGGGCGTCGAACCGGGCGGTGCCCAGGGTCTGGTAGGCGTCGACGTAGAGCAGGGCGCCGCGGGCGTGGGCCAGCTCCGCGATGACCGGGATGTCCTGCTTGAAGCCGTTCTGGTAGTAGCCGTGGCAGGCCGACACGACCAGGGTGCGCTCGTCGAGCGCGGCCTCGTAGTCCTCCGGGAACGTGACCCCGTCCCGAACCGGCACGCGGGTCACCTCGGCCCCGAAGCGCTCCTGGGCCATCCACACGTGCGCCACGGTCGGGAACTCCGCGCCGCTCACCAGCACGCGGCGGCGCTCGCCGGAGTAGTCCAGGCCGCTGGCCACGCTGGCCGTGGCCTGGGAGACGGAGGTGGCGACCGCCACATCCGCGGGCTCGGCGCCGATCAGCCGGGCGAAGGCGGACCGGGCCCGCTCCACCTCCTCCATCCACAGGTCCCAGTCCATCCCGTCCCGGTCCCAGGAGGCCAGGTAGGCGTCGGCCGCCGCGCGGGTGGGCTCGGACTGGGGGGCGTGCGAGCACGCGTTCATGAGGACGAGGGGGCGGAGGAGGGGGATCCGCCGCCTCACCGCGTCGAGGTCGTAGTCGGGCGAGCCCATCAAGGGCGTATCTCTCGCGTCAGCCGCATGCCCCCGCGCTCCGCGAGGGCACGCCTTCGCCTACTCGCCGCCGCCCGGAGCCGCGGCCGCCTCCCGGTCCTTCCGCCGCAGCACGCTGTGCCGGCGCCCGTAGAACCAGTAGAACGCCAGCCCGACCAGGAGCCAGATCCCGAATCGGATCCAGGTGAGGACCGGCAGGCCCAGCATGAGGCCCAGGCAGGAGAGGATCGCGATCAGGGGCACGAACGGGACGAGGGGCGTCTTGAAAGGTCGCTCTCGGTCGGGCTCCAGCCGGCGGAGCACGATGATCCCGATCGCCACCAGCACGAAAGCGAACAGGGTGCCGATGTTGGTGAGCTCGATGATCTCGGCGATCGGCATGAAGGCCGCGAAGAACGCCACGAAGATTCCGGTCATGATCGTGGCCACGTGCGGCGTGCGGTGCTTCTTGTGCACCTTCGCCACCACCGGCGGCAGGAGGCCGTCCCGGGCCATGGAGAAGAGGATGCGCGGCTGGCCGAGCTGGAACACCAGCAGCACGGAGGTGGTGGCCGCGAGCGCTCCGACCGCGATGATGCCGGCCGCCATGTTCAGACCCCGCTCGCTGAACGCGGTGGCCAGCGGCTCGGCCGTCCCCAGGTGGTTCCAGGGCACGAGTCCGGTGAGGACCAGCGTCACGGCGATGTAGAGGACCGAGGTGATGATGAGCGAGGCGATCATCGCGAACGGCATGTCCGTCTGCGGGTGCTTCGTCTCCTCCGCGGCGGTCGACACGGCGTCGAAGCCGATGTAGGCGAAGAAGATGAGCGCGGCGCCCGTCCAGATCCCCTTGAGCCCGTTGGGCGCGAACGGCGTCCAGTTGTCGGGGCGCACGTAGCGGAGCCCCGCCACGACGAAGAAGCCGAGGATCGCGAGCTTGATCACCACCATGACCACGTTGAACCAGGAGCTCTCCCGGATGCCGATGACCAGGATCCAGGTGATGAGCGCCACGATCACGACCGCGGGGATGTTGACCACGATCGGGATGCCGAACAGGTGGGGCGCCTCCGAGAGGGCCTGGGCCGCCCGCACCACGTAGGGCGGCACCGAGGCGCCGCCGCCCGCCTGCGTCGCCTGGGCCACGGTGTGGACCGCCTTGGTGGCCGTGATCGGGTCGGTGGCCATCCACTCGGGCAGCGCCATGCCGAAGCCCCGCAGGAGCTGCTGGAAGTAGCCCGACCAGCTCACCGCCACGGCGATGTTGCCGACCGCGTACTCGATGATGAGGTCCCAGCCGATGATCCAGGCCACGATCTCGCCCAGGGTCGAGTACGCGTAGGTGTATGCGCTCCCCGACTCGGGGATCATGGCCGCGAACTCGGCATAGCACAGCGCCGCGAACCCGCAGGCGATGGCCACGCCGATGTAGGAGACGACCAGGGCCGGACCGGCACCCACGTGCTCGGATCCTCCGGCGATGGCGGTGCCGGCGGCCGAGAAGATGCCGGCGCCGATGATGGCGCCCACGCCCAGCGCGGTCAGCTGCCACTTGCCCAGCGTGCGCTTGAGGGTCGTGTCGAGGGCGTCTTCCGCCCGTGCGGGGATCGGCTTGCGTCGAAGCAGCTTGGCGAGCAGAGGCACCTCCCTGTGAGTCGCGGCGGCAACGCGGCCGGCGCAACGTAGAGAGGGGCAGAGGGCCTGTAAAGGCCGCGCCGTCCCCCGTTGATCGGCGGTGTCCGGGTCCGTATACTCCGGCCGACGCCGGAGCCGCCGGCCGGCAGCGGTCGGCGCCTCGAATCCCGCTCCCGCCCCAGGCGGGCGCGGGCGTACCCACGCCGCGAGCACGGAGGGTCATGCCCGGGACGACGGGCGGCCGCGAGAAGGTGATGGACCGAGACGCCGTGGAGGCCACCCTCCGCGAGCTGGCCGGCCTCATTGCCGACCGCACCGAGGACCCGGCCGACCTCATGGTGGTGGGGATCCGTCGCCGGGGCGTGGAGCTCGCCGACCGCATCGCCGACCACCTGGAGCGGGCCGGCTTCGCGCCCGTGGACACGGGATCCCTGGACATCACCCTGTACCGGGATGACTTCGAGCAGGTTGGTCCCCGTCCGGTCATCGGCCCCACCGAGCTCCCCGGCGAGATCACCGGCCGCAGGGTCGTCCTCGTCGACGACGTGCTGTACACGGGGCGCACGGTGCGCGCCGCCCTCGACGAGCTGGCCGACTTCGGGCGGCCCCGCCGCATCGAGCTGTGCGTCCTCGTCGACCGGGGCGGCCGCGAGCTCCCCATCCAGCCCGACTACGTGGGCCGCCGCCTCGAGGTCCCGCCCGGCCGCCAGGTGGCGGTCAGCGTGCCCGACCTGGACGGCGATCTGTGCGTGTGCCTGGTCGACACGGCGGAGGCCGGGTGACGGACGCGGCGCCGCCGGGGGCCGGGCTCGGCAAGGACCTGGTCGGCCTCGAGGGTCTCACCGGCGACCAGATCCGCACCATCCTCGACACGGCGGAGCCCTTCAAGGAGATCAGCGAGCGCCGCATCAAGAAGGTCCCGGTGCTGCGCGGCAAGACGATCGTCAACCTGTTCTTCGAGCCCTCCACCCGGACGCGCATCTCCTTCGAGTTCGCCGAAAAGCGCCTCTCGGCCGACACGGTGAACATCTCCGCCACCGGCTCCTCGGTACAGAAGGGGGAGACGCTGGTGGATACGGCCCGCACCCTGGAGGCCATGCGAATCGACATGGTCGTGATGCGGCACGGCTCCTCGGGGGCGGCCCGCTTCCTGGCCGACCGCATCCCCTCCAACGTGATCAACGGAGGGGATGGGCAGCACGAGCATCCCACGCAGGCGCTCCTCGATCTCCTCACCCTGCGCGATCGGTTCGGCGAGCTCGACGGCCTCAAGGTCTGCATCGTGGGCGACATCCTGCACTCCAGGGTCGCCCGCTCCAACATCTGGGGCCTCCTCAAGGTGGGCGCGGAGGTCGCGGTGTGCGGTCCGAGGACGCTCATCCCGCTGGGGATCGAGGAGCTGGGCGTGAGCGTGTTCGGGCGAGTCGAAGAGGCCATCGAGTGGTCCGACGCCCTCTACGTGCTCCGGCTGCAGCTGGAGCGCATGAAGGCCGGTTTCATCCCGTCCGTGCGCGAGTACAACCGCGTGTTCGGGGTGAGCGCCGAGCGCCTCGAGCGCGCCAAGGAGGCCCTCGTGGTGCTCCACCCCGGTCCCATGAACCGCGGGGTGGAGATCGACTCGGACGTGGCCGACGGTCCGCGTTCGGTGATCCTGCCCCAGGTCACCAACGGCGTGGCGGTGCGCATGGCGGTCCTCTACCTCCTGGCGGGGGGCAGGCCCGACGCGGCCGAAGCGGCCAAGCAGGGGGAGACGTGAGCGCCGCGCCGCGGCCGGCCGGCGGCCCGGGCGGGCGGCCCGTCCTGCTCAAGGGAGGGAGGTTGCTCGATCCGTCCCGGGACGTGGATGGGATCGGGGACCTCCTGGTGGTGGACGGCCGCATCGAGGCGGCGGGCGGGACGCTCCAGGGCCCGGACGGATGCGAGATGCAGGACGCGTCGGGCCTGGTCGTGGCGCCGGGTCTCGTCGACCTGCATGTCCACTTCCGGGAGCCGGGCGGCGAGCACAAGGAGACGATCGCGACCGGCGCCCGGGCGGCGGCCGCGGGCGGCTTCACCACCGTGTGGACCATGCCCAACACGGACCCGCCCATCGACGACCCGGCCGCGGTGGGCTTCGTGCGCGCCGAAGGCGAGCGTGCCGGCGGGGCGCGGGTCATGCCGATCGGAGCGGCCTCGGTGGGACTCTCCGGCGAGCGCATGACCGAGGTGGGGGAGATGGTGGCCGCCGGGGCGGTGGCGGTATCGGACGACGGCCATCCGATCTGGAACGCCGGCCTCCTGCGCCGGCTGCTCGAGTACACGCAGACGTTCGGAATTCCCGTCCTGCAGCACTCCGAGGTGCGGGAGCTGGCCGGGTTCGGGGTGATGAACGAGGGCAAGGTGTCGACGGCCCTCGGCCTGCGCGGCCAGCCGAACGCCGCCGAGGCGGCCATGGTGGCCAGGGACATCCAGCTCGCCGAGCTCACGGGCGGCCACCTGCATGTGTGCCACGTGTCCGCCCGGCAGACCGTCGAGCAGCTCCGCCTGGCCCGCGAGCGCGGCCTGCGGGTCACCTCCGAGGTGACCCCGCACCACCTGGCGCTGACCGAGACGGCCGTGCGGGGGTACAGGACCGAGGCGAAGATGAATCCGCCCCTGCGCACCGAGGAAGACCGCGAGGCGGTGCGGCGGGCCCTGGTGGACGGCGTGATCGACGTGATCGCGACCGACCACGCGCCGCACCACTACGAGGAGAAGGAACGGGAGTTCGACGATGCGCCGTTCGGGATCGTCGGATTGGAGACGGCGCTCGGGCTGGCCATGTGCGAGCTGGTCGAGCCGGGCCACCTGTCCCTGGCCGGGCTGGTGGACCGGATGTCCTGCTCGCCGGCGCGGATCATGGGGATCGACGCCGGGACGTTGCGGCCCGGCAGCCCCGCGGACATCGTCCTCTTCGACCCGGGGGAGCGCTGGACGGTCGAGCCCGAAGCGTTCCTGTCCCGGAGCAGGAACACGCCGTTCCGGGGACGGGAGCTCACCGGGCGGGTGCACGTGACCCTGGTGGGAGGCGTGGAGCGATACCGGCGGAGGGCGCCGGACGAGGCCGCCTGAGCGGCCACCGAGGAGCAGCGCGAGCGTGTCGGAGGATCCGATGGAGGACCAGGAAGGGACCGGGACGGCCACGATACCCGAGGAGATCTCCGAGCTCCTCGAGCGGCGCTCCACCTACCGGGCGTGGCTCACCAGGCTCGACGGCGAGGTCGGCGGTGTGCGCCGGACCGTGTACGAACGGGTGCGCGAGGACTACCTGGAGCGCCTCGGCGAGGTCGAGGACGAGCTCAAGGGCCACCGCGAGGGGCTAGAGGCGTCGCTGTCGGAGCGCCGGGAGCGCATGGCGGACCTCGAAGGACAGCGCGAGGAGCGGGCCGCCCGGATGGAGGAGGCCGAGCTGCGCCACCGGGTGGGCGAGTACTCCGACGAGGACTGGGAGACCCACCGGGCCGAGCATGAGGGGGCCCTGGAGGAGCTCGAGGGCCGGCTGGAGGAGGAGGCCACCGCCGTGGATCGACTGGAGGAAGTCCTGGGCGAGCTCGACGCCCCGGCACCGGGCGCCGGCGAGTCCGGGGCCAGGGCGGCCGAGGCGACGGAGACCGAGGAAGTCGTGGAGGACGAAGCCACCGTGGAGGAGGAAGCCGCGGAGGTCTCCGGCCTCGAGACGAGGCCCGGCTGGCTGTCGGGCACGATGCCCGAGCCGGCGCTGGGTGGAGGGGCGGCGGCCTCCGCGCTGTCCGATGCGGCGGCCTCCGGCCCGGAGGAGGTCGGTGAAGAGGAGGCGGAGGAGGACGACGACGTGCTGTCGTTCCTCAAGGAGCGCCCGGAGGCGCCGCCGGAGCCCGACGCCGTCCCGGCGGCGGACGGGGAGGCCGCCGGCGACGAGGACAGCGGAGAGTCGGGGTACGAGGACGAGCTGGACTTCCTCGAGTCGCTGTCTCTGGACGACGCCGATTCACTCGACACCCTCTCGCTCGTGCTCGACGAGGGCGAGGATGAAGACGAGGACGACGGAACCGTGGAGCGGGAGGGGGGGGACGGCGCGGCTTGAGGAGCCGCGCCGGTCGGCGTCAGTCGGAGAGCGACTCCACGTGGCGGGCCAGTCGCGACTTCTGACGGGCGGCCGTGTTCGCGTGCAGGACGCCGCGTCCGGCCGCGCGGTCGATGAGCGCGTACAGGTCCGGAAGCATGGCCTGCGCCTCTTCGGCCGAGGTGGTGGCCAGGAGGGCGCGGATCCGGGTGCGGATGCGTGACCGCACGGACTTGTTGCGGACGCGGCGGCTCTCCGACTGGCGGAGACGCTTCTTGGCGCTCTTGATGTTCGGCACGGTGCGTCGACTCCGGTGTTCTCAGGGTCACGAATCGAGTCTTTCAACATAGATGCGGAATCGCGCGCGATCAAGGTGTAGCGGGAAGAGCGCGCGTCCGCCGGGTGTGGGGACGGGAACGGGATGAACTCCATCAGCACGCTGGTCCTGGTCTTGCCCGTGCTGCTCCTCGCGGTGGTGCTGCACGAGTGGGCACACGCGCGGGCGGCTGTGTGGCAGGGAGACCCCACGCCCGCCATGCTCGGGCGCCTCACGCTGAATCCGCTTCCTCACATCGATCCCATCGGCAGCATCGTCGTGCCGATCGTCCTGTGGCTGCTTCCCGGTTCGTTCTTGTTCGGCTGGGCCAAGCCGGTGCCCATCAACAGCCGCAACTTCAAGAACTACCGGAAAGGGGACATCCTCGTCTCTCTGGCCGGGATCGCGATCAACTTCGCCCAGGTGATCGCTTGGGTGCTGGTGTTCGCCCTTCTGAGTCATCTGATCGGATGGACCGGGGGTGGCCTGGCGCGGTCGGCGTCGGTCCTGCAGGTGATGGCCCGGTACGGGATCTTCATCAACCTGATCCTGGCTGTGTTCAACCTGATTCCGGTGCCGCCGCTGGACGGTTCCCACGTGCTCTACCACTTCCTCCCGCCGGCCCTCGGTGCGCGCTACCGGGCGCTGAGCCGGTACAGCATCGTCCTGCTGGCGATCGTGTTTTTCTTTCCGGGGGTCCTCGGCGTGATCCTCTCGCCGGTCACCGTCCTGGACCGGGCGGCCATGGCGCTCGCCTACGCGCTGAGCTGAGATGGCGCGGGCCCTCGCCTCCGGACCGGCGTCCTACCTGGGGCCGGAGCCGTTCTTCGTCGAGCTGGAGCGCTTCCGCGGACCCCTGGACCTCCTCCTCCACCTGATCCGCTCCCAGGACATCGACATCTTCGACATCCCCATCGCCACGATCACGGCCCAGTTCCAGGCCGCGCTCGGGGTCGGTCTCGAGCGGCTGGAGCTCGACCGGGCGGGGGAGTTCCTCGAGATGGCCTCGACCCTGGTGCGCATCAAGGCGCAGCTCCTCCTGCCCCGAAACGTGGTCCCGGACTGGGACGAGGACCCGCGCGCCGACCTGGTCCGGCGACTGCTCGAGTACGAGCACTTCCTGGAGGTGGCCCACGTCCTGGGAGCGGCCGAGGCGGATCGGAGCCGGCACTTCGAGCGCGGCTACTCGCAGCCGCGGCCGACGCCGGGGATCCTCCTGCCCGAGCTGGAGACGAGCCGGGACGACTTTCTGGACGCCGTGCGCACCATGCCCGAAGCCGGCCCCGAGCCCACGCACCGGGCGCCCGTGCGCGTGGTGACCGTCGACGAGAAGATGTCCCTGCTGGGCCGGCTGCTGAGGACGGTTCAGCGGCTGGCCTTCGAGCGACTGGTCAAGCCGTGGGGCACGCGGCCGCACGCCGTGGCCGCCCTCCTGGCCTGCCTCGAGATGGCGCGCCAGCAGCTCGTGCGCATCGAGCAGTCGGTGCCGTTCGGCTCGATCTGGATCTTCCCGCGACCCCGGCTCGCCGAGGAGGCCGACGAGCCGGAGGACGAGGTCGCGGAGGCGGCCTCGGGCGGGGCGGCATCGTGAGCGCGCGAAGGTCGGCCCCGTGAGCCCGGAGCAGATCGTCGAGGCGACGCTGTTCGCCAGCCAGACGCCGCTCACGCCCGACGAGCTGGCGCGGGCGGACGAGGCGCTCACGCCGGACCGGGTCCGCGAGGCGCTCGAGGCCCTGAGGGAGGCGTACGACGCGTCGAATCGTGCCTTCCAGGTCTTCCGCCTCGGCGATGGATTCCAGATCCTCACGCGGCCGGAGTACGCGCCCTATCTGGAGCGCTTCGACTCCGTGCCGCGCTCGCCGGTCCTCTCCGAGGCGGCCCTCGAGACCCTGGCCATCATCGCCTACCGGCAGCCGATCGGGCGCGTCGAGATCGAGGAGGTCCGCGGGGTCGGGTCCAGCTCCGTCCTCAGGACACTGCAGGAGTGGGAGCTGGTCGAGGTCGTGGGTCGGGGCGAAGGGCTGGGGCGGCCCCTCCTGTACGGCACCACGCAGCGCTTCCTGGACCACTTCGGCTTCCAGGGTCTCGACGACCTGCCCGAGCCCGAGGCCCTGAGCGTGACGCTGGGCGGAGGCGAGGAGGGAACGGCGGGAGACCAGCCCGGACTGTTCGCCGCGGCGGCGCAGGCGGCGCAGGCGAACCCGACCGACGAGGAGGGCCCGGAGGAAGAGCCAGCCGCGACCGGGGGCCCGCCGCCGTGACGGCGGGCTCGATGCGACTCCAGAAGTACCTGGCGCGCGCCGGGGTGGCGTCGCGGCGAGCCAGCGAGGATCTCATCCGGCAGGGACGGGTCCGGGTGGACGGCGAAGTGGTCACGGAGATGGGCTCGCGCGTCGACCCGGCGAGCAGCGACGTGACCGTGGACGGCCGGCGGGTCGAGTGGTCCCCGGCGCGGTGGATCGCCCTACACAAGCGGCCCGGGACGCTGTGCACCCGCTCCGATCCGCAGGGTCGTCCCACCGTGTACGACGGCCTCCCCGCCGAGCTCGGCGAGCTGTTCCACGTCGGGCGGCTGGACTACATGAGCGAGGGACTCCTGCTCCTCACGAACGAGGGAGACCTGGCGCACCGGCTCCTGCATCCCTCGGCGGAGGTGGAGAAGCGCTACGAGGTCGGGCTGGTGGCGCCCGCCCCGCCGGGCCTGGCCCGGCGGCTGCTCGAGGGCGTGGGGCTCGAGGATGGTCTCGCGGCCGCCGATGCGGCGAGCCTCCTGTCGGATGCGGGCCCGGGCCCGGTCCTCCTGGTGACGTTGCACGAGGGACGGAACCGTGAGATCCGGCGCATGCTGGATGCGCTCGACGCCCGGATCCGCTACCTGAAGAGGGTGGCGTTCGGCCCGGTGGAGATGGCCGACCTCCCGCCCGGGGCGTGGCGCGAGCTGCGCCCGGCGGAGCGGGAGGCCCTGCAGAACAGAGTTCGTACGCACGGAGGATAGATGGAGCTCGGGGGAAAGACGGTCCTTCTTCTCGGGGGCACGGGGCTGGTCGGATCGGCGATCGCCCGGCAGGTGCTGGCGCGCGACCCCTCGCGGGTCGTGGTGGCCGGACTGCGAGAGGACGAGGCCCGGGAGGCGGTCGGGGCCCTGGCCGCACATCCGGGCGCGGGGGGCGTGGAGCTGGTGCCGGAGTGGGGCGACATCTTTCTCCGGGAGGCCGACCGGGAGCGCTCCCGCCGCGAGCTCCTGGGGGACGAGGAGGGCAGGGGCCGGCTGCTGGACGACCTGTTCGGGCCGCTCGATTCGGACGCCGTGGGACGCTCCGCCCTGGTCGCCCTCCTGGAGCGCCATCGACCGGACATCCTGGTGGACTGCATCAACACGGCGACGGCCATCGCCTACCAGGACGTGTTCGGCTCGGCCCGCCGTCTCCGCCGGCTGGCGGACTCGGACGGGGGCGTGGACAGGGCCGAGGTGGAGGCTCACCTGTGCACGCTCTACCTGCCACAGCTCATCCGCCACATCCAGCTGCTCCTGGAGGGGATCGGGCGGGCCGGCACCCGCGTGTATCTGAAGATCGGCACGTCCGGCACGGGGGGCATGGGCCTCGACATCCCCTTCACCCACTCCGAGCAGCGGCCGTCGGCCACCCTCCTGGCCAAGTCGAGCCTGGCGGGGGCCCATTCGCTCCTCCTCTTCCTCATGGCCCGAACCAATGGCGCGCCCGCCGTCAAGGAGATCAAGCCGACGGCGGCCATCGCCTGGAAGGAGATCGGCTACGGTCCGGTGCTGCGCGGCAACCGGCCGATCCAGCGCTTCGACGCCACCGGGCCGATCTCCCTCGCCTCGGCGTTCACCCGGGACGGAGCCGGAGACACGTATCGACCCGCGGAGGGCGTGCTCGAGTCCGTCTACCTGGACGCCGGCGAGAACGGCCGTTTCAGCCTGGGCGAATTCGAGGCGATCTCCACCCTGCGGATGATGGAGGTGATCACTCCCGAGGAGATCGCGGCCACCGTTGTGGCCGAGATCGAGGGCCGGCCGACGGGCCGCGACATCGTCGGCGCGCTGGACGGTGCCTGCTCGGGCCCGACCTACCGGGGTGGTGTGATGCGGGAGGCGGCGCTCCGGCGCATGGAGGAGCTCGAGGCGGAGCATGGAGTGCGTTCGATCGCGTTCGAGATGCTGGGGCCGCCGCGGCTCAGCAAGCTGCTGTTCGAGGCCTCGCTCCTCCAGCGGCTCCTGCCCGACCTCGAGGCGGCGGCGGCCATGGACCCGGAGGACATGGCCAGGAGCAGCGCCGAGCTCGTGGAGGAGGACGCCACGCTCCGCTCCGACATGCTGTCCGTCGGCATCCCGGTCCTCCTCCCCGATGGGGCCAGGCTGCTGCGAGGCCCCGACGTGGAGGTGTCCCCGGGCCCGGATGAGTCCGTGGACGTGGACCGGCTGGCGGCGCGCGGCTGGGTGGACCTGCGCGAGCGGTCTTGGAAAGACTGGTCGGAGCGGTGCAGGGCATTCCTCGAGGAGGAGGTGGAGGGACCCGGGGCCGGCGCGGGCTCGGTCACGGACCTGGACGTCCGCAGCCGGAGCGGTGAGATCCGGCCGGGGGCGCTGGCCGCGTACGTGTTCCGGACCGAGGACGGGGGACAACGCCTCAAGCGCTGACCCCCGGGACGGCCGAGGCGAACTCCTCGCGCGGCCCTCAGCCGGCCCCTTCCTCGTCCACCACCAGGGGAACGAAACGCGCGCCCTCCAGCGGCTGCTCGCTCAGACGTCCCTGCGCGTCCCGGCGCACGCGGAGGATCCGCTGCAGCGCGGGGCCGCCGACGGGCGCCACCAGGATCCCCGGGGAGGCGAGCTGGTCGAGAAGGGCGCGCGGCACGGCGGGCGCGGCCGCCGTGACCAGGATGCGGTCGAAGGGGGCCTCCTCCGGCCAGCCCTTCGAGCCATCCCCGAGTCGCAGGTGGACCCGGTCGCCGATGCCGGCGCCGCGGAGGGCCTCGGCGGCGCTCCGCTGGAGCTCCGGCAGGCGCTCCATGCTCCACACCTCCATGCCGCAGTCCGCAAGGACCGCCACCTGGTAGCCCGAGCCCGTGCCGACCTCGAGGGCGCGAAGCCCGTCCGCGGGCTCGAGGGCCTCGGTCATGAAGGCCACGATATAGGGCTGGGAGATGGTCTGGCCTCGCCCGATGGGAAGGGCGGCGTCCGCGTAGGCGTCCGAGCGGCGCCCGGCCGGGAGGAACAGGTGCCGGGGGATGCGGGTCATGGCCTCGAGGACGCGCCGGTCCCGGACGCCCCGCGCGCGGATCTGGCGATCCACCATGCGCGCACGCAGCGCGTCCGGGCCCTCGGGCCCGGATCGGCGGTCGGGTCGGCGAAACCATCGCATGATCGCCCCACGAATCGGGTGGACTCCCGGGGTGCGTCGCTCGTTGCCGCAAGGCCCGCGCCGCCCCTACCTTCGCCGGGTCCTCTGTCACGGCGGAAGGGCCGCCGGGCCGACAGGCGAGACTCGAGCCCCGCACGCGAGGGTCCCACATGAACACACCGGCCGCGGCCCGGGTGCGGCTCACCCAATATTCCCACGGCGCCGGGTGAGCGTGCAAGCTGGGTCCGGAGGACCTGGAAACCCTGCTTAAGCACGTGCCCCTCGGGTCGGTTTCGAGTCTCCTCGTGGGCCTCCAGGCGCCGGACGACGCGGTCGTGTATGCTCTGGATTCGGACCGCGCCGTGGTGGCGAGCCTGGACTTCTTCACGCCTGTGGTCGACGATCCGGCAGACTTCGGCGCCATCGCGGCCGCCAACGCGCTCAGCGATCTCTATGCCATGCACGCGAGGCCCCTGTTCGCGCTCAACATCCTCGCGATCCCCGCCGCAGAGCTACCCGAGGAGGTCGTGGCCGCCATCCTGGTGGGCGCGGCCGAGGTATGCTCCGAGGCGGGCATCCCGGTGGGCGGCGGGCACTCGATCGACGACCCGGAGCCCAAGTTCGGCCTCGTCGCGCTCGGGGAAGTCCACCCCGATGCCGTGTGGAGGAAGGGCGGGGCGCGGCCCGGCGACGCCATCGTGCTCGGCAAGGCCCTGGGGACCGGCGTCGTGAGCACGGCACTCAAGAAGGGCGAGGCATCCGCGCCGGTGGTGGAGGCGGCGGTGGCCTCCATGCGGCGCTTGAACCGGGATGCGATGGAGACGCTGGAGAGCTTCGAGGTGCATGCCGCCACGGACGTGACCGGCTACGGCCTGCTCGGCCACCTCCTCGAGATGTGCCGAGCGGGAGGGCTGGGCGCCACCGTCGCGGCCGGAGCGCCACGGCTCCTCCCCGGGGCCCTGGAGCTGGCGGGGGAGGGCTTCATCCCGGGTGGCACGGAGCGCAACCGGGCCGCGGCCGAGCGCGCCACCACGTGGGAGGAGGGCGTCGCCGAGGCGCTGCGGGTGCTGCTGTGCGACGCGCAGACCTCGGGAGGTCTGCTGGTCGCGGTGCCCGCCGACCAGGGCGAGGCCGTCGCCGCGGCGCTCGTGGCGCGCGGGTACGAGGCCTCGGTCATCGGCCGGTTCGAGGCCGGCGAGCCGCGCGTGCGGGTGATGGCAGCATGAGCGGGCACCTTCGAGGCTTCCGGCTGGTCGAGCACCCGCTGGTGCGTCACAAGGTCACGCTGCTTCGCGACGTGTCCACGCCCAAGAAGCGGTTCAAGGAGCTCCTGGACGAGGTCACCCTGCTCCTGGCCTACGAGGTGACGGCGGACCTGCCCACGCGGCGGCGTGAGGTCAGGACGCCGCTGGAGCGCACGACGGGTGAGGAGGTGGACGGAGACCGGCTGGTGCTCGTCCCGATCCTGCGGGCCGGCCTCGGGATGACCGAGGGCTTCCTGCACGTCCTTCCGACCATGCGCGTGGGCCACATCGGGATCCAGAGGGAGCACGAGTCGCTGGAGCCGGTGGACTACTACTTCAAGATCCCTCCCGATCCCGGTGAGCGGGAGTTCATCGTCGTGGATCCCATGCTGGCCACGGGCGGCTCCGCCAGCGCCGCCATCGGGTTCCTGAAGCGCTCGGGCGCCGGAGGGATCCGGTTCGCCTGCGTGGTCGCCGCGCCGGAGGGCGCGGCGCGGCTGGAGGAGGAACACCCGGACGTCCCGGTGTACGCGGCGGCGCTGGACCGGGAGCTGAACGAGCACGGCTACATCCTCCCGGGCCTGGGGGACGCCGGGGATCGTCTGTTCGGGACGGAGTAGGCGCTCCGCCGCTCAGCCGGGGCTCTCGCCCAGCACCTCGGCCACCCGCTCGTCCCGGCCGGCGACGATCGCCACGTCCGATTCCTTGAGCGGCTTCTCGGCGTCGGGCACCACCTGCATGGTGTCGGTGAGGACGTCGTACACGGCCACCACCTGGATCCCGTAGCGCTGGGGGAGAGCGAGCTCCCGGAGCGTCTTCCCCAGCCACCGGTCGGGAATCGCGATCTCCTGGATCGAGTAGCCCTCCGAGAGCGGCAGGTAGTCGAGCACCGTCTGCGAAGCGATGCGGTGGGCCAGCCGGTAGGCCACCTCGCGCTCCGGGAAGATCGTCTCCCGCACCTGGAACGCCTCCAGGGCGCGGGCCGCCTCCGGGCTGGTCACCTTCACGAAGATGTCGGTGACCCCCATGTCGCGGAGCGCGAGGGTGGCCAGGATCGAGGTGGCCAGGTCCTCGCCGGTGCTGATCACGGCGGCGTCCACCGTGCCCGCTCCGATCTCCCGCAGGAGCTCGCGGTCGGTGGCGTCCCCGACCACGCCCCGGCTCACCATGGAGGCGTGTCGATCGACCAGCTCGCCCTGCTCCTCGACCGCGATGACCTCGTGGCCCTGGGCGTGGAGCGCCCGCGCCACCCACGAGCCGAAGTGCCCCAGGCCGATCACCAGGAACCGCTTCATCGCCGGCATGCGTCCTCCTCGGTGGACCGCGACGGGTCCCGCGGGCTCCAGTTCGACCGGATCGCCGTGCCCTGTCCGATCATCCGATCACCACGTCCTCGCGGGCGTAGCGGTAGCGCGGCCCGCCCCGGCCGCCGGCCAGCGCCATGGCCGAGGCCACGGCCAGCGGACCGACACGTCCCAAATACATCAGTGCTATGATGATGAGCCTTCCCATCTTCGTTAGTTCCGAGGTGACGCCCATCGACAGGCCCACCGTGCCGAAGGCGCTGTGCGCCTCGAACGCGAGCCGCAGGAAGCCGGCCCGCTCGGCGGGCCCCTGCACGGGCAGCTCGGTCATCGACAGGAGGAAGACCGCCACCGCCAGGATGGAAAGCCCGCCGATCGTGAGACCGGTGGCTCGCTGCAGCGTCTCGTCGGGAATCGTGCGGCCCATGAAGGAGACGTGGTCGCGCCCCTTGAGGCGGGACCACAGCACCAGGAGGAGGAGGGCGACGGTGGTGGTCTTGAGGCCGCCGGCGGTCGACCCGGGCGAGCCCCCGATGATCATGAGCACGATCGTGAGGAACAGGGAGGGGTTCGAGACCGTGTCGTAGTTCACCGTGTTGAAGCCGGCCGTCCTGGGGGTGGCCGCCATGAACCAGGCGTTGGTGAGCTTGTCCGTCCACCCCAGCCCCCGGAGCGCGTGACCCGATTCGAACACGAGGAAGAGGATCGTGGACCCGGCCATGAGCACGGCGGTCGTGAGCAGGGCGAGCCGGGTGTGGGTGGAGAGGCGGTCCGTCTTCCCTCGCGGGTGGAGCGCGTACACGTCCGTCATCACCACGAAGCCGATCCCGCCCAGGATGATGAGGCTGGACACGGTCAGCAGGGTCACGGGTGACGTGCGCAGCCCGACCAGGGAATCGGAGAACACCGAGAAGCCGGCGTTGCAGAAGGCCGAAATGGCGTGGAACACGGCCGGCCACAGGGCGTGGATCCAGCCCATCCGCCCGGCC
This sequence comes from Candidatus Humimonas hydrogenitrophica, assembly GCA_947581615.1. Taxonomy (GTDB): domain Bacteria; phylum Gemmatimonadota; class Gemmatimonadetes; order Palauibacterales; family Palauibacteraceae; genus Humimonas; species Humimonas hydrogenitrophica. Next base: position 21,144 of record CANPVD010000019.1, read on the forward strand.
CAGTCCACCCACAGGATAGCGGCGCCGGCGCCCTCCAGGACGAGGGTCGAGACCACGACGGCGTGGACCAGCGTGCGCGGATCCAGGTGGCGGAAGGCCGAGGCGTGGCCCCCGGCCGCCTCCTCGGCCCCGAGGCTGGCGCGCCGCCCCAGAAGCGAGATCACCAGCGTCGTGAAGGTGAGGATGCCCAGGCCGCCGAGCTGGATGAGGAGCGCGATCCACGCCTGTCCGAGCGGGGTGAAGTACTTCGCCGTGTCGACCACGATGAGCCCGGTGACGCACACCGCGCTCGTCGAGGTGAACAGGGCGTCCACGACGCCGAGCCGGGGGCCCGTGTACAGGCCGGGCAGGACGAGGAGGCCCAGCGCCCCGAACAGGATGAGCCCGGCGAAGGAGAGCAGGAAGAGCTGGGTCGCCGGGAGCGACCGGCGGCGGTCGGACGCCCCCTGGCCCAGGAGCTCCCACGGGCTGCGGCCCAGGAACACGGCCGGCTAGGCTCGGAGGTCCGGGGACGGTGAGGCGCGCATGCGGTCGCTCCTTGGCGGCACGGGGATGGCGCGGGAACGTATCGCTACCGCCCGTTCGGGGCGGGCGCAAGCATCGTCCCCGCGGGCCGCCTCTCACCGGAGGGCGAGCCGGAGGCGGTCGACACCGCTCCGCGGCCCGCGTATGATGGCGTCGCGGCGACGCCGGTCGCCGGGGGCCCGTAGCTCAGCTGGTCAGAGCAGGGAACTCATAATTCCAAGGTCCCGGGTTCGAGTCCCGGCGGGCCCATCCTACCCGAGGGGACGACGGTTCCCAAGACACGCACAATGTCGTAAATACAAGAGTGGCATGGCTGGATCGGATCGGGCCGAGGCGATGTCGCCGTCCGGTCGCGGCAGCCGTCCAGCGGCCCGACGCCTGGTGGACTTTCCACGGACCGCATGAAATCCGAGACGCAGCTGAAATCGGAAGCTCGCCGGCTGGAGTCGGCGGGAGACTACGATCGCGCCCTCGCGCTCTACGACGAGGCGCTGCGTGCGGCGCTGCGTGATCCGGATGCGATGCCCGAGCCCACGCTGTACCTGAGGATCGCCGACCTGCACTTTCGACTCGGGCGGCCGGACGACGCGATGGAGTACTACCGGGGCGCCGCCGGGCTGTACCGTGAGCTCGGCCTCATGGTCAACGCCGTCGCTGTCTGGAAGAAGGTCGTCCGGGTGTATCCGGAGGAGCCGGAGCCGTTGCGGCGCCTGGCCGAGCTCCAGCTCGACATGGGCCTGGTGGCGGAGGCCCGGGTGAGCCTGCGGGCGTACGTGGAGGCTCGAGCCGGGGCGGAGGCCGGGGTGGACGGGGCAGTCCACGATGACGTGGTCGAGGCGCTCCGTGCCTTCCTGGACCGCGATCCGGATCCCGGACTCGCCATCGTGCTGGCGCGTCGGCTGGCGGCGCGCAACGGCCGCCCCGAGGCCCTGCAGACGCTCCGCGACGTGCGGGAGCGCGCCATGGCCGAGGGGCGGGTGGCCGCAGAGCTCGAGCGCGAGCTCCGGGCCCTGCGGCAGGGGAAGACGTAAGGTCGTTCGCGGGCGATGGACGGGTCGCCGGACGGCGGGGCCCGGATCCACGGGGGGCGGGCAGGGTAGCCCTCCGCCGGAACGATGGAAGTAGAAGTGGTCACAGAGACGACGCCGCGTCGGCCACGTACTGGGCTCGCGGCCTCACGGAAGCGATTTCAGGACGATGGACATGCGAACGGAAACCGAGACGGACACGGACGCAGACGCACCGACCGAAGTGAAGGACGCACCACGAGAGGAGCCGTTGCCGGGCTTCGACTCTCTCGGCCTGTCGGCGCGGGCGCTGGAGGCCCTCGACCGGCTGGGCTACGAGGAACCGACGGCCATCCAGCGTGGAGCGATCCCGCCCGCCCTCGAGGGGCGCGACGTGCTGGGATCCGCGCAGACGGGCACCGGGAAGACGGCCGCCTTCTCGCTGCCGATGATCGAGCGGCTGGCGGAGGACGAGGCGGCGCAGGGAACCCTCCGGGGCCTGGTGGTAACCCCGACCCGCGAGCTGGCGCAGCAGGTCGAGCGTGCCATCCGCGGCTACGCGGCCACGACCTCGATCGAGTCGGCCGTCGTGCACGGCGGCGTCCCGATCGGACCCGAGATCCGAGCCCTCGAGTGGGGCTGCGACATCCTGGTGGCCACGCCGGGACGGCTCCTGGACCACGTCGAGCGGCGCACGGCGAACCTCGGCACGATCGAGGTGCTGGTCCTCGATGAGGCCGACCGGATGCTGGACATGGGGTTCATCGACGACGTCCGCCGCATCGTGGCGGAGACCCACTCTTCTCGGCAGACCTTCCTGTTCTCGGCCACCATCCCCAACGCGATCCTCTACCTGGCCCACCAGGTCATGCGGGAGCCGGTGCGCGTCCAGGTGGGGCTCGAGAAGGCGGCCGAGGGGATCGACGAGGTCATCCACCCCGTGGACCGCGCCGAGAAGCACGAGCTCCTGCTGCACCTTCTCGAGAGTCGGACCGAGGGACAGATCCTCGTCTTCACCCGCCGGCGCGACACCGCCAGCTATCTGGCCGACTACCTCCGGGACCAGGGGCTGTCGGTCGAGGACCTGCACGGCGGGCGCTCGCAGGCGGAGCGAACGAAGACACTGCAGGATTTCCGGGACGGCAAGACGCGGATCATGGTGGCCACCAACGTGGCGGCCCGCGGGCTCGACATCCGCGGCATCAGGCACGTGGTCAACTTCGACGTGCCCGAAGACCCGCGCGACTACGTCCACCGGGTCGGCCGCACGGCCCGCGCCGACGAGACCGGCGACGCCATCACGCTCATGTCTCCACACGAGTGGTTGATGGTGCGGGACATCGAGAAGCTGACCGGCGAGGCCATCGAGCGCCGCGCCGTCGAGGGTTTCGAGCCCTCGGTCGAACCGCTGGCGGCCGCCGCGGCCGAGGAGCCGGAAGCGTCGCGCCCGCGGTCGCGGCTCAGCCGGGGTCGGCGTCGCCGCTGATCCGCTGGCAGGGCCTCTCCTCTTTCATCGGCCTCCGTCTCCCCATAGCTTGCCGAGTTTCTGGCGCGGCGGGGTACCGGCCGCGATGCCGTAAACCGAGCTTCGACGTGAGATGCTGAGCACGATCAAAGGACGCATCGTTCTCATCGGCGCCCTCCTGCTGGTGTGCGTGTGGACGCTGGTGCCCAAGCACGGGCCCGACGGGAAGGAGATCTCCCCCATCAACCTGGGGCTGGACCTCCAGGGAGGGATGCACCTGGCCGTCGAGATCGACGACCCCAACCACACCCTGGATGCGCAGCAGCGCGCCGACGCCATCGATCGGACCCTGACCACGATCCGCAACCGGATCAATCAGTTCGGCGTCCGGGAGCCCACCATCCAGAAGGCGGGCAGCGACCGCATCATCGTCGAGCTGGCGGGGATCGAGAACCCCGAGCGCGCCAAAGAGGTCATCGAGAAGACGGCCTTCCTGGAGTTCAAGATCGTCAAGAGCGGGGACGAGTTCCGGCGCGACCTGCCCCGGCTGGACCGGGCCATCGTCGACACCCTCGGCCCCCAGAACCTGAGCACGCCGGGCCTGGCAGGGGAGTCGGCGAGCGCCAAGCAGCCGGGCCTGGAGCAGATCCTGAAGGGTGGCGCGGCGGATACGGGCGCCGCCCCGGACACGTCCGGCCAGGCCGTCGCCGACACGGCGAAGGCGGACACGCTCGCCGCGGCGTCGTCCGACACGGCGGGCACCTCGCTCCGCCCGCTGAGCGCGCTCCTCCTCGAGTCGGGCACGCCGGGCGAGTTCCTGGTGGCACAGCAGGACGTGCCCACCGTCCAGAAGTACCTGGCGCTGTCGGGGGTCCAGAAGGCCCTGCCCCGGAACACGGACCTGGCGTGGGGCTCCAGCCCGGTGGGCGAGGGGGGCAACAGCTATCTGCCGCTCTACGTGCTCGAGAAGCAGGACCTGGTGACCGGCGACCAGTTGGCCGACGCAGGGCCCGCCACGCGCGATCCCACCTACAACCAGCCTGTCGTCCCCTTCACGATGACCCGGCGGGGCGCCCGCATGTTCGAGCGCGGCACCAGCCGCCACGTTGGTGACTTCATGGCCATCGTGCTGGACGGCAAGGTGCAGAGCGCACCGGTCATCAAGCAGACCCTGAGCCGCCGGGCCCAGATCGAGATGGGCACCGGGTCCTCGCTGCAGGAGGCCC
>CANPVD010000020.1 GCA_947581615.1 Candidatus Humimonas hydrogenitrophica
ACACGAGCTACTGCTGGCGGCAGCCCCTCGTCTCCGGCCGCGCCGAGGGATACGCGGCCACCGACTCGGTGCGGGGGGAGGGGAAGCTGGACCACAGGGTGCTGGTCAACGCGGCGCCGCTCAGCATGGGCCCGCCCTTCTCGGCCGGGGCGCTGTGCTCGACGGCCGGAGACCTGGTGCGGTGGACGGCGCTGCTGAACGGCGGGAAGGTGGTGAGTCCCGCCTCGTTCCGGCAGATGACGACGCCCGACACGCTCCCCGACGGCCTCAGCACGCACTACGGCTTCGGGCTGTTCATGGGCGCCCTGGGCGGCCACCGGTACGTGTGGCACAACGGCGGGATCAACGGCTTCCTCAGCAGCCTGGCGCGCTTCCCGGACGACAGTCTGACGGTGGTGGTGCTGTCGAACAGCAGCTCGGTGAGCCCCGACCGGCTGCTGGAGGAGATCGCGCGCTACGCGCTCGGGGCGCCGGAGCCGGGCGCGGCCGGCGCGACGGGCCGCGCGGGGGCGGGAGCCAGAGGCGGGCAGGGAGGGGAAGCGGGTGAGGCCGGGCGGCCGCCGGCCATGCCCGTGGGCCTCGCGGCGCGCGTGGCCGGGCACTACCGGCTCGTGAACGGCCAGCCCCTGGAGGTCACGGCGAAGGGAGACACCGTCGCCGTCCGCGGCATGGGACCGAAGCCGACGCCGCTCGTGTACCTGGGCGGAGCCGGGCGCGGGCAGGCCACGTTCGTGATCGGGCCCACCGGCATGCGGCTGGTCTTCCACCTGCCGCCGGCGGCCGGGAGTCCCGCTCGCCGCATGGATCTGCACGCCGGCATGGCCGAGCTGGATGCGCTCCGGGTGGGGGAGAAGCCTTGACGAAGAGGAAGGAGCCGCGGTGAGGAGGAGCCGGAGAGCGCAGGCGAGCGCGCTGGCGCTCGTCGGGGGGCTCGCGATGCTGTGGAGCGCGTCGGCCGCCGCCGCGCAGTCCGCGGAGCCCGAGCGGGGGCCCGGGGTGAGCAATTCGGCGGGCGCCGAGGCGACGCCTTCGGGAGCCGCGGCGGCGGCCTCCGGAGGCGCGGCGGCTCCGGCCCTCCCGCCCTCGGGCACGCGGCTCGAGTACGGTCTGTCGCTGGGGCCGATCCACGCCGCGCACGCCACCCTCTCCGTGGGGGAGGCGCGCGAGGTGGGTGGGGTCGAGGCCTTCCCCGTGACGCTGCAGATCGAGGGCGGGGCCCTGTTCCTCACCCTGGACGACAGCCTGGTGAGCTGGATCGCGGCCGCGCCGCTGCGGACGCTGCGCTCGGACCGCAACCTGCACGAGGGTCCCCACAAGGAGGCCTACCGGCTGGAGCTGGACGGTGGGGAGGGGCACTACAGCATCGTGCCGCTGCCCGGGGCCGAGTACGAGCCGGCCTCCGACCGGCCGAAGAGCGGGCCGATCCCCCAGAACGCGGTGGACGACGTGGCCGTGCTCTTCCTGCCCCGCACCCTGCCGCTCGATCCCGGCGCCGACTACGTGATCCCGCGCTTCTTCCGCGCCAATAGCAATCCCGTGCACATCCACGTGGCCGAGCGGCGGGAGATGCGCACGCCGGCCGGCCGCTTCCAGGTCGTGGGCCTCGACGTGGTGATTCCCGAGACGGGCCTGTTCGCCGAGAAGCGCCACGCCCGCGTGTACGTGACCGACGACCCCGCCCGCACCCTCGTGCAGCTCACGGCCGACACGGTGCTGGGCAAGCTGCGGCTGTACCTGACGGGCGAGGGCGGCGGGGCGTAGGGGGCGAGGGACGGCCCGGCGGCGGTGACGTCTCCGCGGAGACGTTCGGTTTCGCGAACGATGCCCGAGGCGAGAGTTTCCGGACGCGAGCCCCCCGTGGCACGGCGGCGCGAGCTGCGCGCCCCGGATCGGTGCCGGCGCGAGCTCGATCGAGACGTCCCCGCGGGGACGCGCCGTGTCGGGAATCAGCCTGAAGCCGGCTCCATCCCCGCCTCCGTGGCTCGGAACCAGACGTCGTCGGGGATGTCGCGCTCCCGCTTCCAGCGGGCCGAGTCGGCCAGGGGGCCCGGGTCGGCGCCGTGGAGCCGGTTGGCGCGCAGGAGGGCGGCGGGCGATCCCTCGTGGCTCGTCCGGCTCGAGCTTCGCTGCGAGCTCCGGCTCCGGCTCCGGGTCCAGACCTCGGCTTCGCGGGTCTCGTCGAAGTGGTCGAAGCCGCGCGGATCCCGGAACACGGCCCGCCCCTTCCCCCACCACTCCAGCTTCCAGCCCCCCTCGTGCACGAGCCGGTGGTGGTAGCGGCACAGGAGGAGGCAGTTGTCCAGGCTCGTCTCCCCGCCGTCGGCCCAGTGCTCGACGTGGTGGGCGTCGGTGAAGCGGAGCCCGCAGCCCGGGAACCGGCAGCCGCGGTCCCGGACCTCGAGCGCCCGGCGCAGCGCCGGCGGGATGGTGCGGGTGCGGCGGCCCACCGAGAGGAGGGGGCCCTTCTCCGGTGCGTGCTCCACCCGGACGACGGCCGCGTCGCAGGCCAGCCTGCGGGACGTCTCCGCGGAGACGCGGGTGCCGTCCTCGAGCTCCGAGCGGCCGGGCTCCCGGTCCTCGGACAGGGTGTCCGCGTCCACGTGCAGGAGGACCTGGTAGCGCTCGGCCCGCGTGCCGCTGATCGGGGCGTCGGAGGGGGAGGCGTCGCCTTCCTCCCCGCCCGCGCCTCCGAAGCCGGCCGCGCCTCCGAAGCCGGCCGCCAGCGCCCGCTCGGCCAGCAGCCCGAGCGCGTCGGCCCGCCGGCGGGCCGCCTCCCGGCTCGTGTCGCGGAAGGTGCACGGGGCCTCCGCCCTGCGCGCCTCCCGGTAGAGCGCATCGGCGGCGGCCTCGACGGCGCGCATGAGGAGCGCGCCGACCTCGGGCTCGAGCCGCCCCCGGATCACGTACATGCCCTCCTCGTCGGGGAAGACCGACAGGCGGCGCAGGCGGTGAAGCTGTTCGGTTCGGTGCGCCTCGTCCTGCCGGCTCCCCCGCTTCCACGCCCGGACCACGCGCTCCAGCCGGGCCGCCGTCACCCCTTCGGCCAGCTCGAGGAGGTCGGCTTCGTTCTCCGGGTCCGCCACCCGGGTCAGGGCCCGCACCTTGGAGAAGGAGAGCCGGCCGCGGCTCATCGACGCGCTCGTCTCGGGCAGCGCCTCGAGGGCCCTCGCGACCCGGACGTGCTCGCGGGCCGTGTGCGGGTCCATGCCGGTGCGCCACGCGAGCCACTCCGCGCAGCCCCGGTGGCCGGCCGCCTCCCAGCCCCACAGCCGGTCGAAGCGCGCGATCAGGGTGAGCAGCCGGTGGGTGGCCGCGTGGATGTGCGCCGCCAGCGTGGCGATCTGGTCCCCGAGCCGGTCGAGGGAGTCCGGGTCGGCGGCCTCGTCCGCCGCGCCGGGCTTCCGGCGCGTCCCCGCGGGGACGTCCGACCCGGGTCGCGTCTCCGCGGGGACGCCCAGGCCCGCCGCCGGGCCCCCGATCCCCGGGGTTCGGAGCCCTTGCTGCTCTCCGTAACCCATCCCGGCCACTTCGTGCAGGGCCAGCGCCAGTCCCATCGCTCCCATCGTCCCCTCCCATCCCGACCCATGTGGCGGCCTTCCGGGGCCCCGCCGCGCGACCCGCGAAGGCCCGGAACTCCTTGCCCACCAATATACAGGGCTAATTTTGGGTCTCAGGAGACGGCGGCTGCGGGATCAACGCGGGGTGGGAGGAGATGCGAAGAGGAGAGAGGGGCGCACGGGCGGGAGAGGGGGCCTCAAGGGGCCGGGAGGCCCGATCGAGACGGGGGGCCGGCCCCCGCGCCGACCGTCAACGGAAAGCTGTCAAGGCCCTGCCGGCCAGTGGAATGTCCGGCCGGTGCAGGGGTCGGGCCGGTGCCGCCGCGTCGACGGCCGGTCCGACGTCTCACAGGGCGTATTCCGGCAGCTCGACGTCGTCGGCGACGGTCCGGCCCACGGTGAACTCCGCCACCCCGGGAAGGCCCATCACCCGGGTCACCTGGTTCCGGAACCAGATGCCCATGCGAGTCCGGGGGAGGAAGGAGGAGGCGAAGCCCTCGGCCGCTTCCTGCTTCCCCTCGACGAAGGGACGGAGCCGCGCCTCCTGGCTCCGGAAGGCCGCGCGGAAATCGCCTGTCGCGAGCCCGAGCTCACCGGCCAGCACGTAGGCCTCCGTCATCGCCAGGCCGGTCCCCTCGCCGGCGAGGAGGGACACGGCGGCTGCCGCGTCGCCGACGAGCATCACCCGGCCCCTGGACCACGCGGGCATCCGGATCTGGCTCACCCGGTCGTAGTAGAGGCTCGGCGCGGCGTCGATCGCGTCCAGGATGCGCGGCGCCTCCCAGCCCGACTCTCCGAAGACCTCCCGGAGCAGAGCGCGGGTCTCTTCGAGGTCGGTGGGCTCCGGTCGCTGCATGACGTCCGCCCGGAAGACGAGGAGGAAGACGGTGCGGTCGCCGCGGAGAGCGATGCGGGCCAGCTGGCGGCCGGGCTCCGCGTGGGCCACGTACACGAGCTCGTCGCGCGGCCGGTATCCCTCGACCTCGAAGGTCGCCACCCGGTAGCCCAGCCGCTTCTCGAACCGCTCCTCCGGCCCGAACACCAGGCGGCGAACCCGGGAGTGGAGGCCGTCGGCTCCCACGACGAGGTCGAAGTCGCGGGTCGCGCCGCCGTCGAGCGTGACTCGCACGCCTCCGTCGGCTTCCTCCAGCGACGTGATCGACTCGCCGAACAGGGTCTCGACCCGCCCCTCGACCGCGCGGTAGATGGCGGCGGCGAGGTCCCCGCGGGGCAGGCTGGTGAACCGTCCGCCGGTCATGCGCCGGAAGACGTCCGTCGAGAAGCCGCCCACCCGTCGGCCGCGGGCGTCGAGGAGGCGGAGCTCGCCGAAGCTGTATCCCGCCTCCAGCACTTCGGGCAGGATGCCCATGCGCTCGGCGATCGTGTAGCCGACGCCCCAGAAATCGATGACGTAGCCCCCGGTGCGGAGGCGCGGCGCCTCCTCGATCAGCGTGGGCTCGTGTCCGGCGCGGTGCAGCCAGTAGGCGAGAGTGGGACCGCCGATGCCGGCGCCCTGGATGGCGATGTTCATGGTTGGCTCTTCCCCGTGCTCGAAGGAGTCCTCGGCCCGGGAGACGGAGCGGAGGCCCCGATCGTGACAGGGGCGGCGGTCCGCCTACAGCGGCAGCCAGTAGGTGATCTTGAGCTCGAAG
>CANPVD010000021.1 GCA_947581615.1 Candidatus Humimonas hydrogenitrophica
GCCCCGGCCGGCCCGGGCGTCGAACCCCTGACCGAGGACCGCGCCATGCGCCTGCTGGGCAAGACGGCACTCATCTCCGGGGCGGCCTCCGGGATCGGCCGCGCCACGGCTCACCGGTTCGCCGAAGAGGGCGCCCGGGTCGTGGTGACGGACCTGGACGGGGAGGCGGCCGAGGCCGCGGCGAGCGAGGTGCGCCGGGAGGTCGGCGGAGAGGCGCTGGCCCGGAAGCTGGACGTGCGGGTGGAGGCCGACTGGGCGGAGGCCGTGGAGGAGGTGGGCGGCCGCTGGGGCGGCCTGGACCTCCTGGTGGCCAGCGCCGGCATCTCGCACGCGCGGCCCCTCACGGAGATGACCCTCGAGGAGTGGCGCGAGGTGCACGCCGTCAACCTGGACGGCGTCTTCCTGGGCACCCGGCAGGCCGTCCGGGCCATGCGGGAGACGGGGCGCGGCGGGAGCATCGTGGTGGTCGGCTCCGCCTCCGGCGTCCGGGCCAGCGCCGGAGCCGCCGCCTACTGCTCCAGCAAGGCCGCCGTGCGCCACTTCGTCAAGGCGGCGGCGCTCGAGTGCGCGGGGGACGGCATCCGGGTCAACGCGGTCGTGCCGGCCGGCGTCGTCACCCCCATGTGGGCGAGCATGCCCTTCTTCGAGGATCTCGTCCGTGAGCACGGCGAGGAGGGGGCGTGGGACGTCCTGGCCGGGGGCACGCCGCTGGGACGCTTCGCCCGGCCGGAGGAGGTCGCCGCCGCGATCCTCTACCTGGGCTCCGACGAGGCGTCCTACGTGACCGGAACCGAGCTGGTGGTGGACGGCGGCTACACGGCGTGATTCCACGGAGGTCCCCGGTACCTGCGTCGCGGTCGCGCGACCGGCCCCGGGTCCCACTTCTCAGGGTCAGTTGACCGGACGGGAGGCGTCGAGTTGCGATGATAGCCGTACATGACTATCGTTATCGATACTCATGTACCGTTAACGATATTCAAGGACCGTCCATGCAGCCCGTCGCAGCCGACCAGGACTACCTTCGGACGCCGCTGAACGAGCTCCTCGGCGCTCCGGCGAACGTCCGCCTGCTCCGTCTCCTCTCCGACGAGGTGTCCGAACCGATCGGAGCCCCCGACGCCTCCGAATACACGGGGCTGACCGAGGCCGGCGCGCGCCGCGCGCTGAAGAGACTGGCTTCCACCGGCTTCGTGGAGCAGATCGGTGGAGGGCGCGCGCAGCGCTTCCGCCTTCGTGACGCCGATCCACTCACCGCCCAGCTTCGAGCCCTGTTCCGAGCCGAGCGTCTCCGGCACCAGTCCCTGATCTCGGAGCTTCGGGAGATCCTGGGACAGTTCCCGGAGATCCAGGTGGCGTGGGTCGACGATCCGCCATCGGAGTCCGGCCAACCCCTGCACATCGGCCTCCTGGCCGGGACCCGCACTCTGAGCTACCTGAGTGATCAGGTCCGCAAGCGCATCATCGACATCGAGGCGAAGTTCGACATCACGATCGAGCTGCACGCCTTCTCGCAGGCCGACGAACCCGAGGTGACGTGGGAGAACGCCGAGCTGCTGGCGGGCCACGTTGAGTCCGTCGTGCCTCAAACTCCCTCTTCTCCCCGGCACCTCGATCGCGAGGAGCAAGCCAGCGCGATCGCCCGAGCCATCGCCCACTTGCTGGACGAGGATCCCTCGCTGCTGAAGCGAGCAGAACGGCACCTTGAAATGCTCCTCGAGCGGGAGCAGGGTCCGGCGTCGCACGACCTCCGTGAGTGGCGCGACATCCTGACGCGCTATTCCAGGCCACGACTCAAGGAGTTCCTCGTCGCGGGCACCCCCCGGGCCCAGAGGCTACGGCAGAGTTCCCCGTTCTCCGCCGTCCTGACCCAAGAGGAGCTCGGTGACGTCGTCGAGATGGCGAAGCGACAAGCGTGACCCGGGAACAACTCGAGCACGCGATCCGGGCCGCCTGCGACGTGGCGAAGGACACGGACCTCATCATCTTCGGCTCGCAGGCCATCCTCGGGGAGCACCCCGAGGCGCCCGCGGAGCTGCGCGCGTCGGTCGAGGTCGATGTCCAGCCTCGCAACCGGCCCGAGGGCGCGGACGCGATCGACGCCAACCTCGGAGAGCTCTCGCTTTTCCACAGGACGCACGGCTTCTACGTACACGGTGTGTCGATCGAGGCGGCCACGCTGCCGCGCGGGTGGGAGGACCGCACGGTGCCGGTCTCGCATCCCCGGTTCACTCGCGGCCACACCGGACACTGCCTGGAGTCCCACGACCTGGCGGCCAGCAAGCTGTTCGCGTTCCGGGAGAAGGACCGAGACTTCGTGCGGGTGCTGTTGGTGGAAGGACTGGTGGACCCGGACCTCCTCGAAGAGAGAATCCGGCTTCTTCCGATCGATGACGAGGCGGAGGAGAGGCTGCTACGGTGGCTTCGTATCACCGCCGGGGAACTGTAGTCGACACGCGCCACCGGCCGCGGTGACCGCATCAAAGTCGGCAAGGAGACGACCCCATGAACGACACGGCGACGTACGGGCGATCGACCCGAGTCGTGGCCTGGCTCCTTGCGATCTCGTACGGGGTCGGAGCTCCCCTGATGGCGATCCTGGAGCACGGGAGCCAGCTGTTCTCCCAGCGCTTCGACCTCCCGCCGGAGCTCATCTATCTCACCTGCGTGGTCCAGTTCGCGTGCGCGATCGGCGTGCTCGTGCGCCCGCTGGCGGCGTGGGCGGCCGCCGGCCTCACGGTCACGACCCTGGGCGCGGTCGCCTCGCACCTGAGGATCCACTCCCCCACGAGCGCCGGACCGGCGCTGGCTTATACGGTCCTCCAGGCGTGGTTCTGGTACCGGACGCGAGCGGCCGGCGAACCCCGGCGACAGCCGAAGAGCGAGTCCCTCGGGTAGAGAATGAACATGGGCCGGCGCGGATGATCGACGAGGACGTCCGCATCGGGAAGCGGGAGACGACATGAGCGAATCCGAGGCCGGCACCATCGCCCGGGCATTCCTCCAGGTGTGGTCGGCCGGCCACCTGGACCTGCTGGACCGGATGGCGCACCCGGACCTCGTGGCGCGCTACGCCCACTTCCCGGAGCCGGTCCGGGGGCGCGGCGCCTACCGGGCCATGCTGGAGGAGACCTTCTCCAGCTTCCCGGACCTCCGGACCACCGCCGACCGGGTGCTCGTGGACGGAGACGAGGCCGCGGTGGCCTGGCACTACGAGGGCACCCACCAGCACGGTGAGCTGTTCGGCGTGGAGCCGGCCGGGCGCCGCGTGAGGGTCGACGGCATGTCCATGTACCGCGTCGCGGACGGCCGCGTGGTCGAGGAGCGCGGCGTGGCCGACATCGCGGGACTGATGATGCAGCTTGGGGCGCTGCCCTAGGGGGACTCGCGCCGGTCCGCGGCACGATGCTACGCTGAGGGGTCGCTTTTCAGAATCTTCCGCCGTCGCCGCACGCACTCGAGGACGAGGGTACGCCGATGCGCGTCGAGCCGCTCTCCCGACCCGGCCACCACGCGCCCCTCCACGCCCTGTCGTCCCTCGCGAGCCTCCCCCGGGTGTCCCGAACGGCCGGGGCGCTCGTCACGTCCCTCGTGGTTCTGTCCGGCTGCTCCGCGAGAGCCGGGGCCTCGTCCGCCTGGACCGTCACGCGCGACACCCTGCCGTCCGGCGTCGTCCGCGTCACGAACACCCCGCCCGCCGGAAGCCCGGCGCCGGACCGGGTGATCGACGAGAACCTCCGCATCGGGACGCGGGAGGGGGAGGGACCGGACCAGTTCGGGGCCATCATGGGCCTGGCGATCCTGCGCGACGGGCGCATCGCGGTGCTCGACGGCCAGGCGAAGCAGGTCCGCCTGTTCGACCCGACGGGCGCCTACCTGCGATCGTTCGGGGGCGAGGGCCAGGGGCCCGGCGAGCTAGAGGTCGGGTGGGGCCTGATGCGCGACGGGCGCGACCGGCTGTGGGTCCCCGACTACCGGAACGCCCGCATGAGCGTGTTCGACCCGGACTCCGGCTTCCTGAAGTCGTTCCCCATGAAGATCTCCAGCTACGGCTACTTCTGGTCGGGCGCCATGCTGGCCGACGGGCGGATCGTGGAGCCTTCCTTCCGGCGCGTTCGCGACATGCTCCACGTGTTCAGCCCCGACATGACCCTGGTCGACTCCATCCAGTTCCCGAAGCGACCCCCGATGCCCGCGAACCTCGAAGACGCGCCGAGCATGTTCGTGTGGAGGGCCCCGGACGGCAGCCGTGGGATGAACCTCGCCGTGCCCTTCTACCCGTACAGGGTTCGCGCCTTCGGCCCCTCTGGCGACGTGTGGTCGAGCCCCCCGGCCGGCGACCCCTCGTACCGGATCACGCGCCGGTCCCTGGACGGCGACACGGCGGTCGTCCTGGAGACGAAGAGGCCGCCGGTGCCGGTGTCCGAGGCGAGCCGGGACTCCGCCATGCGGTCGGTGCGCGCCCCGCTCGAGGCGGAAGGCATCCACGCGAGTCTGGATGAGTCCAAGATCCCGAAGGTTCGGCCCGCCGTCTCGGGCATGTTCGTCTCCGAGGGCGGCCAGCTGTGGGTGAGGACGCCGGCTTCCGGCGCCACGGTACGGTTCGACGTCTACGCCCGCGATGGGAGCCACCTCAGCGCCGTCGAGACGTCGCTGGCCATCGCGCCCCAGCCGCTCCCGATCGTGCGCGGCGACACGCTGTGGGCCGTGGTCAAGGACGCCCTGGGCGTCCAGTACGTGGTGCGGGGGGAGATTCGGGAGGCCGGAGAGATGCCACGAGCGGCCGGAGGGACGTGATGAGGGCGCCGAGCGCACGCTGCGGCGCCCTCGTCCCGGCCCTGGTCCTCCTGCTCGGCCTGTCGCGCCCTGCTCTCGGGCAGATGACACCCACGCCGAGAAATGGTCCGGACTGGTACTACGACCACGGCTTCCTGCCCGTCGAAGTGGCCGTCGTCGACTCCCTGCCCTATGGGGGAGCTCCCGCCGTCGTCATGCGGCGGACCGACCGCGCCCCGGCCGAGCCCCACGACTACCTCCTGATGGCCCGGTCCCACGCCTCGGCGAAGCTGCTCCGCGACACGCTGTTCGACCTGTTCTTCCTCCAGTCGCGCTACGGGACCTGTCCGAAGCGCGCCCGCGTCATGCGGGTCAACGGGACCAGTCATGTACCCCCGCCCCGCTGGAACGCCACCTCCGACTCGGGGGTGGCCGAGACGCTGCGCGAGCTCCGGGCGAAGAAGGTCGAGGAGATCCCGGACGTGGGCCGTGGCCGCGAGATCGAGATGTGGATCCGCCGATACTATACGTTTCCGGTGGAGCAGCCCCCACGCGGCGGGCCCGTCCACCGTGTCTGCTGACCACCGGCGCCCACGGCGACCCACACCAGACGAGGAGACCCCATGAGCGACGAGGTCGAGGCCTTCCTGTCGTCCCTTCCCGAGGAGGTGGAGAGGATCGCCCGGGCCCTGCGCGGGCGGATCCGGGAGATCGTCCCCGAGGCCGTCGAGAAGCGCCACGGCGGCTGGAAGATCCTGGGGTACAGCCGGGACGGGTCGATGAAGACGTCCATCTGCGCCATCGCGCCCCACTCGAAGCACGTGAACCTGCAGCTCTTCCGTGGAGCCGGCCTGGAGGACCCGCTCGGCCTGCTCGAGGGCACCGGCAAGACCGCCCGGCACGTGAAGCTCCGCAGCGTCGAGGACGTGGCCCGTCCGGGGGTCGGACGGCTGATCGAGCGGGCGGCCGAGGCGGCCGGGGACGGGTAGGGCGAGCGCCGACGCTTCCCGGCGCTCCCGATGTCACCCGGCAACCCCGGCCCCGCCCCGCCGGTCCAAGGGGACGGAGCTCCCCTCCTCCTGCAGCCCGGCCTCCAGGGTCCGAGCCTGGTCCTGACCGACGGCGATGGCCATGAGATCCTGCGGCTCGGCGGGCCGGCCTCGAGGCCCATCCACGAGTGACCGCGGCACCGCGCGGGGCGTCGCAATGCGCTCCCGCACCCGTCTGTGTCACGCCGCGTGGGCCCCGGCCTTCGTCGCGCTCGTGACGACGTTCGAGGACGTGAGGCTCGGAAGGCTGCGGGCGAGCTGACGAAAAGCTCCCCTTGACCTTCTACAGGAGCGAGGTTATCGTATGCTCGACTCCTGTAGAAGCCCGAGGGGACCGTCGAGCGAAGAGGCATGGATGACCGGCACACGACTGGACCTGCCGCAGGGGACGCTCGACCTCCTCATCCTCAAGGCGCTCTCCCTGGAGCCGATGCACGGCTGGGGGATCTCCGAGCGCATCCACGCCGTTTCGCGCGAGACGCTGCAGATCCCGCAGGGCTCGCTCTACCCGGCCCTCCACCGCCTGGAGCGGAAGGGGTGGGTGAAGGCCCACTGGGGGACGTCGGAGAACAACCGTCGGGCGCGCTTCTACGAGCTCACGGGCCCGGGCCGAAGGCAGCTGGCCCGCGAGACGGACCAGTGGGAGCGCCTCACCGGCGCGGTCCGACTCGTCCTCCAGATGCGCTGAGCACGCGGGACCGATGCTGAGCGAGCTGTGGAGCGACCTCCGCTACCGGGCGCGGGCCCTGTTCCGGCGATCCGAGATGGAGCGGGAGCTGGAGGCCGAGCTCCGCGACCACCTGCAGCGGGAGGCCGAGAAGTACGAGCGGGAGGGACTTTCCCCGGAGGAGGCCCGGCGCCGGGCCCGGCGCGCCTTCGGGCGCGTGGGACGCGCGAAGGAGGACGCGCGGGCCGCCCGCGGGACGGCGCTCGTCGAGAGCCTCCTCCAGGACCTCCGGCTGGCGCTTCGGGGCTGGCGCGCGCGGCCGGCGTTCGCCGTGCTCATCATCGTGATCCTGGCGCTCGGCATCGGGGCCACCTCGGGCATCTTCAGCCTGGTGGACGGCATCCTCCTCAGGCCGCTGCCCTACGCGCACCCGGAGCGCCTCGTCCAGCTCGAGCAGGCCTACCCGGAGATCGGGCTCGACGCGTGGAAGCTCTCCAACGAGAACGTGGCCATGTACCGGGACCACGTGTCCGAGCTCGAGGCGTTCGCGGGCTGGACGCAGCACGACGTCACGCTGCTCCGGGACGGACGGCCGCGGCGGCTGAGCGCGGTGCGGGCCACCGGCGAGTTCTTCCGGGTGCTGGGCGTCGGCCCGCTGCTGGGCCGCACCTTCGGCCGCGACGAGGACGGGCCCCGGCCCGCCGACGTGGCGGTGCTCTCCTACGGGCTGTGGCAGGAGGCGTTCGGGGGACGCCGGTCGGCGTTGGGCTCCACGCTGGAGCTGGACGGGCGCTCCTACCGCGTGATCGGCGTCATGCCGCGGGGCTTCGCCTTCCCGCGCCCCGACGCCCGGGTCTACCTCCCCCTCGGCCTCGACCCGACGCGCAGGTTCGGCTGGTACATCACGGGGATCGGTCGGCTGGCCCCGGGCGCCAGCCTTGCCCGGGCGCGGGAGGACTCGCGCGCGGTGATGTGGCGCTGGGCGGGCACCCTGCCGAGCCTGTTCCACGGCGTGGACCCGCGCACCACGCGCATGACGACCCTGGTCCGGCCCCTCCATGACGTGATCACCGGGGACGCACGCCGCCCGCTCGAGGTGCTCCAGGCGGCGGTCCTCCTCATCCTCCTCATCGCGGTGGCCAACATCGCGCTCCTGTTCTCGAACCGGGCGGCGGGCCGAAGCCGGGAGATGGCCATGCGCAGGGCGCTGGGCGCCAGCGGCCCGCGCCTGGCCCGGCAGCTCCTCACCGAGAGCCTGGCCCTGGCCCTGGTCGGGGGAGCCCTCGGGGTCGGCCTCGCCTTCCTCCTGGTGCACGGCGTCACGCACGCGCCGGCCGTCTCGCTGCCCCGGCTGGGCGAGGTGGGCGTGAACGGGCGCGTGCTGGCCTTCACGGCCCTCGTCTCGGTGGCAGCCGGCGTGGGCTTCGGCCTCGCCCCGGTGGCCAGGGTCCTCCGGGAGCGCGCCCCGGCCCGCCTGGCCGGCGCCGAGCGGAGCGGAGGGAGCGCCGCCACGCGCCGCTTCAACGGGGCGCTCATCGTCGTGCAGCTCGCGCTGGCGGCCGTCCTCCTCATCGGCGCGGGGCTCGTCCTCCGCAGCCTCCACGACCTGACGAACACCGGGCTCGGCTTCGAGCCCCGGGGCGTCACCACGGTCGCCCTGCCCCTCTCGGGCCGGAAGTTCGCGAGCGACTCGCTGGTGGCGCGGACCGCGTCGGAGATCGTGGACCGCGTGCGCCGGGTGCCGGGGGTGCGGGAGGCGGCCATCTCGTCGGCCCTGCCCATCGGCGGCCGCTTCAACACGGACGGCTACGTGGTCGAGGGCCACCCGCCGCCGTCTAAGACCGAGATGGAGACGCAGACGGTCCTCATGGCGACGGGGCCCGGCTACTTCCGCACGCTGGGGATCCCGCTCCTGTACGGGCGCGACTTCGACGACCGGGACCGGGCGGACGCCGTGCCGGTGGTCATCGTCGACCGGGCGCTGGCGGCGCGCTACTGGAAGGGCGCCGACGCGCTCGGGCAGCGGATGCGCCTCACCGGCGACACCGCCACCTGGTACACGATCGTGGGGGTCGCGGGGAACGTCCGGGACGAGAGCGCCGCCGTGCCGCCCCGGCCCCACTCCTACTTCCCGTTCGCGCAGATCCTGGACCGGCACGCGATGCTCACCGTGCGCACGGCGGGCGCACCCGGGCCGGTGATCGCCGCCGTCCGGAGGAGCGTGGCGGCGGTCGTTCCGGGGGTGCCGCTGGACGACGTCCGCTCCCTGGCCGACTGGGTGGGGAGCTCGCTCGACACGCAGCGGATCACCGAGCTCCTCCTGGCGGCGTTCGCGCTCCTGGCGGCGGTGCTGTCGTGCGTAGGCATCTACGGCGTCATGTCGCTGTACGTCACCGACCGGCGGCGCGAGTTCGGCGTGCGGCTGGCCATCGGCGCCGAGCCCGGCGGACTCGTGCGCATGGTGCTCGGCGAGGGGATGACGCTCGCCGTGGCCGGGGTCGGGGCGGGGCTCGCCGGCGCCTTCGTGGCCACCCGGTGGCTGGGCAGCCTCCTTTACGGAGTGAGCCCCACCGATCCCGCCGTGTACGGGATCCTGGCGGCGGCCCTCCTGGCCGTGGCGGCCGCCTCCGTCTACCTCCCGGCCCGGCGCGCGGCCGGGAGCGATCCGCTGGAGGCGCTCCGGGCGGAGTGAGGGCCTCGCCGACGGCGGCCTGCGGCACCCCGCCTGGCTCGATCCCACCGGCGCCCACGCGGCGGGGACCTTCTTCACATCGGGACACGGCCTTACCTTTCGGCGACCCGAAACCAGACGGGGGCGTGAGACGCCGGCTCGGCGCGCTCCTCTGCCGGACCTCACGCGATCGCCGCGGTTCCCTCCGTTTCCATCGAAGGGAGACCATCCGATGAGACAGAGCAGCTCGCGCATGTGGCGCATCTGGTTCGTGGTGGGCGGACTCCTCTACCTCGGCGGACTCCAGCACCCGCACGGCGCTCTGGTCGACATGCTGCCCGACCCGGCCTGGATCCGGGCCCACGTCACCATCCTGGCCGGCCTGGTCGTGCTCGTCGCCGGCCTCGTCTCCTTCCGCCGGAGCGTAGAGGTCTCTCCCCGCCTGCGCCGCTGGGTGGGATTCGCGATCGTGATGACGGCGTTCGAGGTGCTGGAGATGGCGGTGCACACGTTCGCCTTCGTGGATGCGGACGCGCTCGCCTCCGGGGCCGCCACCCCGGTCCTCACCACGCACCTGGGGATGGCCACCGCGATCTACACGCCCTACGCGATCTCCATGATCGGGCTGATCTGGCTGGGGCAGCGCGAGGGCGCGCTCGGGTCGCCGTGGATCGGGTGGATCGGCCTGTTCGGCGCCGCGGCACACGGCGTCGTCATGTGGCTGGTCTTCGTGTTCGAGGTGAGCGGGTCCGGGATCCTCTTCCCTCTCTCCGTGTCCCTGGCCATCTGGTTCATCCTGGCGGGCGTATGGCCCGCCGGGAGCCTCCAGCCGGCGGGCGCCGCGGAGACGGCTTCCCGAGTCGGGGCCCGGCGCGGCGCATGACCGCGCGCCCGGTGGACGCCTCGCGCCGCGGAGCCCTGAGATCCGCTGGCTGGCTGTACTTCCTGGTGGCGCTCACCGCGCCCATCGGACTCGTCTACGTCCCGAGCCGCCTCTTCGTGGCGGGAGATGCGGGCGCGACCGCCGAGCGCCTGCGCACCTCCGGGGCGCTCCTCCGGCTGGGGGTGGGGAGCGAGCTTCTCCACCAGGTCCTCGTCATCTTCCTCGCCCTGGCCCTCTACCGACTGTTCAGGGCCGTGAGCGAGCGGCAAGCCCGGCTCGTCGTGATCCTGGGAGCGCTCGTCCCCGTGCCGATCATGTTCCTGAACGTGCTGAACGAGATCGCCGCGCACATGCTCGCGGGCGGCGCCCACGCCCTGTCGGCCCTGGGACGCCCCCAGCTCGACGCTCTCGCCTACCTCTTCCTCCACCTCCACGGTCAGGGGATCGAGGTCGCGTCGGTGTTCTGGGGTCTGTGGCTGTTTCCGCTCGGACTCCTGGTGGTGCGGTCGGGATTCGTCCCACGGATCCTGGGGCTCCTCCTGTTCGTGGCGGGGGCGGCCTACCTGGCGGATGCGTTCACCACGTTCCTCCTGCCGTCGTACGCACGCTTCGTCGGCGCGCTGGCCACGGTTCTGGAGATCGGGGAGCTCCCCATGGTCCTGTGGATGTTCGTCACGGCCCTGCGCACACCGCGGGGGGCCCCGGCGTGAGATGGGACGCCCACACGCGAGGTGGGCCGCGCCCGACCGGTGCGGGCCGCGTCCTTCAGTCCAGCAGGCTGCCCTGGCCCGACTCCAGCTCCAGGAGCCGCCGCTTCCGCCACAGCCCGCCGCCGTAGCCGGTGAGGCTCCCGTCGGCGCCGATGACGCGGTGGCACGGGACGAGGATGGCGATCGGGTTGTCGCCGTTGGCCCGGGCCACGGCGCGCACGGCGTCGGGACGGCCCAGACGGCGGGCCTGCTCGCCGTAGCTCCGGGTGGCGCCGTACGGGATGGCCAGGAGCTCGGCCCACACCGTCTCCTGGAACGCCGTCCCGGCCGCGTGGAGCGGCACGGTGAACTCACGGAGCTCACCGGCGAAGTAGCGCGCCAGCTCGTCGGCCAACGGCTCGGCGATGGGCGACTCGCCGACCACGGCGCCCGGCGTCGTGCCGTGCTCGGCGGCCGCCCCGAGGCGCTTCGCCACGCGCTCCAGCTGCGCCTCGGCCCGCCGGCCGTCGGCGAACTCGAGGAGGCGGAGCGCCTCGTCGGTGGCCCCGGCGATCATGGGCCCGAGAGGCGTCGACAGCTCCGTGAGTCGGATCATGCTGGACAGGATCGCGTGTCTCCAGCGCCGCGTCCACCGCGCCCGGACGGCCGGGCACGAGACGGCCGCGAGGGCGGGCGGAATGGGGTCGCGGCCGCAGCGGCCCGGATCCACCTTGAGAGGGGCGAGCGAGGCGCGGGACGGGCGCCGTGGGACCCGGCGGCGGCCACGATACCGCGGAGACGGGAGGGACCATGTCCAGGAACGCTGGCTACTCGGGGACGCCGCTGGCGAAGAAGCTCGGGTTGAAGCCCGGCATGGGCGCGCGGCTCCTGGGCGCGCCCGAGGGCTACTGGGAGCTCCTCGGCGGGACGCCCGCGGCGCTCGGCGTCGAGCCCCTTCCGGTCGGGGCAGGCCGCAAGGCCGCCTTCACCCACCTGTTCGCCGCGGACCCGGCAGCCCTCGAGGAGCGTCTGGCCGGGGCGCGCGCCGGCATGGAGGAGGACGGCATGGTGTGGGTGTCGTGGCCCAAGAAGGCCTCGGCGGTGCCGAGCACGATCGGCCGGGCCGAGGTCATGGCCGCCGGCAAGGCGGCCGGGCTGGTGGACGTCAAGGTGTGCGCGGTGGACGAGACGTGGTCGGGGCTCAAGTTCGTGATCCGGGTGGCGGACCGGACGAAGAAGGGATCCGGGGGAGACGGGTGAGCCGCGCGGGCCGGGCGGCGCGACGTCGGAGGCCGCGATGAGGAAGCAGTACTACCTGAAGCCATCTCCCCGCGGGCTCCTGGCCTGGGACGTGGACCGCCTCGTCGCCCTCACCGCCGACTTCCCCGTCCGCGACCTGCCGCTGGAGAGCGTCCGCGAGCTCGACGAGCCGCACTGGTACGGCGCCGAGGGCGACGTCCCCACCGTGCGCTCGGTGGCCGAGCACGCCGGGCTGATCGAGGAGGCGGACCTCGCGCATCCCGTCATCCTGTCCGCGGAGGGTCGGGTCATGGACGGCATGCACCGGATCGCGAAGGCGTGGCTCGCGGGACGGGCCTCGGTCCCCGCCGTCCGGTTCGAGGCCGACCCGTCGCCGGACTACGTGGGCGTCGATCCGGAGGACCTGCCCTACGACGAGTAGCGGCCGGCGAGTCCCGGGTCACGTTCGTGGCGACCCGCGAGGCAGGAGACTGGTCCATCGCCTCCGTCGTCAACATGATTCCGGTCGCCCGGCCGGCGGCGGGCCCCGTGGAGCGGAGCCTGGCCGGAAGCTGAAGACCCGGACAGGAGACCGACCATGACCTCGGTGCGAGCCCTGGCGCGCACGCCCCTGCCCCGCGGCCTCAGCGTGGCGCTGTGCGGACTGGCGGTCGCGGGCATCGTGCTGGTGGCCCGGGCCGCGGCGCTCCTCGCTCCGGCCACGCCGCATCCGGGCGTCGTGACCCTGTCCGCCACCTTCGACCTCACGGTGACGGCCTCGGCCGTCACCTGGTGGTGGCTCCGCCGCGACTTCGGATGGTCGGTGCGGCCCCTGGTCGCGATCTTCCTCACCTCGGTCGCGCTGGCTGGCCTCGTCCTGCCCGCGGGCCGCGACGGGGCCCTCCACGCCCTGGACCTGGCGGCCGTTCCGCTCGAGCTCGTCCTCCTCGTCTACCTGGCGCGGAGGGTCGCGACGGCGCGGCGAAGGGCGCGGGCGGACGCGCGGGCCGGAGGCCGGGAGCCAGACGTGCAGGACACCATAGCCGCCGCGGCCGCCGCGGTCGTGGGACGCGGACGCTTCGCCGAGCTCCTCGCCTACGAGATGGCGGTCCTCTACTACGCGCTGGCTCCGCACCCGGGAGGGCGAGACACGCGGGGTCTCGCGCCGACGGCGGGCGCGGAGGTGGACCCGGTGGAGAGCGCCGCGCCGGCCGCCGCCGCCGATCCCGCGACGCTCACCTACCACCGCAAGACCGCCTACGGGGCCATCGTGGTCGTGCTCCTCCTGGCCACGCTGGCCGAGGTCCCGGCGGTGCACTTCCTGGTGCGCCAGTGGAGCGAGCGGGCGGCGTGGCTCCTGACGGCGCTCGGCCTGTACGGGACGCTCTGGATCATCGGCGACTGGCGCGCCTGCCGGGCGCGGCCCATCCGCCTCGAGGACGGGGTTCTCCACGTCCGCTTCGGGCTCCGCTGGCGCCTGGACGTCCCGCTGGCGGCCATCCGGGAGGTGCGCGCTCCCACGACGGCCGAGAAGGCGGCGCGAGGCGCCGTGGACCTCCGCCTGGCGCTTCCCGGCGCCTCATGGACGCGGCTCGAGCTGGACCGGCCCCTGGAGGCGAAAGGCCCGTACGGGATGCGCCGGCGGGTCCGCACGCTCGGTCTCGGTATGGACGAGCCCGAGCGCCTCGCGGCGATGCTGGCGGCGCCGGGAGAAGGCCCGGCGCGCTAGGCTGGCCGCACCCGGCGAGCGCGGACCCGCTCCCGACCTCGAGCACGACAGCCCCCGGCCGCTCCCCTCGGGAAAGCCGCGCTTGACAAACTATGGAGAGTAGTTTAATAACTATGTACCGTAGTCCACGGGCCACCGGTCGAGCCCGGGCCCGGAAGGGAACGAGGTGAAAGGCGGAACGATGAAGGAACTGGCCATAGACGGCGGCACGCTCGCCTACGAGGAGCAGGGCTCGGGACCTCTGGTGGTCCTCGTACCGGGACTGGGCGACCTGAGGCAGGAGTACCGCTTCCTGGCGCCGCGGCTGGCGGAGGCCGGCTACCGGGCCGTGAGCGTCGACCTGCGTGGCCACGGCGAGTCCAGTGTCGGCTGGCCGAGCTACTCGCGGAAGGCCCTGGGATCGGACCTCCTGGCGCTGATCGACCAGCTGGGCGGCGGTCCGGCCATCCTGGTCGGCAACTCCTTCGCGGCGGCCGGCGCCGTGTGGGCGGCCGCCGAGCGTCCCGGCGCCGTGGACGGGCTCGTCCTCATCGGCCCCTTCGTGCTCCCCCAGCCGCCCCGTCCCGCCCTTCGGCTCCTGATGCGAGCGCTGTTCTCGGGGCCGTGGAAGGTCGCCGCCTGGACGTGGTACTTCGGGACCCTGTTCCCGGCCCGGAAGCCGGACGACTTCGCGGCCTACCGGGCCGCGCTGCGCGCCAACCTGGCGGAGCCCGGGCGCTTCGAGGCCGTGCGCTCCATGCTGCTCAGCGACGAGCCGGAGATCGCCGAGCGCCTGGGCGACGTCGAAGCGCCGACGCTGGTGGTGATGGGGACCGAGGACCCCGACTTCGGGGACCCGGCCGACGAGGCCCGCCGGCTGGCGGCGGGGCTCCGCGGCGAGGTCGCCCTGGTCCAGGGAGCGGGCCACTACCCGCACAGCGAGATGCCGGGGGAGACCTCGGCCTCCATCCTCGACTTCCTGGCGCGGGTGCGCCATGCCGCGTAGGCCGGGGCTCACCCGGGAGAGCGTCGTCGAGAGGGCGGCCGAGCTCGTCGACCGCGAGGGGCTCCCGGCCCTGTCGCTCGCGCAGCTGGCACGCTCGCTGGGCGTTCGCGCGCCCTCGCTCTACAACCACGTCGACGGGCTCGACGACCTCCGCGGAGCCCTCCGCCTCCGGGGCCTGGAGCGGCTCGAGCGCCGGATCGCGCGGGCCGCGGTGGGACGCGCCCGGCGCGACGCGCTGGTCGCGGTCGCGGAGGCATACCGCGCCTTCGCCGGGGAGCATCCCGGCCTCTACGCCCTCACGGCCGGCGCCGGAGGCGGCGGCGCCGGTTCGGGGCGCGACGCGGCGGCGGCAGAGGCGGCGGGGAGCCGGGTGGTGGGCATCGTCCTCGACGTCCTGCGCGGCTACGGGCTGGAGGGGGACGAGGCCCTCCACGCCGTGCGGGCCCTGCGGAGCTCCCTGCACGGCTTCGTGTCGCTGGAGAGGGCCGGCGCCTTCGAGCTACCCCTCGACCTCGACGCCAGCTTCGAGCGCCTGATCGACCTGCACCACGCCGGGCTGGAGCGGGCCGGCGGCTGACGCCCCGGGCGCCGGGCGCCACATGGGCACGGCCACCGCGAGACCCGTGACCACCGCCACGGCCAGGGCGCCGGCGGCCCCGGCCGCGCCCGGCTTCGCCGTCATCACGAACACGACGGCCAGCGCCACGGTCTGGGTCATCAGCTTGGCGCTCCAGCTCACCGGATCGCGCAGGAGGCGCCGGGCCCGGGGCGAGAGTCCCTGCTCGGCGAGCTCGCGGCCCAGGGCCCGGGCGCGTCCCGCCTCGATCCCCGAGCCGAGCACGACGATGAGAGCGAGCCCGGCGAGCGAGGCCTGGATCCAGGGAAGCGACCAGCTCCAGCGTGCGTGGGTCATGTAGATGCCGGTCGCCAGCAGACCGAGGACGGCGACCGGGAACAGCCGCACGACCCGCCCCACGAAGCGTAGCCACGACGCGGCCTCGTCGGCGTCCCGCGCCGCGCGGAGACGGAGGGCCGCGTGCAGGGCCAGGGCGGCGGCCGCGGTGGCCAGGAGCAGGGACGCCAGGTGGGTGAAGAGGGCGACGTGGTACGCGTTCAAGGATGCCTCGCCTGCGTTCGGGGTTGTGGTCTGCGCTTCATATGGGATATAGTCTACTATATTGAATGCGACTGTCAAGCGGACCGGCCCGGAGCAGGCCGGCCGCTGGCGCCGCTCGCGGCAGCGTGTCGGCCCTCGCGGCGGCGCCCGTCCAGGGGGCGAGATCCGGTCCGCACACGGAGGCCAGAAAGAGCCATGACCGAGGAGACCCGGCCCTACCACTCCCCCGCCCGGCGGCGGCAGGCCGCGGAGACGCGACGCCACATCCTGGCGAGCGCCCGGCGGCTGTTCGTCGAGCGCGGCTACGGCGGCGCGACCGTGGAGGCGATCGCGGACGGGGCCGGCGTCGCCGCTCCGACCGTGTACGCCTCCCTCGGCTCCAAGCGCGGCATCCTCATGGGGCTGCTGGACGAGATGGCGGCGGACGCGGACCGCGAGGGCATGGAGGAGAAGGTGGCCGCGGCGGCCGGCGACCCCCGTCGGCAGCTGCGCGAGCGCATCGCCTTCAACGTGCGCTTCTACGCGGGGGGCGCCGACCTCATCGACATCGCGCGCACCGTGTCCGGGGTGGAGCGGGACCTGGCGGAGATGTGGGAGGAGGGAGAGGGACGCCGCTACCGGGCCACCCGAAGCCTGGTCGCGGAGTGGGATGAAGCCGGGGCCCTGGCGGAGGGCGTGGACGCCGGCCGGGCCGTCGACGTGATGTGGTCCCTCACCGGTCCCGACGTGTTCCGGCTGTTCGTCGTGAAGCGGGGCTGGAGCCGCGATCGCTACGAGGCCTGGTTGGGCGACACCCTGGAGGGCCTGCTGCTCGGGGAAGTCCCGGACGGGGGCGCCCGCTGAGAGGAAGGGCCGCGCCGGGGCGATCGCGCCGCCCGGCGCAGGGGCCGGACCGCGGCTCCCCTACCGCGGAGCCGTGAGCCGGCCCATCTTGGCGGACCAGGCCCTTCGACCCCCGGATACGAGCGGAAGCGCATGTACGGATTGATCGGAAAGCTGGTGGCCACCGAAGGCCATCGCGGTGAGCTGGCCCGGATCCTCCTGGAGGCGAGCGCGGCCATGCCGGGCTGCCTGAGCTACGTGGTGGCCGAAGACGCGGAGGACTCGGACGCCCTGTGGGTGACCGAGGTCTGGGACCGCGAGGCCAGCCACGCCGCGTCGCTCTCCCTCCCTTCCGTGCAGGCCGGCATCCAGGAGGGGAAGCCGCTGATCGCGGGCTTCGGGGACCGGCACGTCACGAGGCCCCTGGGCGGGCAGGGACTGCCGGGGTGAGGCCCTCGCGGACCGTCAGGCGGACTCGGGAGCGTCGCCAGCCGGCCCGCCGCGAGCCGCCCGCGCCGTTGCCGCCGCGGCCCGGCCGCCCCATCGTATCCACCGTCGCACGTACCCGCACCGAGGAGATCCCATGAAGTCCGTGGCCGGAATCGCCCTGCTGGCGGGAGCGCTCGCCCTGTCGCCCGCCCCGGGGCACGCGCAGGGGGCACAGAACCACTTCCTGTCCGTGGGAGACAAGGCGCCCGACATCCAGGTGACCGGCTCCACGCGCTACGGCACCCTGAAGGACCCGATCCACCTGAGCGATTTCAAGGGCGAGACGGTGGTCCTGGCCTTCTACTTCAAGGCCCGGACGCCTGGGTGAACGGCCCAGATGGAGGCGTACCGTGATCAGTACGCGAGGCTCTTCCACGACGGCCAGAAGGTCGTCCTCCTGGCCATATCGTCCGACAGCCCCGAGGCGCAGGCCTCGTGGGCGAAGGACGCGAACTTCCAGTTCCTGTTCGGGAGCGATCCGGACGGTAAGGCCTACGCCGCCTTCGGCGGGGACCCCCACAGCGGGATGGTGAGCAGCCGGGCGGTGTTCGTCGTAGCTCCGGACGGCACGATCGCCGACGTGACGCCGAAGCTCAACCCGGTGGACCCGACCGCCTACAAGCACCTGCAGGCGGTGATCGACAAGCTGGAGCCCCTGGAGGACTAGGACGCCGGGCCCGTTCCGGTGCGTCGATCGACCCACGTGAAGCGCCCGCATCCCCGCCAGGGGGTGCGGGCGCTTCCGTCAGTCGGCGCTCTCCCCCAGGAGCTTCTTCACCGCGCCGACCAGGTCCTGGTCCGCGCCGACGCCCGTGTAGACCACCCGCCCCCTCGCATCCAGCATCACCACGATGGAGGTAGTGGACACGTCATAGGCCCGCACCGCGTTCCCGTCCGCGTCGAACACGTGCGAGTAGCCCGGGTCGTGCTTCTCGAGGGAGCGACGGATGCGCCGGGCCGTCTCGTTCACGGCCACGCCCACGGCCACCACGGCTAGCCGCTTCCCGTACTCCTCGTGGATCCGGTCCATCTGCGGCTGGAGCCTGGCGCACAGCGGGCACCAGGTGGCCCAGAACTCGATGAGAGCGGGCTTCCCCTTGACGAGGTCCAGGAGATTCACCGACTTGCCGGACAGGTCCTGGACGGTGGCCGACGGGGCCTGGGTTCCGAGGGGGAGGCTCACGTCCGCCTGGGCCGCCACGGGCCGCGACGCGGCCGCGAGGGCCAGGCCCGCCAGGACGAGGCCCGCGAGCGCGGGGCCCGCCAGGGCGCGACCCATCATCGGAACCGATTCCGGGTCCGCCGTCGCACCGCCACGCGCTCTCACCATGTCCCCCCGTCGCCGCCGGGCCGGAGCTCCGGCCCATCTCAGAAGTTGTAGCCCGCCTTCACGAAGTAGTACTCCGCCATGATCAGCATGATCATGGCCGCGATCCGCCTGGCCCACACCATCCAGCGGCCCGAGCGCGGCAGTGCCGCCAGCGTGCCGGAGGAGAGGCCCACGGCCACCAGGAGCGCCGTCATTCCGAGCGAGAAGACGAAGAGGTAGACGAAACCCATGAGGCCGGCGCCCGAGGCGGCCACCCACGTCAGCACCACGGCGAAGGCGGGCGCCCCGCAGGGCGCCGCCACGATCCCCGAGGTGGCGCCCATCACCAGCACGGCCCCGTAGGAACCGCCCCCCTTCCCGGCCGCCCACTCCATGAGCCGATGCGGCACGGGCACCGGGAGCACGTCCAGCATGGTCAGCGCGAACAGGAGGAGCAGGTTCCCGATGACGAGGCGCGACCACGGGCTGGCGCTGACCGCGCCGAACAGGCTGCCGGTCACCCCGGCGATCGTCCCCAGGAGCGCGTAGACCAGGGCCAGGCCCACCACGTAGACGAGGGTGAGCCGCACGGTGCGCCACCGTCCCTCTTCTGGCCGCGCCGTCCCCGCGATCACCGAGGCGGTGATGGGGATCATTGGATAGATGCAGGGCGTAAGGCTGGTGAGGACGCCTGCGCCGAACAAGGTGACCACCGCCACGAGGGGACGGTTCGCCAGCGTGGCGGCCAGGCCGCCCGCGGCCTCGGTCTGGAGCGCGATCGGGAGCATCATGACGATGGCGAACTTCCCGTGACGCGCCCTGGAGAGCAAGGGAGCATCGGTGGCGCGCCCGACCTCGTGGCAGCACGGAGCGCATTGGGACGACCGACCGTTGGCCGGTCGGCGGCGGCATCCTAGCTTCTAGAGAGGTCCTCTTCCTCGTGGGACTCGAAGGGAGCGGGATATGAACCGGGAGTACCGTCTCTACCTGAGCCCGACCCAGAAGCTCCTTCTGGTGCTGCCCCTGCTTGCCTTCGTGGTGGGAATGGGCCTCGTATTCGTGCCCGGCAGCCTGTCGGGCGAGATCCCGCTCCCGGCCACGATCCTGTTCCTGGGGATCCTGGCCTACGCCGCGTATTACTTCCTCTCCATGCCGCATCGGATCGAGGTCGATGAGGCGGGACGCGTCACCTTCGTGAGCCTGTTCGGAAGCGTGCGGGTGAACGCGAGCCAGATCCGCGTGATCCGCCCGAAGGCGACGCAGCTCGGCTTCCTGGTCGTCGAGCACGCCCGGGGCAAGACCAACCTGCTCCCGCAGTTCGACGACTTCCACCTCTTCCTCACCGACCTCCGCGCCCGGAATCCGCGGGTCGAGCTGAGGGGCTGCTGACGCGCGTCTCCGGGCCGGGCGACGAGGCATCCGGCGGCGCCTCCGGATCCGCGCCGCGCCTCGTCGGCCCCGCGCTGGCGCTCGTGTTCGCGGCCACCTTCGGCGCGCTCACCAGCTTCTACGTGCTGCTCTCGGTCCTGCCGCGCTACGCGGTGACCGTGGGCGCCGGGACGGTCGGTGCGGGCGTGACCACCGGCGCCCTCATGCTCACCACAACGGTCACCGAGCTGGCCACCCCGTGGCTGGTGTCGAGACTCGGGCAGCGGACGACCTTCGCGGCGGGGCTGGTCCTGCTTGGCCTCCCCGCCCTTGCGCTCCCGGCCGCCTCGAGCCTGGGCGCGATCGCGGCAGTGTGCCTGGTGCGCGGCGTGGGCTTCGCGATCCTCGTCGTCATGGGAAGCGCGCTGGTGGCGGTCCTGGCGCCTCCGGAGCGGCTGGGTGAGGGACTGGGGCTGTACGGCGTCGTGGCCGGGGTGCCCTGGGTGGCCGCCCTGCCGCTCGGACTGTGGCTGGGGGCGCACGCTGGTTATACCGTCGTGTTCTTGATCGGCGCCGTGAGCGCCCTCGCGGGGCTGGCCGCCCTTCCGGGCGTGCCCCGGGGTCGTCCGACGCCGCCCGCCGTGGGCGTCCTGGGGACGCTTCGCATGCCGGCGCAGCGGCGTCCGGCGGTCGTGTTCATGACGACCGCGATCGCGGCGGGCGCGCTGATGACCTTCCTGCCGCTCGTCCTGCCCGACGGATCCGGAAACGGCGCGGCCGTCGCGCTGCTCGTCTTCGCGGCGGCCTCGACGCTCGGCCGCTGGTGGACCGGCCGCCACACGGACCGGCATCCCTCGAGGGAGCTCCTGGCGCCCGCCGTGCTCGCTACCGCCGTCGGCACGGCGATGCTCGCCCTGCCCGGCGGGTTCGGCGTCGTGATCGGTGCCATGGTCGTCGCCGGCGCCGGCTTCGGCATCGCCCAGAACGCGAGCCTCACCACGATGTTCGCGCGAGCCGGCGGCGCCTCGCACGACATGGTGAGCGCCGTCTGGAACCTGGCCTACGACACGGGTCTCGGCGCGGGCGGCTTCGGCTTCGGCCTCGTGGCCGCGCGGGCCGGCTATCCCGCCTCCTTCGCCATCACGGCAGGCGTCATGCTGGCGGCGGTGGCCTTCGCGTGGGTCCGCTCCGGGCAGGTGACCGGCTCCGCCTAGATGGAGGTATCGATGCGCATCGCCGCCCTGTACGACATCCACGGGAACCTGCCGGCGCTCGAGGCCGTCCTCGCGGCGATCGACGACGAGGCGGTCGACGAGGTCGTGGTAGGGGGCGACGTGCTGCCGGGACCGATGCCGACCGGGTGCCTGGCGTGCCTTCGGAGCCTCGGCCGCCGGGTGCGATTCCTCCGCGGCAACGGAGAGCGCGAGGTCCTGGCGGTGCGCGACGGGCGCGAGCCGACGGGGTTGCCGGCCGGCGTGGTCGAGGGGCTCCGCTGGGTGGCCGACCAGCTCTCGCCCGGGGAAGCGGACCTCCTGCGCTCCTGGCCGGCCACGGTGCGGCTGGACGACAAACGCGTGGGGCGCGTGCTGTTCTGTCATGCCACCCCCGAGAGCGACAGCCAGATCTTCACGCGGCGTACGCCGGAAGCCTCGTTGCGAGCGCTGTTCGAAGGGGCGGACGCGGACGTCGTGGCGTGCGGCCACACGCACATGTCCTTCGACCGGGCGGTGGGCTCCGTGCGGGTGGTCAACGCCGGGAGCGTGGGCATGCCGTTCGGGGAGCCGGGGGCATCCTGGCTGCGGCTCGGACCGGGGGTGGAGCTGCGTCGCACGCCGTACGACCTGCGCGACGCGGCCGAGCGGATCCGGGCCACGGATTTCCCCGGCGCGGCGGACTTCGCCGACAGCGCCGTCCTACACCCGCGTCCCGAGGAAGCGATGCTGGAGGCGTTCGAGCGGGCGGCCGACCCGGGAAGCTAGCCCTCGGCCGGTCGCCTCGTCGACGGAT
>CANPVD010000022.1 GCA_947581615.1 Candidatus Humimonas hydrogenitrophica
GTCCGGGTACTTCTCGGCGAACTCCGCCCGGCGCTCCGTGTCCTCCTCGCACACCCCCTTCAGGACGCCCAGGTCGTGGAAGTTCCGGACCAGATTCTTGCCCCAGTACCCGGCGCCCACGACCACGACTCCGGGACGCACACCGCTGCCTCGCGCGTCGGCCGACATCTATGCCTCCAGCCTGTCCATGGCTTCGAACGGGAAGGGGGCGGGCCGACCCGGCCGCGCCCCGGCCTCTACATCAACATACCTCGAACCACCGGGTGGCACAGCCTCCCCGGCGAGGAGCCCGGTCGGGAGCGGGAACGGCGGGGGCGAGGAAGGAGGGCTCAGCGGCGGGCCACGTCCAGCACCCTGAACAACCGCTCGCGCTCGTGTGGACGGGGGGGCGGGGCATCGGCCGGCATGGGGAGGGGGACGAGCTGGGCCACGGTCCGGTCCTCCGACCACACCACCATGAAGGGCCCGCGCCGGGGCGTGCCCGGTCGAGCCTCTATGCGTACGGTCGCTCCTGCCTGCACGGTCAGAGCTCCTTGTCACGATTCGGATCCGCGTCCACCGGCGTTCGGACGCCATCGTCCACGCGGAACGCGCCCTGGAGGCGGCGGCCGCCCCCACGAACGATCCGGAGAGGAGGCCGGGGGGCCGACGCCGCACGCCCCAGGTCGCGGACAGGGCGAGGTGCAAGACGGTGGCCGACAGCCTACGAAGCCTCGTAAGCTACTTTATTTCAATCTCTTGCATCGTTGTCGACATTCCATGATGGCGCGCGCCCCGCGCCGGGATGCCTCTCGGATTGCGAGAGTCGGGGCGGAGCGCGAGTCGCGCTCGCCGCGCGGATCCGGGCGGGCCGCCGCTCGGCCGGCCGGCTTCCGCGGCCTCCATCCCGGCCAGCTCCGACAGCCACGCGGCCATGGCCTCATGGTGCCGCCGTTCCTCGGCCTCCAGCCGCCGCGGGCCCGACAGCGTGGCCTGGTCGGGCGGCGGCAGGTAGGGGTACGGGTTGGCCTCCCACAGGACGATGCGGCCCGGGCCCGGCGTCGCGTAGTCCAGGGCCGCGAACCCGAGGCCCAGGACGCGAACGGCCGTCCGGAACAGGTCGGCGTCCTCGGGTCCCAACTCGATCCAGCGCCGTTCGAGCTCGACGGCCTCCCGGACGAGCGGGCACGGGCCGAACAGGCGGCCCGCCGGCCCCGGGCGCTGGAAGCCGGGCCCGAACAGGGATTGCTTCGGGTGGCCGACGATCGGCTCGGGCGACAGGTACCAGTTCCGGCACACGACCCGATCGCCGTACACCAACACGCGCTTCTTGTGGAAGTAGCGGGCGGGCAGCGCTTGGGGGTCGCGCCGACGCCAGCCCTCGCGCGTGTCCACGAAGCCGCTCAACACTCCGGGGTAGGGCAGCTCCTCGTCCGGGCAGGCCAGGGCCTCCTCCCGGTCGGCGAACATCCGCAGACCCTCCTGGGCGTGGCAGCTCTCGCCCCTGACCACGGCCGGGAAGGCGAGCTGCCGCACGGCACCTTCGAAGGAGCGCCGGTCGCCGAAGCTCCAGCAGCCGGGCGTGGGCAGGCCGGCGTCCCTCCAGATCCGGCCCATGGTGCCCTTCCGCGTGTTGGAGAGGCTCTCGGGCGGGTTGACGAGCGGGATGCCGCACTGGCGGGCCCGGACGGCCACGGCCGCGCACTCCCGGTACTCCTCGGGATACATCTCCCGGAGGGGATCCCCCACCCAGAACACCACGGCCCGCACGCCGTCCAGGCAGGGCGGCGGCTCTCCGGTGAAGTGCAGCCGAAGCCGGGCCCACAGGTCGGGCCGCTGGCGCCGGGCGTAGCGGAGGAACCTCAGGTTGTACCGGGGCATCCGGCCGCGGCCCTCTCCGTGACGCACGAGGAGCACGTGACCGGGCCCGGACTCGATTCGGCGCATCGCGACCCCGGGTGGCGGGGGCGGAGGGCGGGGTCCGCGACGGCGCGGACCCGGGAACGGTTCCGGGAAATCGCAAGCCCGGTACCTGGTCGCCATGGATGCACCCAAGAGATGACATGACAGGAAGATGAGACCGGTCTGAGGGGGCCGGCGAGACGCCGGGGGACCGGGTTCCTGTTGCCCGGACCCCACAGGTCCGGAGGGGGCGGCGTGACCCTTCAGTCGCCCCCGCCGAGCCAGCGCCGCCAGGCGGCGCGCCGCGCCAGGGGCGGCACCGGCAGGACCCGGCGCCCCTCCAGCAGGCGCCGCGGGTTCTCGCCCATGAGGAGGCGGGTGGCGCCCCGCACGCCCGTGCCGCCGTCCTCTCCGCCGCCCTCCTCCGCCGCGCGGGTCTGCCGCAGGAGGAGTCCCCGAGCCTCACGCAGGGCGGGCGGGCCGCCGCGGGCGTGGTAGTCGCTGGCCAGGAGGGAGGTCCACCCGGAGGCCAGCAGGTGCCGGGCGCGCCGCCGCGGACGGGCCCCGTAGCGGCCCAGGAGGGAGCCGGCGTTCACCTGGAGGACGGCCCCCATCTCCCGCCAGCGGGCGATCTGCGCCAGCGAGCGGCCCAGCTCCGCGTAGCGCTCCACGTGCGCGACCACCGGGGTCCACCCCGCCTCGATCAGCCCCGCGAGCTGGCGCTCGGCGTACATGGGGATGCGCAGGAAGGGGAACTCGACCAGGACCGCCGAGCCGCCCGCCAGGCGGAGGCGCGGGTCGGAGAGGTCGGGCTCGGGGGCGTCCAGGAGGAGCTCGATCCCCCGCTCGAGGACGGGCGCGTCCTCGGGCAGCTCGTCGCGCACGTTCCGCAGGAGCCGCCAGCCCATGTCGAGCTCGGTCATGCGGCGGGCGCGGGCGGCCGGGTCGGCCAGGATGGAGGCCTGCACGTGCGGCGTGGCCACCACGCGGCGCACCCCGTCCGAGGCGAGGACCGCCAGGCCGTCGCGCGCGTCGAACGCGTTCCGGGCCCCGTCGTCGACGGCCGGGATGAGGTGGGAGTGCAGATCGATGAACGGGAGGGGGATCATGATCGGAGCCTCGTCCCGTGCGGGTGCGGGGCCGGCGGAGCGCTCGGCCTCGGGCGCTCCCGGCGCGGGGCGCCCCGTCGATCCCGTCAGTCCTCCCGGCGCTCCCACGCGGCCTGGAGGTCCATCCAGAAGTCGGCCGTCGTGTCCAGCGATCGGGCCAGCCGCAGGGCCAGGCCGGGGGTCATGCCGTGGCTCCCCTCGATCAGGGCGTCGATGCGCCCGGGTTCGACGCCGATGCGGCGCGCAAGCTGCGGGCCGGAGAGGCCGCGGGGCCCGAGGAACTCGTCCCGCAGCACCTCACCGGGGGACGCGCTCCCACCGTCGCCGGCTCCTCGTGGCATCGACCCTCCCCTCCATCCCCGCGCGGCCGTCCCGCGAACCGGAACGCGCCCTGGTGGCACGACCGGAAGTTCATGGATCGGAGGATTCTACGCCAGCCCGGAAGGGGTGTTTCCTCCCACCGGCACCGAGGGCCCGGAGCCGTGGTCCGTGCCCCGCATCGCCTCCAGCCCCTCCTCCTCGTGCAGGGCCAGGAAGGCGGACGTGACCTCCGGGTCGAATTGGCGGCCCGACTGGGCGCGGATGTGCTCGAGGGCCTTCTCGGGGCTCCACGCGTCCCGGTACGGGCGGTCGGAGCGCAGGGCATCCCACACGTCCACGACGGCGAAGATGCGGGCGGTGAAGGGGATCTCCCGGCCGGAGAGGCCCCGCGGATACCCCGTGCCGTCCCACTTCTCATGGTGGGCGTAGGGGATGGCGAGCGCCGGCTGCAGGTAGTCGATCGGGGCCAGGAGCTGGTAGGCGAGCACGGGGTGGCGCCGCATGACCCTCCACTCGTCCTCGTCCAGGGGGCCGGGCTTGAGGAGGATGGCGTCCGGCACCCCCACCTTCCCGATGTCGTGGAGGAGGGCGCCGTGCCGGACGTGTGTGAGCGCCTCCTCGGGCACGCCCATCCGGCGGGCCAGGCGGAGGGTGATCTCGGTCACGCGTTCGGTGTGGTCCCAGGTCTCCGCGTCCCGCAGGGTGAGGGCGCGGGCCCACCCCTCGATGGTGTGGCCGTAGGCGGCCCGCAATCGACGGTGGGAGTCCTGCAGGTCCTGGAACAGGTGGGCCGAGTCGATGGCGATGGCGGCCTGCCCGGCGAGCACCTCCAGGAAGTCCCGCCACTCCCGGCTGCCGGGGAGGGGCGAGCGCCGGAACACCTCCAGGACGCCGTTCACGCGCCCCTTGGCCACCAGGGGGGTGGCGGCGTAGCTGGCGAAGTCCTCGTCCTCGAGCTCCGGCGAGCGCGCCAGACTGCCGGGTTCGGTGGCCAGGTCCTGGACCACGCGGGTCCGGCGGTCGCGGGCCACCTGGCCGGCGTAGCCCTCCCCGAGGGCGAGGGCCGTGTGGCGAAGCGCGCGGGTCCGGAAGCCGCGGGCCGCCGCGAACTCGAACTTCTGGGAGACGTCGCTCCACATGAGGATGGCCGCGGCGTCCGCGGCCAGGTGCTCGACCACCTGTTGCAGGACCAGGTCCAGCGTCACCGGGAGGTCCCGGCTGGCCGTGATGGCCAGGTCGATCTCCCGCAGGGACTTGATGCGCCGTACCTGGTTCTCGGCGTGGAGACGTGCCGCCTCGAGGTCGGTGACGTCCTTGGTGGTGGCCACGATCACCCCGGTGCCCTGAAACTCGTCCCGGGCGCTCGAGGTGAGCCAGGTGCGCGGGGTCCCGTCGGGGAGGATGACGTGCAGGGGGAAGTCCCGCACCTCGCCCTCCGCCTCCAGGTGGCGTCCGTACTCGGCCCAGTCGGCCGGGTCGAACTGGATCCCCAGCTCGTCGGGGTCCCGTCCCTCCACGCCGCCCCGCTCCCGGCCCAGCACCCGCTGAAAGGCGCGGTTGGCCACCAGGTAGGTGTCGTCGTCGACCTTCCGCACGACGGCCGGATCCGGCAGGAGGTCCATGATGCGGGCGAGGGTGGTGCGGGTGGCGTACGAGCTCCGCAGGAAGGCGCGCGCCAGGAGGAAGAGCACGAGGGCGGTCGCCCCGACGAACACCCAGCCCTTCCAGAGCTGCCACGCCTGGAGCTCGGCCTGGCTGCCGGCCAGGCCGGCGACCACCCGGTCGGAGACCAGGATCCACAGCGCGCCGAGGACCAGGTAGGCCAGGGCGAGGATCCACGGGTACGACCACACCCGCCTGTGCTTGCTCACGTTACGAGCATGTACCCTGCGGCCTCGCGCCGCAAGGCTCGCTCAGGCCTCCCTGCCCACCTCGGGCCAGGCGCCCCGCAGGCTGATCCACACCGAGCGCGCGATGAGCGCGAGGTCGAGCCGCAGGGTGCGGGTGCGCACGTACAGGAGGTCGTACCGGAACTTCTGGAGCCGGGTCGCGTCGCGCCGCAGGTGGACCTGGGCCATGCCGGTGAGCCCGGGACGGACGGAGTGGCGCTCGCGGTAGCCGGGCACTTCCTGGAGGGGGACGGGACGGCCGTCGCTCCCGGGCTCGGCCTCGCGGGGCATGAGCGCCCGCGGCCCGACGAAGCTCATGTCGCCCCGGAAGATGTTCCAGAGCTGAGGCAGCTCGTCCAGCGCCGTGGCCCGCATGAGCCGCCCCACCCGGGTGATGCGGTCCGCCTCGCGCTCGGCGGCCTGGTGCTCGGCCTCCCCGTCGGCCAGGGGCCGCATGGAGCGGAACTTGAGCCCGGTGAAGGTCCCACCGCCACGGCCCACGCGCTCCTGCGCGTAGAACACGGGGCCGCCGTCCTCGGCCACGAGCGCGGCGGCCAGGAGGAGGGAGACGGGCAGGGAGACCAGGAGCCCGGCGCCGGAGAGCGCGACGTCGAGCACGCGCTTGGCGGTGGCGTCCAGCCGGCCCAGGGCCCCACCGCCGAGCGCCTCTCCCCCGGGACGCGCCAGAGCGCCGGCCCAGGCCACGGCTTCCCCCTTCTCGTCCCGGCCCAGGAGGCGGAGAAGCCCCCGGACGCGCCCTTCGGGGCGCGGCGAGCGCGGCGGACGCACGGGGGAGGCGGACGGGTCCCCGGGACGGGGATCCTCGACCTCGGCGGCGGCGCCCTCCGGCGTCATCGGCCCTCCTTCATCGTCTTCCGGCAAGCTCACGACACGCTGCACCGCGAACCCGCAGCCTCACACTACAGTATCAACGACGCCTCAGCGAACGGGGCGCTCCCCGTCGGCCGGGGTCCGCGCCGGGCCCCGCCCTCCCGGCTCAGCTCACCACCGACGCCAGCACGCCGCCCAGGAGCACGCGGACGGCGCTCCGCTGCCAGTCGAAGTGGACCACGCGGCGCACGACCGCGCCCATGCCGCTCTGCAGGGACTCGAACACGCGGTCGATCTGGCGGTCGTCCAGCCCACGCACGGCCCGCTGCAGGCGCAGGCCCAGGTCGATCTCGGGGCCCAGGCGCGCCTTCCACGCCTCCTCGTAGCCGGCCAGGGAGCGGGCGTCCAGACGGCCGGTGGCCAGCGCGTGGTCCAGCACGTCGGCCGCGATCCCGGCGCCCAGCATCCCGTAGTAGATCCCGCCGGCCGTGGTGGTCTTCACCTGGCCGGCCGCCTCGCCCACGGCCAGCACGCGGTCGGCGTAGCTGGGGCTCACCGGGCCCTGCACGATGCCGCGGCTGTGGAGGCGGCGGCGCACGAAGGCCTCGGTGCGCGCCTCGGGGGCCAGGCGGGAGCGGATGGGCTCGCCGGCCACGAAGCGGCGGAACAGGCGGCGGCTGCCCTGCGGGGCCAGCACGCCGAGGCGGGCCAGCCCGTTCCCGAAGGGCACCGCCCACGCGAAGAACCCCGGCGCCACGCGGTTGCCGAAGTAGAGCTCCGCCCCGTCCAGGGAGCCGAAGGGGAGGTCGGCGTGCACGCCGTGCACGTAGTAGCCCGGCACCCCGAGACGCGTGTCCTCGTGCAGCCACCTCTGGTGGCCGGTGGCCACCACCAGGACCCGGGCGCCGATCTCCCTCTCCCCGTCCGGGGTGCGGAAGCCGACCACCACACGCCCCTTCTCGCGGCGCACGGAGCGGGCGGCGTGGGAGCGGAGAAGCTCGGCCCCCGCCTCCCGGGCGCCCCCCGCCAGGGCGGCGTCGAAGCGGGTGCGGTCCACCACCCGGGCCAGGGGGCGGGAGGGCTCGTGGCGGACGGCCGTGCCGGAGGGGGAGTAGAACCAGGCGCGGCGGACCACGTCGGTGACGGCGCTCTCCGGCAGGGGGAGAGCCCCGAACGCCTCGCTCCCGATGATCCCGGTGCACACGACGGAGCGCCGGGGACCGGGGTTCTCGTCGGCCAGCGCCACGTCGCGGCCCTTCTCGGCCAGGCGGCGGGCGGCCCAGCAGCCGGCCGGGCCCGCGCCCACGACGAGGACTTCGCGATCTGGCGTCGTCACCTCACCTCCGCTTCGATGCGCATCTTCGAAGCTCGATTTTTCGGGATTGCCATCCAAGGTCCGAAATAGACCGTCCCGTGTCCAGAGCCGGCGCGCCGGGCTCCGCCCCGGTCCCGCCGCACGCGACGCTGTGAGAAGAGCGTAGGAAAAACGTAGGAGG
>CANPVD010000023.1 GCA_947581615.1 Candidatus Humimonas hydrogenitrophica
AGCGTGCAGCGCTCGGGGCAGCAGGTGCTGATCAACGTGCAGCTCATCGATGCTCGCACAGACAGCCACGTGTGGGCCAAGTACTACACCCGTACGCTCGACAACGTGTTCGGGGTGGAGGGTGAGGTGGCGGGCAAGGTGGCCGACGCGCTCCAGGCCCGGCTCACGCCCGCCCAGCGAGCGCGCGTCACCGCCCCGCCCACCACAAACCCGGAGGCCTACGAGCTCTACCTCAGGGCCGATGCCCACTTCCGCCGGGGGATCGACAACAACAGCCGGACGGCGGAGGAGATGCCCCCGGCCATCCGGCTGTACGAGCAAGCGCTGGCCCGCGACTCGACCTTCGCGCTGGCGTGGGCGGAGCTCGCCCAGGCGCACCTGGCCATGTACTGGTTCGCCCCGGACCGAACCGGGGCCCGCCTGGCGGCCGCGAAGGCCGCCGCCGACCGCGCGCTGGCCCTGCAGCCCGACCTGGGAGAGGGCCACCAGGCGCTGGCCGAATACGAGTACTGGGGCCACCGGGACTACGACGCCGCCGTGGCCCAGCTCGAGCTGGCCCGGCAAGCGCTGCCCAACAGCGCCCAGGTCGAGCTCGACCTGGCCGCGATCCTCCGCCGCCAGGGGGCGATGGAGAAGGCCGTGGACGCCTTCGAGCGGGCCGCCCTGCTCGACCCGCGCGATCCCGGCCCTTACGGCCAGCTGTCGCTCACCTACCAGATGCTGCGGCGCTACGACGCGGCGGACTCGGCCTCGGAACGGGCGCTGGCCATCGACGGCGATACGCTCTCCAACGAGGACTTCGAGGGATGGAACGCGGTGTACCGGTCGGGAGACCTGGAGCCGATCGCCGCCGTCCTCGCCCGGGTGAAGCCCGGGAGCCCCTACTACGCCCTCATCTGGCAGGAACGCTACTGGCTGGCCTACCTCCGCCGCGACTTCGGCGCGGCGGTGGAGGCGGCGCGCTCGGACACCACCACGGACTGGGCCTCGAGCAACAACGTGGTGCTCCCCCGCCTCCTGTACGTGGGCATGGCCCAGGAGCGGGCCGGTCGGACCGGGCCCGCGCGCGAGAGCTACGCGGCCGCTCGCGCCCGGGTGCGGACGCTCCTCGCCAGGCGGCCGGACGACGCGGACCTCCACCTGGCCCTGGCCCTGGCCGCCGCCGGGCTGGGCCGGAAGGACGAGGCGCTGAGCGAGGGCCGGCGCGCGCTCGAGCTCATGCCGGTGAGCCGCGACGCCGTGACGGGCCCCGAGTTCCTGGTGTGGATGGCGTGGATCGACACGCGGGTCGGGGAGAAGGAGGCCGCGATCGGCCTCCTCGGGCGGCTCCTGGACCTCCCGGCCGGGGGCATCATGTCCCGCGCCAGGCTCCGCATCGACCCCACCTGGGACACGCTCCGGAAGGAACCGGCCTTCCAGGCGCTGACGCGTCAAGCCTCGCCCCCACCGCCGGCCTCGAGCAGCTCGACGACCGAGCAGGACTGACCCCCGGCGGCCCTCACGCCTTCCGGAACATCCCGACCTTGCGCAGGAGGAAGATCAGGATCACCGCGCCGGCCAGCGCCACGATGAAGCGCCCGATCCCGCCCGTCGGCGCCATGCCCAGGAGGCCCGCGATCCAGTAGCCCAGCGCCGAGCCGCCCACGCCCACCAGCACGTTGGCGATCATGCCCATCTGGGCGTTCGTCTTCATGATGATGCTGGCCAGCCAGCCGACGACTCCGCCGATGATCAGCGTTACGATCCAGCTCATGGTCTCAATTCCCTCCGTCGGAGACGCCCACCCCTCCCGGCACCCGACCGCACGGCGTGTGACCCGCCGTGATCAACCTATCGCCTTCCCGACCACGGCCAGGATGTCATCGAGCGGGTTGCCATCCCGGTCCAGGTTCAGCAGCGGGGCGAGCCCCGCTGCGTGGCCCGTCCCGGCGCTGGCGGCTCCCGTCGGCTGGCCTCCCAGGAGACCGTCCACCAGGCCGCCGAGGCCGCCCCTGGCCGGCACGGGCTGCGCCGCGCTGGACGCCTGTGGCTGCTTTGCCATGAAGCCTGCCACCGCCATCGCCAGCATCGGCAGCATCTTCTTGAGCAGGGCCGGGTCGAGCCCGGTCTTCGAGGATGCGTCCTGCGCCACCGCCCGGCTCACGTCCTTGGAGCCGAAGATCCGGCCCAGGACGTCGTTCCCGCGGCTCACGTCCGTCGGCTGCGCCGAGAGCACGTTCTCCAGCAGGTTCCCCCCGCCCAGCTGCCCGAGCAGGCCGCCGAGCCCTTCGAGGCCCGCCGGGTGAGACTGCGCCTGCTTCTTGAAGCCGCCCAGGAGCGCAGGCGCGAGCGCCTCGGCCCCGCTCGCCGCCTGCTCCTCGCTCACGCCCAGCTCGCGGGCCATCGACGTCAGCCCGCCCAGCCGGGCCAGGATGTCCGTGACTTCCATCGGCGTCTCCCTCACTTCAGGCTCTCGGGGACCTGGCCTCCGCTCTCGGCCAGCTTCTGCATGACTTGCGCGTGCAGCCACAGGTTCATCTTCGCCGAGCCATCGAGGAGTCCCGCGTAGCCGAGCTCTCGCGCCAGCTCCTTGCGAGCGGCCAGGCTGCTGTCCAGGCCGAGCAGCTTCATGAGGTCGACGATCGACTCCCTCCAGTTGAATTTCTGGCTCTTCGCGCTCGCGAGCTTCTCGATCATGGCCTCGACCTCGGCCCTCGAGATCGGCAACACTTCTGGCCGAGGCGCGGTGGCCACGCCGGTGGTCACGGTGTCGGGCGCGGCCTCAGGCGCCGGTCCGAACACCCTGGACAGAATCCTCTCGAAGATGCTCATGGAATCCTCCCTCCGCTCGGGTCCCGGTCGGGGGAGCCAGGGGGCCGACCCGCGCCCCCTGACCCCGGACCGTCCGCGCTCAGTTGAGTGATGGCAGCTTTCCGAAATGCTCCGCCAGCAGGTAGTAGGCGGTGACCCTGTTCTTGGTGCGGTCCTTCTTCATCTTGTCGCCGACCGCCTCGATCGCCTCGTCGAGGTCCGCGTCCGGCTTCCTCAGGCCGAGCTTCTTCTTGAGGAAGTTCTCCCGGACGCGCTTGAGCTCGTCCGTGTCGGTGAAGGAGACCAGCGCCGCGTCCCGGTTCTTCAAAGCCGGTCCGCAGTACTTCACGATGCCGGCAATCGCCTTCTCGTCGGGCTTCTTCGCGTACTTCTTGACGTCGACCGTCCAGTCCGTAGCCATGGGTTTCTCCCGGAAGTTGGCCCCGTCCTCGCGGGGCTTGGTTCACTCGGATGCGCAGTGGGTATCCCATCGCTACCGCACGAATTGAGCCCCACCTAAATCTCCAGCATTGTGTCACGTCAACCCTGGACGTCCCGGGCCCGAGCGTCCGAACGTGTCCGAACGTGGCGGAATCACTCGATGAGAGAAGCTGTGCGCCGGGTCGGCGCCCGGGGCCGAGCGGTCACCCGGCCGCGGCGCGCATCCGCCAGACCGGCGGAGCCCGAACGAAACCCTGCCGACATGGCGCGACTCGAGGCGCCCGCGCGGGACGCCCCGGACAAGCCGGGTGTCGTGAACGGACGCTAGCGAGGTCCGGAAGCCCGCGATCCGCACCGACCCCGACCGATGCCTGACTCCCGTGGCGGCCCGAGCCACGCGCCACATCCTCATCGACTACGTCCGCCGCCGTCGACTATTACCGACGCTACCTCTCCCCGCTCCGTTCCGACCCGCTGTTCCTCACGCTGAAGGCCGAGATGGCTGGACTCGCCTCGTTCGAAGCGCGAGTACGCGCATCTTGGCCGAGCGGACCACGCCCTTCCACCCTGCCATCGAAGCGCCTGCCTCGGAGGCAGGAGGCCACTTGGAATTCCTAACCCTCGGCGCCATGCACGAGACCGCCGCGCATGGAACCGGGACGGGCCGAGGCGCTCGAATGGGCCGTGCAGTGCGGATTCGGACTCGAGGGTAAGATCGAGAACGACCCGGACCTGGTCTCACTGCACGGGCATGCTCGCTTCAAGGCTCTGCTCAGCGGTATAGGATCGCATTCCTCGCCATGCCGAACTTCCGGGAACAGGCAATCAGTCCATGTCCACAATTCAGGATCGCCTCCGGTCGGCCCTCGCGGGACGCTACGAGGTCCAGCGCGAGGTCGGCCGGGGCGGCATGGCGACGGTGTTCCTCGCCCGGGACCAGAAGCATGATCGCGAAGTGGCCCTCAAGGTCCTGCACCCCGAGCTGGCCGCCAGCGTGGGGTCCGAGCGGTGCCTGCGCGAGATCCAGATCGCCGCGCGGCTACAACATCCTCACATTCTCCCGCTGTACGACTCCGGCCAGGCCGACACCCTGCTCTACTATGTCATGCCTTTCGTCGAGGGCGAGGCCATTGTCACCGACTTCGGGATCGCCAAGGCCGTGAGTGCGGCGGGCGGGCAGCGAATGACGCAGACCGGGATGGCGGTGGGGACGCGGCGTACATGAGTCCGGAGCAGGCCATGGGCGAGAGCGATCCCGACGGCCGGAGTGACGTCTACAGCCTGGGCTGCGTGCTGTTCGATATGCTGACCGGCGGCGCCCCGTTCACGGGCTCGACGCCGCAGGCGTTGATCACCAAGCGGTTCACCGACCCGGTGCCGTCGGTGCGGGCGACGCGGACGGAGGTGACCGGTGAGTTGGAGCTGGTGGTGACCAAGTCGCTGGCCCG
This sequence comes from Candidatus Humimonas hydrogenitrophica, assembly GCA_947581615.1. Taxonomy (GTDB): domain Bacteria; phylum Gemmatimonadota; class Gemmatimonadetes; order Palauibacterales; family Palauibacteraceae; genus Humimonas; species Humimonas hydrogenitrophica. Next base: position 4,680 of record CANPVD010000023.1, read on the forward strand.
GGAGCCGGCGGAGCGGTTCGACTCCGCGGCGCTGGTGGCGCAGGCGCTGGGTTCGCCCAAGATGATCACGCCACCCTACGCCGTGGCGGTGGCGGCGCCGGCGTCCCATTCGACCAAGTCCATTCGCGGTGCTCCCGTTCGCCGACATGAGCCCCCAGCGCGACCAGGAGTACTTCTGTGAGGGGATGGCCGAGGAGCTGATCAACGCGCGGATGAAGATCGAGGAGCTGCAGGTCGCATCGCGAACCTCGGCGTTCGGCTTCAAGGGCGAGGAACAGGACGTGCAGGAGATCGGCCGCCAGCTCAACGTGGGCAGCGTGCTCGGCGGAAGCGTGCGCAAGGCGGGGAACAAGCTCCGGATCACCGCCCAGCTCATCAACGTCGCCGACGGCTACCACGTCTGGTCCGAACGGTACGACCGCGACATGGAGGACGTGTTCGCGATTCAGGACGAACTCGCGCAGAGCATCGCCAAGGCGTTGCGCGTCGTCCTGAGTGACAAGGCCAAGCGCGCCATTGAGAAGGCCCCGACCGCCAACGTGGAGGCCTACGAGTTCTACCTTCGGGGCCGGCAGTTCTTCCATCAGTGGCGGCGGAAAGGGGTCGAACACGCGCGGCGTATGTTCGAGCGCGCCATCCAGATCGACCCCGACTACGCGCTGGCCCACGCGGGCATCGCCGATTGCTCCGCGTTCATCTACACCTACTGGGACGCCAGCGCGGCGCACCTGGAACGGGCCGACTCGGCCAGCCGGAAGGCGATCGAGCTGGACCCGGAGCTGGCCGAGGTGCCCGCCTCCCGCGGCCTGGCGCTCGCGTTTGCCAAGCAGTTCGACGAGGCGAACCGGGAGTTCGAGACCGCGATTCGCCTCAGCGCGAAGCTGTTCGAGGCGCACTACTTCTACGCTCGGGCGCTCCTGCAACAAGGGAAGCTGGCACAGGCGGTCACGGAGTTCGAGGATGCATGCCGGCTCCGCCCGGATGACTACCTCGCCCACAACTTTCTCGCCATGGGCCTCGAGGGTCTAGGCCGCAGGTCGGAAAGCAATGTGACCTATGCCCGAACGCTCCAGTTGACCGAGCGTCACCTGGAACTCAACCCCGATGATGCACGGGCGCTCAACCTGGGTGCGGTCGCATTGGCCCGCCGAGGGCAGAAGGAGCGTGGTCTCGAATGGGCTCGGCGGGCGCTGGCGGCCGACCCCGAGGATTCGGGACTGCTCTACAACACCGCGTGCTTCTTTGCTGTACAGGGCGAGCGGGACGAGGCGTTCGACTGCCTGGAGAAGGCCGTGAACCTGGGATTCGGATTGCGCGGGTGGGTCGAGAACGACGCCGACCTGGCCTCACTCCATGGGGATCCCCGGTTCCAAGCGGTACTGCAGAAGCTCTCGTAGGTGGGGACCAGGCCCGATCGCGAGTTCGGCGCGGGCGGAAGCGGAGGGCTCTCGTCGATGGTGGCGTCGGACACCGTCGGGTGAGCAGTTGGGGGAGCCCTTCCAGCCGTGTTGGAGGGCCAGGCCCGGTGGGTCAAGCCGGCCACCTGCGGAGCTTCCCGTTCCTGAAGGACTCCACGTCTCCCGAGGACCGCTGCAGGAGGAGATTCGCATCCCGGGCACCCCGGGCCCGCATGAGGTCGTGCATCATGGCCTCCTCCCCGCTCCATGGATACGCGTACACCACGTCGAAGTCGTCCAGGGAGAGCCCGAGCTTCGGGTAGCCCGACGAGCCCTCGCCTACCGTCCCCAGCCGCCCATCGCCGTCGTGGCCCCGCCACGTGTAGCCGGTGGGCAGGAAGCTGCCCGCGACGAAGCGGGCGCCGGAGCCGTACTGACGGACCAACTCGAGGGAGATCGCCACCAGGTCCTCGTCCAGCTCGATGCCGTAGGCTTCGTAGCCCAGGAGGTCGGCCATGATGGCAATGACGCCCGTGGCCGATCCCCACTCCAGGAAGCGGAGCCCCGGCCTCCTCAGGGCTACCAGCGCCTGCAGGACCCTCTCGAAGTCGGCGGGCACGAAGGGGTGCCAGCGGCGGCTGCGTATTTCGCGATCGAAGCGGCTCCAGATCTTCCACCCCTCGTCGCTGAGCTCCGCCAGCTTGGTCCGCAGGGCCGTATCGAAGGTCGGGCAGTCGTCGGGGGCCAAGGGCTCTCCTGGAGGGCCGTCGAGACGACGGCCGGGTCGCGGCGCGAGGTGTGTGAACTCCGAAGGATCGCGGAGGCCCGCCCCCTCCAGGACATCCGCCTCCACGGGCACCGTCCCCGCCGGGAGGCTGGAGAAGGACTGCGGCGACGGGGTGCACCACCGCTTCGACGTGAAGCTGGTCCTCCCCGACACGGCGCGCAACTCCGTGGCTCGCGCCGACAACTCGGTTTGGCTGTCGTACCCCGCTCCCGGGTGGAAGAGCCCCCTCCGGGACTTCCGACCGGCTCTTTCGAATTCTCCGTTTGCCGAGATGAGAGAACCTGTGCGCCGGATCGACGCCCGGATCCGAACGGACGATAGTGAGGTCCGGGCGCCCGCTATCCGCACCGAGATTGTCGATTTCCACCCGTCGCTGCGCTTGACTCCGCGCGGCCCCCGCACTCGCTTCAGGAAAGAAGCGAGCCGAAACGGAGGAAATCGCTTGATTCCTTCCCCGACCGATGACTGACTCCCGCGCCGACACGGTCACCCGCCTCCTGGCGCAGGTGCGCGAGGGGGACCGCGAGGCGTTCGACCGCCGGCAGGACGCCGCCGAGAAACTCCACCCCCTTCCCGCTTTGCGCACGTACATCTCCCTGGGGGACAGCATCTCGATCGACCTGTACCCGGGGCTCGACGCCGCCGAGCGCGAGCGGCTTCCGCAGATGCCGCCCGGGCTGGGCGCCGCCTCCCTCCTCCACCGGAACGACGACGGCCGCTGGCCCGAGTTCACGTGCCGGGACCTGGTCTCGGTGTGGCCCGAGGTCCGCTACGTCGCCCTGGCCGAGGACGGCGCCACCACGGCCAGCGTGCTCCGCCTCCAGCTCCCGCGCCTCCCCGAGGAGGTCGAGGGACCCGTCCTGGTCACGCTCACGGCAGGCGGCAACGACCTGGTGGGCCTGCTGGACATGGGATCGGCCGGACCCGCCCTCGGCGCTCCGGACCCGGCCGCCGGGCTGGTCGAGGAGGCGGCCCGCACCCTGGAGCGGGTGGTGCGCGAGCTCCGGACCCGTTTCCCCTCCGCCGCGCTCCTCGTCGGAACGGTCTACGATCCGAGCGACGGGACGGGCGACCTGGGGGACGGCGTGAGGCGTACGCGCGAGCTCGAGGCACTGGCTACCTTCAACGGCCGCGTGGAGGCCATCGCCCGCGGAGCGGGCGCGACCGTCGTCCCCATCCACCACCGCTTCCTCGGTCACGGCCTCACCGAGCCCGACGTATCGAATCGCTGGTACTGGCGCCACCTGGTGATCGAGCCCTCGGCCCGCGGGGCGAGCGAGGTGCGGCGGCTGTGGCTCGAGGCGCTCGGGATGTAAGGGGCCGGGCGCGCACGAGGCCCCCGACGACGACGCGCTCCCCGCCCCGGCGCTCCCGCAGAATGCACATCTTCGGCAGAATGAGCCGGGCGGCGCCCGCACGGCCGCGCGCGCGACCCGCGGTGCTCGTAGCACAACGACCGACCTCTCCTGGACTTATCCCATCCTCGGCCCGTCGCCGCGCGTCGGAACGCCAGATGCGATCCTCATGGCGCCGTGGCCGGGCGAGCCTCGCCGCGTCCGGAACGACTCCCGACGGCGGTGCGATCATGGACGACGAGACCGCGAAGCGATCCCACCAGCCCCGGCGCCGCCGCGTCGAGAGGCACCGGTACGATCCCCGCGCCTACGCCCTGGTGAGCGAGAGCCTGTCGGTCACCCTCGCCCGCCTGCCCGAGCACCGACAGCTCACCGCCCGCGAGTGCGCCGAGGGCGTCCTCGAGCTGGCCGCCCGGCACTTCGGGCTCCTCGGCGATGCGGTCCTGGAGAGCTGGGGGATCCACGCGTCCGAGGACATCGGCCGCATCGTGTCCGAGCTGGTCGAGCACGGCGCCGTCTCCCTGGGTGACGACGACCGCATCGAGGACTTCGGCGGCCTGTTCCGCGTGGACCTGGACTTCGCGGCGCGCTACCGGATCGGCGAGGGCCTTCGGTCGCGGTCGGCGCAGGGAAAGCGCCGGCGACCCTAGGCCGCCCGCTCAGGTCGCCCCGCTCGCCGAGGCCTCCAGGTACTGTCGGAACCAGTCCACCGTGAGCGGCCACGCTCGCTCGGTCGCCTTCATGTTGGCCCCGTCGCGGCCCTCCTGCGCCCTGAGGAAGCCGTGGCCGGCCCCCTCGAACACGTGCGGCTCGTACGTCTTCCCCATGGCCCGCATGGCCGTATCGGCCGGAGGCACGGTGGAGACCACCCGGTTGTCGTCGCCGCCATACAGCCCCAGGACGGGCGACTCGACGTGGGAGAGGGCCTCGCGGTCCGGCGAGCTGCCGTAGTAGACCACCGTCGCGGCGAGGTCGGGATCGCGCGTGGCCTGCGCGAACACGGTCGAACCGCCCCAGCAGAAGCCCACGATCCCGTACTTTTTCGTCGCGGCGGGGAGCGCGGTGGCCCAGCGCGCGGCGGCCTTCAGGCGCCGGTCCACCTGCGCCGGGTCCAGCTTCCGGATCGCCGCCACCGCCTCGTCCCGGCGCGGGTCGCCGATCGAATCAGTGGGAATCGTCTGGCCGGAGAGGAGGTCCGGCGCCACCGCGATGAAGCCCTCCGCGGCGAGCTGGTCCGCCACCGCCCGCACCCAGTGCGTGAGGCCGAAGATCTCGTGCACCACGATCACCACCGGTGCGGCCTCGCTCCGCTCGGGATACACGACCCAGGCGCGCACGCTGTCCCCGTCCGGCGCCGGGATCATGTCCCACTCCCCGTGCCGGGGCGACGCGTCCAGCGCCTGCACCGCGCCGCTCCCCGCGGGCGGGAGCGGCGTCTGCTGCGGGGCCGCCGAGGAGCGGGCGGCCGCGCTTGAAGCCCCGGCGCCGGCGGCCCCGGCGTCCTCGGCCGACGCGGCCCGGTCATCGTGACGCGAGCAGGCGAGGGCCAACAGGGCGACAACGGCGATCGTCGACAGGGCCGCGGCGTGGGTCCGGCGCATGGAGCCTCCCAGGTTTCGGTAGGGGAAAGTCGAGGATAACCCGGGCAGTGCGGATCAGCCAGCCCCGAAGGCGGCGCCGGGCTCAGAGAGCCCGCCGCCGCGGTGCGTCAGCTTCCCTCGTGCTGGACGGACAGGTCCGGCCGGTACCGCATGATCTGCGACACCACGTGCGAGTAGGACCCGGTGAACTCGTCGAAGATCTGACCGGCCATCGCCTGCCCGTACTCCTGATTCATGATCTGGCCCAGGTTCGGGTGCTGTGGCTCGAAACCGGCCCAGTTCTTGGTGAAGATGGCCAACCCCCGCACCCCTCCCGGCCCGCTGTCCATGGGGCTGAACCAGGCGTAGTGAAAGGGAGCGTTCTGCTTCACGATCGCCTTATGGACCGCGTCCACCGCCGCGTCGAAGCGCGCGGATCCCTTGGGCCCGAAGTCGGCGTCGTACGCGTCCAGGTCGGCCCACGTGTGGCCGCCCGAGCGGATCATGTAGCTCCCCGCGTGCTCGCCCGTGACCACCTGGTAGACGGCCCAGTTCCAGGGATCGCCGGCCTGCTTTCGCCAGGCGGCGTGGCTGGCGAGCGCCTTCTCGAACGCGGCCGTCTTGCCCGCCGCGGGCGTGAACCGGTACACCATGGCCACGTTGTGGGCCTGGGCCTGGACCCGCGTCGGGCCCAGCACAAACAGTGCGGCGACAAGGGCGAGGAGCGTGTTGCGGAGGACTCTCATGCAGGCACCTCCCGTAGTGAATAAGGGAACGCGACTCGACGCCGGAGAGCGGCGCCGGAAGAGCCTCGTCAGGTGCCGGGGTCGGCCACGTGGCCAGCGGCGGCTGGGCCGGGACAGAGAATCCGGGGAACCTCGGAGGCTGGGTGCGCTGAAGCCTTCCCGCAAGGCCATGCGGTGTAGGGGGAATCGGCGAGCGGTTCTCGGACCCGCTCGGTTGCGTCTTCGGCCGAATAGCGTGCGTGCCGGGCCATCAAGATGGGACTCCGCCACCGTATGGCGCCCCCGTCCTGCTCTCCATGCGACCGGTGTCACTCCCCCGGATCGGCACGGAGAAGGTCTTCGTGTCCGCGGGCGCTTCTACATTGCGCCCCCATGGGGCCGAATCTACGTTCTCCGCCGGAGGTCCGGCGCCTTCGGCCCTCACGAGCGCCCCCCGAAACCCCGGAGTGGCATGAGCGGCTCCAACCTGCTGCGCGAGCTCAAGCGGCGTCACGTCGTGCGGGTCGCGGTCGCCTACGGGGCCGCCGGCTGGGTCGTCCTTCAGCTCGCCGACTTCCTTCTCCCGACCTTCGGCGCGCCTCCCTGGGTGCTCAAGGTCCTCGTGGCGATGGTCGCGCTCCTGTTCCCGATCGCCCTCGTCCTGGCGTGGGCCTTCGAGATCACCCCGGAGGGCGTGCGCCGCACGGTGCCCGAGAGCTCCGCGGCCGCCCGCCCGCGCGAGGCCGAGCACCGGGTGGGCCGCGGCCTCAACAACGCGATCATCGCCAGCCTCGTCGTGGCCGTCCTGGTCCTGGCCTGGGGCCGGTTCGGGCCGAACCGCGGGACCGCGTCGGCGGGCGGCTCCTCGGGCCCGCGGGCGGGCGAGTCGCCGGGGATACCGGTCGTCGACTCCATCCCGGCCCGCTCGGTGGCCGTGCTCCCCTTCGAGAGCCTGAGCGGCGACAGCTCGAACGCTTACTTCGCCGGCGGAATGCAGGACATGATCCTCACCAAGCTGGCCGGGGTGGGGGACATGAAGGTCATCTCCCGCACCTCCACCGAGGCCTACGGCAGCCGGCCTCAGAACCTCCGGCAGATCGGCCAGGAGCTGGGCGTCGCCGCGCTCCTGGAGGGGAGCGTCCAGCGGGCCGGAAACCGGGTCCTCGTCAACGTGCAGCTCATCGATGCCCGCACGGACGGCCACCTGTGGGCGCAGGACTACACGCGCACCCTCGACGACATCTTCAAAGTGGAGGGCGAGGTGGCGCAGAAGGTGGCTGATGCGCTCCAGGCGCACCTCACCCCGGCCGAGCGCCAGCGCGTGTCGACCCCTCCGACCACCGACGGGGACGCCTACGACCTCTACCTCCAGGCGGACAGACACGCCCGGCGAGCCCACGATGACAATTCTCTGGTCGCGCCGGAGATGCCCCGGGCCATCCGGCTGTACGAGCAGGCGCTGACGCGGGACTCGACCTTCGCGCTGGCCGCCGCCGCGCTGGCCGAGGCGCACATGGAGATGTACTTCTTCGCGCCCGACCGGACCGAGGCCAGGCTGGCGGCGGCGAAGGCGGCGGCCGACCGCGCGCTGGCCCTGCAGCCGGACCTCGGCGAGGGCCACCTGGCGCTGGCCCTGTACCTGTACTGGGGGCGGAGAGACTACGACGGGGCGCGCCGGGAGCTGGAGCTGGCCCGGCGCAGCCTTCCCGGGAGCGCGGAGGTCGAGGTCGACCTGGCCGCCATCGCCCGCCGGCTGGGCCAGTGGGAGACCGCCATCGCCGGCTTCCGGAAGGCCGTCCTCCTGGACCCGCGCCAGCCCGACAATCTCACACAGCTGGCGCTCACCTACCAGATGCTCCGCCGCTACGCCGAGACCGACTCGGTCTTCGCCATGGAGGCCCGGGTGGCGCGGGACAGCTCCGAGGTCCACCTGGTGCGCCTGTGGAACCACTTCTTCTGGAAGGGAGACAACCTGGACGAGCTTCGCCCGGCCTACGCGGCGCTCACCCCCGGGAGCGACCGGTACATCGTCAACGCCTCCGGCGAGTTCTCTGTCGACTGGTTCAGCCGGGACTTCGCCGCGGCGGCCCGGAGGGTACGCGCGGACACGTCAGCCGACTGGGCCGATCCCAATAACATCGCGCTCCCCCGGGAGCTCTATCTCGCCTGGGCCCTGGGAGCCTCGGGCGACGCCGCCGGCGCGAGGACGAGCTACATGGCCGTCGCCTCGCGGGCGCGGAGCGCGCTCGGGGCCCACCCGGACGAGCCGGAGCTCCACCTGGCCCTGGGCTTCGCCGAGGCGGGGCTGGGCCACGCCGAGGAGGCCGCGAGCGAGGGACGCCGAGCCGTCGAGCTCATGCCGGTCCAGCGCGACGCGGTCACCGGCCCCGGCTATCTGACCTACCTGGCCAGGCTGTACGCCCAGGTCGGAGAGAAGAGGCAGGCCATCGATCTCCTGGACAACCTCCTGACCATGGCGAGCGGCGCCATGCTCTCGCCCGCGAGGCTCCGGCTCGACCCCTTCTGGGACCCGCTTCGAAAGGAGCCGGCCTTCCAGGAGTTGCTCCGCGAGCGCGGCCCCGTCCCCACCTCGCCGGAGCGTGCCCCGACCCCGGCCTCGCAGGCGAGCACCACGTCCGAGCCGCGCTGAGCGCCCGAGTCCAGCCGTCGCGAAATCCACCCGCGGAGAGACCATGATCTACGACAGCATCGCCGACACGGTCGGCAACACCCCCGTCGTCCGGCTCCACCACCTCGCCCCGGAGGGCGTGGACGTGTTTGTGAAGGTGGAGTCGTTCAACCCGACCGGCTCGGTGAAGGACCGGCTGGCCTTCGCCATCATCGACGACGCGGAGAAATCCGGCGCCCTGAAGCCCGGCCAGACGGTGATCGAGGCCACCTCGGGCAACACCGGGATCGGCCTCGCCATGATGTGCGCCGCCCGGGGCCACCCGTTCGTGGCCGTGATGGCCGACGCCTTCTCCGTCGAGCGCCGCCAGATCATGCGCGCGCTCGGGGCGAAGGTCATCCTCACCCCGGCGGCCGACAAGGGCTCGGGCATGGTGCGCAGGACCGAGGAGCTGGCCGCGGAGCACGGCTGGTTCCACGCCCGCCAGTTCCGGAACCCCGCCAACCCCGCCTTCCACCGCCAGACGACGGGCGCCGAGATCCTCCGGGACTTCGCGGGCCGGCGCCTGGACGCCTGGGTGACGGGCTGGGGCACCGGCGGCACGCTGACCGGCGTGGGCGAGATGCTGAAGCTGGCGCGGCCCGAGGTGCGGATCGTGGCGGCCGAGCCCACCGTGGCCTCGCTCCTCCAGGGGGACGAGTTCCAGTCCCACAAGATCCAGGGCTGGGTCCCGGACTTCATCCCCGAGGTTCTCAACGAGGACGTCGTCGACGAGATCCGCACCGTGACCGACGAAAGGGCCCGCGAGGTGGCGCTGGACCTGGCCCGGCGCGAGGGGATCTTCGTCGGCATCTCGTCGGGCGCGACCGCCGCGGCGGCGCTGGAGCTGGCCGGGGAGATGGAGCTCGGCTCGGCGATCCTCGCCATGCTGCCCGACACCGGGGAGCGCTACCTCAGCACCTACCTGTTCGACGACCTGGCGCAGGGCTCCGACGACGAGTGGCTGGCGGCGCTGTGAGGGAGAGCGCACCTCGCACCCGACCGATGTCCTCCGGCCCCACCCGGCAGCACCCGCCGATCCCCGCGGCCCCCGCCTCGCGCCACTCCAGGGCCGCGGCGCCCCAGTCCAGGGCCGTGGGGTCGGCCGACCACACCTTCCTGGCCCCATCCCACGTCTCCCCGGAGTTCGGATAGGCGAGGAGGAGGCGGTCCGTGACCCGCCGCGCCGCGCCGAGGAGGCCCGCGATGTAGGACGGGGCCGTGCAGTTGACCCCGACCGCGGCCACGCCGGCCGCCGCGTCACACGCGCGCACCGCGTCCTCGAACCGGCTGCCGTCCCTCACCCGAGCGCCGTCCCGGCAGCTGAAGCTCATCCAGGCCCACGTCCCCGGAGACTCCTCCAGAAGGCGGAGGAGCGCGCGTGCCTCGGGCAGCGATGGCAGGGTCTCGCAGGCCAGGAGGTCGGCCCCGGCCTCGGCCAGGATCCGCCACCGCGGCCGGTGGAAGGCGTACAGCCCCTCCTCGTCTCGGTCGTAGTCGCCCGTGTACTCGGAGCCGTCCGCCAGGTAGGCGCCGTAGGGACCCACGCTGGCCGCCACCAGCGGCCGGAGGCGGCCCTCCCGGTTCCGGGGCTCGCTCCAGAACGCGTCACGCGCCTCCAGCCCGAGCTCGACCGAGCGGCGCATCAGATCCGCGGCCTCCGCCTCGCCCACGCCGCGCCGCCGGAAGCCCTCGAGGGTGGCCTGGTAGCTCGCGGTCACGATGCAGTCGGCCCCGGCCTCCAGGAAGTCCAGGTGGACCTGCCGGATCGCCTCCGGATGCTCGAGAAGGACCCTGGCGGACCACAGGGGATCGTCCAGGTCGAAGCCCCGCGCCTCCAGCGTGGTGGCCAGGCCGCCGTCCAGCACGAAGAAGCCCAGGTCGCGCACCAGGCGCTCCAGGGGATTCTCGCCCCGCGGACCTCCCTCGAGGCTCACGAGCGCGGCGAGCGCCCGGGTCCGGACGCGACGCGCACCCCGGTGCTCACCGCCCCCCGCCTTTCGCCCCCTCCTTCGCCTGCTCCCGGATCATCGCCACCACCTTGTCCGCCAGGTCGTTCGGAATGGGGATGGTGAGGTGGTACTGGGCGATCCGCCACGCCCCGTCCTCTCGGACCAGGACCCCCGTGCTCCGCGTCGTGCCGTAGTGGTCGTTGTCCAGGATCTCGTCGAACCAGGCCGTGTTCCCGTCGGCGGACAGGTACACGTGCCGGACGCGGGGCACGTAGGTCCAGCCGTCGCCGGCGTCGAACCGGCGCTTGGCGTAGGCCCGGAACTCCGCGACCGTCCAGCGCTCGGTGGCGTCGGTACCGATGAAGACGGCTTCCCGGGCGAAGTGCGAGAAGTAGCGCTCGAAGTCGGCGTGCGAGGCGGCGTTGTGGAAGTCGCCGAGCACGGCCGAGACCGAGTCCCGCGCGGTGCCCGGGACCTGCGCGGAGCCCGGAGCCTGCGCCTCGAGGGGCGGCGCGGCGACGAGGAGCAACGAGCCGAGCAGGAAACCGAAAAGGGGCCGCATCATGCACTCTCCGGAAGAAGGGATTGGATCCGAGAGAGAGCCCCCGGAGCCTCTCCGGCAGTCTAGGGACTAGCCGAAGCTCCGGCCACACGCGGGCGCGCCAGCCCGCGTGCACCCGGCCTCACCGCTTCGGCGGGGCGTACCTTCCGTACCTCTCGAGGAGCGCCACCAACCGGTCGTGCGGCAGGGCGTACACCGTGCTGCCGTCCGCTCCCGTCATGGTCCGCGCCGCCACGAGCGCGTTCACCTCGGCCTCCTCGGTGGCCTGCACTGACCCCTCGAACAGGGCGTCCATGGTCGCCTCGTTCCAGTCGTCCAGGATCGTCGCCGTGACCGGCGTCCCGCGGTCGTCGAAGCGGGCGGCCGTCGAGAAGGCCACCGCGAAGTCGCCCGAGAGGTTTCCGCCGAAGCTGCCCAGGCGCGCGCTCCCCACGCCCGCCCGCCGGGCCAGACGCCGGAGCTGGTGCGGGACGAGCGGGGCGTTGGTGGCGATCACGACGAGGAGGGAGTGCTTCACCGCCGCGCCCGTCGTGGTCGTGTCCCCCAGGCGGGGGCCTTCGAACCGGGGCCGGAGATCGGTGATCTCCCGCCCCACCGGCACGCCCGCGATGGTGAGGCTCCTCCGCGAGCCGTTGTTGGCCTGGATGAGGACGCCCACCACGTAGCTCCTCCCCCCGATGCGAACGATGCGCGAGGCCGTGCCCGTGCCGCCCTTGAAGCCGTAGGAGACCATTCCGGTCCCGCCGCCGACGTTCCCCTGCGCCACCGGCCCGCCGGAGGCGCTGTCCAGGGCCGCGTACACGTCCCGAGGCGCCATCGGGTGCCCGAACACGTCGTTCAGGCCCAGGTCCAGCGTCTCCCCGACTGCGGGCAGGAGGCGTGCGATCCACTCCCGCGGGGCCAGGAAGCCCGGCCGGGTGCTCCAGTCGATGATCCCCTGGCGGACCACGGCGATGTTCCCCGTCCCGGTGAGCGCGACTGGCCCGAACAGGAGCCCCGTCTCGTCGACGATCTCCATGCCGGTGAACTCACCGGTCCCGTTGCTCACGGCGCGGCCCGCCCCCACACCCTCGGCCGCGCGCTTCCCGAGGGGGAAGATGACCGTCACCCCGGTGCGCACCGGCCCCTGTCCGCGGATGAGCTTCCCCTCGCCCCGGATCAGCGTGGTCATGCCGACCTCGACCCCCGGCACGTCCGTGATCGCATCGAAGCGGCCGGGCGTCCCGCTGAACGGCACGCCCAGCTGGCGTGCCGGCCCGACCTGGGGAGAGGGGGTCGGTTCGGAGTTCGGCGACCTCGGAGAGGACTGCTGGGCGCGGGCGGGGCCCGAGGCGAGCGCCGGGCCCACCGCCAGCGCGAGCGCGAGGAACCCGAACCGGACAGCCCGACGCCGCCCCGTGCGGGCCGCCCGCCATCTTCCCGTCATGCCCATGCTTCGCTCCCCGCTCGAGCCGAGACGTCTCGGAAAGAATGGGGGCCGGCGGCCGGCGCGGACTCGACGTCCGCCGCCCGAAGGCGCGCCGGCCCTCGAGACCTTCTCACCAGTCTAGGGACTCGGCCGGGCTCAGGCGACGGGCGCGGGCACTCGCTCGATTGTTCGCCCCCCGAACCTTCCTCCCCCCTCCGCCGTACATTCCCCTCGTGAAACTCTTCTACCAGCCCCGGACCCGGCGGGGCGAGCCGCTGCCGCCGGTGCGCGAGCGCCTCAAGGCGTTCCGGCACGTGCCACGCTTCCTCAAGATGGTGTGGGACGCGAAGCCGGCGTACGGCGCCGGGATCGTAGTGGTCCGTGTCCTGTCCGCCTTCACGCCGGTCGTGATGCTGTGGATCGGGAAGCTGGTCATCGATGGCGTGGTGGCGAACCTCCGCTCCCCCCACCCCGACTGGGGCTACCTGGCGCGGCTCATCCTCCTCGAGCTGGCCGTGGCCCTGGTCTCGGACGTCCTGGGCCGGGCATCGGCGCTCCTGGAGAGCGTGCTCGGCGACCTGTTCTCGAACGAGATGTCCGTCCGCATCATGCGCCACGCCTCGACGCTCGACCTCGAGCAGTTCGAGGACCCGGACTTCCACGACATGATGCAGCGCGCCCGCCGCCAGACGGTGGGCCGGGTGACGCTCCTCTCCGACATGCTCGGCATGGGGCAGCAGGCGATCACGCTGCTCTCCCTGCTGGCCGCGCTCATCGCCTTCAACCCGTGGCTCGTCCTCATCCTGGCGGCCGCCATCCTCCCCTCCTTCCTGGGGGAGACCGCCTACGCGACCGTCGCCTACTCGTTCATGTTCCAGTGGACGCAGGAGCGGCGGAAGCTCGACTACTACCGGTGGGTGGCCTCGGAGATCAGGCCCGCCAAGGAGGTGAAGCTCTTCGGCCTGGCCGACCACTTCATCCGTAAGTACTCCGACCTAGCCGACGCGTACGTGGCCGAGACCCGGAGGGTGGCCGCCCACCGCGCGGCGACGGGCGCCGTCCTCACCGCGTTCTCCACCGTGGCCTACTACGGCGCCGTGGGGCTCATCGTCTACCAGACCGTGATCGGCGCGATCACGATCGGGACGCTCACCTTCCTCATGGGCTCGTTCGAGCGGAGCCGGAGCCTCATCAACTCCATCCTCATGTCCATCGCACGGAGCTTCGAGGCGGGGCTCTACCTCCAGGACCTGTTCGATTTCCTGGCGACGAAACCGAGGATCGCCGGGGCGGGCGACCGCCCCCTCCCCGACCCGATCCGCGAGGGGTTCGCGTTCGAGGAGGTGGGCTTCCGCTACCCGGGCTCGGAGGCGTGGGCCGTGCGGGACGTCTCCTTCCGCATCCACCCCGGCGAGCGTGTGGCCTTCGTCGGCGAGAACGGGGCCGGCAAGACCACCCTCGTGAAGCTCCTCACCCGCCTCTACGACCCCACCGAGGGCCGCATCCTCCTGGACGGAGTGGACCTGCGCGAGTACGACCTGGACGAATTGCGCCGGGCCGTGGGCGTCATCTTCCAGGACTTCTTCCGCTTCGACCTCACCGCCCGCGAGAACATCGCCGTCGGGAAGATCGAGGCGAGGGAGGACGAGCCCCGCATCCGGAGCTCGGCCGAGAAGAGCCTGGCCGCCGGGGTGATCGAGCGCCTCGAGGAGGGCTACGACCACATGCTGGGTCGCCGCTTCGAGGGCGGCGCCGACCTGTCGGGGGGCGAGTGGCAGAAGATCGCCCTCGGCCGCGCCTACATGCGGGACGCCCGCCTCCTGGTCCTGGACGAGCCCACCGCCTCCCTGGACGCCCGGGCCGAGTACGAGGTCTTCCGCCGCTTCAGCGACCTCACCCGCGGCAAGATGGCCGTCCTCATCAGCCACCGCTTCTCCACCGTGCGCATGGCCGACCGGATCCTGGTGCTGGAGGGCGGGCGGGTGACCGAGGACGGGAGCCACGAGGAGCTGGTGAAGCTGGGGGGACGGTACGCGGAGCTGTTCGAGCTCCAGGCGGCGGGGTACCGGTAGGAAGGGCCCCGCCTACTTCCGCGCTAGGAGCGTGGTCATGTTCACCGCTCCGGCCAGCCCGCCCTCGGCGTCCCTGGTGTAGGGTGCGCACCGACTCACGAAGTCCCGCTCGAGGGCCCGGAG
>CANPVD010000024.1 GCA_947581615.1 Candidatus Humimonas hydrogenitrophica
TCAACCGGGTCGAGACCAATTACATCAACGCCATGGGGCGCCTGGCCGAGGCCGAGGGCGCCTCGCAGGTGTGGCGCGACCTGCGCATGAAGCTGTTCATCGATCCCGACTCGGCCAGGGCGCAGTACGCGCGCAGCCCCGAGTGGCTCAGGACGCTCATGGACGCCTTCGCCGACGGCCTCAACTACTACCTGTACACTCACCCCGGGGTGCACCCGCGCGTCATCGACCGCTTCGAGCCGTGGATGGCTCTCACCTTCACCGAGGGCTCGATCGGGGGCGACATCGAGGTGGGGGTGGACCTCCGGGAGCTGGCCGCCTTCTACGGCGATCCCACGGTCGCCATGGCGACGCCGTCGTGGCGCCGGGAGCCCTCCGGCTCCAACGGGATCGCCATCGCCCCCGGGAACACGCTGAACGGGCACGCGCTCCTCTACATCAACCCGCACACCTCCTTCTACTTCCGCTCCGAGCTCCAGATGTCGAGTGACGCGGGCTGGGACGCCTACGGCGCGGTGACCTGGGGCCAGTTCTTCGTCTACCAGGGCTTCGACCGCACCGCCGGCTGGATGCACACCTCCAGCATGGTCGACAACATCGACCAGTTCCTGGAGACGGTGCGGAAGCGGGACGGCGGCTGGGAGTACCGGTACGGCGACCGCTGGTACCCGGTGCGGACCCGCACCATCACCGTTCCCTACCGGACCGACGCCGGCATGAAGAGCCGCACCTTCACGGCCTACTACACGCGCCACGGGCCGGTCATCGCGCGGCAGGGCGACAAGTGGATCTCGATCAGCCTCATGCAGAAGCCGATCGAGGCCCTGATCCAGGACGTGACCCGCACCAGGGTGAAGGACCTGGCCGACTTCCGGAAGACGATGGAGCACCACACCAACTCGTCCAACAACACGATCTACGCGGACGCCGAGGGGAACATCGCCTACTTCCATTCCAACTACATCCCGCGCAGAAACGACACGTTCGACTGGAGGAAGCCGGTGGACGGGAGCGACACGGCCACCGCCTACCACGGCATCCTGTCCCTCGACCGGAGCCCCAACGCCATCGACCCGGCCGACGGGTGGGTGTTCAACTCCAACAACTGGCCCTGGTCGGCCGCCGGGCCGGACAGCCCGAAGCGTGGAAGCTACCCGACCTATGTGGACCGGGACCGGTACGAGAGCCCGCGCGGCCTGCACGCGCTCAGGCTCCTGGAGGGGAAGCCGCACCACTACACGATCGAGTCCCTGACCGCGGCCGGCTTCGACAGCTACCAGACGTGGTTCGCGGCCACCGTCCCGTCGCTCGTGAAGGCCTGGGACGCGCTGCCCGCCTCGGCCGCCCTCAGGGCGAAGCTGGCCCGGCCGATCACGCTGCTGCGGAACTGGGACTACCGGTGGGGGATCCACTCGGTGCAGACCTCGCTCGGGGTCTACTGGTACTACGCGCTGGCGCCCTCCATGTACCGGGGGGCGCGCCCCGACACCGTGGCCCCGCGCGACTGGGTGGCCCACGACGTGGCGCCCGACACCCTTCTGGCCGCGCTGTCCACGGCCATGGACCGACTGACCTCGGACTTCGGCACCTGGCAGATGCCGTGGGGCGACATCAACCGCTTCCAGCGGCTCGACGACTCCATCCAGCCCCACTTCGACGATTCCAAGCCTTCGATCCCGGTCCCCTTCACCTCCTCGCGCACGGGCTCGCTGGCCTCGTTCGGGGCCCGGCAGTACGACACCAAGAAGTGGTACGGGAACTCGGGGAACAGCTTCATCGCCGCGATCGAGTTCGGCGACAGCGTGCGGGCGCGCGGGATCACGGCGGGCGGCGAGAGCGGCGACCCGAAGTCGCCCCACTTCGACGACGAGGCCGCGCGCTACGCCAGCGGCAACCTGCGGATCATCTACTTCTACCCGGACCAGCTCAAGGGCCACACCGAGCGGGTGTACCACCCGGGGGAGTAGGTAGAACGGCCGGGCGTGCCGCCGCCGGCCCCTACCTCGAGGCGCCGGCCCCCGCCCCCGCCGAGTCCGCCGGCAGCACCCGGTAGCGAGCCGACATCCCCGCGACCATGTGGTCGGCGAAGTGGCAGTGCAGGATCCAGATGCCCGGGTTGTCGGCCACCATGTCGGCGGTCTCCATGAGCAGCGGACCGTCCATGTCCAGCACGTCCTCCCGGTGTCCCCTCACCACCAGCGTGTTGCCGTGCCAGTGCGGGCTATGGAAGTCGTCGAAGCCGGTCCCGGTGAACACGTACCAGCGCACGCGCTCCCCCTCGCGCATGGTCAGGGAGGCGAGGGGCAGGTTGCCGTACATGAGGCCGTTGATCGTCTGGAAATTCACGTTGAAGCGGGGTCTGAAGAGCCGCGGGCCCTTCGGACCCACCTGGGCGGTGTCTCCCAGGTAGCGCCTGCGGTTCTCGGCCGTGAAGTGCGTGGTGTTCTCGTCGAAGCTCGCGAACATGGTGACGAACTCGCGGTCCACGTCCCTGGGCGAGCCGTCCGGACGCGCCATGCCCCGGCGGGTCACGATGATCGGCCCGATGAGCCCCGAGTGCACGTCCTCGAGCTCCTGCGTGTGGGAGTGGTACACCCACACGATCGAGCTCGGGTCGCCGGCGGCCGGGCCGGCCCGCTCCGGGATCGGCCACACGTAGCGGTGCGTGCCGCCGGGCGGCACCTGGTCGTCCGCCTTGGCGGCGCCGGAGGTCCCGTCGCTGTAGAGGGCGCCCTCGTTCGCCTTGTCGTAGAACACGCCGTGCGGGTGCATGCTGGCCGGGAAGTGCGCGTTGTTCTTGAACACGACGACGATCGTGTCGCCCACCGCGCCGCGCAGGACCGGCCCCAGGATGCCCAGGTGCTTCCACCGGTCGGGCCGGGGCTCGAGCGCCGAGAAGGTCGAGTCCGTGTACTCGCGGTACACGGCCTTGCGGAAGACCTTCGCGACCACCGGCGGGGCGTTTGAGATCCCGAGGTCCTCCTTCGGCAGCGGCCGCCCCATGGTCAGGTCGCTGTCGGCCGGCGCGTAGTCCCAGTCCACTTCGTCGGCGGCCACGTAGTAGGTGCGGCTCACCCCCTTCGGGGCGGGGGGCGCGCAGCCGGCGGCGGCCACGGCGAGCAGGGCGGAAAACAGGACGCACGCGGACGCGCCCCGGGACGAGGTGCCTGTCATGGGTGGCCTTTGGGCGAAGGGGGAGCGCCCCCGGCGGAGGCGGAAGCGTTTACCATGCAGGCCATTCCCTGCGGCGTCAAGGCCTTTGCTGCTTCGCCCCCGCCACGCCGCCGTCCACCGCCAGGTCCTTCACGACGCCCGCCAACGGGTCGTCGGTCCTCGCCTTCGCCGTGTCCGCGGGCACCACTCCATCGACGGGCAGCACCCGGTAGCGGGCCGACATGGCTCTCACGTGCTCCGCCACGTGGCAGTGGTACAGCCACGTCCCCGGGTCGTCGGGCACCATGTCCGCCGTGAGCGTGATGAACGGCCCGTCCAGGTCCAGGAGGTCCTTTCGCTGCCCGTCGATGAGGACCGTGTTGCCGTGCCAGTGGGGCGAGTGCTGGTCGATGAGGTTCGTGAACGAGAACACGTACCAGCGCACGTGCTCGCCCACCTTCATGGTGAGGGAGGAGACGGGCAGGTTGCCATACATGAGCCCGTTCATCGAGTCGAAGAAATCGCCCGACCCGTCTCCGTGGAACAGGATCGGGCCCTTCGGACCCCTCCCGGTGCTGTCCCCGGTGTAGCGCTCGAGGTTGCGCTCGAAGTATTGGGACGCCCCCTCGTTGATGCTGGCGAACAGGGTCACGAACTCGCGGTCCACGTCCTTCGGCGAGCCGTCCGGCCGCGCCATGCCCCGCCGCGTGATGAGGATCGGACCGACCAGGCCCGCGTTCACGTCGGCCGACTCGTGCGTGTGCGAGTGGTACAGCCACAGGATGGAGCTGGGGTCGTCCGGACCCGGCCCCGCCCGCTCGGGCACGGGCCACACGTAGCGGTAGGTCCCGCCGGGCGGGACGGAGTCGTCGGCCCGGTCCGCGCCGCTCGTCCCGTCCAGGTACATCGCCCCCTCGGACTTCTTGTCGTAGAACACGCCGTGCGGATGCACGCTGGCGGGGAAGGCCGTGTTGTTCTTGAACCAGACCACGATCGTGTCGCCCACCGCGGCCCGGATGACCGGCCCCAGCATGCCCAGGTGCCGCCACCTGGCCGGCCGGGGCTTCAGCTTCGTGAAGGTGGAGTCCGTGTAGGCGCGGTAGATGGCCTTCTCGAGGACGCGCGCCTGCGGAGACCGCCCCGGCAGCCCGACCAGCCCGAAGTCGATCTTCTCCAGCGGCTTCCCCATCCCGAGCGTCAGGTTGTTTCCCGTCGGCGCGTAGTCCCAGAGCACCGGGTCGGCGGCGAGGTAGTAGGTCCGCGTCCTCCCCCGCGAGGCCGGAGGCGCGCAGCGGGCCGTGGCGGCCAGCAGCACGAGGGCGGACCCCACGAGCCGGGCACCGCGGACCAGCGGGCGGGCGGGCGGTTCCGGACAGCGGACCGGTCGTTCGACTCTGCGGACCGGGCGGCGCGAGGCGGGTCGGACCTCCATGGTGCCTCCAGGGCTTGAAACCGACCGCGCGGACGCCCCGTTGGGGAGTCGACGCGCGGTGCCGGGGACGACCCCCCGTGCTGTCGCGCACGAAGGTGAGGTCCAGGCAGCAAGGCGGCTATCGCATGATCATGCGAGGGGTCGCGCTGCCACCCGTCCGGCCCCGACCGAGAGAGAGCCCATACACGCCGTCCCGCTCACGGCCCTCATCGGGCTCGCGCTCGCGCCCCTGCCCGGGCGAGAACGCCGCGGGCCTCCCGCTGCGCGGCGACGAGCTCACCGGCACCCTGTCCGGCGCGGTGCCCGGCGCCACCCTCCACCTGGTCCGGCTGGCCGAGCCGCCCGCCGCCCAGGCCGACGCGGCGGTCGGGAACTACGATGCGGGCGAGGGACGCACCCTGCTCCTCACCTACCGCGCGCACGGCGAGCTCACCGCCGTGCTCGTGGCCCGGACGCAGGGCCGTGGTGAGGCCACGCAGGGCGGCGGCGAGGCCATCGGCCACTGGCTCCGGGGCCTCGGGGTGGTTCCCGCTCAGAAGCCTCCCAGCACGCGCCCCAGCGCCAGCCCGATCACCGTGGCCACCAGGAGGCTGGTCAGCGTGCCGACCAGGTAGTATTCGGCGAAGCGCCGCTCCTTGAGCTCCTCGAAGCGGGCGATCGACTTGGCCGTGAGGAGGAGGACCGCCGCGGCCCACTGCCCGTACAGGACGAGGAACAGCATCAGGGTACGCTCGAGCATCCCGATGAGCCGGCCGGCTCCGGCGTAGCCGCCCGCGCCCGCCCCGGGCGCCGCACCGCCACGAGAGCCGGAGCCCCCCGGCTCCGGGCCCCGCGGCAGGAAGTCGAGCACCCCCTCCACCACGGCGCTGCCGCCGGTGGCGTTGAACGCGAACGCGGCGGCCAGGCCGACCACCGCCGTCCAGTCGCCCAGCTGCGCCTCCGACAGCCACCGCACGGCAGGCAAGGAGCCGGTGCCGACGAGCAGGAGCCAGCCGCCCACCACCACGGCCACGTGCACCGCCTGGTCCAGGAGGAAGGCCGACAGTCGGGCCGGCCGCTCCCGGGTCGCCGCCGTCTTGACCCGGTCCACCCCCACGTGCACCAGCGCGATCCCGGAGGCCACCCCGGCCACCGGGAGGGAGAGGAGCGGGAGGAGCGCCAGGAGGTGCGCGCCCAGCACCACCACGCCGTGACCGGCGTAGCCGATCCCCCGCCGTTTGGCCTCCACCGCGGCGCGGGTCTGGAACAGGAAGTCGGCCAGGAAGTGCCCCGCCAGGAGGAGGACGAGGAGGCTCGCGCCCCGGGCGCTCACGTGGTCCTCACGGTGCCGCGGGCCCGGGCGGCGGCCTCCTCGGCCCCGTCCCCGCCGTACGCGGCCAGCAGCGCGCGGGCCGCCCCCTCGGCCTCGAGCACGTCGTGCACGTGGGCCCGGGACAGGGTGCGGCTCACCGTGGTCTCGTCCCGGCCGAAGCGCTCCGCCACCTGGCGCTGCGTGGCGCCCCGGAGGGCCCGCACGTAGGCGAACTGGGTGTCCGTCCAGCCCGCGCGCAGGACGCCGAGCAGCCGGAACAGCCCCGACAGCACCCGGTCGTCCACCGCCGAAAAGCCCAGGGCCCGGAGCCACACGCCCTCGTCGGCCGCCTCCTCCACGGCGGCCCGCGCCCGGTGGAAGCAGGGGCCGTCCATGGCCGAGACGTCGTCCGACCAGTCCGTGGTCAGGGGTCCGCGCCCCAGCCCCCACGCCAGCTCCACCGGGCGGAGCGCGTCCGACAGCCGGGTGATGAGCTCCACCGCCGCCGCGGGATCCGCGAGCACCGCCTGGACCTCGTCCCCCGTCGTGAGCCGGAGCGCCGCGGCGAGTCCCTCCGCCTCCTCAGCGTTGATCGCGTCCACCGCCTCGAGCAGGCGGCGCTGCACCCCGGCCCGGTCAGGGAGCGACCGCGACTCCACGATGTCGCCGATCACGACGACCGGGGTGGCGGGGCCGACGGCCCGTCCTCGCGGCATGAACGCCCCCTTCGATTCATACGCTAACGTACAAGACGATTTGATTTGTACGTCTCAATACAAATATACCGCACTGCATGCAAAGGTACAAGATGACGTCAAGTGTACATAATCGTACAAGAAGAAGCACAGTGGAGGGGGCCCTCGTTTCGGACCGATGTCAAGGATTGCCAAAGCTCGACAATCCTTAGCAAACATGGACAAAGATGGACATGGGGCCCCGAAGACACCCGCCACCCCTCCAGCTCGTTCAGGCTGCGGGCGCCCTACCCCTCCCCGGCCACCATCTTCTGCGCCTTCTTCACGGCCTCGGCGGGGCCGACCAGCACCACGTAGTCGCCGGCCTCGACCCTGGTGTCGCCGCGCGGGACCACGAAGCGGTCGCCCCGGATGACCGCGGCGACCACGCACTCGTTGGGGATGGCCATGTCGCGGATGAGGGCGCCCGCGGCAGGACCCGTCTCGGGCACCGGGACGCTGACCAGGCTGGCCACCCCCGAGCCGATCTCGAACAGCTCGGCCACGCCCGGCCGGTCCAGGTAGTTCTCGACCATGGCGGCGGTGGCCCACGGGGCGCTGATCGCCAGGATACCCTGCTCCTCCAGGAGGGACACGTACTCGGGGTCCTGCACGATGGCCATCACCCGGCCCATGCCGAGCCGCCTGGCCTGAAGGGCGGCGATCACGTTCCTGCCGTCGTCCTCGGAGGCCGCGATGGTGACGTCCACGTTGTCGGGCCCCACCTGCTCGAGCAGGTCCTGCTTGGTGCCGTCGCCCTGGTAGACGGGGACGTTGTAGCGCTGCTCGAGCTCCCGGCAGCGCGCCTCGTCCTCCTCGACGAAGGTGATCTGGTGCTCGGCCGCCCGGAACACGAGGCGGTAGTCGTCGGCGGCCAGGAGCCGGTCGGCGATGTTCCGGCCCTGCCGCCCTCCGCTGATGATGAGTACGCGCATGTGCTCCCTGCCCAGGCTTCGGATCCACGAGGTAAGCCGGTCGCGGGCGGCCGGCAACGCGGCCGCCGCCCGCCGGCGATTCTCCGGTCGGGTGAGATAGATGGCGGCCCCGGCCGCCGTGAGCGCCCCGCCCAGGGCGAAGCTCCTCGCCTCCAGGAAGGGCACGAACATCCAGCACGAGACGATCCCCAGGAGGGGGACCCACGGGTAGAGGGGGACGGTGAACGGCCGCCGCAGGTTGGGCATGCGGCGGTGGAGGGCGAACACGGCGTAGTTCACGACGCCGAGGCCCATGAGGTAGCCGAAGTCGCTCACCGAGGCCACGAAGCGCACGATCCCCGAGGCCGCGAACGCCGCCACCACGGCCGCGCACACGGCGAGGGCGATGTGAGGGGTCCGGAAGCGGGGATGGAGACGCGCGAAGGTCGAGGGGAAGTGGCCGTCGCGCCCGAGGGCGTAGAGAACCCGCGCGCTGGCGCCCAGCGTGACGCTGAACGCGGACAGGCTGGCCATGATCGTAGCCACGATGGCCGCCGACTGTCCCCAGCCGCCCAAGATGTTGCCGGCCATGAGGATGAAGGGGACGTCGCTACCCGCCAGGTTCTCGTGCCGGGTCGTCCCCATCATCACGTACACCACGAACACGTAGATGCCGGTGGCGACGAACAGGGTGATGAGGATGGCGCGCGGGATGGTCTTTCCCGGGGCGATGATCTCCTCTGAGGCCACCGTGATGAGCTCGAAGCCCACGTACGAGATGTAGACCAGGGCCATGGCGGGCACGAAGCCGCCATAGCCCACCGGCGCCAGGGGGCGGAGGTTGGGAGCCGAGACGTGCGAGAGGCCGAGGGCCGCGATCCCGACCAGCACGGCGAGCTCGACCAGGTTCATGACCGTGATGATCCGGATCGCCTCGGAGCCGCCGAAGAAGTTGACGGCCGCGAACACGAGGGTCGTGGTCAGCGCGATCACCGCCAGGCTGGCGTGGGGCCAGAAGTAGCCCCGGATCGTGATCGCGAAGATCACGGCGTACATGGCGCAGGCCAGCGTGTTGCCGATCCAGAAGAACCACCCGGTCAGGAAGGCGAGCGGCCGGGGCAGCGTGCGGCTGGTGAAGGAGTAGCCGCCGCCGGCGATCGGGATGGCGGCCCCGAGCTCGCTGTAGGAGAGCGCGGTGAGCAGGGTCACGACCCCCACCAGCAGATACACCCCGATCCCGAGGGGACCCACCAGCCTGGCGACCTCGCCCGGCAGGGCGAAGATGCCGGGACCCATCATCGCCCCGATCCCGATCATCACGGCCCCGAACAGGCCGATGGTGCGCCGGAAGGAGAGGTCCTGGCTCATCGGGGCCGAACGTAGCCGACCGCGGCCGAGCGGGCCAACGCGATGGACGGGGCGGGCTTGCCGGCCGGAGGTCCGGGCCGGCAGTTTGCGCCTCGTCCGTCACGAGGCGCGGCCGTGCCGTCCGCCAGAGCCACGGCCCACGCGAGACCGCTTCCCTCACCCGGACCATAGCATGAGCATCGCCGAGAGGCGACGGGGCGGAGACGAGCTCCCCATGCGCGAGGCTCCCCTCCGTGAACAGGCACGCCAGGTCCTCCGACGATGGCTCATCGAGGGGGAGCTGGAACCGGGCCAGGACCTCAACGAGCGCCTCATCGGCGACCGGCTCGGCGTGAGCCGCACGCCCGTCCGCGAGGCGCTCCTCCTCCTCACCCTCGAGGGCTTCGTGTCGATGAGCCCGTACGAGGGCTACTACGTGGCCCCCCTCACCCGCGAGGAGGGAGAGGACCTCTACCGGCTCATCGCGCTCATGGAGCACCAGGCCCTGGTGCGCTGCGAGCCCCCGTCCGCGGAGGATCTCGTCTTCCTGGACGAGCTCAGCGACCGCCGGCTGGAAGCCCCGAGCCACGACGAGAGCGTCGAGCTCGACCGTGAGTGGCATCGTACCCTGCTGGCCGGAGAGCGGGTCGGGCGCGTGTACCGCGAAGAGCTCACCCGGCTCCGCAACCGGCTGGACCGGTACGAGCGGGCCCTGCTGCTCGACGCACCCAACCGCGCCTCCCTGGTCGGCGAGCACCGCGCCATCGTGGCGGCGCTGCGGCGCGGCGACCGCGACGAGGCCGGCAGGCTGCTGGAGGAGCACTGGCTGTGGCCCCTGTCCCCGGGCGTCCGGTGGCCGACCGATGGAGAGAGGGCCAACGGCGACGGCTCCGCGGACGACGAAGCGACCGGCGAGGACGCTGTCTCCTGACCCGGCGCGGCTGACGGGCGGACGGCCCGGCGGCACCCTGGCCCCGTGCTGAACGATCACCAGCGGCGGCGTCTGACGGTCCGCATGGGCCGGCTGGTGGAGGAGGCCGAACCCCTCCTCGACCTGCTCCGGGAGTCCCCCGATGGCGCATCCCAGGCGCTCCGGGACGAGCTCGAAACGCTGATCCGGACGACCCGGGCCGCCGCCGCTCGGCTCGAGATCGACCTCGAAGGGCCCTCCCCCGACCTCTCCCACCGGGTGCGCGCGTGGTCGGCCGCCTGGTGGACCCGAATTCTCGACTGCCGGCCGGAGCACCTGAAGGGCCTCGGCGAGGTCGACCCCATCGATGCGGACCGCATCGCCCCCGAGATCGACGAGATCGCCGGCCACCTGGCGCGGCTCCAGAGGCTCGCGGGCGAGTGACGGGGCTCCCCCTCCTCGAGCTGCGGGGCGTCACCAGGCGATTCCCCGGCGTCACGGCTCTCGACGCAGTGGACCTCGAGGTTCGCGCCGGCGAGGTGCACGCGCTCATCGGCGAGAACGGGGCCGGCAAGTCCACCCTGCTCCGCGTGCTGGCCGGCGCCTCCCTCCCCGACGAGGGCGAGGTGCGGGTGGACGGCGAAGCGGTCGCCTTCCGCGGCCCGGCCGACGCGCTCGCCCGGGGCGTGACCGTCATCTACCAGGAGCTCACCCTCGTCCCCCACCTCACGGTGGCCCAGAACATCTACCTGGGGATCGAGCCGGCGCGCTCGGGGATCCTCGATCGAGCGGCCATGCGGCACGGAGCGGCGGAGGCGCTCGAGCAGGTGGGCCTCCGGGTGCAACCCGGGTCGCTCGTCTCCCGCCTGTCGGTGGCGCAGCAGCAGATGGTCGAGATGGCGCGGGCCCTGGTGCGGAACGCGCGCGTCCTCGCCCTCGACGAGCCCACCGCCACCCTCACCCCCCACGAGGTCGACCGCCTGTTCGAGCGGGTGGACCTCCTGCGCGAAGCCGGGACGGGGATCGTGTTCGTCTCGCACCGGCTGGACGAGGTGCGCCGGGTCGCCGACCGGATCACCGTGCTGCGCGACGGCGAGCGCGTGTGGACCGGGCCGGCGGCCGATCGCGACGACGCCGCCCTGGTGAGGGCCATGGTGGGACGCGACGTGGAGTACCCGCGCCAGCCGGCCGCCGGCCCACCGTCGGGGCCCCCGCTCCTGGAGGCCGAGGGACTCACGCGCGAGCCCGCCTTCCGGGACGTGTCGCTGAAGCTCCGCCGGGGCGAGATCGTGGGGCTGGCGGGCCTGGTGGGGGCCGGGCGCACCGAGGTCGCCCGGGTGCTGACCGGCGCCGAGCGGCCGGACCGAGGGCGGATGCGGCTGGACGGCGAGCCCTTCCGGCCCCGCTCGCCGGGCGACGCGCTCGGCCGGGGCGTCGTCTACTTCCCCGAGGACCGCAAGCGGGACGGCCTCGTGCCGCGCCTCACGGTGCGCGAGAACGTGACCCTCTCCGTGCTGCGCCGCTTCTCGCCCTTCGGGGTCGTGCGCCGCGGGGCGGAGGCGCGCGCCGCGCGCGCCGCGGTGGCGGAGGTGGACCTGCGCCCGCCCGAGATCGAGCGCCCCGCCCGCACCCTGTCGGGCGGCAACCAGCAGAAGGTCGTGGTGGCCCGCGGGCTCATGGCCGAGGCGGGCGTGCTCCTGTTCGACGAGCCCACCCGGGGCGTGGACATCGGGGCCAAGGCGGAGCTCCACCGGCAGATCCGGGCCCTGGCCGACGGGGGGCGCGCCGTCCTCGTGATCTCCTCCGAGCTTCCCGAGCTCCTCGCCCTGGCCGACCGGGTGGTGGTGCTGCGGGAAGGCCGCCTGACCGGGCGCATATCAGGCGACGCGATGACGGCCGAGCGCGTCATGGCGCTGGCCGTCGCGGGGTGAGCCGCTCGCGGTCGGGCTGGCTCGAGCGCTACGGCGTGGGGCTCGCCCTGGTGGCTCTGGTCCTCGTCGCCTCCATCGGGGTGCCCGGCTTCTTCTCGCGCGGCAACCTGACCACCGTCCTCCTGCACGTGTCGGTGAACGGCATCCTGGCCGTCGGCATGACCTTCGTCATCGTGACGGCCGGCATCGACCTGTCGGTGGGCTCGATCGTGGGGCTGGCCGGCGTCCTGGTGGCGGCCACCGTGACGGACGCCGGGCTCCTCTCCGCCCTCGGCCCGGGCGGCGCCACCGCCGTGGCGGTGGCGGTCGGGGTGGCCGTCGGGGCCGGCGTCGGGCTCGTCAACGGCGCGGCGGTCGCCTACCTGGGCGTGAACCCGTTCATGGTCACGCTGGCCACCATGACCATGGCGCGCGGGGCGGCTCGCCTGTTCACGGGGGGGGTGCCGATCGGCTTCCCGCCGCAGAGCGACCCGCACTTCGACCTCAAGGTGGCGGGCCTGGACGCCCTCCACGCCCTGGGCGGCGGGCGCCTCCCCGTCCCCGGCCTGCCGCGTGGCTTCCCGGTGCCGGCGCTGGTCATGCTCGCCCTGGTGGCCCTGGGGGGCTTCGTCCTCGCGCGCACCCGCTTCGGACGGCACGTGTACGCGGTGGGCGGGAACGAGGAGGCCTCCCGGCTGGCGGGCGTGCCGGTGCGGCGGGTCAAGCTGGGCGTGTACGCGATCTCGGGGGCGTGCGCGGGGCTGGCCGCCGTGCTCATGGTGGGGCAGCTGCGCTCGGGCGGCCCCGACGCCGGCCTCCTGTACGAGCTCAACGCGATCGCGGCTGCGGTCATCGGCGGCGCGTCCCTGTTCGGGGGGCTCGGCACGGCGTGGGGCGCGCTGGTCGGCGCCCTGCTCATCGGCGTCCTCAACAACTCGCTGGACCTGCTGGGGGTGCAGGCGTTCTGGCAGGAAATCTCGAAGGGCGGCATCATCCTGGCCGCCGTGCTGTTCGACGTGTGGACGAAGCGGGGGAGCGACGCGGGTGGATAGGCGAACGAGGCGGTCGGTGGCGAAGCGGGAGGCCAGCGGGTCGCAGGGGACGCGGCGTGCGGCGGCGCGAGGTACGGCGGCGCCGGGTCTCCGGGAGGCCGGCGTCGCCCTCGCCCTCGCCGCCGTGGCGGTCGCCTGGGCGCTGTTCCCCGCGCGCGCCGCGGCGCAGCAGCCCCCGGAGGCGCCGCCCCCCGCCCGCGACCTGGGCCAGCCCGTGTCCCGGTGGCTGGTCCGCATCCCGGTCCACGCGGACACGGGCCGGGCCGGGCTCCTGCGGGACTACCTGGCGCCGTCGGAGTCCGAGGCCGCCGTCCTCCCCGAGCCCGGAGACCCGGAGACCGGCCCGTGGGTCGAGGTGCGCACGGACTCCACCGGGGCGATCGACTTCAACCGGGAGTTCGAGGGCTCGACCGACCACACCGTCGCCTACACGCACGTCTATCTCTCCTCTCCCGAGGACCGGGACCTCCGTCTCCTGGTGTCCAGCGACGACGACGTCGAGGCGCTCGTCAACGGCCAGCGCGTGTGGGCGCACCCGGTGGCGCGCGGCCTCGCCTCGGGCACGGACACGGTGGACGTGCGGCTGGCCAAGGGCTGGAACACGCTGATGTTCAAGGTGCGCAACCGCACGGGCGGGTTCGGGCTGCGCGTCTTCCTGGTGCACGCCCCCGGCGGGCCGGGCCTGGGCGGGCTGCGCACGTCGGTGGGCCTGCCGCCCGGCATGACCGGTCACGCCTTCCCGTCGCGTGAGGTCGCGGTCGGGCCGGTGCGGGTGCGCGGCGGCCTCGTGTGGCGCGGGGGCGAGCTGCTGGCGCCCGTCACCCTGCCGGTCACGGCGTGGGGCCCCGACACGCTGCGCAACGCGCGGGTCCTGGTCCGGCAGGACGGCCGCGACCTGGCGGCGGACAGCTTCCCGGTCCTCGTGCCCGGCCGGCCGGACAGCCTGCGGGTGGAGATCCCGTTCGCGCGGCTCAGGCGCTCGGCGCTGGGCGACGACCGCATCGTGGGTCGGGCCGACTGGCGGGGAGGCTCGAGCGGGGTGGACGTGGGGGCGAGCCCCGCGCGGCTCCTTCGACTCGCGGGCGGGCGGATCGACCTCGGCTTCGGACCCATCGACGTGCACGGGCAGCACGTGGACCGGTTCGCGACCCGCGTGCAGGTGCCGCCGGCGCTGGGCGGGCGCCCGGTCGAGATCCTGGTCCGGGGACTGGGACCGAAAGCGACCTACGCCGTGAACGGGCACCCGCTCACCTGGTCGGACGGCACCGTGCCGCTGTGCTCGCCGTGCCGGACGGGCGACACGCTCGACCTCACGCTCGTCCCCGACCCGGACCGGCCCGTGTGGCTGGCCCCGCAGGTGCGGGTGGCCGAGCCGGGCTTCGCCGAGTACGAGGATGGCTACGGCTACGCCCGGCGGCTCACCGGCGAAGCACCGCCCATCGACCCGCCGGACCCGGTCGCGTGGCTGCGGGCCCTGGGACGGGACGGCCACGACTACGCGGACCTGCTCCAGGAGTACGCCGACGCCTACGCGCCCCTGTCGCGGCGCATCCGGGGCGACACGCTCTTCCTGGTCGGCAACTCGCACATCGACGCGGCGTGGCTGTGGCCGTGGACCGAGACCGAGGGGGTGATTCGTGACACGTGGCGCACGTCCCTCAAGCTGGCCGACATCTTTCCGGGCTACGTGTTCGCGGCCAGCGCGGCCGCCTACTACCGGGCCGTGGACCGGCTGGAGCCGACGCTGGGCGACTCGCTGCGCCGGGCCGTGAAGGACGGGAGCTGGTCCATCGTGGGAGGCTGGTGGCTGGAGCCGGACGTGAACCTCCCCTCGGGCGAGTCGCTGGTCCGGCAGGGCCTGTACGGCCAGCGCTGGTTCGAGACGCACTACGGCCGCCGGGCCACGGTGGCGTGGACGCCGGATTCGTTCGGCTATCCCTGGACCCTGCCCCAGATCCTGAAGGAGCAGGGCTTCGACGCTTTCGTGACCCAGAAGCTGCGCTGGAACGACTCCACCGACTTCCCGCACGACGCCTTCTGGTGGAAGGGCCCCGATGGGAGCCGGCTGTTCACCTACATCCCGTACGGTTACGACAGCCACCTGCGCCCGGGCGAGCTCATCGAGCACCGGCTGGCCGACCGGAAGAAGGCCGGGCTGCGGGACCAGGTCGTGCTGTACGGGGTCGGCGACCACGGCGGCGGGCCGACCATCGACATGCTGGAGCGGGCCGAGGACCTCCGCCGCGTGCCGACCTTCCCCACCATGGCCTACGCGAAGCCGGGGCCCGCGCTCGAGCGGGTGCGAGCCGAGCAGCCCGACTCGGCCTTCCCGACATGGCCGGACGAGCTCTACCTGGAGTACCACCGCGGCACCTACACCACGCAGGCGTGGATGAAGCGGCGGAACCGCCGCAGCGAGGCGCGCCTGCAGACGGCCGAGGCGCTGGCCGCGGTGGATACGGCCGCCTACCCGCGGACGGCGCTCGAGGGGGCGTGGCACCGGGTGCTGTTCAACCAGTTCCACGACCTCCTGCCCGGCTCCGGGATCCACGAGATCTACGTGCACGCCATGGCGCGCTACGACTCGGCGTGGGCCACTCTGGACTCGCTGGAGGCGCGCTCCATGGCCGACCTCGGCGCGCGCCTGGACACGCGCGGACGCGGGAGGGCCGTGGTGGTGTTCAACCCGCTGGGCTGGGCCCGGGGCGGCCGGGCGGCCGTGCCCCCCTCACCCGGCTCGGGAGGCGACACGACCTGGATCACGGTGGACAGCGTGCCGGCGCTCGGGGCCCGGGTGGTGCACCTGCCCGCCGACACGATGTCCCGGTCCGACCGCGGCCTCCCGGCGCCCGCCGCCGGGCCCGACTGGATCTCCAACGGCCGCCTGAGGGTCCAGGTGGACACCACCGACGGGGAGATCACGTCGATCCGCGACCTGGCCACGGGGCGGGAGGTGCTGGCCCCGGGGGAGCGCGGCAACGTGCTCCAGCTGTTCGACGATCAGCCGGCCCGGTGGGACGCCTGGAACGTGGTCGACTGGAAGCGCGAGCGGGACGTGACGAAGCTGACCGCTCTCTCGGTCCATGCCGACGCGCGCTCCGCCGAGGTTGGCATGACGCGCACCTGGGGGAGCTCGACCTTCCGCCAGGCCCTCGTCCTGCGGCGCGGGTCCCCCGCCCTGGAGGTTCGGAGCGACGTCGACTGGCACGAGACGCACAGGCTCCTCAAGGTGGCGTTCGCCCTCGGGGTCACGGCCGACTCGGCCACCTACGAGATCCCTTACGGCACCATCGGGCGCTCCGGCTCGCCGCGCACGCAGGCCGAGCGGGCCAAGTTCGAGGTGCCGGGGCAGCGCTGGGCCGACGTGTCGGGCGGCGGGTGGGGCGTGGCGCTCCTGGACCGCGACAAGTACGGCTTCGACTACCACGGGCACGTGCTGCGGATGAGCCTGCTGCGCTCACCGACCTGGCCCGACTCCCTGGCCGACCGGGGGCGGCAGCGTTTCCGGTTCGAGCTCTACCCGCACGAGGGCGACTGGAAGGCGGCCGCGGTCGAGCGCCGCGCGGCCGGCTACAACGTGCCGCTCGTGGCCGCCGCCGAGCCCTCGCACGCGGGTGCGCTGGGGCGGACGTTCTCGCTGGCCTCGGCCGCGCCCGGAAACGTGCACATCGCGTGGCTCAAGAAGGCCGAGGCCTCGGACGCGTACGTCCTGCGCCTGGTCGAGTGGCACGGAGAGCCCGCCGACGCGTCGGTCACACTGGACTGCCCGATCGCCTCGGCGCGGAAGACGAACCTCCTGGAGGACCCGGGCGAGGCGGTGCCGTTCAGCGGCCGCGCGGCCCGGCTCCGCCTTCGGCCCTACGAGATCGCGACCCTGCTCGTCTCCTGCGCGACGGGCCGCTGACCTCCCACGACCCCGGGCTCCCGGACCTCATCCGCGTCCGCGACCGGCTCTCCGGAGAAGCGGGCCAGGAGAACGGCCGCGGTCATGTCCCCGGTGACGTTGACCAGGGTCTTGAAGATGTCGGGGATCGTGTCGATCGCCCGGATGATCACCACCCCCTCGATCGGGATGCCCAGGGCCATGTAGGCGGGCAGCGAGGTGAGCCCCAGGTGGCTCGGGATCCCCGGCACGGCGACCGTCACGGGAAACAGGATCAGCACGAAGGTGAGGATCCCCGTGGGCCCGATCGGGATCCCGTACAGCCGGCCCAGGAACAGCGCCGTGAACAGGGTGGAGACCATCATGTTCACGCGGAACGTGGACACGGCGAGCGGGAGCGCGAAGCCGGAGATCGAGGGCGACATCCCCAGGCGCTCCTCCGCCCCCTCCATGAGCGCCGGCAGCGAGGCGAGGGAGGAACGGGTGCTCAGCCCCACGATCTGGGCCGGGAGCAGGGCACGGGCGAAGCGCCGCAGCGGCACGCGCGCCACCACGACCGCGATCCCGTAGAACACGAGCGTGAACGCCAGCAGCAGCCCCGACACGATCACGATGAAGTCGAGGAGCACCCGCGCCGCGCCCAGG
This sequence comes from Candidatus Humimonas hydrogenitrophica, assembly GCA_947581615.1. GTDB lineage: Bacteria > Gemmatimonadota > Gemmatimonadetes > Palauibacterales > Palauibacteraceae > Humimonas > Humimonas hydrogenitrophica. The sequence continues at coordinate 17,272 of CANPVD010000024.1, forward strand.
CCCGACCCGGCGGCCATCTCGTAGGTGAGCACGAAGGCGCCCAGCGGCGTCAGGACCAGGATCCAGCGGATGAGCACGAAGGTGGCCTCGGAGATGCCCCGGAACACGGCGTCCAGAGCCGCGCGGCGCTCGGCGGAGATGTGCCGGACGGCCAGGGCGAACAGGACGGTGAACAGGATGAGCGGGAGCATCTTGCCGTCGGCCGCCGCCTCGAACACGTTCGAGGGCACGAGGCCCAGGACCCAGTCCGCGGCCCCCGGCGAGCCCGCCTGTGCCTGCCGCGCCAGGTCGGAAGCGCCCGCCGCCACCTGGCGGAAGTGCTCCAGGGTGGCGGGCGGGAACGAGAGGCGCGACACGATGGCGGGGCCGACGAAGGCCGTGAAGCCGGCGGCGGCCGACAGGAGAAGGAGGAGGATCGCGCACGCGCGCAGGCCCAGCCTGCCGACGCCCAGGCCCGGCCGATCCGCCGTGATCGTCACGAACAGCTGGGAGACGACCAGCGGGATGACCGTCATGCGCAGCGCGTTGATCCACAGGCCCCCGATCGGCTCCAGGATCGGGACGGCGCCGAGCAGGAGGCCGCTCCGCAGCCGGAAGGCCAGCGCGCCGAGTCCCAGGCCCGCCACGAGCCCGATGAGCGAGCTCGTCGTCAGGGACGGCATGTGGTATCGGTGCGACACTCTGGTGGGGGATTCCCGCATACGCTCCCGGCCCTCCCTCGGGTCGGATGGTCATCCTGCAATCCCTTGTGCGCCAGCACTCTGTGTGCAAGCCAACGGCGGCCCGGGCGTGTCTCTGCCGCGCGCGGAGCGCAGGTCGGTCGGGGGGCGATTCGCCCGACCGGGGACCTCAGAGGGGCAACCGACGTGCCGCGGAACCGCGGCCCGGGGAGGATGGGACGATGAGTGACTCGACGATCGGGCGGACGGTCCGAGCCTTCCTCCTCGTCGCGGCGGCGGCCGCGACGGCCGCCGGCTGCGCGGGCCGGAAGTCGGACGGGCGCCCGCAGGTGGGCGTGACCCTCCTGACCCAGGCCCACGTCTTCTACCAGGACCTCCAGAAGGGCCTCCAGGCACGGGCGGACAGCGACGGGATCGACCTGCACGTGGTGGCCGGGGAGTGGGACCTCTCCCGACAGACGAGCCAGGTCGAGAACTTCATCACCCGGAAGATGGACGCCATCGTGATCGCGCCCGTCAACTCGAGCGGGATCGTGAGCGCCGTGCAGGAGGCCAACGACGCCGGGATCCCGGTGTTCACGGTCGACATCGCGGCCGACGGCGGCCACGTGGTCTCCCACATCGCCAGCGACAACCGGCAGGGCGGCCGTCTGCTGGCCCGCTACCTGGCCGGGCGCCTGGGGGGACACGGGAACGTCGCCATCCTGGACCAGCCCACCGTGACCAGCGTCCAGGACCGGGTGGCGGGCTTCCGCGAGGGGCTCACCGGCTACCCCGACATCCACGTGGTGGCCGACCCCGCCGTCGAGCGCGGCCTGCGGGATGTGGCCAAGGACAAGACCGACAACCTCCTGGCCACCGGCAAGAAGATCGACGCCATCTTCGGCTCCAACGACGACTGCGCTCTCGGCGCGCTGGCCTCCGTGGAGGCGTCCGGCCGCACGGGCATCCTCATCGTCGGCTTCGACGCCACCCCCGAGGCCCGCAGCGCCATCGCCCGCGGCACCCCGCTGGTGGCCGACGCCGTCCAGCACCCGGCCGAGATCGGGCGCCGCGCCATCGACGTGATCGCCCGCCGGCTCCGCGGTGACAGCGTGCCGGCCCGCGTCGCCGTCCCGGTGGGCATCGTGACCCGCGACTCGCTGGCCGCCCGGGGCGGGGCCGCGGACGGCGGCGCGGCGGCGGGGAGCGGCGCGGCCGGAGGACGCCCGTGACGGGGCCCGGAGCGACGGGCGGGCGCGCGGCCCTGCTCGACATGGACGGCGTCCTGGTAGCCACCGAGGGGCTCAAGGAGCAGGCGCACCTCAGGGCCCTGGCGTCGTTCGGGTACGAGGGGACGCCGGGCCGGGCCCTGTACCGCTCGGTGATGGGACAGCCGCAGGACGCCGTGGAGCACGCCTACCTGGTGGAGGCCGGCCTCGAGGGGCGGGTGGCCGGGGCCCGCTACAGCGAGCGCTTCCGACGCGAGTACCAGGAGCTCCTCCACGAGCGCCTCGAGCTGGTGCCCGGCGCCCGGGCGCTCCTGGTGCGGCTGTCGGAGGAGGGCTGGAGGCTGGCGCTGGTGAGCTCCAGCCTGCGATGGATGGTGGAGCTGGTGCTGGCGCGGGCCGGCCTCGCCTCCTTCTTCGAGGCGGTCGTCACCGGGGACGACGTGGAGCACGAGAAACCGGCACCCGATCCCTACCGGGCCGCGTTCCGGGCGCTCGAGGGGCCCGAGCACCTCCGGGCGGTCGTGCTCGAGGACACGGGAGCCGGGATCGCCTCGGGCCGGGCCGCGGGCTTTCCGGTGATCGCGCTCCGGCACGGCTGGAACGAGGAGCTCGACCTGTCCGGCGCCGGCCGCGTCCTCACCAGCCTCGAGGACACCGGCGCCGTGGTCGGCGCCCTCGAGGCCGCGCTGGAGGCCGGTCCGGCGTAGGCTCGCACCCGCGCGGCCCGCACCCACGGCGGCGGGCCGGACCGGGGAGCCGCGCTAGGCCGGCACCGCGGCTCCCAGCCGGTCCTTCACCGACCTCCCCTCCCTCAGCACCAGCTCGATGACGTCCGGGTCCGCCAGGCCGGCGGGGTCGGCCAGCGGGTCCACGCTGGTCACCACCACGTCGGCCCGCTTGCCGGGCTCGAGCGTGCCGATCTCGTCCTGGAGCCCCAGGCAGCGCGCCGCGTCGCCCGTGGTCGCGACCAGGGCCTCCATGGGGGAGAGCCCGGCGAGCTCGACCATGAGGCCGATCTCCCGCAGGTTCGTGCCGTGCGGGGCGACGCCGCAGTCGGTCCCCATGGCGATGCGGACCCCGGCCCGGTGGGCGCGGGCGATGCTCTCCCCGTGCGCCTCGACCACCTCGCGGGCCTTGCGCACCGCCCACTCGGGCACCGTGCCCTTCGACTCGGCCGCCTCCAGGGCCCCGAGCGGGGCGACCAGGGTGGGCACCAGCCAGGTGCCGTGCTCGAGCATGAGCTCGATCGCCTCGTCGTCCAGGTAGATCCCGTGCTCGATGGAGCGGATGCCGGCGCGGACGGCGTTCTTGATCCCCTCGGCGCCCTGGGCGTGGGCCATGACCGGCACGCCGCCCCGGAATCCGCCCTCCTGCACCATGACCTCGAGCTCCTCCTGCGTGAACTGCGTGAACCGGGGATGATCGGTGGGGCTCATGACCCCGCCCGTGGAGCACACCTTGACCCAGTCCGCCCCGGCGCGGAGCACCTCGCGCACCTTCCTCCGCACCCCCTCGATCCCGTCGCAGATGGGGTCCGGCCGGCCCGGCGTCTCGGGCAGCAGCTCGAGGCTCTGGCCGGAGGGGAGCCAGAAGTCCAGGTGACCGCCCGTGGTCGTGAGGGCCGTGATGCTGATCTGCATGCGCGGCCCCTCCACCAGCCCCCGCTCGACCGCCGTCCTGACGCCCAGGTCGGCCCCGCCCGCGTCGCGCACGGTGGTGACCCCGGCGTCGAGGGTCTTCCGCATGTAGTCGATGGCCTGGTAGTAGGTGAGCGAGTAGGGCGTGGCCAGGAGCCGCATCAGGTCGTCCACCTCGAACATCAGGTGGACGTGACAGTCGATGAACCCCGGCACGATCCAGCCTCCGCCCGCGTCGATCTCGCGCACCTCCTCGCCCGAGGCGGAGGCCCGCACCGCGGAGGCCGGGCCGCAGGCCACGATGCGGCCGTCCTCGACCAGGAGGGCGGCGTCCGGCACGGGCCCGGTTCCGGTGCCGTCGATGAGGGTTCCGTGGTGGATCAGGGTGAGGGCCATGCTCGTCCGCCTCCGGTCCGGCTGGGATTCCGTCGGTCCACGCGGGTCGCGGGCCGTTTTGCACGGTAGCCGTGCCGGAGGGGCCCCGAAAGCCGCCCGGGCCGGCCCGGGGCGATCTATCGAAGCCTCGTCGCCCGCCTTAGCTTGACCAGTCCCGATTCCACCCTGAGGAGCGACCGCCATGCGTGCCACCCGTTCCGTCTCCGTCCGTGCCCTGTCCGCAGCTGTCGCGGCCCTGGCGGCCGTCACCCTGGCGCGGCCCGCCCCGGCCGCCGCCCAGGAGTTGGGCCGACAGGAGCTCTCCGGCCTCCACTTCCGCTACATCGGCGTGGTCGGCAACCGCGTGGACGTGGCGGTGGGCGTTCCCGGACAGCCCCGGGTCTACTACGCGGGGGCGGCGGCGGGCGGCATCTGGAAGACGACGGACGGCGGGTCGAAGTGGCGGCCCGTGTTCGACAGCGCCGGGGTGCCCTCGGTGGGCGACCTGGCGGTGGCGCCCTCGGCCCCCAACGTGGTGTGGGCCGGGACCGGCGAGCCGTTCATACGCTCCAACATCTCGATCGGCGACGGGGTGTGGAAGTCCACCGACGGTGGCGAGACCTGGGCCCACATGGGCCTCGACGCCACCGGCCGCATCTCCCGCATCGTCATCGACCCGCAGGACCCGGACGTCGTGTACGTGGCCGCCCTCGGCAACACGTACGTCCCTCAGACGGAGCGCGGGATCTACCGGACGACCGACGGCGGCGAGACGTGGCGGAAGGTCCTGTTCGTCAACGACTCGACCGGCGCCTCCGACCTCATCATGGACCCGCACAACCCGGACGTCCTGTTCGCCGGCACGTGGCAGATCGAAGTCCACACCTGGGGCCGGGTGAGCGGCGGAGCCGGGAGCGGGATCTGGATGACGCGCGACGGGGGCGACCACTGGACCCGGCTCGAAGGGCACGGCCTCCCGGACGGTCCGATCGGCAAGATCGGCCTGTGCAACACGCCCGCGAGCTCCGACCGGATCTACGCCCTCATCGAGACCTCGGACGGCGTACCGTGGAGGGGGAAGACGAGCGAGGGCGAGCTGTGGCGCTCCGAGGACGGCGGGTACGACTGGACGCTGGTCAACCACGACCAGAACCTGGCCGGACGGCAGGCCTACTACACGCGCTGCACGGTCACGCCCGACGATCCGGATGAGGCCTACTTCATCTCGGCCGATTGGGTGCAGACCCTGGACGGCGGAGAGCACGTCAAGACGCTGGAAGGCCAGCGGGTGCCCAACTGGGACCACCACAACATGTGGATCGACCCGACGGACGGGAACCGCATGGTGGCGGCGGGAGACGGCGGCGTGTCGATCTCCCACGACCGCGGCAAGACCTGGTTCCGGGTGCAGCTCCCCGTGAGCCAGCTCTACCACGTGACCGTGGACAACCAGGTCCCCTACTGGGTCTACACCAACCGCCAGGACGGACCCTCGATGATGGGGCCCTCGAACAGCCGGCTGGGACCGGGCTACGCGGCGCAGGGCGCGGGGGGCATCCCGAGGGGGATGTGGCACGAGCTCGGCGGCGGCGAGAGCGGGTTCGCCACGCCGGACACGATGGCGCCCGGGATCGCGTGGTCCACGACCTCGGGCTACGGGCCCGTGAACGGGATCGTGGTGCGCTACGACGACAGGACCCGCCAGTACCGGAACGTCGAGGTGTGGCCGATGAGCATCATCGGCCACCCGGCGAACGACGCGAAGTACCGGTGGCAGTGGACCTTCCCGCTCAAGATCAGCCCCCACGACCACAACACCGTGTACGTGGGGAGCCAGTACGTGATGCGGACCACCGACGGCGGCCAGAGCTGGGAGCGCATCAGCCCCGACCTCACCACCGACGACTCCACCAGGATGGGGATCTCGGGCGGCCTCACCCCCGACAACATCCAGGTGGAGACGTGCTGCGTCGTGTACGCGATCGACGAGTCACCGGTCGAGGCGGGGGTGATCTGGGCCGGGACGAACGACGGCCTCGTCCAGGTGACGCGGGACGGCGGCAAGACGTGGACGAACGTCACCAGGAACCTCCCGGGCCTGCCGCCCCTGGGCGTGGTCCGGAACATCGACGCTTCGAGGTACGACTCGGCCAGGGCGTACGTGACGATCGACCGCCACCAGATGGGCGACTTCGCGCCGTACGTGTACAGGACCTCGGACTTCGGGCGGCACTGGACGAAGATCACCCGCGGCGTGCCGGAGACTCCGCTGTCCTTCGCCCGCAACGTGCGCGAGGACCCCGTCCGGCCCGGACTCCTCTACCTGGGCACCGAGAACGCGCTCTACTTCTCCATGGACGACGGGGGGCACTGGCAGTCGCTGATGACCGACCTCCCCCCGGCGCCCATGTACTGGCTCACCGTGCAACCCCACTTCCAGGACCTGGTGGTGGGCACCTATGGGCGCGGCATCTGGATCCTGGACGACGTGACGCCCCTGCAGCAGCTCACGCCGAAGGTGGCGGCCGAGCCCGCGCACCTGTTCGCGCCGCGCGAGGCGTGGCGGTTCCACGACATCACGGCGCCCAACGCCATGTTCGACGACCCGTCGGCGGGTGACAATCCGCCCTACGGGGCCTCGATCTCCTACTGGCTGAAGGGCGCGCCGTCGGACGGCGACAGCCTGAAGCTCGTCATCACGGACGGCGCCGGTGACACGGTCCGCACCCTGTCCGGCCCCGCGAAGGCGGGGATCAACCGGGTATGGTGGGACCTGGCGACCGAAAAGACCATGGAGATCCGGCGTCGGGTGCCGCCCGAGAACGCGACGTGGATGGACCTGGGCAAGAAGGGATGGTTCGCCATGCCGTGGGGCCGGCAGTTCGCGATCCTGTCGCCGCCGGGCACCTACACGGTCACCCTGGAGGCGGACGGCAAGAGCTTCAGCCAGCCGCTCACGGTCCGCAAGGATCCCCACTCCGAGGGGAGCCCGAAGGACATCGACGCCCAGGTCACCATGCTCCGCTCCCTGTACGCGGACATGAACCGGGTGGCGAGCATGACCAACCGGATCGAGTGGATGCGGCGCCAGCTCGCCAACCTGAGGCCGGTGCTGGAGAGCGCCGAAGCCGACGACCTGATCGCGGCCGGCGACTCCCTGGAGTCGAGGCTCCGCGACGTGGAGGGAGAGCTCATCCAGCTCAAGCTCACCGGTACGGGACAGGACGACGTGCGCTGGCCCGCGCGCCTGGCCGGTAGGGTGTCGTGGCTGGCCGGGGAGGTCGCCTCCAACGACTTCCCGCCCACCGACCAGGCCCGGGAGGTCCAGGGGATCCTCGAGCAGAGGATCGAGGGCGTGAGCCAGGAGCTGGAGACGGCCCTGGCGCAGAACCTCCCGCCCTTCAACCAGGAGCTGGCCCGCCGCGGCCTGGGTGGAGTCGTGAGCCAGCTACCCTAGGCTCGAGCCAGCCGCCCCGGCAGACAGGTCGGCCGGCTAGTCCCGGAGCCTGGCGATGGGCGACGTGACCAGCGACGCGCCGGCCGCCAGCCGCGACTCGACCTCGCTGGCCGGCATGGGCTCGGCCAGCAGGTAGCCCTGCACGAGCGCGCAGCCCGAGCGGCGCAGGTGCTCGAGCTGCGCCGCCGTGTCCACACCCTCGGCCACCGACACCATGCCCAGGTTGCGGGACAGCTCGAGGACGGTCTCCAGGATCGTGGCCCCGTCCGCCCCCCAGGTGGCCGCCCGCACGAAGGTCGCGTCGATCTTGAGGACGTCGAGCGGATACTGCCCCAGGTAGGCGAGCGACGAGTACCCGGTGCCGAAGTCGTCGACGCACAGCCGGATCCCCCGTGAGCGGAGCGCGTCCACGATGCCGATCGCGTCCTCGGAGCGGTGGAGGAGGGTGCGCTCGGTGATCTCCAGCACGAGGCTGCGCGGCTCGACCCCGGTGCGGGCCAGGATCCCCTCGATCCGGCGCAGCAGCTCCGGATGGGTCAGCTCCTCCACCGACAGGTTGACGTGGACGTGCAGCTGCGCCGAGGTCGGGTGACGCTCGCGCCACGCGGCCAGGCGGCCGAGCGCCTCCTCCAGGACCCACCAGCCGATCTGCGGGAGGATGCGGGCCTCTCGGGCCACGTTCAGGAACGCGGCCGGAGCGAGGAGCCCCCTGCGGGGATGGCGCCAGCGGAGCAGCGCCTCGACCGCCACCACCCCCAGGTCCGCCACCCGTGCGATGGGCTGGAAGAAGAGCTCGAATTCCCCCTCGGCGAGCGCGCGCCGCAGGTCGCCCGCCATCTCGAGCGCGCTCACCGCGTGCTCCCGGATGCCGGGGCCGAAGATGGTGATCCGCTCGCGCGTCTGGCCCTTGGCCCGGCTGGCGGCGGCCTGGGCATCGCGCAGCAGCTCGGCGGGGTCGTCGTAGTCGGGTCGCGACACCGCGATCCCGACCGAGCCGCTCGGGAACACGGCCCGGTCGCGGAGGGTGAGCGGCGGTTCCAGCTCCGCCAGGATGCGCAGGGCCACGTCCCGGGCCTCGCCCGCCCCCGCCACCCGCTCCGTGAGCACCCCGAATCGGTCGTCGTCGATTCGGGCCACGGTGTCGTCGCCTCGAACGACGCGCTGCAGGCGGCTGCCGACGTTGGCGAGGAGCTCGTCCCCGGCCTCGCGTCCGAACGCCTCGTTCACCTGGTGGAAGTCGTCCAGGTCCAGGCACAGGACCCCGAAGCGCTCCCCCGAGCGCTGCACCCGGGAGCCGGCCAGCCGGATGCGGTCCAGGAGGAGAGCTCGGTTGGCCAGGCCGGTGACCTCGTCGTAGAAGGCGCGACGCGCCAGCTCCGCCTGCATCTGGCGCTGGTAGCGGATGTCCCGGGCCAGGAGCGCCGTGCCCACCCGGAACCCGTTGGGATCGCGCAGCCCGCAGGCGGACAGGCTGACGGGCACGGTCTGGCCGTCCCGGCCCACGAGCTCCGCCTCCTCGTTGGTGATGCGGTCCCGTTCGAGGGCGTTGCCGAGGGTGAGCTTCGAGACCTCCGAGGCGGCCAGCTCTGATATCGGCCTCCCGGCGAGCTCCTCGGGGCTCGCACCGACCAGCAGACACAGGGCGGGGTTGGCGAACCGGACGAGGCCCTCATGGTCGCACAGCGCCACCAGCTCCGAGGTGGCGCGCACCAGCTGCTCCGCGGCGAGCGCCGGAGAGAAGTCCGTCAGGCGATGACGCCAGATGGCCCACGCCGCAATGAGCGCGAACCCGGCCACCGCCTCCCAGCCGGCGGGATGCACCGGCAACCCGTAGGCGGGCAGGAAGTCGATGAGCGCGAGGTCCCCGACGAGGAAGGCCAGGAGGAAGGCGCGGGCACGGTGGCGCGCCGTCCCCGGCGGCGACCTCCTCCACGCCCACCAGAGCTCCACGAGCGTGAGCAGGAGCAGGGCCACGAACGGGACCGTGAACAGGAGGCTCCAGCGGCCGAGGACCGGATAGGGTCCCCAGGCCCAGTCGCGGACTCCCGAGAGGAACAGGCTCGATCCGACCAGAGCCGACGCGCAGGCCGCGAAGTACAGCCATGCGGCCCACACCATCGCGGAGCGGCGCTCCTCCAGGTCGAGGACCCGCACGGCGAAGTGGTACGTGGCCGGCGCCAGGAAGGGAATGCCCAGGATGGCGAGTCGCGCCCAGGCGAGCGCGGTCGACGCGTCAGCGGCCAGGTACATCCAGGAGATGGCGAACATCCACCAGGCAGCGACGACCGTGAACAGGGCGAAGGCGCGGCTCTCCCGGGAGCGGTGCTCCCGGACCAGCGTGAAGGTGCCCACGCCCAGCAGGAGGGCGGACACCATGAAGGTGGGTATGGCGGCGGGCCGCGCCACGTACGCGCCGGTGTTCAACAGCGTGTCTCCCATCGAGCCTCCTCCCGTGCCGGGCGCGGCCCGCGCCGACGACGTCTCCCCTGTACCGGAGCGGAGGGCAAGCAGCATACCGGGAGTCGCCGGGCTGGCGACTGGGCGGCAAGACATTGATCCACATGACGTTAGCAAGCGCATCGGCATGGCGGGACGGTGGCGCTCGCGCCACGGCTCGGGGTGACTTCTGTTCAGAACGTTGAAACGATTGCCGAGCGTTGACCCGTAGGTCTCTCGGCGGCAGAATGAGCCCGCCCCGAAACGTGGACCCCTTCGCGGAGACTCCGTCATGACCAGCCGTCCAGCCCGGACCCTCGCGGCGCTGTGCGTCGCCGCCGCCCTCGTCCTCCCGCCGCGGGCCCGTGCCCAGGAGGTGGCCGGCGCCCCCAGCTTCCGGCAGGTGCTAGGCCTGCGCTCGGTCGGAGGGGTGGCCATCGCGCCCGACGGGTCGGCCGTCGCCTACGAGGTCCGGGGCGCCGACTGGGACGCGAACCGGTACGACACGGAGATCTGGCTCGTGCGGCCGGGCGCGGCGCCCTTCCAGCTCACGCGCACGGCGAAGGGGAGCTCCACGAGCCCCTCCTGGTCCCCGGACGGGAAGTGGCTGGCGTTCCTCTCCTCCCGGGACGAGGGCAAGACGCAGGTGTGGCTCATCCGGCCCGACGGCGGCGAGGCGCGGCCGCTCACCGACGTGGCCGAAGGCGCGCGTTCCTTCGCGTGGAGCCCCGACGGCGCGAGCCTGGCCGTATCGATCCAGGAGCCCCAGAGCGCCGCCATGAAGGCGCGGAAGAAGGACTACGGGGAGTGGAGGGTCGAGAGCGAGAACGCCCCGCCCGTCCACCTGTGGGTGATGGACCTGTCGAAGGCCCTCGCGACCGGGGACGGGGCCAAGCTGCCAGCCGACTCGGCGGGATCCGGGACCTCCTCCGCTCCGGCCGACGGCTCCGGGTCGGCCTTCCGAGCCCTCACCCCGGGCGCCCCCTACACGGTGGTCGGCTTCCGCTGGTCGCCCGACGGGTCCCGGATCGCGTTCAGCCACCAGCCCGACGGCCGGGTGCCGTCCTTTACGCACCGCGACCTGTCGGTGGTCGACGTGGCCACGGACTCGATCCGTACGCTGGTGGACGGGCCGGGCCCGGACGCCGGACCCGTGTGGTCCCCGGACGGGCGCTGGATCGCTTTCTCCACGGGCGCCGGGGACACCGCCTATTACGCCACGGACGAGATCGCGAAGGTCCGGGCCTCGGGCGGGAAGCCCGAGCTCCTCACCGGCGCCTATGACGCGAACGCCGACCCGGTGGCGTGGCTCCCGGATGGGCTCATCGTTCAGGGATGGCGGCAGGGGCAGACGGTGCTCTACAAGATGGACGCCGACTCGAAGAAGATGACCGAGCTCACGGACACGCCTCGGGCCTTCCGCTCGGTGGATTACACGCGCGACGCCCGGTTCGCGGCATTCGTGGGAGCCACTCCGACCGAGATGTCGGAAGTCTACCTCACGTCGGCCAGCGACTGGAGGCCGCGCAAGCTCACGGACATGACGGCCCAGGTGGCCGGATGGCCGATCGGCACCGAGCGGGACATCACCTGGAAGAGCAAGGACGGAGCGGTCGTGCACGGTGTGCTCATCACGCCGCCGGGATTCGACTCCACCCGCCGTCACCCGCTCGTGGTGCGCATCCATGGCGGGCCCACCGGCATCGACCTGCCCATCCTCTCCAGCCAGGTCGAATCGTACGTGTATCCCCTCACCCAGTGGCTCGCCCGGGGCGCGGTCGTGCTCATGCCCAACTACCGCGGCTCCCTGGGCTACGGGCAGGCGTTCGAGAAGCTGAACGTGGGCAACCTGGGCGTGGGCGACGCGTGGGACGTGATGTCGGGGGTGCAGGGCCTCATCGACCGCGGGATCGCCGATCCGGACAGCATGGTGGCCATGGGCTGGAGCGAGGGCGGCTACATCTCGGCCTTCCTCACCACGACCACCCACCGCTTCAAGGCCATCTCGGTGGGCGCGGGGATCTCCGACTGGATGACCTACTACGTGAACACCGACATCCACCCGTTCACGATCTCCTACCTGGGCGGAACGCCCTGGGACCTGCCGAAGGTGTACGCGAGGACCTCCCCGATCACGTACATCAAGCAGGCCTCGACCCCGACCCTCATCCAGCACGACGACGGCGACCCCCGGGTGCCGCCGCCCAACGGGTTCGAGCTCTACCAGGGGCTCAGGGACGTGGGCGTGCCGGTGAAGTTCGTCCTCTACCACGCCGACAGCCACGGCGTCCCGACCCCGAAGCAGCGCCTGGCGGCGACGTGGCACAACTGGGCCTGGGTGGCCAAGTGGATGTACGGGGAGGACGTGAAGCTGCCCTTCCCCGAGGGGGGCTGACCGCACGAGGTCGGTGCGCTCCGGGTCGCGGTGGACGAAACCGGGGGCGAGGGCGGATCGTAGGGGTCGGTGTCCAGCCGCCCCGGTGCGGCGGCCTACCGGCTGGGCCGGAGCCTCGTGGCCATGCGGGCCGCCACCGTGGCGGCGAGCGTGACGTCGCGCTTCGATGGATTCGCCGAGCGCGACCCCGTCTCAGGGCCCGCCGGCGGAATGCCTTCCCACCGCCCGGAAGGGACCCTCAGGAACCATCCGAACCGTCACCGCCTCCAGCCCGGCGCACACGAAGGCCCACTGGAGCCGCATCTGGTCGGCCACGGGGACGGAACGGAGGTCGGTGGGGTCCGCGTCGCGCGCAGCGCCCAGGAATAGCGGCACCTCGGACACCAGCGTGAGGGGATCACCGCCCAGGGCGCGGATCGTCTCCATCGAGCTCGGCCGGAAGCGGGCGGCCGTAGCCGGGTCGCCCGCCGCCAGGAAGTGCTCGCGCATGGACGCGTGGTTGGGACGGGTGGCGAAACCGGGCGCCAGCCGGTGAAAGCCCTTCTCCCCGGCCCGCTCGACATCGTGCAGCGCGTAGCCGGCGTGCGCCGCCGACGCCCGGCAGCGCTCCATGAGCCGGCCCAGCTCCGGCCGGCCGCGCCAACCCGGCTCCACCAGGTACCAGGGCCCTCCCGCCACCGACATCCCGTGCAGGGAGGCGTGCAGGGAGAAGGACCCCGCTTCCCTCCACCAGCCCCGCGCGGCCCGGTTCTCGGGGCGAGCCCCTTGGTCGTCGTCGCGGACCGGGAAGCCGAACTCGACGTCGTCGCCGGGGAGCTCCCGGACGACGTGAAGCCGGTAGAGGACGGGGTCGTAGGCCTCCGGACCATCGCCGAGCGCTCCCGGCCCGGTGGGGCCGGAAGGGCGCTGCCACGCCGCGTTGGCGGCCTCTCCGTCCGGGTTGAGGTGCGGCAGGATCCACCACTCCGCCGCCGTGAGGAGCGGGTCCTCGGCCGGCAGCTCGGCCAGGTGCGCCGCCAGCCGCCGGAGGAGCCGGGGGCCGACCGGCTCGTCCGCGTGGCAGCCGGCCACGAGGCTCACGCGATGCGATCCCGAGCCCCCCCGGAAGGCCCGGACCGGGCGGCCCTCCCGCGAGCGCCCGATGATCGCGCCCTCGTCCGGGCCCACCGGCTCGCAGGCCAGGATCTCCTCGAACCGGCCTTCGAGGGCGTCGTAGCCGGGCGCGCGCGGCGCGCTCACGGTCCGCGCTGCAAGCTCGCCGTCACGCCGGTCCGTCCACGGCTCGCGCCGCGCCGGAGTCGCCGGTGCCGCCGCCGGCGGTCCGTCCCTCTCCCTCCCCCTGCGGCACGAGCTCCAGGCGCGCGACGGCCGCCTCCCGCACGCTCGCCTCCGACCAGGGGATCGGCACGCCCGTCCCCCCCAGCCAGTGCGGCAGGAGGTCGTCGTAGTGGGGCGAGAGGGGGTTCCCCGACTGCCCTCCCGGGAGGCAGAAGCGCGCCTCCTCCCAGTCACCCAGCGGGATGACCACGCGCAGGGATGGCACCGCCGAGGCAGGCGCGAGCGGGTCCTCCGGGAGCGCGGCGCACTGGGCAACCGTATGCGCGTCGCCTCCGACGCATAGAGGTCCGCGGTCGAAGACCCGGCCCAGGGGACCCACCTGGCCCAGAGGATGATGGAGCCACGCCGGCCGGACGCGTCCCCACGCCCAGTTCGCCGGATCCGGGCCGGCCTCGCGCCGAAGCCGGCCAACGGCGTCGCGCAGGGCCCCGGCCACCGCCTCCGTCCATGGCCGTTCGAGCCACCCCTCGGCCCGCTCCCGCAGGAGCCGGGTGAGCAGCGCGTGGCCCTTGCGCCCGAAGAAGCTGCGTGGCGTGAGGACGTGGAAGCCCCGGCCCAGGGCCCAGCTCGACGCGTGGGGCGCCCGGGAGCGCACCAGGCGGCCGACCAACCCGGCCACGACGAGCTCGTAGACCGACGCGGCCGGCGAGTCGGCCGTGACCCGCCCGTCCCAGCCGCGCAGGAGCTCGAGACCCAGGTCCAGGTCGGGGTCGTCGGCCGGCGGCGCCGTGGACGTCCCGGCCTCGCCCTCCTGTGCGGCGCCGGCCACCAGCGCGAGCACGTCGTCACGCAGGTCCCGCCACGGCACGCAAGTCACGTCGAGCTGCAGGCGCAGGCTCGCCTCCACGTCCCAGTCCGTACGGCCCCCGAGCACCTCCTCGATCCGGGCGGCCCGGTAGCCGTCGATCCAGTCGGCTCCCAGCCACGGGGCACCCGGTCCGTCTTCGGCCGGCTTGTTGTTGGCCGAGACCAGGTACCCGGATTCCGGGTCCTCGCGCGCGGGCATGGCCTCGAACGGGACGTGCTCGTCCTCCCAGCCCGCGGCCGGATCCCAGCCCGGCGCCGGCAGCGTGCCCCGACCCCGGAGCCGCGTCGGCGCCTCGCCCACCAGCCGCCAGCCGATCGTCCCCGCCGTGTCGGCGGCCACGACGCTGAGGGACACGGTGGGCCAGTGACGGAAGAGCTCGCCCAGCTCCCCGACGGTGTGGGCCCGGTGGGCCAGCAGGAAGCCCTCCAGGGGCCGCGGCTCGAGCCACGTGGCCCGAAGCGCGAGGGCCGGCCCTCCGGCCGGCGCCCCGATCTCCGGGTCCGGACGCGTGCCCGCGTCGCCCGGTGCCCGGGCTTCCCCGCTTTCCAATCCGGTGAGATCGGTCCCGCGCAGGGCCGAGCCCACCACCGGACCGTGGGGCGTTTCGATCACCTCCTCCTCGACCGGCTCGCCACCCTTCACCCGGATCGTCTCGGACCAGCGCCGGCATGGCTCCCATCCGTCCCCGCGGCGCGCCCTGTCTCCGTCGATCCACTCGACGAAGAAATCCGTGTTGTCCACGAGGCCGGCCGTCACGCCCCAGGCCACGTGCCCATTGTGGGCGGATAGGAAAGCCGGCATGCCCAGGAAGGCGGCGCCCGCCGCCTCCCACGTGGGCGTGCGCACGTGGGCCAGGTGCCAGTGCGGCGGGAGTTGGGGCGCCAGGTGCGGATCGTTGGCAAGCAGCGCGCGGCCGGAGGCGGTCCGCGAGGCCGACAGTGCCCACGCGTTGGAGGCCCCGGCCAGCCCCACTCGCCGCGCGAGCGCTTCCAGGTCCTGCTCGACCCGGTCCAGCACCGCGCGGAGCGGCGCCCGGCCCGTCTCCTGGAGAGGAAGCCAGTCGGGATAGGGCCCCGACAGGTCGCGAACGGCCGCCGGCCCATCGTCCAGCAGCATGCGCAGGCGGACGAGCTCGGTGTCCCAGTTGGCCGGCAGGACGAAGCTCACCAGGCGGTGCATGGCGACGGCGTCGGCCGGCTCCCACGGGGTCGGGTCGATCCGCAGGAGCGCGTGCCCGTGGGGTCGGCGAGGCAGCCCGCCCTCGAACGCCGCCCGCACCCCCCGGCAGTACGACTCCAGGGCGACCCGGACCTCGGGCCGCGAAGCTTCGAGCTGGGCCGTCGCGCCGCGCCGGAATCCAATGCGGCGCGCCAGCCGGTCGATCGGCAGGCCCTCCTCGCCGATGGCCTCGGCGACCGTCCCCCGCACCGTGCGCAGCAGCAGCTCGAGCTGGAACGGGCGGTCCTGCGCCTGCACGAAGCCGAGCGCGAAGGCGGCATCCTCGTCGGACCCGGCGGTGATGTGGGGAATCCCGTGGCCGTCGCGCCGCACGCACAGCGGTCCGCTCAGGCCCGGAACCCGCAGCGATCCGGAGGTCCGCGGGAGCCGCCGACCGAGCAGGATGCGGAACAGCGTTCGGGTGAGGTTCACGTCATGCGTCCCGGGGGTGCGCCGTGCGCGTCGCGGCCCGAATCTCGGGACCCGGTGGGCACCCTGTCAACGAGCCCGACGTCTCGATGGGCGGCCATCCCGCCCGTCGCGGGTCCGGTGTACGTTGGGAGCCGACACCGTCGTTTCGCCGGACGCGCTCGCCCGCGACGACCGGGCCTCGAACCGCGACCAGGGACGCTTCCATGCTCGCCCTCGCCCTCCAGAGCCTGACCGAGTACGTCGGGACCACCCTGCGGTCCATCCACTTCGGCGAAGTCGTGCGGAGCGTGCGGGACTTCGTGTTCGAGCACCCGGTGGAGGCGGGCCTCGTCGTGGTCGGATTCTTCGTCCTCGTCCGACTCATGACTCCTCGCCGCTGAAGCGCCCCCCCCCGTGTCCGCGGACCCGCGGACCGGGCGACAGCGGCGTCACGAGCGCCCCTGGGGTCCGGCCGCCAGGTGATGGCGGATGAGCGGGCGGGTACCGGGCTCCAGGTTCTCCTGGGCCCGCGCCTCGGCGGCCTGGTCCAGGGCCGTGACGCGGGCGTGCTGGCGCAGGTGCTCCGCCCACGACTGGACCAGGAAGATCTCCACGTAACGGTCCGGATCCGAGGAGTCCGCGAACAGGTCCCAGTAGTACGCGCCGCTCCGGCGCCGACGGCGACCCACGTCCGCCATGGCGGCCTCGAACGCCGGGTGGCCGCCGGGCATCACCCGGTACTCGACGGTGACCAGCACCGGCCCCCGGTCGTGCTCGACCTCGTCGGAGAGGATGGGAGCCGGCCAGTGCCGGGTGGGCGACAGGTCGAGCCCCTCTGTCTCCCGGATGCGGAAGCGGCCGCCGGCCACCGCGCCGAGGATCACCACGGCACCGGCGGCGGCCAGCGTGCCGGGTAGACCCACCGGACCCGCCACGGCACCCCACAGGATGCTGCCCGCCGTCGTGCCCCCGAAGAAGACCAGCACGTAGAGCGACATGCCCCGGGCCCGGACCCAGGAGGGGAGGACGGTCTGCGCGGCGGTGTTGAAGCCCGACAGGAGGTTGAGCCACGCCCCCCCCGCCGCGAACACGATCACCAGGAACAGGGCCAGGTCCCGCACCTGGCCCACCGCCGCCAGGCACAGCCCGAAGGCCACGATGGACACGCTCACGACCCGGTCCAGCGACAGCCGCTTCCGGAGGGGACCGAGGACCACGGCGCCCGACACCGCCCCGATCCCGAACGCGGTCACGACCAGGCCGAACCCCCCGGCCGAGAGCCCCAACCTCTGACGGGCCACCAGCGGGAGGAGCGCCCACAGCGCGCTGCCGGCGAACACGAACAGGCCCACCCGGACCAGGACCGAGACCATCTGCGGGGTGTGCCGCACGTAGCGGACGCCCGTCCGCACCGCCCCGGGGAACGGCTCCCGGGGGAGCTCCCGGCTCTCCTCGGGCCGCCTCCAGCGCCCGAGCACGCCGACCAGCCCCAGGTAGGAAGCCGCATTGGCCAGGAACGCCACCCCGGCGCCGGCCGTGGCGACCAGCACGCCGCCCAGCGCCGGGCCCACGGCGCGCGCGATGTTGACGCCCACGCTGGTCGACACGATGGCCGACGGCAGCTCCTCGCGCGGAACGAGCTCGGGGAGGACGGCGTTCCACGCGGGCTGGTTGACGGCGGCGCCGAACCCCAGCAGGAGCGTGAACAGGAGGAGGCTCCACGGAGTAATCCATCCCGCCACGGTGAGCCCACCCAGCGCGCCGGCGGCGAGGAGCTGCCACACCTGGGCCCACAGGAGGATGCGGCGCCGGTCGACCAGGTCGGCCAGCGCCCCCGAGGGAACGACGAGCGCGAACATGGCCAGGCCCGTGGCCGCCTGGACCAGCGCCACCATGATCGGCCGCGGCGCCAGGTCGGTCATGAGCCACTGGGCCGCCACCTGCTGCACCCACGTGCCGACGTAGGAGACCACGTTGGCGGCCCAGATCGCCCGGAACACCGGATGTCGGAACGGAGTCCACGGCGAGGTCGCCGCCGTCCTGCCGTCTCCGGGGACCCTCTCTACCATCGTCCGGCTCGCTTCACGTCCATCCTGTTCGGAGGTTCGCATGGGTCCTGCCGCGCCGCACGTCCGCCGGATCTCCACGGTCCTCGAGCCGCGCCCGGATGCCGGCCTACCCGCAAGGCCGGGGCCCGCTGGTCCTGATCGACGAGGGTCACCACGAGTTCCACACGGCGGAGGGACGCTACCGTCGGTTCGCCGAGCTCCTGCGGGCCGACGGCTACCGGGTGGAGCCGCACCGGGGACGCTTCACGGCCGCGGCCCTCGACTCCGCGAAGGTCCTGGTGATCGCCAACCCCGTGTCGGCCCGCAACGAGAAGGACTGGACCCTCCCGGTGGACCCGGCGTTCGATTCGGCGGAGGTGGACGTCGTGGGGCGCTGGGTGCGGGGCGGCGGCTCCCTCCTCCTCATCGCCGACCACATGCCCTTCGGGGGCGGGGCCGCCACCCTCGCGAAGCGCTTCGGGCCGGCGTGGAGCTCCTGCAGCCCGACACGGCGTGGGCCTTTCACCCCTCCACCCCCCGGCGACCCGTGAAGGGCTGGCTCCAGGGAGCGCTCGTCCGGGACGGCCGCGGACGGGTGGCCGCTTTCGCCCTCGACGTGCTGCACCGGCTCTCGGGCCGGCGGCCCTGAGCCCGGACGCCGGGCGACCGGGCGCGCGTGGCGCCCGGCCCGCCCGACCGGACCCGGACAGATCGGCGGAAGCTCGATCGGCCGGCCCGGTTCAGCCCGTCAGCTGCGACCCGGCTTCGGCGCCGCCACCCGGTAGAGACCCCACGCGACCAGGGCGAGCAGGACGAGCCCCGGGAGCGCCGACTCGTGCACGCCCCAGAAGGCGAGCACGTCCGAGCGTCCCGAGAGCACGATCGGGATGGCCATGAAGATCCCGACCAGGGCCTCTCCCGTGATGAAGCCCGAGGAGAGCAGGAGGCCCCGCTGCTCGGCGTCCTTGCGCTGGTCCTCCGATGCGAAGTTCCGCCTCCGCAGGGCTCGCTTGACCAGCGGCGCGACGACCCCGCCGATGAAGATCGGGGTCGACAGCTCGACCGGCAGGTAGATCCCGACCGCCACGGCCAGCACGGGGGTCCGGAAGGGGGCGTCCCGCTTCTCGAGCCACAGGTCGAAGAGGATGATGGCCACCGCCACCCCCATCCCGATGAACACCATGGTCCACGGGAGCCCGCCCTCGAACACCCCCTTCGCCACCGAGGCCATGAGAGTGGCCTGCGGCGCGGTGAGCGACTGCGGGTGCGCCGGCGACTGCGGACCGATGCCGTAGGCGTTGAGGAGCAGGTTCAGCACGGGCGCCATCACGAAGGCCGACACACCGGTACCCACGATCAACATGACCTGCTGCTTCCACGGCGTGGCGCCCACCAGCCAGCCCGTCTTCAGGTCATGGAGATTGTCTCCCGCGATGGCCGCCGCGCACGCCACCACGGCACCGATGAGGACGGCGGCCGCCGCACCCTTCCCTCCCGCCTGTCCGAACACGACCAGGAGGAGGAGCGAGGCGAACAGCAGGGTGGCGATCGTGACGCCCGAGACCGGGTTGTTGGACGAGCCGACCAGGCCGGTCATGTACCCGGAGACGGCCGAGAACACGAAGCCCGCGATGACCATGATGATCGCCATGGCCAGGCTCATGCCCAGATGCCCGACCAGGTAGTGGTACAGGAAGAAGAGGGGGATGATGGAGAGGACGATCACCAGCAGCACCCACTGCATGGGCATGTCGCGCTCGGTGCGCAGGGTGGACTCGACGCCGCCCTCGCGCAGCGCCCGGTAGGCGTCGAAGCCGGAGCGAATGCCCGTGACCACGCTCCCGCCCATGCGGATCAGGGCCCACAGCCCGCCGACCACCATGGCCCCCACGCCCAGGTAGCGGGTCTGGGTCGACCACACCGTGAGCGCGTGCTCGGCGGCCGTCTGGCCGGCCGGAAGCCCCCCGTGCAGCCAGGTGTAGATCGGGATCGCAACCCAGAAGTTGAGGATCCCCCCGCCGAACACCAGGCAGGCGATGTTGAGCCCGACGATGTAGCCCACGCCCAGGAGGGCGGGCGACAGGTTGGTGCCGATGTAGAACAGGCTCTTGCCGCCGAAGACGCCCGTGGCCCACTCCGCCGTCTCCTTCCACAGCCGCAGGCCCGTCTGCGAGAACTTGAACAGGGCGGACACGATGGCGGCGCCGGCCACGAACCAGACGCCCGTCCCGCCCCGCTCGCCCGTCTCCAGCACCTCGGCGCAAGCCACGCCCTCGGGGAACTGGAGCGGCTGCTCGACGATCAGCGCCCGCCTCAGGGGGACCGTGAACAGCACGCCCAGGATGCCGCCGAAGCCGGCGATGAGCGTGGTCTGGACGAAGTCGAACTGCGTCCACGTCCCCAGCAGCACCAGCGCCGGGATCGTGAAGATGACGCCGGCCGCCAGCGATTCGCCCGCGCTGGCGCACGTCTGTACGATGTTGTTCTCGAGGATGTTCGAGCGCGGGAACAGGCGCAGGATCCCCATCGAGATCACGGCGGCCGGGATAGAGGCCGACACCGTGAGGCCGGCGAACAGTCCCAGGTAGGCGTTGGCTCCGGCCAGCACGAGGGCCAGGATGACACCCAGGATCACCGCCTTGACGGTGATCTCGGGCAGGGACTGCGAGGCCGGGATGAAGGGGCGGTGGGACTCCGATCCGGACGCGCTTCCGCGGGCTGAGGGTCGGGCGCTCGCCATGCTTACCCCTGGAGCGAGGGTCTCGGGATGAGGAGGGACGCGTTGCGCGACGCTAGGAAGCGCATGCCGGACGCGCAAGAGCGGGCGCCGCGGACGAAGCCGAACCGGGCGTTCCCGGGGTGAGCCATCCGTGGTGGGCCTACCCGGCCCTCGCCGGCGTCGGCCTGGCGGCCGGCGCCCTCAACGTGATCGCCGGCGGGGGCTCCTTCCTGTCCCTCCCGGCCATGATCTTCCTGGGCCTCCCGCCCACCGTGGCCAACGGCACGAACCGGGTCGCCATCCTGGTGCAGAACGCCGGGGCCGTGTGGGGCTTCCAGCGCCGCCGCCTGGTGGCGTGGAGGTGGCTGGTCCGGGCCGCCCTCCCGGCCGTGGTCGGTGCCCTGCTGGGCGCGTGGCTGGCGGTGCGGATCGGGGACCAGTCCTTCAAGCGCATCCTCTCGGTCCTCATGGTCGTCGTGTCGCTGGCGTCCCTGTGGCGGCCCGGGGGCCGCGCTCCGGACGATGCGGGAGAGCGGGGGAGCGGGGGGGAGGCGGGCGCCCCGGGGCGGTCCGACGCCTCGGCGGAACGCGCCGATGGGGTGCCGGCCCCGCCGCCCGAGCTCGGCGCCCGGCTGGCCCTGGGAGCGGGCTTCTTCCTGGTCGGAGTGTACGGTGGCTTCGTCCAGGCCGGGACCGGCTTCCTGTTCCTGGCCGTGCTCACCTGGGCCGGCTTCGACCTCGTGCGCGGCAACGCCCTCAAGGTCCTGGTCATCCTCCTGTGGACGCCGCTCGCCCTGTGGCAGTTCGCCGCCGGGGGACAGGTGGACTGGGTCCTGGGCCTGGCGCTCGCCGGCGGCAACTTCTCCGGAGCCCTGATCGGGGTCCGGCTCACCGTGCTCAAGGGGAGCCGCTGGGTTCGCCGCGTGGTGACGGTCACGGTGATCGCGTTCGCGGTGCTGCTGTGGGTGCTGCCGTAGCCGGGACCCGGCCCCGGCCACCGGGGACTGTTGATTTCCGGCTTTCTAATTTATTATTGGAGGTGGTGTCCGGTCGGGACAGGACGGCCGGTCGGGACGCGAATCCAGCGTCTGCGCCTCTTCTTCCCAGTCTCCACCTCCAGGAGGAATTCATGACGGGACGGACCCCCCAGCGACGAATCCGCGGCACGCTCGTCGGCGTCGCCGGCCTGATGATCCTGCCAATCGTGGCACCTGGACCCGCCGGGGCCCAGGTCGACCCGGCCGGGAGGGACGGGATGATCCGGAGCGCCGTGAGCGCGGCGCCCGACGAAGTATCGAGG
The DNA here is from genome assembly GCA_947581615.1 of Candidatus Humimonas hydrogenitrophica. Taxonomy (GTDB): domain Bacteria; phylum Gemmatimonadota; class Gemmatimonadetes; order Palauibacterales; family Palauibacteraceae; genus Humimonas; species Humimonas hydrogenitrophica. Next base: position 39,305 of record CANPVD010000024.1, read on the forward strand.
TCCGCCACCGTGCGCGACTGGCAGGGGAACGTCCTCCGTGAGGGTACCAACGGATGGACGTGCCTGCCCGACATGGCGGATCAACCCGGCGACTCCCCGATGTGTCTCGATCCGGTGTGGATGGCGTGGGTGGACGCGTGGCAGAACAAGAAGCCCTTCCAGGCGGACCGGGTGGGCTTCGGCTACATGCTCCAGGGCGACTTCCCGACCAGCAACACCGACCCGTACGCCCGGGAGTCGACGCCCGACAACCAGTGGATCGAGAACGGCGGGCCTCACGTTATGATCCTGGTGCCCGATGCGATCGCCCTGGAGGGCCTGCCCAGGACGCCGCACGGCCAGGGACCCTACGTGATGTGGGAAGGGACGCCCTACGTCCACATCATGCTCCCGGTGCCCCGGAAGCCCTGAGCGAACAGGCCACCCCGCCGCCGGACCGGACCGCGCTCCCCCCGGAGCCCTCCGGTCCGGCCTCCTCTCTCAGCCGCGCGAGCTCCGCCTCCGCTCGCGATAGCGCTCCATGCGGCGCGCCAGGGTGCGCCGGTGGACCCCGAGGATCTCGGCCGCCCGGGTCCGGTTTCCGCCCGCCTCCTCGAGGACGCGGAGGATGTACTCGCGCTCGAGGCGGTCCAGGTCCCAAACCTCGTCCTCGGCCCGGCTCAGGAGATCGCCCGCCTTTCCGCGCCCGCGGCGCGTGGTGGGCTCGAACCGGATGGCCGACTGGCCCGCGTACAGGAGCATGGCCCGCTCCACGAAGTGCTCCAGCTCGCGCACGTTCCCGGGCCAAGGGTATTCCTGCATGCGTACGAGCGTCTCGGGCAGGATGGCGGGCGCCTCGACGTCGTTCTCCTCGGCGAAGCGTCGCCGGAAGTGCTCGGCCAGGAGAGCGATGTCCTCGCGGCGCTCCCGCAGGGGCGGCACCCGGATCGGAAACACGTTGAGTCGATAGAACAGGTCCTCCCGGAAGCGGCCCTCCTCGACCGCCTCCTCGAGGTCCTCGTTGGTCGCCGCCACGAGACGGAAGTCCACCGGCACCGTGCCCCCGCCGCCGACCCGGCGGATCCGCCGCTCCTCGAGCACCCGGAGGAGCTTGACCTGCACGTCCACCGGGATCGTGGCCAGCTCGTCCAGGAAGAGCGTGCCGCCGTGCGCCTCCTCGACCAGGCCGGGACGATCGGCGTGCGCCCCCGTGAAGCTGCCCTTGCGATGCCCGAACAGCTCCGCCTCGAGCAGACTCTCCGGGAGCGCCGAGCACACCACCGCCACGAACGGGCCCTCGGCCCGCGGAGAGATCTCGTGGATGGCCCGCGCGATGAGCTCCTTGCCCGTCCCCGTCTCCCCGGTCACCAGCACGGTGGAGCGCGTCGGGGCCACGCGCCTCACCAGGCCCAGGGCACGCCGGATGGCCGGAGAGCGACCGATGATCGGGACGCGCAGGTCGTCCTCGCCCTCCTCGCGGCGGCGTAGAGAACGGCGCCGCTCCGACTCCGCCGCGGCCCGGGTGACGGCGTCGATCAGGCGGTCGGTTTGAATCGGCCGGGCGAGGCAGTCGGCCGCGCCGCGGTGCATGGCCTCGACCGCATCGCCCACGTCCCCTTCTCCCGCCACCGCCACCAGGCGGGCATCCGTCTCGAGGGGATCGATGCGGGAGAGCACCTCGAGGCCCGAGATCCCCGGCAGCCGGGTCGCGAGCACGGCGGCGTCGAAGCGGCCCTCACGAAGGCGAACGAGTCCCTCGTCCCCGCGACCGCACGCCTCGACCCGGAAGCCGCGTTCGTCCAGCACGGCGGCGAGGCCCGCGCGCACGCCGGAGTCGGCCTCTACCACGAGGACCCTGTAGACACTGCGCCCATCGACAGGCTTGTGTGGCACCGCGGCGTCCCTCGCTTCGTTCGCCTCGTCCGGGGTCCGCCGCGGGGCCTCGAACGGCCGGGTGGGCGTCGCCCTCACTTCAGGGGATTGTCCAAGATATGCGATGCGGAGAGACGCGAAACGGGAAGAAACGCCGAAGGGGAGGAATTTTGCAAAAAGACGAAACCCCCGACCGGACTCACGGGTCCGATCGGGGGCCTCGTTGCGTCGGTGAGCCAGGGTCAGTCGGTTTGGCGTCACCCCGTGTGGTGACCTGACCTGAGGCTCTTTCCCTCGTCGTCACTCGAAAGTCACGACTCAGGCGTCCCCGTTCCCGGGACTACGGCTGCGGCCGACGACCTTGCAGCCGGTCTGGGCGGGCCAAACTCCCGCCAGACGAGACGCCCTCCGGCCCGAACCATCGGGCGTCGCATCCCACATCGTGGTCGCCGAAGCGTCCTCGTCGTGGGCGAGGCATGATAGAGCAACCCCCGTGCCCGGCCGCGCCACCTGCCGACCGAATCCGGCGCGCGCCGCGCACCGCATGGCCTCCGGCCGGGTTCCGGGGGGCCTCGGGCTCGAAGGGAGAAGCCGCCGTTCGCGACAAAGTGTCACGAACGACGGCTCCCGGCCCCCGACATAGTGTCACGCAGGGTGAGGCACGGTCCCGGAGACGATCCTCCGGAGGCCCGGTTCGGGGCTAAGCCCGCGACGTCACGGTGCGCCGCGACGTGCCCCGCCAGGCCATCAGCCGGAAGACGGCCGCCACGCCGACGAGCGCGTACACCAGGCGCGCGACCACGGTCATGTCTCCGAAGATCGCGGCCACCAGGTCGAATCCGAACAGCCCCACGAGACCCCAGTTGAGACCTCCCACGACGAGCAGCAGCACGGTCACGATGTCGAGCGTACGCATCGCACTTCCTCCTGTTGAGCCTTCCTCGAGTCGGTGTGTCGAAGTTATGTCGAATATAATACGGGGTCGAGGAGACTCCGTCAAGGCATTGTCGACCATCATTTCTTGACATACGCTAGACAGGCGGCCACCTTGGGCCAGAGTCGAGACTGCCGCTAGAGCACCCGAACGGGATCGAGGGCACGCGGGACATGGCGAACAAGGGTCGGACGACGGGGGGAGAGGCCCGCCACCCGATATCGGTCGTGGCGGAGCGGACCGGCTTGAGTCGGCACGCCATCCGCGCCTGGGAGCGGCGCTACGGCCTCATCGAGCCCGACCGGTCCCAGGGAGGTCACCGGCTGTACTCGGACGCGGAGATCGAGCGGCTCGCGCTCCTGGCCCGCCTCACAGAGCGAGGGGAGCGGATCGGCGAGCTGGCCGGGCTGTCGACCGACGAGCTCCGGGTCCAGCTGGCCCGTTCCGCGACGGCCGGGCGCGGGGCCCCGGCGGGCGGCTCCTACCCCGGTCCCCGACCCGAGCGCCGCGTGGCCGCCGCCATGCGCCTCGTGGCGGACTACGACGCCGAGAACCTGGAGACGCTTCTGCGGCGGGCCGCGCTCGACTTTCCGGCACCCGTCCTGATCGAGGAAGTGCTGGCGCCCCTGCTCACGCGCGTCGGGGAGGCGTGGCGCGCCGGCGAGATCGGACCGGGGCAGGAGCACATGGCCTCCGCCGCCGTCACGCGGGCGGTGGGCTGGCTCATGGAGGCGCTTCCCCCCGCCGCCGGGGCGCCCGTCCTCGTCGTGGCCACGCCCACCGGTCACCGGCACGAGCTCGGGGCGCTCCTGGTGGCTGCCACGGCCGTGTCGGAGGGCTGGCGCGTGAGCTACATGGCACCCGATCTCCCGGCGGCCGACATCGCCGCGGCTGCCGGGAGGCTGGGCGCCAGGGCGGTGGCCGTCAGCCTCGTCTATCCGGCCGCCGACCCGGCGACAGCGGACGAGATACGGCGGCTTCGCGAGACCCTGCCCGCCGCCACGCGCCTCCTCGCGGGCGGGGGCGCGTCGGGCTCCTACGCCGACGTGCTGGACGAAGTGGGAGCCGGCACGCCCGGCGACCTGGCCGGCCTGCGCGAGATCCTCAGAACCCTCGCGCCCGCCGCCTGAGGCTCCCGGTTCGTCTGTGGACGGGCCTCAGCCGCCCCCCTTCTTCCCGTTGCCGGCCGCGCTCTTGTCGGGATAGGCCGGCGCCGGAGGCACCGGGTTCGGGTGCTCCCGCATCTCCTTCCGGAGCTCCTGGACGGCGGCGCGAAGCTGCGCGTCGTGGCCCTCGAACGTCTGGTGCGGCGCGTTGTCGACGTCGATGTCCGGGTCCACGCCGTGACCCTCGATGAGCCACTGCCCCTTGGGCCCGTACACGCCCATCTCGGCCGCCGAGGCGATGCCGCCGTCCACGAGCACGTTGTCGAAGCTGAGCCAGATCTCCCCGCCCCAGGTCCGGGTGCCGAGCAGCTTGCCCAGCCCCAGCCGGCGGAAGCCGGCGCTGAACGCCTCGCCGTCCGAGGCGGTGTGCTCGTTGATGAGCGCGATCATGGGCCCGCGGAAGGCCTCCTGCATGTTCCACCTCGGGGCCTCCTTCCGGGGCTTGAAGTACATCCAGGAGCGCCGCATGAGCTTCTCGAGGATCCAGCTGTCGATGTTGCCGCCCCGGTTGTTGCGCACGTCGACGATGAGGGCCTGGCGGCCGAACACCGGGTAGAACTGCCGCTCCCACGCCGCGATGTCCGAGGAACCCATGGCGCGCAGGTGCACGTACCCGATCGAGTCGTGACTCAGGCTATCGACCTCGAGCCGGCGGGTGTACTCCCACTCGTCGTAGCGCAGGCTCGAAGCCTCCCGCTCGCCGATCGGCGTCACGATGGTCCCGCGCTCCGCGCCGCCGGCCGCCGGCCGGATCGACAGCAGGGTCTGCTTGCCCGCCTTGTGGCGCAGGAGGGCCCGGTAGTCGGAGACGGACAGCGTGGAGACCCCGTCGATGGCCGTGATCACGTCGCCGGCGCGCACGTCGACGCCCGGCCGGGCCAGCGGCGAGAGCTGGTCCGGGAGGTCCGGGTCGGCGCGGTAGATGTGCTCGACCCGGTAGCCGCCGGCCTTCGGATCCCGCTCCAGCCGCGCCCCCAGCGAGGCCACCTGGATGGAGTCCTGGCCCGGGCGCATGTCACCGCCCACCACGAAGGTGTGGAGGGCCGAGAGCTCGGCCACCATCTGGCCGATCACGTCGGAGAGCTCTTCACGGTCCGTGACCCGACGGGCCAGCGGTGAATACTTCTCCTCCATGGCCGGCCAGTCGACGCCGTGCATGCCGGGGTCGTAGAAGTAGTCCCGGTGCAGCCGCCAGGCCTCCCGGAACATCTCCATGTACTCGCGCCGCGGATCCACCTGTAGGGTCCAGTCCCCCAGGTCGACCTGGTCGTCGGCCAGCTTGGCCGGGGCCTTGGGTCCGGCGCCGAACACGTACAGGTCGTCGCCCTTCCGGACCAGGATCTTCTTGCCATCGGCCGACAGCTCGTAGCTGCGCACGCCCTCGACCAGGGTGGCGGGCCTGGGCTCATGGTTGGTGACCTCGAGCGCCTCGAGCTTCCTGGTGCGCTCCGGGCCATCCTCCGACGAGAGCCAGTAGAGCGTGCCCTCCCCCGCGGACAGGTCGTTATAGTTGCCCGGCGGAACCGGGACCTCCTCCAGCCGGCCCGAAAGTCCCTGGAGCTGGATCCGAACGCTGGGAGGGGCCGAGGTCGTGTCGGACCCTCCCTTCCCCTCGCCCGCCTCGCCGCGACCCGGCTTCGCCCCGTGACCGCTGGACGCCTTCGGTGGCGACTCCAGCTCGTCGTCGGGACGGAAGGGCGAGCGCGTGCCGGGCTCGAGGGCGAGGGCGTAGATCTTCGTCGTGCGAGTGAAGTAGGGCTCGGGCTGCCGGGCGCCCCATGGCGATCCGACCGAGGACACGAAGTGCCGGTCGGAGAGGAGGTAGAGCCACTTCCCGTCCCGGCTCCAGGCGGGCGAGTAGCTGCTGTAGCGCGTCGTCGTCACGGGCGTCGTCGAGCCGTCGTCCACGCCGTACAGGACGATGCGGGCGAAGCCGTTCTCGAGCGGCTCCACGTACGCCAGCCACCGCGAGTCGGGCGACCAGGCCAGCTCCCCGAAGTCGCCGTATGTCGAGTGCGCGATCTCCTGCGAGCGACCCGTGGAGGTGTCGAGGAGCCACAGCCGGTGGTCCTTGTCGTAGTGGGCGATCCGGCGACCGTCCGGGGAGGGGACCGCGTCCCAGCGCATGACCGTGCCATCGTGAGTGAGCTGGCGGGGCTGGCCGACGCCGTTGGCCGGAAGCTTCCAGACCTCGACCTCTCCGGTCGAGTCGGAGAGCGCCACCAGCGAGTCGCCTCCCGGAGCGAAGCGCGCCCGCCGGTACCGCACGCTGTTGGTGCGCGTCGCCTCCACGAAGCGGCCCTGGCCGGCGGGCGCCACGAACAGCTGCCCGCGGGCGGTGAGGACGACCCTATCGCCCGCGGGCGACAGATGAACGGCGGTCAGGTAGTCCATCGGATCGTGGACCCAGTGCGGGCGCAGCTGATCGAAGTCCGACGCCAGGCGGATGGGGACCGTCCGGTCCTGCCCCGACGCCAGGTCGAGCACGTGGAGGTCGGCGCCGTACTGGTACACGACATGGCCGTCGGAGAGGGAGGGCGACTCCAGGTTGTAGACCCGGTGGTGGGTCAACTCCTTCAGGTCCCCTCCCCTCTCGTCCATGGACCACAGGTTCATGACGCCGTCGCGGTCCGAGGCGAACACGACCCGGCCCTGCCACAGCATCGGGGCCTTGCTGGTGCCCGGGTAGTCGGCGGTCAGCGGCGTGGCCTCCTTCGCTCCCGTCTCGTACTTCCACAGCTGCTGCACGCTTCCGCCCTCGTAGCGATCGGTGTGGCTTCCCTGGAAGGGGAGGCGCGTGAAGTAGAGGTCCTTTCCGGAGCGGCCGTAGACGCCGTCGGAGGCCTGCGCCAGCGGCAGCACGGTGCGCTCCTGCGTGGCCGTGTCGAGGGCCACGAGCTGGGCGTTGGGGAGGGTCGAGTAGTGGCTCGTCGTGTACAGGACGCGGCCGTCGGGCGTCCAGCCGACCACCGTCGCCCCGCCTCCGTCCCAACTCCGGCGCACGGGCACGCCGCCCGCGACCGGCATCGTGTAGACCTCGGTGGGACCCTCGTAGGAGGCCGTGAACGCCAGCGTCCGGCCGTCGGGCGAGAAGGCGGCGTCGCGCTCCTCCCGCAGACCCGTCGTGAGCCGGCGCGCCTCCCCGCCGTGGATGCCGACGGACCACAGGTCCCCCTCGGCCGTGAACACGATCGTGGAGTCGTGCAGCGCGGGGTAACGGTAGTAGCCCGGCTCGTCGGCGCTGTCCGGGGCCGTCCTGCTTCCGGATGCGGTGGCGGCGCCCGGGGACGCTACCGGCCCGGCGGCCGGACCGGGAGGAGCGGCGGCAGCGGGGAGGGAGCCAGCGAGCAGGAAGGCGGTGGAGAGGACCAGCGAACGTCGGTGGTTCATCACGGGGCTCCTTGCCACGGGTGCTGTGCGCGCGGCCCCGGCCCGGAGCGGCCCGGCGGGACCGGCCCCACCCTAGAGGCGATCCTCCTCGCCGGCAAGACGCTCCGCCCGGCGGGCGATGGCCCGCACGAGCCCGCCGAAGATGACGGCGTGGGCCGGATACAGCCCGTACCAGTACAGGAGTCCCGGCAGTCCGCGCGGAGCGAAGTACGCGGTCTGGACCAGGCGCGTCCCTTCCCCCTGGCCCCGCGCATCCCACTGCAGCCAGGCCCGACCGGGCAGCCGCATCTCGGCACGCAGCCGGAGGCGCTCGGGCGGCTGCACGAGCTCCGCCCGCCAGAAATCCACCGCCTCCCCGACGCGGAGCTCGTCGGGATGGCGGCGGCCGCGGCGCAGGCCCGGTCCCCCGGCCAGCCGGTCCAGGAGGCCCCGCAGCCGCCAGGCCCACGACCACGCCGGCCAGCCCCGGTCCGCGCCCAATCCCGAGAACACGCGGTACACCACCTCGGGCGGGGCCGCCACGTCGGCCGCCCGCACCTCGCGGACCAGGCCCTCCCGCTCCTCCAGCGCACGGGGGCCGGGCCGTCCGAGCGCGTCGGACCAGCGGGTGATCACGGCCCCGGACACGGTCTCGTCGAGGGCACGGCGGACGGCCTCCCGGTAGGGGAGCGGCTCCACGTGGGGATACAGGCGCCGCGCCCGGCTCGTGTCGGCGATCACGGGCTGCAGAACGCCCTCGATGAGCGGCACGGCCAGCCGGTTGGGGATCGGGGTGACGAGGCCCACCCAGCGCGCCGCGAGGCCGGGCGCCAGGACGGGAACCGGGAGGATGATCCGCCGGAGGCCACGGACCTCGGCGTACACCTCCATCATGCTCCGGAAGGTGAGGACGTCGGCGCCCACGTCGATCGTCCCGCCCGGCCGTCCCTCGCCCGCCTCGAGCAGATAGGAGAGGACATCGTCGACCGCGATCGGCTGAACGGGGTTTCGGATCCAGCGCGGAGCCACCATGAGCGGAAGCCGCTCGGTCAGGTATCGCACCATCTCGAAGGACGCCGAGCCGGAGCCGATGACCGGTCCGGCCCGCAACTCCGTGGCGTCGCAGCCCTCCCGCAGGACCGCGCCCACCTCCGCGCGGCTGGCCAGGTGCTTGGAAAGGACCTCGCCCGCGGGGACCAGGCCGCCCAGGTAGACGACATGGCACGAGGCCGCCCGCGCGGCCGCGGCGAACGAGGCCGCGGCACGGCGATCCCGCTCGGCGAAGTCGCCACCGGCCCCCATGGAGTGAATCAGGTAGTAGGCCAGGTCGACCCCGTCGAGCGCGGACCCGAGGGACGCCGGCTCGAGCACGTCTCCCGCGACCACGTCGACGTCCGAGGACCAGGGCGCCCCCGCGGCCCGGTCCGGGTCGCGCACGAGGGCCCGGACCCGGTGACCTCGCGCCAGCAACAGGGGCAGGAGCCGGCCGCCGATGTAGCCGGTGGCCCCGGTGACCAGGACGCGCACGACGCTCTCCCCCCTCCCCGCCCTCAGACCGCGCGGCGCCGCGCGAGCCGCGCTTCCATGGCCTCGGGCGGGAGCGGCGCGTCGAAGAAGAAGCCCTGTGCCCAGCGGCAGCCGACCGAGCGCGCCGCGTCGCGCTGCGGCCCCGACTCGATGCCCTCGGCCACCACCGGGAGACCCAGATGCTGTCCCAGGGTGGCCACCGCCCGGCAGATGGCCAGGTCCGCGGGATCGCCTGGCAGACCGTGCGTGAAGCTCATGTCGAGCTTGAGCACGTCCAGCGACAGCGTCTTGAGGTACTGGAGGCTGGCGTAGCCGGTCCCGAAATCGTCGAGCGCCACGCGGCAGCCCAGACCCCGCAGCCGGGCCGTGTGTTCGGGCCGGAGCATGGCGCCCGTCTCGGTGACCTCGAACACGAGGCGGGCCGGATCCATGCCCGTTTCGTCGAGGACGTGACACACGCGGCCCACGAGGTCCGGGTCGTCGAACTGACGCGGACTCAGGTTCACGAACAGGGTCACGGCGTCCTCTCCGACGCACCAGGCCGAGCTCTCGCGGCAGGCTCGACGCAGGATCGCTTCCCCCAGGGAGAGGATGAGGCCCGTCTGCTCCGCCACCGGGATGAACTCGGCGGGCGGGCACAGGCCGCGCTGGGGATGCTCCCACCGCGCCAGCACCTCCGCCCCCACCACCTGACCCGTTTCGAGGGAGACCACGGGCTGATAGTGGCATACGAAGGCGTCGGTCAGGATACCGCGGCGGATCTCGTTCTCGAGCTCGAGGCGGCCCTGCTCCCGCCAGGTCCAGTCCTCCTCCGGATGGAACAGCCGGTACGCGGGGCCGGGCACCCGCTTGGCCCGGTAGAGAGCCAGATCGGCCGCCCGCACCAGCCGGTCCACGTCCGGCAGCTCCGCCTCGATCCAGCTCGCTCCCGGCCCCACGTACACCAGGCCGACGCTGGCCGAGAGGTGGATCTCCTGGTCGTCCGCCAGGAGCGGCCTCCGGAACAGGTCCGTGAGACGTTCGCCAGCGATGATCGCCTCCGCCTCGCTGTTCAATCCAGCCAGAAGGACCATGAACTCGTCTCCCCCCACCCGGGCCACGGTGTCGTGGCCGCGAAAGGCGTCCCGGAGTCGGGCAGCGGCCCTCTGGAGCAGGGCGTCCCCGGCCTGGTGTCCCAGACTGTCGTTCACGCGCTTGAACCCATCCAGGTCCACGAACAGGAGAGCGAGTCCCTGCCCGTTCCTGTGGTGATGCTCCAGTGCCATCGCCGCCCGGTCGTGGAAGAGGGTACGGTTGGGCAGGTCGGTGAGGGAATCGTGCAGAGCCCGCCGCCGCAGCTCCTGCTCGAGGGCGCGCTGCCGGGTGACGTCCCGGACGATGCCCTGGAAGCCGACCGGCCGACCGTCGACATCGCGGACGACGGTGGCGCTCAGGAGCGCCGTGATGGCTCGACCACCGCGTCCCCGGAGCGCGACCTCGAAGTCGCGTACCGCACCATGCTCCAGGATGACCCTGCGGAAGTCGGCCCGATCCTCCGGGTCGGCGTACAGGGTGAGCGCATCCGCCCCGACCGCCTCCCCCCGGCGGAATGCGAACAGCTCGCGAAACGCCCGGTTGGCCTCGACGATCGTCCCGTCCAGCTGGCTGAAGTAGACCGCCTCCTGCACCTCCTCGAACAGGGTGGCGTAGCGGGACTCGGTGGCCCGTGCCGTCTCCTCGGCCCGGAGCTGGTCGGTGACGTCCAGCGCCAGTCCGACCACGCCCACCGGGACGCCGTCGGGGTCACGCTGCGGCTCGACCCGGACCCGGTAGTGCCGTCCGGCCCACTCGGTCGCGTAGCTCACCGGCTCGCCCGCCTCCAGAACGGTCCGGTGGGCCGCGATGGACTCGAACCCGGGCTCGTCGGTGCCGAAGAACTCCTGCAAGGTCAAACCGACGGTCTGGCCCGGGTCGAGCCCGAGCGACTGGAGGCCGGCGCCGATGCTCTGCGTGAAGCGCAGGTCCCGGTCCACCGCCCACAGGATGGCCGGCACCTGCTCCAGGAACAGGCCCAGCCGACGTCGATCGGTCCGGAGGCCGTGGAGGGCCCGGGCGTGCTCCTCCGCCGTCACGCTGGCCCGGCGACCGCGCCACACCAGCCAGGCCGAAGCCCAGATCACCAGGCCGATCACCAGCCGGTTCACCAGGAGCACGTGGCTGTAGCCGTGCTGTCCGAGCACCGGCCCGAGGGCGGCCAGGACCGTGGACAGAGCCGCGACGGCGAAGGGGAACAGGGCCCCCGGATACCAGGATCCGACCAGCACGGCCAGCACGTAGGGCACGACGCCCAGGGCGCGGAACGGTGGGCTGGAGACGTCGTAGGCGAAGGTGAGCGCGCACACGAGGACGGCGAGCGCCACGGGCATCACTCGGGCCCGGCGGCCGGCGGACTGCGATGCGGGGCGGCTCAAGACGGGTCACCTCGTAGAGAGCGGTCGACGGCGCACGCGCGGGCCGGAGACCCAAGATAGCCACGCCGGTGCGCCGGGGACACGACCGCGGGCACGGTGGTCCCGGCGCGGACGCCGGCACTCGACGCCGCTTCGGGGTACATTCGGGGTGCGCCGGTCGACGAGTCCCGTACCCCGTACCCCGGACCCATGGTACCCCTGGATCCCCTGGACAGCCTGAACGCCGAGCAGCGGCGGGCCGCGGAGCACGTGGAGGGTCCCCTCCTCGTGCTGGCCGGCGCCGGGAGCGGTAAGACGCGCGTGCTCACCACCCGGGTGGCCCGGCTCATCGACGAGCACGGCGTGCCGCCCGAACGCGTCCTCGCCGTCACCTTCACGAACCGGGCGGCCGCCGAGATGCGCGAGCGCATCGAGCGTCTCCTCGGGGGACCGGCCGCCGGCCTGTGGGCCGGCACCTTCCACGCCTTCGGGGCGTGGCTGCTGCGGCGACACGCCCCGTCGATCGGCCACTCACGCCGCTTCTCCATCCACGACGCGGACGAGTCGCTGGCCCAGGTGGGCCGGGCCCTGGACGAGTTGGGACTCGACCGTCAGCGGTGGCGTCCGCGGGCCATCCGGGGCCGGATCGCCGCCGCCAAGCACTGGCTGCTCACGCCGGACGCTCACGCCGCCATGCTGGGCGCCGATCCGAAGCCGCTCGAGCGCGTGGTTCGCGACGTCTACGCCGCCTACCAGTCGGCGCTGGCCCGGCAGGACGCTCTCGACTTCGAGGACCTGCTCATGAAGGCGGTCGAGCTCCTGCGGGACGAGCCCGAGATCCTGGAGCGTTACCGTCGCCGGTTCGCGTTCATCCTGGTCGACGAGTACCAGGACACGAACCACGCGCAGTACCGTCTCGTCCAGCTGCTGGCCGCCGGGCACCGGAACCTCATGGTCGTGGGCGATGACGACCAGTCGATCTATGGATGGAGGGGCGCGGACATCCGGAACATCCTCGAGTTCGAGGAGGACTTCGAGGGCTGCCGGACCGTTCGCCTGGAGCAGAACTACCGTTCCACGGGCCGCATCCTGGCCGCCGCGAACGCGGTCATCGCTCACAACCGCAAGCGCAAGGCGAAGACTCTCTACACCGACGGGCGCGAGGGGGAGAAACTCCTCGTCGTGCAGGCGTCCGACGACCGGACCGAGGCACGCTGGATCGCGGACGCGATCGAGGCGGGCGTGGCCTCGGCCGACGGCCACCGCTACCGCGACTTCGCCATCCTGTACCGGACCAACGCGCAGTCCCGCGCCCTGGAGGACGCGATCCGCCGCCGCGGCATGCCCTACCAGATCGTGGGCGGCGTCCGCTTCTACGAGCGACGAGAGATCCGGGACGTCCTCGCCTACCTGCGCCTGATCTCGAACCCGCGCGACGTGGCCGCCTTCGAGCGGGCGGTGCGCTGGCCTCGCCGCGGGGTGGGAGAGGTCACGCGCGGACGCCTTCTGGCCTGGGCGCGCGAGGCCGACCTCACGCCCGTGGAGGCGGCCGGGAGGGCCCGGGAGGCCGCGGACGTCCCGGCGGCCGGCGCGCGCGGGCTCGAGGCCTTCGGCGAGCTGGTCGGCCGCTACCGATCCCTGTCGGGAGAGGTCCCGGCCGCGGAGCTCCTCCGGCGCCTCCTCGAGGAGCTGGACCTGCTGCAGGCCCTGCGCGAGGAAGGACCCGAGGGGGAGGAACGGGCCGACAACGTGTCCGAGCTGGTCGGGGCGGCGGCCGAGGTCGACGAGCGCGGCCCGCGGCCGCGGGACGGCGCCGCCGTGCCCCTCACGCCGGAGGCCGAGCTCACGTCGCTGGACCGGTTCCTCCAGGAGGTCGCGCTGGTGGCGGACGTGGACCGCGCGGATCCGGACGCCGACGCCGTGCTGCTCATGACGCTCCACAACAGCAAGGGCCTCGAGTTCCCACGGGTCTTCCTGGCCGGCATGGAGGAAGGGCTGTGCCCGCACTCGCGCTCGGTCGGCTCGGAACACGACCTGGAGGAGGAGCGACGCCTGTTCTACGTGGGGCTCACGCGTGCCCGAGAGCGCGTCGTTCTCACACACGCCGCCTCCCGGCACCGGTTCGGCCGCAGGAGCTGGTCGGCGCCCTCGGCCTTTCTGCGCGAGCTGCCGGCCGAGCACGTCGAGGAAACCCGCGCCGAGCTCGCCGGCTCCGGCGACGCCGCGGAGTCCGGCGCCCCCCCGTGTCCGTTCGAGGTCGGCGACGCGGTGCGCCACCCGCGGTTCGGGGAGGGCACGGTCGTGGAAGTTCACGTGGCGAGCGGCGACCCACGGCTGGCGGTCGCGTTCGAGGACGGCCGCACCCGTCATCTCATCCTCGCCTACGCGCGTCTGGAGCCCGCGTCCGGATAGTCGTCCGGGATCCCGGTCCTGCCCGCTGTCGGGGCGGCAGACCACCTGCCGGGACGACGCCCGGCCCCGGAGAAACCCGCAAGAATGGCGTCTTTTTGACCTCAAAATCGGGCACGCGAGTTGCTCCTCCAGAGTGACGGGCGTTTCGATAGCGGACGCCCTCGAAAGCGATCCGAAGGATGGCACACGCGCGAGACGTGAAGGAGGTGCACGATGCTACCGGAGACGACACGGAGGGAACGAGCCGTTGCACGTCGCCCCTGGGCCGGGACCCTGCGCCCGGACCTGGGAAACCTGTTCGATGACTTCTTCGGCCGCCCGCTCAGCACCTGGAGCGCCTGGACGCCGGCCGCGGACCTGTACGAGACGCCCGAGGCCTTCGTGCTCGAGATGGAGCTTCCGGGCTTCGATCTCGACGACATCGACCTCACCATGGAGAAGGGCGTGCTGTCGGTTACCGGCGAGCGCAAGACCGAGGAGAAGGAGCAGGACAAGACCTATCACCTGCAGGAGCGTTCGGTCGAGCGGTTCACCCGCAGCTACGCGCTGCCGCGGTCCGTCGAGATCGACCGGGTGGACGCGAACTTCTCGAACGGCGTGCTCGTGGTCACGCTGCCCAAGGCGGCCGAGGCCAAGCCGCGCCGGATCGAGGTCAAGCCCAAGAAGTAGGGATGCGGTCGGGCCCGCGAGGCCGCGCGATCGAGGTCGAAAGGGGGGGCGCGATGGATCGCCCTCCCTTTCCACATCCACCATGATCGCCCTTCCGATGCAGTGGCGACGCCGGGCCGGGCTCGTCTATTGTACGTAGTCCTCGTGCGCCGGCCGGGTCGCAGCGGCCGACGCTTCGCAGCCACGGAGGCAAGAGTTGGAGCGCCACATCTCACGCGAGCCGGTGCGGGACGCCGTGCGCCGGGTTCTGCTGGACCGGCTCCTGGCCCGCGAGCTGGCACCGGGCGAGCGTCTCAACGAGTCGCGGCTGGCGAGCGAGTTCGGCATCAGCAGGACGCCGCTGCGCGAGGCGCTCCTCCAGCTGGCGTCGGACGGCCTGGTCGAGAGCCGGCCGGGCCGCGGTTTCTTCGTGGCCGGCATGGAACCGGCGACGGCCCACGACCTGTACGTGCTCGTCGGCGAGCTCGAGTCGCTCGGCCTCCAGCGTACCGGTCGACCGGACGAGGACACCCTGAAGGCCCTCCGGGACCTCGACGCGCGGCGGGCGCGGCGGCCCGAGGACTACGACGGCGCCCACGCCGTCGACCTGGACATGCAGTGGCACCAGAAGCTCCTGGCCGGTTGCCCCAATCGGCCGCTCCTCGACCTGCTGGAGGTGTGCCGGCGACGCCTGTACCGCTACGTGTACGTTCACGCTGCCGACTTCGGGCTCGTGGGCACGACCGGGCTCGAACAGCACGGGCGCATCCTCGGTGCGCTGGAGACGGGGCTCGTCGACGAAGCCACCAGCCTGCTCAGGCAGCACTGGCGGTACGCGGCCGACGTGATCCTCCGGCGGCTCGAGGATGCCGACCTGTCCCCCGTCCGCAACGGTTCCCGGTCCTGACCGTCGGGACGACCGCTCAGTCCGGGCCGGGCCGCGGCACCGGATGGCCCGCCGCCGCCCGGGCGGGCGTCTCCCCCTTCACCTACCGCTCCCGCACCCCCGCCACCTCCGGGTCGATCACCAGTCGCTCGACCCGCTCGCCGCCCCTGTCGGGCGAGCCCACGAACGGCGTGGCGAGGCACGCCACGAGGCTGGCCAGGTCCCGGTTCCCGTTCCAGATCCGCGTGGCCAGCATGCCGGGATGGAGAGCGAAGACGCCTACGCCCGGACCGGAGAGGTGGCGCCCGAGCTCGAACGGGAACAGCACGTTGGCCAGCTTGGAATCCGCATAGGCCTGCCAGCCCGAAGAGTCTTCCGTTCCGCGGAGGATCTCGTCCAGGGGACGCGGCCGTCGGCGGCCGGCACGCGGTCCAGGAGGAGGCTCACGAGCTGGAAGTGAGCCAGGTGAGTCACGGCGAGCGTGCGCTCGACGCCGATCTCGGTGCGTTCGAGCGCCGCCCGGTACACGCCTGGGTTGGCCACGAGGGCATCGAGGCTCCGGAGCCGGTCGCTCACCTCGCCGGCCGCGCGTCGAACCTGGTCCGGCGTCGCCAGGTCCGCCAGCACCAGGGTCGGCTCCGGGCCGCGGGCCCGCCGGGCCTTGCCCGCGCACCGGCCACGCCGCTACTAAGTGCCCCGACGGAACGTCGCAACGGGGCCGGTCGTGCGTCGCCCCGCCCGGCCCAGGGATTCCTCAAGGAGATGGACCATGCGCCTCATCGCCGTCATCGCCTCCGCCCTCTGTCTGACGGCCGCCCCATCCCTGGCCCGATCGGCCGTCACCCCGGCTCCGGCCCGGGCCCCGTCGCTCGCACCGACAGCGCACCGGTCGGAGGGACGCCCGTCGGTGGCGGCCGCCGCCGACACCACCCGCTTCGGCTACCTGGACGTGTTCGACCTGGAGTGGGCCGGGGACCCGCAGATCTCGCCGGACGGGTCCCGGGTGGCGTTCGTGCGCACGGGCTTCGACATCATGAAGGACCGGGAGCGTACGAGCCTGTGGGTGGTGAACGCCGACGGCACCGGTCTCCGCGCCCTCACGGACGGCTCGCGGCACGCCTCCTCGCCGACCTGGTCGCCCGACGGGTCGCGCCTGGCCTACGTTGCCCACGGGGAGGAGGGCGCCGAGATCCGCGTTCGGTGGATGGACACGGGCCAGGAGGCCGTGCTGGCGCGGCTGCAACGCGGGCCGCGGGGCCTGGCCTGGTCGCCCGACGGCACCCGCCTGGCCTTCGCCAGCTTCGTCCCCGGCGAGCCGCCGCCCGCCATCGCGCACATGCCGCCCATGCCCGAGGGGGCGGATTGGGGACCACCGATCCACGTGGTCGACCGGGTCACCTGGCGTCTCAACGGCCAGGGGCTCCTGCCACACGGTCACACCCACGTGTTCGTGCTGCCCGCCGAGGGCGGCACGCCCCTGCAGGTCACCCGGGGGCCGTACGACGATGGCGCCCCCGTATGGTCACCGGATGGAGAGACGCTGTTCTTCTCCGGGGACCGACACGCGGACGCGGACTACGACCCGTCGAACTCCGAGGTGTACGCCGTGCCGGCGGCCGGCGGGACGGCGCGGGCCCTGACCGACCGGCACGGTCCCGACGGGAGCCCGGCCGTCTCGTCCGACGGCTCGAAGATCGCCTACGTCGGCTACGACGAGCACTACCAGGGCTACCAGGTCCGCCGCCTGTACGTCATGAGCTCGGACGGCAGCGGCTCGCATGCCCTGACCGGTGACTTCGACCGCAGCGTCGGGAGCCCCATCTGGGCCGCGGACGGCAGCGGGTTGTTCGTCCAGTTCGACGACCACGGCGACACGAAAGTCGGCTTCGTCACGCTGGACGGGAAGGTGAGCGTCCTGGCGGACCACGTCGGAGGACTCTCCATCGGCCGGCCCTATCCGGGCGGCAGCTTCAGCGTCTCGGCGGCGACAGGCCGGTTCGCGTTCACCCGGTCGCTGTACGACCACCCCGCCGACGTGGCGGTCGGGAGCCGGCAGGGCGGGCCCGCCTCCGCGCGCCGGGTGACCCGGCTGAACGACGATCTCCTCGCTCACCGCGCCCTGGCCACGGGCGAGGAGCTCACCTTCAAGTCCTCCTACGACGGCAAGGAGATCCAGGGCTGGATCCTGAAGCCGCCCGGCTTCGACGCGTCCCACAAGTACCCGCTCATCCTGGAGATCCACGGCGGCCCCTACCTCAACTACGGGGACCGCTTCGCGGCCGAGGACCAGCTGTACGCCGCGCACGGCTACGTGGTCCTGTACGTGAACCCGCGCGGCTCGACCAGCTACGGCCAGGCGTTCGGCAACGCCATTCACCTGGACTATCCGGACCACGACTACGACGACCTCATGTCGGGCGTGGACGCCATGATCCAGAAGGGCTACGTGAGCCCCGACAGCCTGTACGTGACCGGCGGCTCGGGCGGCGGCGTCCTCACGGCGTGGACGGTGGGCCACACGACCCGCTTCCGCGCCGCCGTCGTGGCCAAGCCGGTGATCAACTGGTACAGCTGGGTGCTGACGGCAGACATGTCGCTGTTCGGGCTCAAGTACTGGTTCTCCGGGTACCCGTGGGACAACCTCCAGAACTACATGGAGCACTCCCCGATCACCTACGCGGGCCACGTGAAGACGCCGACCATGATCATGACCGGCGGCGAGGACCTGCGGACGCCCGACGGAGAGGCGGAGCAGTTCTACCAGGCGCTCAAGCTGCAGAAGGTCCCGTCGGTCCTGGTGCGGATCCCGGACGCCACCCACGAGATCGCCGGCAAGCCCAGCAACCTGATCGCCAAGACGGCCTACATCCTGGGCTGGTTCGAGCGGTACCGGGGCGGTGGCGGCGGATGACCGTCACCGTCGTCGGGGGCGGGCTGGCCGGTCCCGAGGCCGCCTGGGGCCTGGCCGAGCGTGGGCACGCGGTCCAACTGGTGGAGATGCGTCCCGGCGCCTCCACCCCCGCGCACCGCACCGGGCTCCTGGGCGAGCTCGTGTGCTCGAACTCCTTCAAGAGCGAGGATCCAGCCAACGCGCACGGGGAGCTGAAGCGGGAGATGGAGGCGCTGGGTTCCCTGTTCCTGGCCTGCGCCGAACGGGCCCGGGTGCCCGCAGGCTCGGCGCTGGCGGTGGACCGGGAGCTGTTCGCGCATGTCCTGACCGGGGCGGTCGAGGAGCACCCCCGCATCGAGAGGGTCCGGGGGGAGCAGCGTGCTCTTCCGGAGGGCCCGGCGATCGTGGCTACGGGCCCGCTCACGTCGGACGCGCTGTCGGCGGCGATCCGGTCGCGGCTCGGAGACGAGGGGCTGGCCTTCTTCGACGCGCTCGCGCCCATCGTGTCCCGCGAGTCCCTGGACGAGTCCATCGTGTTCGCGGCGGGCCGCTACGGGGAGTCGGACGACTACCTGAACTGTCCCATGGACCGGGACGAGTACGAGCGCTTCATCGACGCGCTCCTCGAGGCGGACGTCTACGCGGGCCACGACTGGGAGAACGTCCCTTACTTCGAGGGCTGCCTCCCGATCGAGGTGATGGCCTCGCGCGGCCGGGAGACGCTCCGCTTCGGCCCCATGAAGCCGATCGGGCTCACCGACCCCCGTACGGGGAGTCGGCCCCACGCGGTGGTCCAGCTCCGGCGGGAGGACCGGGAGGGGCGCATGTGGAACATGGTCGGCTTCCAGACCCGGCTCCGGCACGGGGAGCAAGACCGGGTGTTCCGGCTCATTCCCGGCCTGGCCGAGGCGGAGTTCCTCCGACGCGGCGGGATCCACCGCAACAGCTACCTGAACTTCCCGGGCTGCCTGACGCCCTGGGGGTCGCCGCCCGATCGGCCCGACCTCGTGTTCGCCGGCCAGCTCACCGGGGTGGAGGGCTACGTCGAGTCGGCCGCCAGCGGCCTCCTGGCCGCCGTGACCATGGACCGCGTGCTGCGCGGCCTCGATCCCGTGCTCCCGCCCGGCACGACGATGCTCGGCGCGCTCATGCGCTACCTGCGGGAAGCCGAGCCCGGCCGGTTCCAGCCCATGAACTCGAACTGGGGCCTGGTGGACGCCCTCCCCGAGCGCATTCGGGACCGGAGGGAGAAGCGGCGGCGGCTGTCGGAGCGGGCGCTCGAGGATCTCCACGCGTGGATGGAAGCGCACGGAGTCGAGGGGATCGAGACCCGGGCGCCCGCCGCCACGAGCCCATGACCCGGTCGGCCGGGGCGAGAGGGCTCCCGGGGGGCGACGGCGGGGCTCCCTCCGCCGAGGACGCCGCGCCGCCCCGCCTGGTGCTCGCCTCCGGCTCTCCGCGGCGGGCGGAGATTCTGCGCAGGCTGGGGCTGACATTCGAGGTCCGGCCGACCGGCGTGGACGAGACCTTGCTGCCGGGCGAGTCGGCCCGCTCGGCGGCCGAGCGGCTGGCCGGCCTCAAGGCGGCCGCGGCGATCCGGCCCGGGGCCCTCGCGCTGGCCTGCGACACGGTGGTATCGCTGGACGAGGCGGTCCTCGAGAAGCCCGGCTCCCGGGCGCAGTCGATCACGATGCTGGGACGCCTCTCGGGCCGGGAGCACCTCGTGTACACCGGGATCGCCCTGGCCACGCCCGGACGCACGGAGACGGCGGTGGAGGCCACGCGGGTCCGGTTCCGGGACCTGGACGAGCGGGAGCGCCGGGAGTACACGGCCACCGGCGAGCCGTTCGACAAGGCGGGGGGGTACGGCATCCAGGGCCTGGGTGCCGCGCTCGTCGAGGGGATCGAGGGCGACTTCTTCAACGTCATGGGTCTCCCGGTGCAGCGGCTGCTGGAGCTCCTGAAGCGTTTTGGCTGGCGGTACGCCTTCGGGAGCCTGCAGCCCCGCTGACCGGCCCCGTGGGTCACCGCGGCACGGTTCTCGTATCGGACACGGCGGGCCCTGCCAGGGGTACCGGGCGCGGCCCCTGAGAACCAGGACCGGCGGACCGAGGGCCCCCGCCGGAACGAACCCCCGGACTCGAGGTTTGATGAGAGACGAGCTGCTGGACCTGGCGGTGATCGGTGCCGGACCCTGCGGACTGGCCGTGGGCGCGGCAGCGCGGGATGCCGGGATGCGGTGCGTGCTGTTCGACCGCGGGCCGCTCACGGCGACCATCGTGCGGGAGTACCCTCCTTACGTGAGCTTCTTCAGCACCGCCGACAAGCTGGAGATCGGCGGCCTGCCCTTCCCGATCGAGCGAGGCAAACCCACGCGGGAGGAGGCGCTGGTCTACTATCGCCGGGCCGCTGAATTCTTCGATCTGGACGTGCGCCAGTTCGAGGAGGTCCTGGCCGTCGAGGGCGCGGAGGGAGACTTCCGCCTCTTGAGCCGGTGCGCCGCCGGGGAGGAGCGCTCCATCCGAACGCGCGCCGTGGTCGTGGCCACCGGGAGCTTCGACGCCCCCAATCCCCTGGGCGTGTCCGGAGAGGATCTCCCCAAGGTCAAGCACCGCTACGACGAGCCCCACCCCTACTGGCGGCAGGACGTCGTTACGGTGGGGGGCGGGAACTCCGCCGTCGAGTCGGCGCTCGAGCTGTGGCGCGCCGGCGCGCGGGTGACCTTCGTGCACTTCGCCCGCGAGCTCGACAGGGGCGTGAAGCCCTGGGTCCTGCCGGACATCCGCAACCGGTTCGAGAAGGGCCAGATCCCGGTGCGCTGGGGCACCCGGATCGAGCGCATCACGCCCGCTACGGTCGTCCTGCGCGACGTGGAGACGGGGACCGCCGACGAGATCGCCAACGACTGGGTGTTCGCCATGACCGGCTGGCACGCCGAGCCCCGCCTTCTCCGGGACCTCGGAGTGCCCGTCGACGCGGACTCGGGGGTGCCGGAGCACGATCCCGACACGCTCGAGACCCCGGTCGCCGGCGTGTACATCGCGGGCGTGCTCACGGCCGGCAACGACGCCAACCGCATCTTCATCGAGAACGGCCGTCACCACGGCCGGCGCATCGTGGAGGCGCGGCAGGAAACCGGAATCAGGCTCGCGGGCTCCTGAGGAGCGCGCGCGGCGCTCCGAAGTCGACGAACGGCGGTGGGTGAGGCGGACCCCTAGCCCTCCGCCGGGACCGGGGCCGAAGTCCCGTCCGGCCGGCTCGTCAGCGTCGCCTGGTCCTGGGCCGCCCGCTCCCGGAGTCGAGCCAGGAACGGGTTCAGGGCCTGCAAGATTCGGGACGCGTCCGCGGGCTGGAGGTCCGGGACGGCCACGTGTGTTCGAAACGTGACCGGTCCATCCGCTGGACCGATGATCGTGTACATGCTCGGACTCCCGTGTCTAGTCACTCGCAGGCCCACCGTCCTTCCGGGGATGTTTCCCCGGAGAGACGACTCCGCCCCGACTCGCGTCACCGTCGTCGCGCCACCGGTCATGCCGGAAACGCCCCTCATCGGAGCCCGACTTCCCCGGTTTCCCGGGCGTCGCGGCTCCATCATCGACCTTGCACAATCGAGGCCGCGCGAACGGCGCCGGAGGCGCCCTCACCTTTCCTCCCACGGCAGGGCCATCGATCTTCCGTGGTCGAGCCCGAGGCGCGGACGCTGACACTTCGAGGACGGCCGGGAGGCACCCATGATCGGCACGCAAATCCCGACCCCGGACACCGAGCGTGGCGAGGCGATCGAGCTCTGGGAAGGGTGGCCCGCGCTCGGCCCCGAACAGCGCGTCGAAGCCTTCCGGCGCCTGCCGCGCGCCGTCGCCGACGACTTCTTCCTGTCCCTGGATCCACGGGAGCAGGCCGAACTGGTGGCGAGCCTACCGGAGGGCGAGCGCATGGTGTGGATGCGGCTGCTGCCACCGGACGACGCGGCCGACCTGGTGCAGGAGGCCCCGCCCCAGGAGGCTCAGGGACTCCTCGGCCTGCTCGACCCGACGACCCGCCGCGAGGTCACGGCCCTCATGGCCTACGGGGAGGACGTGGCCGGAGGGCTCATGAGCCCCCGGTTCGCCCGCGTCCGACCGGACATGACCGTGGGCGAGGCGTTCGCCTACCTGCGGCGGCAGGCGCCCCAGCTCGAGACGATCTACTACATCTACGTCCTGGACTCAGCGCAGCGCCTCCTGGGCGTCCTCTCCTTCCGCGACCTGTTCGAGGCCCCCACCGACCGGCGGGTCGACGAGATCATGCAGCGCGACGTCGTGACCGTGCCCGAGACGATGGACCAGGAGGAGGTGGCCCACCTGTACCGCGAGCACGATCTCCTCGCCCTTCCCGTCATCAGCGAGGCGGGAACCCTCAAGGGGATCGTGACCTTCGACGACATCGCCGACGCCATCCGGGAGGAGCAGACGGAAGACATCCAGCGGATCGGCGGCTCGGAGGCCCTGGACTCCCCCTACATGGAGACGCCCTTCTTCCACATGGTCCGCAAGCGGGCGGGGTGGCTGTCCGCCCTGTTCATCGGCGAGATGCTGACCGCCACGGCCATGGGGCACTTCGAGGGGGAGATCGCGCAGGCCGTGGTGCTGGCGCTGTTCGTTCCCCTCATCATCTCGAGCGGGGGCAACTCGGGCTCCCAGGCGACCACTCTGGTCATCCGCGCCCTGGCCCTGGGAGAGGTGAGGCTGCGCGACTGGTGGCGGGTGGCGTGGCGCGAGCTGCGCTCGGGCCTCGCCCTGGGCTCGATCCTGGGAGCGATCGGGATCCTGCGGATCATGGCGTGGCAGTTCGGCGGCCTGTACGACTACGGTCCCCACTACCCGCTGGTCGCCTTCACCGTGGGCCTCGCCCTGGTCGGCGTGGTGACATGGGGCACGATGGCCGGCTCGATGCTGCCCTTCCTGCTCCGCCGGCTGGGCTTCGACCCGGCCAGCGCGTCGGCGCCCTTCGTGGCCACCCTCGTGGACGTGACCGGCCTGGTCATCTACTTCACCGTGGCCAGCCTGGTGCTCCTGCACGTGGGAGCCTGAGGCGGGCGACCCGGCCGCGGGGCCAGTCGCCGGGGGATGGGCAGAACGCCCGTGGCCCAACTATCGTGCTATCGACCGCCGGCCCGAAGGGGAGTCCTCGTTCCCGAGCGCCCCAATCTAACCCGAAGTTACTGAACCGCCCCGGATTTGTCGGAGGCTCCAACTCGTGAGAGGATGGAGCCATGAGCAAGACGAGGCAGTACTCCCCGGAGGTGCGGGAGCGGGCGGTTCGGATGGTCTTCGACCACGAAGCGCATCACGACTCGCAGTGGGCGGCGATCCGGTCGATCGCGGCCAAGATCGGCTGCTCGGCGGAGACGCTCCGCAAGTGGGTGCGGCGGGCTGAGCGGGACGCGGGTCGTCGGCCGGGGCTCACCACCGAAGAGCGTGAGCGTCTCAAGGAGCTGGAGCGGGAGAACCGTGAGCTCCGCAGGGCCAATGAAATCCTGCGGAAGGCGTCCGCGTATTTCGCCCAGGCGGAGCTCGGCCGCCGAGCGAGGTGATGGTGAGCTTCATCGACGAGCACCGGGAGGCGTACGGAGTCGAGCCGATCTGCGAGGTGCTGCCGA
>CANPVD010000025.1 GCA_947581615.1 Candidatus Humimonas hydrogenitrophica
TGAATCCGTCGGGGGGCTCGGTGGCCGACACCAGCGTCATGTTCCAGGTAGCCTGACCCGCATCCATCCAGCCCGCGCGCAGTCCGACCCGCGGATCGGGGCTCGGCGGGGTGGTGGACATGTCGGCGGCCGGTGCGGCGCTCGCGGCTGGCGACGCGCTCATGCCGGTCTGCGTCCCGGAAGAGGCGCAGGCCACGAAGGATGCGAGCGCGAGCGCCGCCGGCACGGCCCACAGGCGGCGGGCGGCGACGCTCCAGCGTGCACGAAGGCGTGGGACGGCTGGGACAGGAGCCACGGGAGATTCTCCGCGTGAAGGGTATGGGGCGACGGGGACGACTACGGTTTCGTTGCGTCCGCCGGCAGCGCCACCAGCATGCGCTGCATCAGGTGGATCTCGACCGTCTGACTCGAGTTGATGTCCGTCGCGAACTCGAACACGAAGTTGTCCTGGGCCCCGCCGGGCGAGGCGAGGAGGTCCTTGACCATCGTGACCGCGCCCGCGTGATGACCGATCATGCCCTCCAGAAACAGGCGGTCGAACTCCTCACCGCGAGCCGCATCCAGCGCGGCCAGCTGGTCGGAGGTCAGCATCCCGGCCATGAGTTTGTGGGTCCGCATGCCGGACCCCTCGTAGTCGAACACCCAGCTCGTGTCCGGAATCGAATGGCCGTGCTCCTGGAGCCAGCGCTTCATGAGATCGATGTCGTCGCGCTGGGAGACGGAGATCTTCCGGCACAGCCTGGCCACGTCCGGTCCCGCGTCGTGGGTCGGCGCCCATCCGGCCATGAGCACGGCCTGCTCGTGGTGGATGATCATCCCGGACATGAACTGCACATCCGCCGGGTTGCCCGAGGGCTGCTGCGCGCGGACGACCGTGGCGCCGGCGAAGAGCAGGCCGGTCGCGCCGGCGAGCGCCAGGACCGGCGATACGAAGGCCGCCACGAGGCGACGGGGGGGTCGCAGCATTGAGATCCAGGCCACCATAGCACAACGTGCAGTGTGAGTTGATGAGGCGTCAGGCATCAAGCGTATACCAGATACCGAAGGAAGACAAGCCCGGTGGTCGATCCAGCCCCGTCGCCCGAGGAGTTCACGATCGGAGCCGCCCGTCCCAGCGAGGTCGAGGCGCTCAGCGCGCTGGCCGTCCGCTCCAAGGCGCACTGGGGCTATCCGGCCGACTGGCTCGAGGCATGGGGGCCGCAGCTCGCCCTCTCCCGGGCCGACCTCGAGAACCGCGAGGTGTTCGTGGCGAGGGGCTCCGCGCAGCCGGTCGGGTTCTACAGCCTGGCGTTCAGGAACTGCGCCTCGCTCGAGCACCTGTGGATGGATCCGCGATTCATGGGTCGGGGCCTGGGGCGCCGGCTGGTCGAGCACGCCGTGGCGCGGACCGCCCTGAGGGGCTACCCGACCCTGCAGGTGGACGCCGATCCCCACGCCGAGTCCTTCTACGTCCGCATGGGAGCCATTCACGTGGGCTGGGTGCCCGCGCCCGTGTCGGGCACGGCTCGCCTCCTCCCGCGACTCGTGATCCCCGTGCCCCCCGCGGACGCTTGAGCCGACCCGACGAGCCGGAGCCCGGCTAGTGGGCACCGACCGGTTGCAGGCGTTCAGCGACGGCGTCCTCGCCATCATCATCACGATCATGGTGCTGGAGCTGAAGGTGCCGGAGGACATCGGCATGGGAGCCCTCCGGCCCCTGCTCCCGGTGCTGCTGAGCTACGTTTTGAGCTTCGTGTACCTGGGGATCTACTGGAACAACCACCACCACATGCTCTACGTGACCGAGCGCGTGAGCGGCGGCGTGCTGTGGGCCAACCTGCACCTGCTGTTCTGGCTGTCCCTGGTCCCGTTCGTGACCGGGTGGATGGGCGAGAACAGCTTCGCGGCCGTTCCGACCGCGCTGTACGGTGTCGTCCTCCTGATGGCGGCGATCGCCTACTGGATCCTGCAGGGGTCCATCCTCGCCGGGCAGGGCCGGGACTCCGTGCTGGCCGCGGCCGTAGGACGGGACCTCAAGGGGAAGCTGTCTCCGGTGCTGTACGCCGCCGCGATCCCGGCGGCGTTCCTTCGACCCTGGATCGCCGATGCGGTGTACGTCTTCGTGGCGCTGATGTGGCTGGTGCCGGATCGCCGCATCGAGCGGGCGCTGGCCTCGGCGGGCGCCCCGAGAGAGGAAGAAGAGGACGTTCCACGCCAGGGGCGGGTGGAGCGCGCGCGCGGCCCGCGGAGCCGGGCGCGCCCCCCGGATGCACCGCCACCACCCTCCAACCACGAGCGGAAGTGACGCCATGAGATCCGAGGAGCTCCGATCCCTGCAAGCCCCCCTCAAGGAACGCTACCGCGAGGAGCCAGGGGCCGCCCTCATCACCCTGGAAGCCGAGGGTCGGCTCGGGGAAGACGTCACCTGTCGGGTCGAGACGGGCAAGGCGCTGGTCGAGGCCGGGCTCCATCCCGCGACCGGTGGAACCGGCCTGCACGCGTGCTCGGGCAACATGCTCCTCGAGGCGCTGGCCGCCTGCGCCGGAGTGACCCTGAACGCCGTGGCCACGGCGCTGCGGATCGAGATCCGCGAGGGGACCGTCCACGCCGAGGGCGACCTGGACTTTCGGGGCACCCTGGGCGTGGACCGGGAGGCGCCGGTCGGCTTCCAGGCCATCCGCCTGCGCTTCGACCTCGACACCGACGCCTCCGAGGAGGAGCTGGGCACGCTCCTGCGGCTCACCGAGCGTTACTGCGTGGTCTACCAGACGCTGTGCAGCCCGCCGCCGATCGCGGTCTCCCGGCGTATGGACGGGGCCGCCACGGGGGACGGCTCCGACGGTGGTCCTCGAGGCGCGAGCGCCCCGGTGCGACGACCGTCTCGGTAACGCGCTCCCAATGGCACGGTTCGCGCCCCCTCACGTCCCCGCGGAGACGTCTCCGGCTCCTCAGCCCTCCACGTCCGCGCCCGGCACGGCCCGCTCCATGAGCTCGGCGAAGTGCTCGGCCGTCTTCATCGCCGAGAGATCGAGATCGAAGTCGGGGCGATCGGCGGGGCGGAGCTTCTCGAGCAGCTCCAGGACCTCGCGGCCCGACAGGCCCAGCTCCCGGAGCTGGTCGCCCGTGAGCCCCGATCGGCCCGCAGCCCCATCGGTTCCCCCCGCTCCGTCCCCTTCCGCTCGCACCCGGATCCCCTCCGCGTCGCCGGCGGGCTCGAGGAGGCGGCGCAGGGCCTCGAGCTCGCCGCGCGACAGGACCGTGCCGGCCACCTGGTAGTCGAGCCAGGCCTCGTAGGAGAGGGGCGCCACGCGCTTCAACATCCCGGCCATGATCTCCCCGTAGGCCCGGATCTCCTTCTGGGCGTGAGGATCGACGCGCAGGGAGAGGAAGTGGAGGAGGTTGTGGAGGTCGATCTTCCAGTACCACTGCGTGTAGGTCGACAGCGGCAGGTCGATCCTCGCCAGCTCCCGCGCCACCTGCTCGCCCACCAGCCACTCGTACAGCCCCGCCACCTCCTCCCGACCCCGCTCCCAGCGGCGCACGGCCTCCCGGTGGAGAACCTCACCGGCGCTCTCCGAGCGGCGGCCCTGTCGGTTCGAGCGGCTCTGCAGGGCGAAGTCCCCGTGCTCGGGCGTGTAGAACAGGAGCGGGATGAGGCTGTAGCGGCCGCTGTACTCGTTGATGTTGGCCGTCCTGTGCCGCACCCACTGCCGCGCCACGAAGATGGGCATGCAGCAGTGGAACTTGAGCTCCACCATCTCGCTGGGCGTGGTGTGGCGGTGGCGGCGCAGGTAGCGGATGAGCCCGCGGGTGGCGCTCCGCTTCCGGGTCCCGTAGCCGTAGCTCACGCGGGCGGCGCGCTCGATGTCCTCGTCGCCTCCCATGTAGTCGACCAGCGCGACGAACCCGTGGTCGAGGACCGGGAAGTAGCCGCCCAGGATCTCCTCGGCGGCGGGGCTGGTCGGGCGGCGTGTCTCCATCGGCTCCTTCGGGTCGCGGCTGCGCCGGCGAGCGGCCGGGACGGCCTTTACCGCGGCCTCCCGAGGCGAGAGAATAGGAGGCGGAAGCTACCGCCGCCAGCCGCGCGGCCGTCCCCCGGACCAGCGCCACGAACCGCGAGGAACAGCTGACCCCGAACCCGCCACCCCACGGTCGGTACGATCGGGCACGCGACCGCCACGGTCACGCGCGGGAGGGCTCGCACGCCGGTGCCCCGGGAGAGTCCCGGCCGCACCGCGACCCGCGCGACATCGTCACGCCCCACGCGTTCCGGATCGCCCCGGAGCTCCTGGGAACGCCCCTGGCGGAGCCCTCCCGGCGCGGCTTCGCCATGCTCGTGGACCTCATCGCCGCGGGGACCATCACGGCCGTGCTCCGGAGCCTGGGCGGCATCTTGTTCGCACTCATGTTCGCGTGGATCTTCTGGCGCATGGCCAGGAGCCGCGAGCTGGACGGACGGAGCGCGTTCTCCCGTCGGGCGCTCAAGGGCCTGGCCGCGCTCGCGCTCTTGCTGGCCCTGACCCAGGGGTGGGACGCGATCAGCGGCGGTTCGGGTCCGAGCCGGGGGAGCCGCGGACCCCGGGTGGTCGCGGCGGGCCGCGACACCGCGGCGGTCACCACGCTCCGGTCCCTGGGACTGGGCGACATCGCGGGAGGCGTGGGGGACGTCATCGCCCTGCGCTCCGCCTCGACCTCGCCCGACGAGGCCCGGGACGCGGCCCGCCGGTTCACGGGCCGGCTCGCCCAGGGTGGGGCCTCGCGCGCCGAGATCCGCGACGCCCTGCGGACCGTGCTCGAGGACCGGGCGGACTCCGCCACCCGGGCCTCCATCCTCGGTGACGCGATGGCGCACTTCGACTCCACCGCCAACCTCCGGCTCGCCTCGGCGGACTCCGTTCTCCTGGCCTGGGCCGACGCGGTCCGCAGCGGCGACACGGCCGCCGCCGCCACCCGCCGGGAACAGGTGGCCGACGCGGTGGCGGGCGAGCGGATCCGGAAGCTCCGGAGCAGCAACGAGGACCTGCAGAAGGAGCTGGCGCAGGCGAGGAAGCAGCCGAGCATCATCGGCTTCCTCAAGAGCATCGCCAACGACCTGGGCTTCGGCTTCGGGTGGCTGGGCCTCTACTTCACGGCCATCCCGGTGTTCTGGCGGGGCCAGACCCCGGGCAAGCGGCTCATGGGCATCCGCACGGTCCGGCTCTCGGGCGAGAAGATCGGCTGGTGGAGCTCCTTCAGCCGCTTCGGCGGCTACGCCGCCGGACTCGCCACCGGGCTGCTGGGCTTCCTCCAGATCCTGTGGGACGCCAACCGGCAGGGGATCCAGGACCAGATCGCCGGGACGGTGGTCGTCCGGGAGCGGTGACCTACACGTCCAGGTTCTTCACGTATCGGGCGTTCTTCTCGATGAACTCCCGGCGCGGATCCACGTCCTCTCCCATCAGGTCCTCGAACAGCCGCGACGCGGCCGTGGCCTCGTCGATCGTGACCTGGAGGAGGGTGCGCTTCTCCGGGTTCATGGTCGTCTCCCACAGCTGGTCCGGGTTCATCTCCCCCAGCCCCTTGTAGCGCTGCACGCCGATCCCGCTCCGGCCCTTCCCATCCGAGAAACGCTCGATGATCGCCTCCCGCTCCTCCTCCGTATAGCAGTAGAACTCCTGCTTTCCCTTGTGCACGCGGTACAGGGGCGGCTGGGCGATGTAGATGTAGCCCGCCTCGATGAGCTCCTTCATCTGCCGGAAGAAGAAGGTGAGGAGGAGCGTCCTGATGTGGGCTCCATCCACGTCCGCATCGGTCATCAGGATGATCTTGTGGTAGCGGGCCTCGGCCAGGTCGAACTCCTCTCCGATCCCGGCCCCTATCGCCGTGATCATGGCCCGGATCTCCTCGTTGGAGAGGATCTTGTCGATCCGAGCCTTCTCGACGTTCAGGATCTTCCCTCGAAGGGGCAGGATCGCCTGGAAGCTGCGGTTCCGGCCTTGCTTGGCGCTGCCCCCGGCCGAGTCGCCCTCCACGATGAAGATCTCGGAGAGCCCGGGGTCGGTGATCGAGCAGTCGGCCAGCTTGCCGGGAAGGATCCCGGTCTCCAGCGCCGAGCGCTTGCGGGTGAGGTCGCGCGCCTTGCGCGCCGCCTCGCGCGCGCGAGCCGCCTGCACCGCCTTGTCGATGATCGAGCGGCCGGCCGAGGGGGTCTCCTCGAGCCACGTCGAGAGCTTGTCGTTCACCAGGCTCTCGACGATGCCGCGCACCTCGCTGTTGCCGAGCTTGGTCTTGGTCTGGCCCTCGAACTGCGGCTCGAGGACCTTGACCGACAGCACGGCCGTGAGCCCCTCGCGCACGTCGTCGCCCGACAGGCCCGGATCGCCCTTCTTGAGGAGGTTGTTCTTCTCGGCGTAGCTGTTGATCGTGCGCGTGAGCGCCGCCTTGAAGCCCGTGAGGTGGGTGCCGCCCTCGTGGGTGTTGATGTTGTTGACGAAGGTGAAGGTGTCCTCGTTGTAGCCGTCCGTGTACTGCATGGCCAGCTGCACCTCCACGTCATCCTGCGTGCCCTCCACGTCGATGACGTCGGGGTGGAGCGGTGTCTTCTTGCCGCGCAGGTACTCGACGAACTGTACGATGCCGCCGTCGAACTGGAAGTCCTCGACGCGAGGCTCCTCCTCGCGCTCGTCCGTGATCAGGATGCGGGTGCCCCGGTTGAGGTAGGCGAGCTCGCGCAGCCGGCCGACGAGCGTATCGAAGTTGAAGCGGAGCTCGGTGAAGATCTCGGGGTCCGGGCGGAAGCGGATCGTGGTGCCCGTCTCGTCCGTCTTTTCGCCCCTGGCCAGGTCGTCGGTCTTGAGGCCACGCTGGAAGTGCTGGCGCCACACGTGCCCGTCGCGGCGCACCTCCGCCTCCAGCCACTCCGACAGGGCGTTGACCACCGAGACGCCCACCCCGTGGAGCCCGCCCGAGACCTTGTAGCTCTGTTTGTCGAACTTGCCGCCGGCGTGCAGGGTGGTGAGGGCCAGCTCGACGCCCGGCACCTTCTCGGTGGGGTGAAGGTCGACGGGGATGCCGCGACCGTCATCCGAGACGGTGACGGATCCATCCGGGAGCAGCGCCACCTCGATGTGGGTGCAGTACCCGGCCATGGCCTCGTCCACGGAGTTGTCCACCACCTCGTAGACCAGGTGGTGGAGACCGCGGGCCGCCGTGGAGCCGATGTACATGCCGGGCCGCTTCCGGACGGCCTCGAGCCCCTTGAGGACCTGGATCTGGCGGGACGTATAGTCGCCCGCCTCCACCTTCTTTCGGACCTTCTTCCGGAGTTGTTCTTCCGTCTTCGTCGTCTTCGTCTTCGCCATCTAGCTTCGTCCCCGTGTGGTCGCGTTGTCCCCGCCGCTCTCCCCCCGGCCCTCGGCCTGGAGGAAGACGATCTTCTCGATCCGGCCCGAATCCCGTCCCGCGTTCAGCCGCCGCATCAGGTCGCGGCGCATCATGGCCAGCTCCGTCATCCAGGCGGAGCCATCCACCTCCACGAACAGCGTGCTCCCCGACACGCGCGGCCGATGCGTGACCCGCGCGATGTGCGGCCCGACGATCTCGTCCCAGCGCGAGGCCGTCCTGGCCCGCTCGACCTCGTCGCGAACCCCGCAGCGCTCCAGCACGGAGCCCACCACCCCGCCGATCGGCTCGGGGGCCTGCCGCCGTGCCGCGTCGGCCTTCCGCCGGCGGTGCCGCCGGGGGCGCCGCGGACCCGGGCGGTCGTAATAGGAGCCCGGCCGGTCACGCGCTTCGGCCGGTCCCGGCGCCGGGTCGCCCGTCACGATTCCAGCCTCCCATCCCGGAGCCGCCACACGTCCAGCCCGCCCCGCAGCCGAACCTCCGAAGGCTTGGGCGACGTGAGCACCACCTGGCCCGAGCGACCCTCTTCCAGCAGCTGGAGCAGCCGGCCGGAGCGCTCGCGGTCGAGCTCGGCGAACACGTCGTCGAGCAGGTAGACCGGCTCGCGGCCGAGCCGCTCGCGGAGCGTGTCCGCCTCGGCCAGCCGCAGGGCCAGCGCCGCCGTGCGCTGCTGTCCGCCCGATCCGTACGTCCTCAGGTCGCGCTCCTCCTCTCCGCCCACCTGCGCCGTGAACGCGAGCTCGTCGCGGTGCGGCCCCACCACGGTCACCCCACGGCGGCGCTCCCGCTCGCGCGTGCGCTCCAGCGCCGCCCGGAAGGCCTCCGCCCAGGCGGCGCGGGAGGGAGGGCGGCCCTCCGCCGACGCCTCGTCGTCGCTCGCCGCCGCCGCGCGGCCCGCCGGCGCTCCGAGCGACGGCCGGTACCCGAGCACGCCGCGCGCCCCGCCCGCAATCCGCGAGTGGTAGTGATCGAACGCCGCCGCGCGGCCGGCCACCCAGCGCGCCCGGGCTTCCATCACGCGGGCGCCGACCTCGATCAGGCCGGCCGACCACGCCTCGAGCTGCGCCCGGTCGGCGCCTCCCTTGAGCGCCTCGTTGCGCTGCGACAGCACCGACCTGTACTTGCCCAGGGCGTCCACGTACCCCGGCTCCACCAGCGACAGGAGGATGTCCATGAAGCGCCGCCGTCCCGATGGCGAGCCCCGCACGATCTCCACGTCCTCGAGGCTGAACACCACCGCCCCCAGCCCCCCGATGGCGTCCGAGAGACGCGAAACCTCCCGGCGGTCCACCTCGACTTGCTTGCGCCTCTCGGCGGCGCTGTAGGCCGCCGCGATCGTGCGCTCGCCCCGCGGTCCCTCCACCGTCGCCTCGACCCGGAACACCTCCTGGCCGAAGCGCACCAGCTCCCGGTCCGAAGCACCGCGGAAGGAGCGGAACACTTCCAAATAGTACACCGCTTCGAGCAGGTTTGTCTTGCCCGCGCCGTTCGAGCCCAGGATCATCACCCCCTCGGCGGGGAGCTCGCACTCCAGACGCTCGAAGTTGCGGAAGTCCCGCAGCCGGATCCGTCCGAGCCGGACCGCTCCGGTGGCCGGCTCCGGACCGCTCGCCTGCGGCGAGGGGTGCGCGGATGCGCTGTGTGGCATCGCTCCTCGGCGGCCTGTGGACGCCTCCCGTCGAATCCCACCAAGATAACCCGGAAACCCGCGCCGTTGCAACGAAAAGCGCAGGTCTCGCCGGTCAGCTTGCCGCGGCCCCGGAGCCGTCCCACATTCGGCGCCCATGATCCGCCGAACGGGGAGGTCGGGCGGCCTGGCGGCCGCGCTGTCGCTGCTGTCCGCCGGCCTCGCGCCGGCGTCGGCGAGCCTTGTTCAGCGTCCCACCGCGGCTCCGATCGCGGCCGCTCGGGGAACGACTACGCCCGTCGTCGCCATCCGGAAGCGTTGGACAACTGTAGACGAGCGCTCGTCGTCCGCGGCGGACACGTCGCGGGACGCCGACTCCCGCGGGCCCTCCACCCTCGCCTGGATCGGCGGCGGCGCGGCCGCCCTCGGTGCCCTGGTGGCCCTGGACGAGCCGGTCCGGGACGTCTCCCGCGACGTGCAGGGGAGGACCGGCGACGCGCTCGCGCGGCGGGCGCGGTGGTTCGGAAACTGGCACCAGAGCCTGCCCTGGTTCGTGGGCGGGACGCTGGCCGTGGGGGGCGTGACGGGCGGGGGCCGCGGACTGGAGACGGCCGCCGCCGTGCTGGCGGGCGCGGCCGCGGGCTCGGCGGCCAACGAGGTGGTGAACGAGCTGGTGGGCCGGGCCCGGCCCCTGTGGGGGCGCGGAGAGTTCTCCTTCCGGCCGCTGTCCGGCCACGCCTCCTTCCCCTCCGGCCACGCCGCCTACACCTTCGCCATGGCGGGGGCCATCGACGAGGCCACCGACGGGTGGATCCCTGCGGCCCTCGGCTACACGATCGCCAGCGCCACGGCCCTCTCCCGTGTGTACGACGACAAGCACTGGCTGTCGGACATCGCGGTCGGCGCGGCCATCGGCACGGTGGTCTCGCACGTGGCCACGCGCCGCGTGCTGCGGCTCCTCCGCCGCACGGCAAGCCTCGATGCGAGCGCGCCCGGAAGCCGACCCGGCCCCCGGGCGCATCTCATCGCCGCCCCCGGCTTCCTCGGGGTCGGCTTCACCTTCTAGGCGCGTCGCGCCGGCACTCAGCGCTTCACGAAGTCGCTCACCACGGGTTCGTCGCCGCCGTAGTCGTAGAAGCCGATCCCGGTCTTCCGGCCGTGATGCCCGGCCAGGACCATGCGCTTGAGGAGCGGCGGCGGCGCGAAGCGCTTCTCGCGGTACTCATCGAACATGATCTCGGTGATCTTGTAGAGCGTGTCGAGCCCGACGAAATCGCCCAGGATGAAGGGGCCCATCGGGTAGCCGCAGCCGAGCCGCATGCCCTGGTCGATGCCCTCGATGGACCCGATCCCCTCCTCGTACGCACGGATGGCGTCGAGCATGTAGGGTACCAGGAGCCGGTTCACGATGAAGCCCGAATTGTCGCGGCAGGCGATCGGCTGCTTCCCGACCGACTTCGCGAACGCCCACGCCGCCTCGAACGTCTCGTCCGAGGTGAATCCGGTCCGCACGACCTCGACCAGCGCCATCACCGGGACGGGGTTGAAGAAGTGGAGCCCGACGAAGCGGTCGGGGCGCTCGGTCACCGAGGCCATCTCGGTGATGGTGAGGCTCGAGGTGTTGGACGCGAAGATCGTGTCGGCGCCGCACAGCTCGTCCAGCTTGCCGAATACCTGCTCCTTCACCGACAGGTCCTCGACCACCGCCTCGACGACGATGTCCCGGTCGCCCAGGGGACCGAAGTCCACGGTGCCGTGGACGCGGCCCAGAACCTCGTCGCGCTGGTCACCGGTCATCCTCTCCTTCTTGACGGCCCGGTCCAGGCTCTTTCGGATGGCGGCCAGGCCCCGGTCGAGGGCGTCCTGGTCGATCTCCCTCACCACCGTGTCGAAGCCCGCCTGGGCGCTCACCTGGGCGATGCCGCTGCCCATGAGACCGCAGCCGAGCACACCGACCTTCTCTATCGACGCCACGTGACCGCTCCTTTCGCAGGTCTGTGAGGATCCGGCCCGGGCAACGCCCCGGCGCGGAGATTCGGCCCGGCAGGACCGGGTCCGAGGGGATGCAGGCTACATGCCGGTCGGGGGCGTGCGCCAGCCGGGAGACGCCCGCGGGCGTCCCCCGCACGGCGCTCTCAGAGCTGTCTCAGGAACTTGTCGCGCAGGCTGGGACGCGGCGGCTCGAGCGGCCCGCCCTGCTCGAGGCGGTCCAGGAGCCCCTCGATGGCGAGCGCGATACGGGCCTTCCGGCGCCTCATGCTGAAGCCCACGCCCCACGCCGTGGTCCCGACCACGGCGGCTCCGGCGCCGGCGATGGGGAGGAGGGGCGGCAGGGCGAAGGACAGGAAGGCGGCGACCGCCACCGCCCCGTAGCCGGACACCGCGCCCCCCAGCCACCCGCCGATGTAGCGGCCGCGGAAGTTGGACACGTCGGCCGTGACCGTGGCCAGGGACCAGTCCGACTCGAGCGGGGAGACGGCCAGCTCGACCTGCTTCACGTCGGCCAGCTCGTAGCTCCTTCCGGTCAGGTCGAAGGTGCGCTGGACCTTGCTCGCCAGCCCCGTGGCCGGCCGCCACAACGACCGGCCCGGACGGCGTCGTACCTCGGCGAGGCTCTCGCGCTCCCGGAAGTGCGCCTCCACCCGTGACTGGACGGACGAGGGGGTGCCGGGCACGGGCCGGCTGCCGCGGACGAACGCCTCCCCCCACAGGCGCCGGGCGAAGGCCGCATCCGGTGGCGCCTCCGGCAGGAGGGCGTCGGCCTGCACTTCCGCCAGCGCCTGGCGCACGTGCCGCTCGTCCAGACCCACTTCCCGGCCGATGCGGATGATCTCGCCCGTGTCCAGGACCTCGGTGCGGCCTTCCCCGGTCGCCGACTGCAGCTCGGCGGCCCGCCGGATCACCCGCTCGAGGGCCTCGTAGGGGACCGACTCTCCGGCAGGCGCGTCGGGCCCGGGCGCGTCGGGCCCGGGGCCGGCGGGCGGCCGGGTCTCCGGCTCGCGGGGCCGGTCCCCTCCGGACACCTCTAGGGCTGCCACACCTGCGAGTCGTCGGAGCCCGGCGCGAAGGTGAGATCGGTAGGCGCGGACCCGTCCGCGCCCATGACCCACACGTCCGCGTCACCCGTACGGTCGCTGACGAAGGCGATCATGCTCCCGTCCGGCGACCACTCGGGGTCGTGGTCCCGGCCCGCCCCGTCGCTCGTGAGGTCGGTCTGCCCGGATCCATCCGCACCCATGATCCACACGTCCTGGACCCCCGTGCGGGCGCTCACGAAGGCGATCATACTCCCGTCGGGAGACCAGCGCGGGCTCTCGTCTCCGCCGGCGGCGCTGGTGAGCTGCGCGGCGCCGGAGCCGGCGGCGTCCATGACCCAGATCTCGTCGCTTCCCGTGCGGGCGCTCACCCAGGCGATCATGCTCCCGTCGGGCGACCACCGCGGGTCCCGGTCCGCCCCGGCACCGTCGGTGAGCTGGACGAGGTTCGAGCCGTCCGCGTCCATGACCCAGATCTCCTGGCTCCCCGTCCGGTCGCTCACGAACGCGATCCGGGTCCCGTCAGGCGACCAGCGCGGGCTCTCATCGGCCGACGAGGAGCTCGTGCTCGCGTCGAACGGGGACGATCCGTCCGCGTTCATCACCCAGATGTCGCGATCGCCGGTCCGGGCGCTCACGAAGGCGATCCGCCCGCCGTCCGGCGACCAGCGCGGGTCGGTGTCCGGTCCCGCCGACCCGGAGGTGAGGTCCGTGGCTCCCGACCCGTCCGGGTTCATGCTCCAGATGTGCTGGCTGCCCGCCCGGTCGCTCACGAACGCGATCGCGCTCCCGAACGGCGACCAGGCCGGCTCGATGTCGAGGCTGCCGCCGCTCTGGCTCAGGTCGATGGCCCCGGAGCCGTCCGGGGCCATGCTCCACACCTCGGCGTCGGCGGAGCGCCGGCTAACGAAGGCGATGCTGGACCCGAGGGGACAGTGAACCAGGAAGGTGACCTGGACCGTGCCGGACCCGGCCACGTCCGCGGCGCGGGGATTGGAGCCGGCCACGAAGCAGTTGGAGGCCAGCCCGGCGAGCTCGACCTGGTGGGATCCGGTGGAGACGTTCTTGAAGGTGACCGTCCCGCCGATCCCTATGGCCTGGCTGGTCCCACCATCGAGCGACACCGTGTAGCCGTCCGGATCGACGGCGCCGCCGGTGGTCAGTGCGTACGCGGCCACATTGCCCAGCACGGGGCCGGACGGCGTTCCCCCGCTCTGGCTGCAGGCCGCCGGGAGCAGGCCGAGCAACGAAACGAGCGCCACACGGACTGGACCGCGACCGATCCTGGAGACCACCATAGCCGAACCTCCCCTAGTCGCGGGAGCGGACCGCACCGGCTCTCGGCGCGGCCCGTCCGCGAGGCCGGAGGGCCTCAGCCCTCCACTTGGACGATGACCGCCGCGCCCTGCCCACCGCCGATGCAGGCCGAGCCGAGGCCGATCCCGCCGCCCCGGCGCCGGAGCTCGTACAGGAGGTGGCCCGTGATGCGAGCGCCCGTGGCGCCCAGCGGGTGCGTGATCGCGATGGCGCCGCCGTTCACGTTCACCCTGTCACGGTCCAGGTCGAGCTCCTTCTCCACCGCCACGTACTGGGGCCCGAACGCCTCGTTGATCTCGATCAGGTCGATGTCGTCCCAGCCGAGACCCGCGCGCTCGAGCGCCGCTCGCGACGCCGGGGCCGGACCGATCCCCATGATCCGCGGCGGAACGCCCGCCACCGCCCACGACACCAGGCGCCCCATCGGCTCGAGGCCGTGGGCGTCGGCGAACTCGCGGTCGGCGATCACCAGGGAGGCGGCGCCGTCGCCGATCCCGCTGGCGTTGCCCGCCGTGACCAGGCCGTCCTCCTTGAAGTACGGCTTGAGCTTGGCCAGCCCCTCCAGCGTGGTGTCGGGCCGCATGTGCTCGTCCAGGTGGAACGGCTGTTCCTTGCCGCGCCGGACGAGGGTGACCGGGATCACTTCCTCGTCGAACTTGCCGGCGTCCCAGGCCGCCCTGGCCGCCTTCTGGCTGCGCAGCGCGTACGCGTCGACCTCCTCCCGCGTGACGCCGTACTCCTCGGCCAGGTTCTCGGCCGTCTCGGCCATCGAGTAGCCGCAGTACGGGTCGGTGAGCGCCTCCCACAGCACGTCCTCGAACGGCCTGGCCGGCCCGAGCCTCAGGCCCCAGCGTGCCCCGCGCACCGTGTGCGGCGCCTGGCTCATGGACTCGGTCCCACCCGTCAGGCACACGCGGCCCTGGTTCAGGAGGATCGCCTGCGCCCCGTCCATGACGGCCTGGAAGCCGGAGCCGCACAGGCGGTTCACGGTGCAGGCCGGCACTTCGATCGGGAGCCCCGATTTGAGGCCCACGTGCCGCGCGACGTAGATGGCGTCCCGGGACGTCTGGATGACGTTGCCGATGTACACCTGGCCGAACTCGGACTCATCGACGCCCGAGCGCTCCACGGCCGCCTTCGAGGCGAGCACGGAGAGGTCCGTGGCCGTCTCGTCCTTGAGCGAGCCGCCGAACGTCCCGAACGGCGTGCGCGCCGCGGAGAGGAACACCACGTCCCGGTCGAAGCCCATCGTGCCCATCGTCTATCTCCTCACTGATGTCGATGTCGGTGTCGGACTCAGTCGATGACGGCGCGGGCCAGCCACTCGCCCACGGCGGCCGTAGTGCGATCACCCCCCAGGTCCGGGGTCCGCACGCCCTCGGCGAGGGCCCGGTCCACGGCCGCCTCGAGGCGCGCGGCGGCCCGATCGGCGCCGTGGTCGGCCAGCATCAGGGCGGCGCTCAGCACCGCGCCCATCGGGTTTGCACGCCCCGTGCCCGCGATATCCGGGGCGCTGCCGTGGACGGGTTCGTACAGGCCGTGCTTGCCCGGGTTCACGTTGGCCGAGGGAGCCACGCCCATGCCGCCCACCAGCTCGGCGCCCAGGTCGGAGAGAATGTCCCCCAGCAGGTTCTCCGCCACCACCACGCCGAAGCGCTCCGGGGCCCGCACGAACTCCATGGCCAGGGCGTCCACGTAGCGCATCTCGGACTCGAGGTCCGGGAACTCGGAAGCCACCTCGCCGAAGACCCGCCGCCACAGCCCGTAGACGTGCGGGACGGCATTGGCCTTGTCGCCCAGCGTCACGCGCTCCCGGCCCTCGGCGCGCGCCCGCTCGAAGGCCGCGCGTACGATGCGCTCCACGCCCCATCGGGTGGCCAGGGACTCGCTCACGGCGACCTCCCCGGGCGTCCCCTCGCGCAGCACGCCTCCGGAGCCCGTGTAGAACCCCTCCGTGTTCTCCCGGAAGATCACGAAGTCGATGTCACGCTCCCCCTTCAGGGGGCAGAGGTCCGGCGCCCTCAAGCGCACGGGGCGGAGGTTGATGAACAGGTCCAGACGGAAACGCAGCCCCAGCAGGATGTCTCGGGCGTGCTCGTTGCCCGGCACGCGGGGATCGCCCACCGCCCCGAGGAGGATGGCGTCGAAGTCGTCACGGAGACGGACGAAGGTCTCCTCACCCAGGGTCTCGCCCGTGGACAGGTAGTGGTCGGCGCCGTGCGGGAAGGTCTCCATCTCGAGCTCGGCGAGCCCGGCCTCCTGCACGGCGTCCAGCACGCGCCGCGCCTCCCTCAGGACCTCGGGGCCGATCCCATCGCCCGGGACGAGGGCCACCCGGATCACGGGTGCGCCCCCCGGCCGGTCCCGACGGGGCCGACCCCCGGCGCCCGCGCGCTCAGCTGCCCGAGTGGCTCAACGTCCAGGTGTAGGCGGACACGGCACGGACCTGGTCGTCGCTGAGATCCGCCCCGGCCCTGGGCGGCATCGGAATGCCGGTCGAGGAGCGCTCGGCGGACACGCCCTTCTCGATCGTCCCCACGATGCCCTTGTACGAGCCGTCCGAGTGCTGCCACTGCCCGTCCGTGAGGTTCGAGCCGAGCTCGGGGAGCCCCTTGCCGTCGGGCCCGTGACAGCTGTAGCACAGCCCGGCCCCACCGAACAGGCGCTTGCCCTCCCGCACCATGTCGGGAGTGACGCCGGCCGGCAGGCCCTGGAGCGACGTCACGCCCGACGGCGGAACGGTCCTCTCCGGGGGGACGGTCCACATCATCCCCGTGACCAGTGCCGGCACCAGCATGACTCTGAGGCTCCGCATCGTCGCCTCCCGGGCTGCGTCGGTCCGTGGGAGCCCCTCGAGGGGGCCGCTCGCTCACCTCTCCGCCGCCCGGCCGCACGCCGGGCAGTACCGCCAGTCCGCTTCCAGCTCCTCCCCGCACGCCGCGCAGCGAGGCGTCTCCTGGTCCGCACCGCAGTAAGGGCAGAACCGGGCCTCCCGGTTCCGGGGCAGCTCCGCGCCGCACGCGCGGCAGGCGGCCGCCTCCGTCGCGTCCTCGCTCCCGGGCTCTTCCGCCCCCGCTTCCGCAGCCGCGTCGCCGGGGGCCTCCACCCCCGCTTCCGCGGCCGCGGCGGGTCGCTCCGAACTGTTCGGTCGCCGGGCCACCCCCGGGCGGCGCCGGCCGCCGAGCGCCGGACCCAGCCCGACCATGCAGGCCGCGAACCCGTCCAGCACGGCGAGCTCGGGCTCGGGGGAGGTCAGCTCGCGCCCGACCGCCTCCCGGAGCCCCGCGTCCAGGACCTCGACCAGCTCCGGCTCGTTCAGCATCGCGAGCAGCGCCAGGTCGTACTCGGCCTTCGTGGCCAGGTCGAGCTCTCCGCGGCAGCTCCGGTAGGGCACGAAGCGCCCGCGCACGGCCTCGACCGTGAGCGTCCCGTTCGGGTCCACGCCCGCGGCCGCCATCCGGCGAGCCAGGAAGCGCCCCAGCGCGACCGCGCTCACCGCTCGATGCGCAGGATGCCCGCCCGGGCCGAGGCCCGAAGGAACCGCTCCGGATCGTCGTCCGGGACGGACATCCCCGTCAAGCTGCGGACGACGCGCGCGGCGTCCCGCATGTAGTCGAAGATGGAGACGTTCGGATCGGTGGAATCGTCACGCATGGCCTGAACGATGGCCGCCCAGTCCCCGGCGTAAAGCTTACCGTCACGAGCTCTTACCACGTGAACACCAGGGTTTCTGGCTTCCGGCCTGCCCCGCTCCAGGACGAACAGGTCCAGCTGGTTCCGGTCGGGCACGGAAGCGCCGGCCGACCCGGGATCGGCGGCCGCCTCGATCTCCGCCAGCAGCCGCTCCTCCGGCGCCGGCTCCTCGGTGAGGATCTCGAGCTGGCGCATGAGGGGCTCGATCGCGTCGGCGTCCGGCGGCAGGCCCCGGAAGCCTCTCAGCAGCTCCACGGCACGCCACACGGCCAGCGGATCCCACATCCGGTCGGGCGGTACCCGCTCGAACTCCTCGAGGGCCCGCTCGTAGTCGCCCCGGTCGTACAGGAGGTTTCCGTAGAACACGCGGGCCTCGTGGTGGTCCGGATGGCGGGCGAGGGCACCCTCCAGGAGCGGAAGCGCTCGCTCGGCGCCGTCCATCTGGTAGAGCGCGTAGGCCAGCTCGGCGGCGGCCTCGGCCACGGTCACGTCGCCGGCCGTCGGGACGCCGTCCGCCCCGACCCGGATTCTCTCGTCGGAGGGGACGTGATCGGTGGACGCGCCGGCGGCGGCCTCCGCCGCCCCGAGCGCCATCCGGTAGAGGTTCACCGCGCGCTCGTAGAGCTCCTCGCGGTAGAGGGCCCGCGCCATGGCGAGGAGCAGGTCGGGGTCGGAGCCGAAGCCGAGCTCGAGCACGCGGCCGAAGCAGCGGAACGCGCGGGCACGCTCGCCCAGCTTGAGCAGGACGTCGCCGAGGCCGACGAGGGCCTCCTCGTGGTCCTCTTCGAGCCCCAGAGCCCGGACGAACGCCTCACGCGCCCAGGCGTACGCCTCGCGGGCCAGCTGGGTGTAGCCCAGCGACACCCACAGCTCCGGCGACCCGGGGTGGAGCGCCAGCCCCTCGTGCAGGGTCTGGAGGGCCTCGTCGAAGGCGCCGCGGTCGTACTCGTCCTGCGCGCGGGCATCGTATTCCTCCCACTCCCACAGATCCCCTTCCATCGCCCGGTCCACCTCCGTCCGAAATGAAGTCCCTTCAGGATATCACTTCGCGATCGTGCCGTCCCGCCCTCCGTCCCCGCCCGGCCGCGCTCCGCTCGGCGACGTGTCGCCGGGAGCCGACCCGGGCCCCGTCTCGTGGAGCTCGAGCCGAGTCACGCGACGGTCGCGCGTCTCCAGCACCTCGAGCACGGCCGGGCCGAGGGGCACCCGCTCGCCCGGCTCGGGAATGTGCCCCAGCTCGCCGATGACGTAGCCGGCCACCGTGTCGTACTCCTCTCCGACCTCGGGGAGGTCGAACTCCTCCTCCAGGTCCGAGAGGGCCGCCCCGCCGTCCACCAGGATGCGGCCATCCAGCTCCACCCGGATCTCGGCCTGGGCGATGTCGTGCTCGTCGTAGATGTCTCCGACGATCTCCTCGACCAGGTCCTCGAGGGTCACGATCCCGTCCGTGCCGCCGAACTCGTCCACCACCACGGCCATGTGGACCTTGTGGCGCCGCAGTTCGGCCAGCAGGTCGTCCACCGGCTTCGTGTCGGGCACGAAGTAGGCTTCCCGGGCCGCACGGTCCGCCCGGAAGCCGCTCCGGTCCTGCCGGCGGAGCCACGGGAGCAGGTCCTTGACCAGCACGACGCCCACCACGTCATCGATCGACTCGCGGTATACCGGGAGCCTCGAGAAACCCGAATCGGCCGCCGCCGCCAGCACCTCGTCCAGGCTGGCGTCGTGCCGGACGGCGACGATGTCGGTGCGCGGCGTCATGACCTCGCGCGCCACCGTGCGCGTGAGCTCGAACACGCCGTGGATCATCGCCTCCTCGTCCTGCTCGACGACTCCGCCCTCGAGGCTCTGGTGCAGGAGCATCTGGATCTCTTCGGGGCTGTGGATGTGCTCCTCGCCCCCGGCCGAGCCCCACCCGAACGCCCGCACCACCAGGCCCGCCGAGCTGTTCAGGAGCCACACGGCCGGCGCGGTCACGCGGTTGAACAGGTTGAGAGGCACGGCGACGTATCGGCTCACGGTCTCCGGACGGAGCAGCGCGGCCGTCTTGGGCGCCAGCTCGCCCAGCACGATGTGGAGGAAGGTGATGAGCGCGAAGGCGATCGCCACCGCGACCCCGTGCGTCGCGATCCCGGACCAGGGACCGGGCAGGCGCGCGAACAGGCCGGAGAGGGTGTCGGCTATGGCCGGCTCGCCGATCCAGCCCAGGCCGATCGAGGCGATCGTGATGCCGAGCTGCGTGCCGGAGATGGACCGGTCGAGGTTGGCCTGCGCCGCCTGGACGGCCCGCGCCAGCAGGTCGCCCCCCTCGGCCAGCTCCTGCATGCGCGTGCGGCGCGCCTTGACCAGGGCGAACTCGGCCGCCACGAAAAAGCCGTTCGCCCCCACGAGGAGCAGAACGGCCAGCAGCTTGAAGGCTAGAGCCGGATCCATCCGAGAAAGTGGGATTCGTCGCCCGCGGACACGGAGTCCGCCGGGCTCGAATCCGATCGAGTCGGCGCGTCAGGCCCGGAACCCGAGAGCGGTTCCCGGGCCGACGCATCCCGCCGATGCGACCGT
The DNA here is from genome assembly GCA_947581615.1 of Candidatus Humimonas hydrogenitrophica. Classification (GTDB taxonomy): domain Bacteria; phylum Gemmatimonadota; class Gemmatimonadetes; order Palauibacterales; family Palauibacteraceae; genus Humimonas; species Humimonas hydrogenitrophica. The sequence goes on from CANPVD010000025.1 coordinate 19,588, forward strand.
CGGTCGGGCCGGTTCAGGCTGCGGTGACCTCGTCGGTCTCGACTTCCTCCCAAGCATCGCGCGCATCGGCCTCCCCGTGGGGGATCGCCGGACGGCAATACCGATCACCGATCTTCTTCAGCTCGCCCAGTTCCTGACGTGACAGGTTCGGATACCTCTCGGCCAGGAACTCGACCGTATCCTGCATCCACTCTTCCCGCTGGCCGTCCTCGGCTTCGAGGACGCCGCACCGCCGGATGTGGCTGAACAGCTCGTCGCGTGCCCGTTCAAGGTCCGTCGGTTCGTACTTGCCTTTACCCAAATGCTCCTCCGATTCGGCTGGTTTCGTCAGCTCCCGACCCGTCCTACGCCTCCCGGGTGCGGGAGGTCCGGCAACCTCGAATATACCGGCCCTCGCGGGGCCGGGCAAAGCCACATGGCGGGTCGAACCCCGGTCGTGGGGCCGGGAGAACCCTGTTGCCTCCCGCCGGTTTCGCTAAGTTGAGACCCGGGCGGGCCCACCCGGGTCCGACCGGGCCGCGCCGCACCGCGGAACTCGCCGCGGGGAGCCCGGCACGGCCCAACCGGCACGTGGCCTGGAGGCCACGGTTCAGAGGTCCACCATGTCTCCAAGGATCCACGCATCGAGGGCGGCGGTCGTGACCCTGGCGCTCCTCGCGGCCGGGGGCGTCCGCGCCCGGGCGCAGGAGGTCCGGTACGAGACCGTGACCACCTTCAAGCTGGGCGGCACGCTGGGCACCGCCGCCCGGTTCATGGGGGTCGGAAAGCCCCACACCGACACCACGTACCTCAAAGGGGACGTCCTGCGCATCGACAGCGGCGATCAGTCCAGGATCATCGACCTGGACCGGGAGCTGTTCATCGACGTCGACCACGCCAAGAAGCAATACAGCGTCCTCACCTTCGCCGAGTTCCAGCAGCGGCTCCAGGCCATGATGGACACGGCCCGGCAGAAGGCGGCCGGCCAGCCCGCGGCGTCGCCCGCGGAGCCCACCGGAACGCAGGCCGACTCCAGCCACGTGAAGCTCACCGGCAGCGTGAAGCTGGAGCGCACGGGCAAGACGCAGTCGATCGACGGCCACGAGTGCGACGAAGCGGTACTCAGCATGGCAGTCCAGGGGGCGGATACCGTGAAGTCGGACACCGCCACCCTGTACGCCACTTCGGACATGTGGCTCGCCAAGGACGTGGCCGCGTACGACCAGGTGCACGCCTTCTATCGGAAGCTGGGAGAGAAGCTCGGGCAGCCGTGGCGCGCCTCGGCCGCCGACATCGGCAAGCTCCTGTCCCAGTCCAGCCCGGAGGCCGCGGACAGCTACCGCAAGCTGGCCGAGGACGCCTCGAAGCTCCAGGGCGCGCCCCTGATGACGGTCCTCAAGATCGAGACCGCGGCCAGCGGCCAGAGCACGGAGGAGGCCAAGAAGAAGGAGGACTCCGGCGGCGGCCTGGGCGGCTTCTTCAAGAAGAAGATCGAGAAGAAGATCGAAAAGAAGGTGGAGGGGGGCGACCAGGGCGACCGCGCCCTCCTGTTCGAGAGCACGACGAAGCTCCAGAACCTGTCTACCGCGTCCCTGGACGCGAGCCTGTTCCAGCCTCCGGCGGGCTACACGAAGGTGGTGATGCCGGCGGGAGCGCTCCCGATGGACTGAGCGCGGCGGCGGGGGCGACGGAGTCGGGCCGGACAGGGCCCGGCTCCTCGCCCGGCCGATAGCTCTTCAGGTAGAGGTTCAGCCTGCCCACCTTCATGGATGTCTCCAGCTCGACCACCACGTGCCGTTCGTCGTCGCTGAAGTACACCTTCGCCTTGCCCCCCTCGCCGAACATTCCTCCGGTCCGGATGACCGGATGGACCACGACGGTCCGGAAACGGCCGGCCGGTACCGTGATCGTCTCTCGGCCGAGCACCTCCAGCACGACCGGGTTCCCCTCGGCCTCGAAGTAGCGGGCGAAGCGATACGTCGTGCCAGGCTCGAGGGGCAGCGTGCGGGCGAAGTACAGGAACGCGATCTCGTCGAGGGCGGCCGGGGGCATCGGCATCCCCTCGTCCAGGTCCTCGTCGCCGGGCGGCGAGCGCCAGCTCCCGTCGTCGGCCTGGTCGAAGCGCCAGTAGCGGCCGGCGTCCTGGTCCAGGCAATACCTGCGGTCTCGACGGTAGCCGCCCTCACGCAGGTGCTGCTCGAAGCGCAGGGACCGGAAGGGCCGCGGCGCGATCCAGCTCGCCTGACGATCGTCCAGGTGGTAGAAGAAGGTGCCGCCCCGGAGCGCCATCGCGACGCGCCAGGTCGGCGTGCCCCGAATCGTGTCGGCCGCCTCGACCGCCAGGGAGGCGCGTCCCACGTGGACCGGTCCGAAGGTGACCGCGTAGGTGGCCCGCTCGCCGACGCCGAAGGGCCACCCGGCCTCCGAGCCCGTGTCGGGGACGATCGTGTCGACGCCGACCGTGTCGGCGGCGGCCGCCGCCCCGGGGCTCTCCGCCGCCCCGGGGACCGGCGGGAGCGCCGCCAGGAGGAACGACCCGGCGAGCACCGACGCCCGCCGCGGCGCGATCACCCCGACCCGCTCCCCGCCTCCAGCGCCGCCTCCCGCTCCTCCTCTCCGCGCGCCGCCCGACGCAGTCCGCGGTCCATGCCGACGCGGAGCAGGCCCCAGAGCTCGGGAAGCGCGCGGAACCGGCTCTCCCGGTAGCGGCGCGTGTAGGTGAGCGGAAACTCCACCTCCTCGACCCGGCGCGCACGGGGGAGAACCCGCGCCAGCATCTCCGCGTTGGCCGCCCAGCCCTGGTGATGCAGGAGCCGGCCGTCCGCATCGGAGGCCTCGCGCAGGGGCCGCTCCAGCATGAACAGGCGATACAGCCGGAAGCCGCCCAGGGGATCCTCCACGCCCCGGGTCGCCGGGATCGAGCGGGACAGGAGCGACGCGCCCGCGCGGCCCAGACGCACCGATGCCGGCGGGCGCTGGTCGGGTCGCGGAACGCCGAGCACCAGGTCGGCGCCGCTCCTGAAGTGTCGGATCATCTCGGGGATCGCCTCCGGGGCGTCCGTGAAGTCCGCCTGCAGCGTGAGGAGCGCGTCCCGGCGATGGTAAGCCGAGCGCTCCAGCGCCTCGCGGACGATGCGCTCCAGCGACGCGGCGTAGCCCCGCCGGGTGTCGTGGTGGATGAGCGTGAGCGGGAGGATGCGGCGGTAGGGCTCGAGCGCCTGGTCGGTACCGTCCCCCGACGCGTCGTCCACCACCACCAGGTGGAAGTCCCCACCCTGCTCGACCAGCACCTTCCGAATCCGCCACAGCAGCGGTCCGATCGTGTGCCGCTCGTCATGGACCGGGAGTCCGATGTAGATCAAGGCGACCTCGTCTCCATCACGTCAACCGTCGTCGACCGCGGCCCCGGGAGCCACGGATCCCGTCACGTGTGCCTGTGATCCTGCGTACCCGGCCCACCGCTCTCCGTGCCGGTCAGCGCTCCCCCCGGGGGCCGCGTCTTCCAGCGCCGGTGGAACCAGAAGTACTGGCCCGGCCAGCGGCGCACCGCCCCCTCCAGCCGGCTCACCCAGCGGCGCGTGAGCTCGACCTCGGCGGCGGCGCCCGCCGGGCCCTGGCCCGCGCCCGGCTTCGGCACGGGCTCGATCTCGACCCGGTAGCCCCCTCCCTCGCGGACCACGAAGCCGAACATCAGCGGAGCTCCGGTCCGCAGCGACAGGTACGCCGGGCCCCGGAAGGTCGACGCTTCGCGGCCCAGGTAGGGCACGAACACCCCACGGCTCCCGGCGTCCTGGTCGGCCACCAGGGCCACGGCCGCCCCCCCGGCCACCGCCTCCGGGATCCGATGCCCGGCGCGCGCCATGCTCACCGTCTCGATCCCCAGGCGGCGCCGAAGTTCCCGCAGCCGCCGGTCGAAGCGCCGGTTGGCCTGGCGCTTCGCCACCGCCATCACGGGCAGCCCGATGCCGGCCAGCAGCGCCCCCGCCAGCTCCCAGTTCCCCAGGTGGCCCGTCACGATGACGCAGCCGCCGCCCGGACTCCCGCCACCGGCGAGCGCCTCGCGGACCGCCTCGACGCCCCGGGTCCGCGCCACCAGGCGGCCGGGATCCAGGCGGGAGAGCCGCGCCAGCACCGCCGCCTCCCGGCCGAAGTGACGGTAACAGGCCGCGGCGGTCGCCTCCACCCAGGCGGCGGCGCGGTCCGGGAAGGCGGCGGCGATCTGCGACCGCACCACCCCGGCGCGCAGGCCGGCCACACGGGCCGCCCTTCCGAGCGCCACGCCCACCGCCTCACCGGCCCGCGGCGGGAGGGCCCCGAACCCGGCCTCGAGCGCACGGGCCCCCAGGTACTCGAGCCCGGCGCGCGTGCCGCTCACCGCCGGTCCGCCGAGCGCCGGGCCGCGGCCCGGTCCCGACCCCGGCGGTAGGCGCGCCCCAGGAGGGCCTCCTCCCGGCGCCGGCGCACGACCGCCCGATAGGCATCCAGCGTGCCCTCGGCCATGGCCCCGGCGGAGAACGCCCGCACGCGCTCGCGGCCGGCCCGCGCCACCCGCTCCCGGACTTCCGGGTCGGCCAGGAGCGCCAGGATCGCGCCGGCCAGGGCATCGGGATCGCCGGGCGGAACCGAGGGGAGGGCCTCGCCGGCCACCTCCGCCAGCCCCCCGGCTCGGGCGAGCACGACCGGGACACCCGCGGCCATCGCCTCCAGCGACACCGAGCCCAGTCCCTCGCCGCTCGAGGAGAGGACGAACACGTCGAGATCGGCCAGGGAGTCCGCCACATCGGGCACGTGGCCCGGGAGCGACAGGCGAGCACCGAGTCCGAGCGCCGCGACCAGTGCCTCGAGCTCCGGGCGCAACCGCCCTTCCCCGGCCACCACGAAGCGCGCCTCAGGGCTCCGGCCCACCACGACGGCCGCGGCCCTCAGGAAGGTGGCGTGGTCCTTGTGGCCCACCAGCGCCCCCGCCGTCCCCACCAGGAGATCGCCGGGTCCGGCGCCCGCCGCCGCGCGCAGCCGGCCGTCGCCCCCGGCGCCGCCGGCCCTCGCGACGGCGACCCCGTCGTGGACGACGCGCACCCGGGCCGGCTCGAGCCCGCCCGCCACCAGCCCGTCCCGGACGGGACCGGAGACGGCCAGCACCACGTCGGCCCGCTTCCACACGGCCGGCGAGCGCAACGGGAAGTCCAGCCGCCTCGACCCGACCAGCGCGGAGCGGCCGCCCGCCAGCGCCAGGGCGAGCAGGGAGGCCTGCAGGGCGTGGGAGCTGTGCGCGTGCACTACGTCCCAGCCGCCATCCCGGATCTCCCGCGCCAGGGCGACCACGGCGGCCGGGTCCAGCCCCGCGCGCCAGCGGAGCGGGACCACCCGAACGCCGAGCGCGTCGACCTCGGCCGCCAGGCGGGAATCCGGCCGGGCGGCCAGTGCCTGCTCCAGCCCGCGCCGGGCCAGCTCGGAGACGAGGAGACGGGCCTGGTTCTGGCCGCCGCGCCACTCCCGCGCCGCGTCCACGTGGAGGACGGCCGGGAGGTCAAGCACCGGAGCCCCGACCGTCCGCGCCTCCGGCGTTCCCGGCTCCCCCGCCGCCTCGCTCCAGCTCCCACAGCTCCAGGTAGGCCAGCAGACTGGCTTCCGCGGCCAGGAGCTCGTGGGCCAGGCCGGCCCACCCGTCCAGGAAGCGGCCCTGCAGCAGGTAGCCGCCGAACAGGCGGCCGAGCGCGTGCGCGCACGCCGAGGCCGGCGTGGCGCGCCGGCCGAGCTCGCGGAGGTCCCTCGCCTTGAGCCGGGCGTACGCGGCCATCTTGGCCTGGTGGTGGGCCACGCTCCGGTAGCTGTAGTGGCGGATGGGAGCCCGCAGGCGTCCGACCCGACCCTCCACCTCGAGTCCCTCGTGCACGCGCCGCCCGGTGACCCGCAGCGCGTCCTTGCGCGCCAGCCGCACGTGCCGCTCCCGGTACCAGCCGCGCCGCCCGAACCAGTGGTCCAGGTAGCGGGTGTGGAAGAGGATCTCGTAGCCGGCGGGGCCGGCGCGAGGCCCACCACCGCCGGCTCCGCCGCCAGTCGCAGCACCGCCGTCGGCCGCATCGCCGTCGGCCGCATCGCCGCCCCCCGCGAGCCGGCCCAGCGTGTCCCGGATCTCGCGCGCGAGCCGGGGCGTGACCTCCTCGTCCGCGTCCAGGACCAGGATCCAGGGGCCGGCCGCGGCCTCGATGGCGCGGCGGCGCTGGGCCGCGTAGCCCGGCCACGGAGGCTCGGTGTCCAGCACCCGGGCGCCCGCCGAGCGCGCGATCTGGGGCGTGCGGTCGGAGCTCCCTCCGTCGACGAGCACCACCTGGTCGGCCCACGCCACCGAGGCGAGGGCCCGGCCGATCCGGTCCTCCTCGTCCGTGGCGATCATGGCCACGGACACGCCGGTCGAACCCGCGTCCCCGGTCACGCCCGCACGCGCTCGCTCACGCGCCTCCTCCGGTGCTCTCCGCCGGCCCGACGCCACCTCCCGCGGCCTCGCGGTACAGCCGCAGGTAGTCCTCGGCCATGCGCCGGGCCGTGAAGCGCTCCTCGACGCGGGCCCGGCACGCGGCCGGCTCGATGCGGTCCAGCGCCTCCACCGCCTCCACGAACGCCTCCTCGCTGTCGCACAGGAAGCCGGTCTCCGGGCTCACCAGCTCCGGCAGGGAGCCGCGCCGGCTGGCCAGGACGGGCGTGCCCGACGCCAGCGCCTCGATGACCGCCAGCCCGAACGGCTCCTCCCAGCGCACCGGGAACAGCAGGGCGCGGGCGTCCGCCAGCAGCTCGCGCTTCCGCTCCCCGCCGACCATCCCCACCGAACGGATGCTCCGGTCGAACGGGTGCGGGCGCCACCCCCCGGCGATCACCAGTGGCACCCCGGCCGCCCGCGCCACCCGCTCCGCCCGGTCCACCCCCTTCACCTTCCAGCGCACCTTGGCGAGGAACAGGAGCCACTCCCGCTTGCGCTCCCGGAAGGTATAGTCGCCGGGCGGCAGGCCGTGCAGCACGTAGCGGCTGCCGCCCATGCGCTCCATGTGGTCGCGGGAGACGAACACCGAGTCGGGCCCGAACGTGCCGGCCTCGCCGTTCCCGTGGATGGTGGTGAGGCGGGGCACCGACGTGCGGGCGGCCGTCACCGAGTGGAAGTGGAGCACGTCCAGCCCGGGCGGCAGGTGCGCGTCCAGCTCGAAGTCCGGCTCGGCCTCGGCGCGTCGCATCACGCGCTCGGGGAGGGCCACGATCTCGGCCGTGCGCGAGCGGGACCCGGGCGGCGTGAGGAGGACCGGCTCGTGCCCCAGCTCCGCCAGGGCGTCGACCAGCCACACCACGACCCGCTGCGTGCCGCCGTAGCGGCGCACCGGCACGGTGGAATGGAACCACAGGCCGATCCTCACCCGCGGCGCCCCCCGATCGCGCCGCCTCGACCGGGCACGCGCTCAGTCCAGGAGGACGTAGTTCCGGTGCTCCGCCGGGCGCCGCCCCGTGAGGCGCTCGATCGCATCGGAGACCCGGACCTTGAGCTCATAGGGCGTCAGCTCCGGGCGGGGCGCCGCCTCCGGGTCGAAGGGCCAGTCTTCCGACGCGATCCACGCCCGGGCCGCCGGGGGATGGGTCCCTTCGAAGCGGACGAGCCCGCCGTGCCGGCGCCACCGGAAGGGATCCACGTCCGCGTCGTCCCGCCCCGCGTAGCGCGCCCCCAGCCTCCGCTTCTCCGTGAGAGCCCGGAGGCTCTTCACGTAGCCGTAGTGGAACACCCGCGCGCTCGCCGGCAGCACCCGCGGCTTCCGGTCCCCGACCATGAAGCCCTGCGCGCCGCTCACCGATCGGACCCCGCTCGAGCGCCGCACCACCCGCACCTCCTTCCGATACGAGCGCCGTCCCCACAGGACCCAGTCGGGCGAGCCGTAGAAGTGCAGGTAGTCGAACAGGAGCCCCTCGGCGCGCGGATCGCGCTCCGCCCGGGCGAGCGCCTCGCGGAACGCCTCGTAGTCGTCGGCGTGCAGCACTTCGTCGGCCTGGATGTAGAGGGCCCAGTCGTTCCGGCACGCCGCCATGGCCGCGTTGGTCTCCTCCGAGTGGACGACCGTCGAGCGGCCCCGCTCGGCGCCCCAGTCACGCTCCAGGACCCGGACCTTCCCCCCGCCCTCCGACTCCGCCCAGCGCCGCACGCGCTCCAGGGTGTCGTCCTCGGAGATCCCGATGTCCACGACCAGCTCGTCGACGAGCGGGAGCGCCGACCGGAGCGCCACCTCGACGGGGTACTCCTGGATGCTGGCGTTCTTGACGATCGAGAAGCCGGAGAGAGGAGGGATCATGGGCCGGGAAAGCTACCGCTCCGGCCCGGGCCGTACAAATCCGACCCGCCATGCCCGGACGGCCGGCCGACGCGGCGCCGTCGGCGCGGTCCCGCATCGCGGCCGGAGCGGGTGCGCGACATCTTCCGGGCATGACGAGCCCCGATGCCGCGCCAACTCCCGGACCCGAGCCCGAGCCCGGTGTGCCCGCCGATCTCGCGGACCGGTTCGTGGTCCGCCGCGAGGGCCGCCGCTCGGCCCTCGTGCGGGTCGACTTCGCTGAAGCGTTCGAGGCGGCCGGCCTGCTGGAGGCCGCCTCCCTGGAGCCACGAGAACTGGTGGCGCGCCTCGCGGGCGGGGCCGCCGGACCACGCGGGCCGGGGCGGGGCGCCCGGCTCCTCGACACCGCCCCGGGCCGGGGCCCGGTGGCGATCGTGCCGGCCGGGCAACTGGGCGAGGCCGTCGTCCGTCCTTACCGGCGCGGGGGACTGGCCCGGCGCTTCAGCCGCCGGCGCTACCTGTTCGGCCGCCGGGGCGAGCGGGAGCTGGTCGTCACCGAACGCCTGCGCCGCCGGGGCGTGCCGGTGGTCGAGCCGCTGGCCTGCGTTCGGGAGGCGCTCGGCCCCGGCTACCGGGCCGCCCTCGTCACGCGCTTCGTGGAGGGGGCGCGTCCCGCGAGCGAGGTCCTGGGGCGCGGGGCGCCCGGGCCGGCGGCGAGGGAGCCGGGAGTGACGGTCCTCATGCGCGCCCTCGGCGAGACGGCGGCACACCTGCACGCGGCGGGCGGATGGCACGCCGATCTCCACGCCGACAACTTCCTGGTGCGTGGCTCCGGCGCGGACGCGGCGGCGCCGGGAGACGCCCGGCCCCTCCTGGTCGACCTCGACCGCGGGCGCCTGTTCCCCTTCCCGGTGCCGGTGGCCGTCGGCCGCTGGAGCCTGCGCCGGCTGGCGCGCCACCTCCGCAAGCGGAGGCTGGAGGCGGCGCTGGCGGCGTTCGGCGCGCTCGAGGATGCCTACGTCGAAGCGCGCGAGGCGTCGTAGGGCGCCCGCCTCATTCCAGGTGCTCCACCAGCCAGTCCACGATCGCGCCCAGCACCCCGGAACGCACCGAGTGCGATCAGCACGCAGCCGCTTCCACAGTCCCAGAAGCGACGACGCGCTCCGTGTTGACAGGCGCTCAGGGTGGGAGGGGTATCCTGACACACATTTCGACCTCTCTCTTCCCCCAGCCGATCGGAGGGGCCTCATGCGTACGGCCCGTTTTCTCTCCGCCTTGCTGTGCCTCTCGGCTCTCGTGGGGCTGCCGGTTGCCCTCGCGGCCCAGTGCTACGCATGTAACGCACAAACGGTCAACTGCGACCCGGGCTCCGGCTACGATACGTGCGACGAGCATCACGGGTCTGGCGGTGACAGCTGCAAGGTTTCGGGTTCACCCTGCGTAACGCTCGCTCCGAGCTACGGGAGCGCACTTGACCGCGGCCGTCTGGCGGGAGAATATCTCTTCAGGTCCGGTGAGGCCGCCGAGCTGACCGTCCGTGGACCTCTGCCGCTTCGATCTCGAGAGTCGTCGAGCGGAGTTTCGCTTCCAGCCGGTGCCGTTCGAGTGCGGCCATGTGGCGTGCAGCGGTTCGCACTCTCATCCCTCGAGTGATGGCGAGCGGTTCGAGACGACGGCGTCAGCATCGATGCGGCGCTGCAAGCTACCTTCCTCGACACCAACCGAGTTTCGGGTGAGAACCCTGCGAAGAGCGGCGCACCGCGTGGTCGTGCCAGTCCTCGTTGCGCTCGCCGGGGCCGTCGCGCGGGCCGAATGTCAGGACGAATCTACACCGACCTTCCGCCTTGTGGCGGACCTGAGGATCGGTAGCGAAGTGGGGTCCGGACCGACGCTGACGTGGGTCGACGCTATCCGCGTCGACCCACGAGGGCGCATGTTCGTGGCGCAGCCGCAGCAGGGATCCGTACTCGTGTTCGATACGTTCGGCAAGCGGACCGGAAGGCTTGGACACGAAGGAGAGGGACCGGGAGAATTCCGAACGATCTCCCAGATGGGATGGCTCGGCGACTCCCTCTGGGTCGTCGATGCTCGTCTCGGGAGAGCCACGCTTTTCGGGCCGGACGCTGCGAACCCCACAACTTTCCCGGCCGGAACCAGCTACCCATACCCGTTCTCGCGCAGTGTGGCGGCCGCCCTGCTCGAGCATGGTCACGCGGTTCTTCCCGTCAGCGTGAGTCTACCTGCACTTGTCAGCGGAGACCGTCGTCGAGCGCCCGTCCTTCTTGTCGACCGGAACATGGCGCCTCTGGATACCCTGGCCACGGTGGATTTGACGCGGTCACGTCTCGTCTCCAAGACACCGGACGGGGGCATGCTCGTCTCGTCACAGCAGCCGTACGACGACTCGCCGCTGATGCGGACCGGAGATCGCGGCCGAGAGATCGTCGTAGTGGAGCGGAGCGTCGCCCCGAGCGCATCGGTGGACAGCTTCCGCGTGACTGCGCTCGACTCGGATGGGCGTCAGATGTGGTCCAGATGGCTACAGTTCACGCCCCAAAGGGTGAACCCCGACCAGGCTGACAGTCTGATCGACCAGCTCGCGCAGGATTTCGCCTCGTCCTTTACGTCCCGAGCCGATGCGAGACGCGCCGTTCAGGCCGGTCTCTTCGTGCCCCCTTTCGAGCCCCCCGTGACGGACTGTGTCGTCGGTCATGACGGAATCGTTTGGCTGAGGCGCGATGTCTTCGCTGCCGACGGGATGTCATGGACCGTCCTCGATCCTGACGGAACCAGCATGGCTCGAGTCCGAAGCAGTGGACCCATCCACCTCTTTGACGCCTCGAGTACCCGCGCCTGGGGAGTCGAGTACTCGAGCCTGGACGTTCCGTTCGTCGTACGCTACCGGCTCGAGCGGGTCGGCTCGGACCGATGACCGCGGATGGTGGGGTGCGATAGCAGATCGACTGGACACGGGTCTGAACGCAACTTTCCTGGCACGGATCGCG
>CANPVD010000026.1 GCA_947581615.1 Candidatus Humimonas hydrogenitrophica
GCCCCCCACCCGCCCGGCCTCGACGCCCGCCTCCTCCAGCGCCAGGTCGTAGGCGCGCTGGGCGGCCGCCACCACGTCGGCGCCCGTGGAGATCAGGCTCCGGCCGACGATCTCGGCGTGCCGGTCCACGATCACCGCCTTGGTCTGCGTGGAGCCGACGTCCACGCCCGCCGCGTAGCTCATGCTTCCCTCCGTAGGCGCCGGGACTCGAGTCCCTCGAAGAACGCGTCGATGCGGTTCTTGAGCTGGGCCTCGGACACGACCCGCTTGTCCATCATGTCCGACTCGATGTAGAGGCACAGGACGTCGCGCGCGTCGAGCACCGCGCGGCGGCTGGCGGCCAGGCCGGTCGACACCGTCCGGCAGCTCTTCACCGGGTGATAGACCACGCCGTCGAGGCCGAAGTCGTCCACGGCCTGGATGAGCGCACGGTCCTGAAACATGAGGCTGTCCATGGCCCGGCGTACGGTGAGGAGAATCCCCTCGGCGAGGCTCTCGATGGGCCGGTCGAGGTCGTACTCGAAGTCCTCGTCCAGGCCGCCCGAGGCGAACCAGGTGTAGGTGGAGCCGACGAACACGCCGCCCCACTCCGAGAACAGCTCGTAGAAGCGTCGGAACATGGGGTAGCAGGGCACGCCCACGAAGGCCAGGCGATGCTTCTCCTCCGCCTTCGCCCCCAGGGGGCCCAGCCCCTCCCGGGTCCGCAGCTCCATCTCCTCCACCAGGTCGCGGAAGTACGCCGCGCCCTCCTCGGTGCCGCGCAGAACGTTGGCCACGCCCAGATAGATCGTGCCCTCGAGCATGGCGTCGAACGCCGCGGGCCGGTGGCGGTTGAGCTGGAGGAGCCTGCGCCAGCTGGCGGCCATGTCGTTGGTCAGGCGCAGGACCTCCCGCAGCCGGTCGATGTCGAACGCCACCCCCGAGACCTCCTCGCACGCGTCGATGATCTCCCGGAGCTGACCCTCCACGTAACGCAGGTCGCGCGCGAAGCCGCCCGGGTCCGCCGCTCGGGCGCCGGGGCCGGAGTCCCCGGGCGACGGGCCCATGCCGGCGATGTTGACCGGCCGGCGGCTGCCCGGCACGTCCAGGGTGAACACCGGCGTGCCGTACATGCGCTCCCAGATCTCCGCCCACTTCAGGTAGGTGTTGCAGGCGTTGGTGAGGAGCGCGATCGAGGGGGGCGGGATCCGCCCCATGGGGTGCTCGCCGCCCCGGAGCTGGAGCGCGTAGTCCGCCTTCACGTAGCCGCACACGTCCGGGGAGAAGCCCTCGTCCTCGGCCTGGCTCAGGAACTCGTCCGCCACGCGGCGCACGGCGGTCTGCAGCGAGTGGATCTCCGGGAACACCGCCGGGAGGTCGAAGGTGCGGAGGATCTCGCACAGGCTCCCCATGACGAACACGTACGCGGCCGGCCGGCCCTCCTGCGCCGTCCGGGTGAGCTCGTCGAACCACCCCTCGAACAGGCGGCGGCCCTCGCGGGCGCCGCGGCCCACGATGTCGGTGGTCGTGGTCATCGCTGGCCTCCCGTGGCCGCCGTTTCCCCGAACAGCAGGTGGTTCTCGACGAAGGTCTCGAGCTGGATCTGCAGGTGGCTGAAGTTCCTCATCTGCTCCTCGAACTCCGTGAGGAAGAAGGGGATGCCCTCCTCCTCCAGCGCCTTCGAGTAGGCCACCTGCTCGTCCAGGCCGGGCTCGCACATCTTGGCCGCGGCCACGATGGCCGCCTCCGCCCCCGAGCCGCGGATGCGCTCCAGCAGCATCTTCTCCTTGGGCTTCCTGAGATCGTGCTGCACCGGGCTGTAGGAGGACTGCTCCAGGTAGGCGCCGGCGAGCGCGGCCAGGGGATCGGCGGCATGCGGCGGCACGTCGCTCAGGATCCAGCGCAGGCCGATCATGAGGTCGTCGTCCACGACGTAGCAGAACTCCGCGATGGCCCCGAGCAGGTCGAGCGGAGGCTGCTCGCAGAAGCCGCCCTCGAACACCACGCGCATGCGGTCCTGACGCCGGGCGTCGCGCTCCTGGATGCGGGGCAGGAGCTCCGAGAGGAGCGCGTTGTGCTGCTCCCGCGGGATGATCCCCCCGACCGCCATGAGCACGTAGGCCTCGTCCACCGGGAGCTTCCACGGCTCCTCGCGCTTGATGCGGTACAGGGCGCGCAGGAGGCGCCGGTTCTCGTTGAACACCCGGATCGAGCCCCTGAGGTCGTCCGTGCTCACGCGGCGTCCGGCCACGTCCTCGATGTCCTCGAGGACGCGCAGGTACTCGCTGGCCAGGTAGTCGGCCGAAAAGGCCGAGTTCGGATTCTGCGGGAAGTAGAGGATCTCCACCGGGACGTCCAGGTTGCGGGCCCAGATCCCGGCCAGGTTCCTGGCGGCGTCACAGATCGGGTGGGTGACGAACAGGTCGGGGACCAGCCGTCCCGTGAGCGCCAGCTCCAGGGTGGTGCGCAGCACCGAGCAGATGTAGGAGCCGAAGTGGGAGTCCGCCTCGCGGCGCTCGACCGTGCCGCCCCGCATCTTGACCGGGAGCATGCCGGCCGCGTGCGCCAGCTCTTCCGGGAAGTAGACCTGGAAGTGGCCGAGCACCTTCCCGCCCTCCTGGCGCCAGGCGTGCACGGTCGGGAAAGTGGTGTCCTCGACCAGCTCCCTGACGGCCGCGAGGGTCTCCCCGAGCGGCGCCCCGGAGCCCGGCAGGAGCTCCCGGATGGCGGCCTCGCGCGCCTCGCGTCCCGGGTCCAGGCCCGCGGCCCCCGCCGTACCGTCTCGAATGCTCACGGCACACCTCTCGATTCCCTGGTTTCCGGCCGGCTCACGCGTCCCTCCAGGCCGGCTCGCGCTTCTCCATGAACGCCGCCACCCCCTCCGCCGCGTCCCGGAGCGGGAGGAGATCCTCGAGGTACAGCGACTCGGCGCGGTCGAGGGCGGTCCCCGGCGGCCGGCCGATCGCCTCGCGGACGGCCCGGCGCGCCACCCCCAGCACGGGACGGCTGAGCCCGGCCAGCTCGGCCGCCATCGAACGGACCTCGGCCTCGAAGGAGTCCACGGGGAGGACGCGGCTCACCAGCCCCATCCGCAGCGCTTCCTCGGCCCCGATCGTGCGCCCGGTGAGGACCAGGTCGAGGGCCGCCTGCGGCCCCACCAGCCGCGGCAGGAGAGCGGCCGCCGCCGGCGGGAAGGCCCCCACCCTGACCTCCGGCTGACCGAGGCGCGCGTCCTCGCGCGCCCACACCAGGTCACAGGCCATCGCCAGCTCGCAGCCCCCGCCGAGCGCCGCCCCGTGCACCGCGGCAACGCTCGGCACCTCCAGATCCAGCAGTCCACGAATGACACGACCGAAGACGCGGATCATCTGCGGGGCGCGCGCCGGCACGTGGTCCGCCACGTCCGCGCCGGCGCAGAACGCCCGTCCGGCCCCGGCCAGCACCACCACGCGGGTGTCCGGCGACGCCGCCTCGGAGCGCAGCGCCGCATCGAGGGCTTCGAGCATGGCCACGTCGGCCACATTGAGAGGCGGCCGATCCAGGACCAGGCGCAGGATCCCCCCATCCCGCTCGCACCGGACGCGCGAGCCCGTCTCCACCGGAGTGCTCATCGCCGACGCCCCCTCCCCTCACGACCCGCCTTCGGACGCACCGCCGGCCGGGTGCGCGCCGGCGTGCGCCGTCCCGGCGGCCGGCCCCCCGTTGGCGTGCGCCTCGTCCAGGGGCGCTCCGCAAGCGCCGCAGAAGGAGAAGCCGGTCGGGATGCCCTCGGCGCCGCAGGCGGAACAGCCTTGCCGGTAGGGTCCCCACACGAACTCGCTGGAGCCGCCGGCCGCGGCCAGCTCGCGCAGGTGCCGGTAGCGGGGCGCACGCTTCTCGACGAAGGCCCGCATGCCCTCCCACGGCTCGAAGCCCGTGTAGTGGACGGACAGCCAGTCCCCGGCGGCACCGATCGTCTGGTTCCAGGCCATCTCCTTCCACACGTTGACCTGGAGCTTGGTGAAGCGGGTGCACTCGGCGAACTTGTCCAGGAGCTTGTCCACCACCTCGTCCACGGCCCGGTCCAGCGCCTCCAGGCTGAGCCCGTAGCCGTCCTCGCCCCGCCTGGCCTTCTCGATCTCCTCCTGGGTGGCGCCGTTCACGAAGGCGCCGTCGCGAACCACCGAGGGGACCACCCGGTTCACGAGCCCCCAGTCCAGCGCCTTCTGGGGCGCGATGCGCTCGTTCAGGTAGAGGATCTCCCGGGCGCGCCGGTCCCCGACCAGGATCGGGAGCCACTGCGTGGCCCCGCCGGCCGCCACGCTCCCCACGCGCGTGCCCACCTGCCCGATCCACGCGTGCTCGGCGATCAGGGCCAGGTCGCAGGCCATCTGCGACTCGTTGCCGCCGCCCACCGCCATGCCGTTGAGGCGGGCGATGACCGGCTTGCCGCAGCGCAGGATGCTCTCGAGGTAGGCGCGGAAGAGCTGCATGTACTTCCAGTAGTCGCGCGGCCGGTCGGTGTAGAGCCGCTCGTACTCCTTGACGTCGCCCCCCGTGCAGAAGGCGTCCGTGCCGGAGCCCGTGTAGACCACCGCGGCCACCGAGTCGTCGAAGGCCGCGTCCTGGAACGCCATGGCCAGCTCGCGCAGGGCCGGAGTCGAGTAGGCGTTGTAGGCGTGCGGGCGGTCGATCGTGATCCGGGCCACCCAGTCCTTCTTCTCGTAGAGGATGTCCTGGAAGTCGAACGCCCCGGCCGGTCTGGACTCGAAGTGGGACATGGTGCCGCCTCCGGTATGGTGCGGGTCGCTGGTCGCTGCCTCAGGGGGTGCTCACGGTCACGGTCGAATCGGTCTCCGCCTGCGCCCGGGCCAGGACCCCGTCCACGAAGGACTCCGCCGGCTCCTGGAGGAGGTCGTGGAGGCGCTGGAACAGCCCGGCGGCGCAGTCGCCGGCCCAGTCCTCCGGCAGGAGCCGGCGGGGCAGATAGGGGTCCTCGAACGGGAACTGCCGGTACTCGTGCACGAGGTCGAAGCGCTGCACGAAGGCCCGCTCCCCCGACAGCTCGCCCGCCCGGAGCTCGGCCTGCGCGCGGCGCAGGCCCGGCAGCTGACGGTCGATGAAGGCCAGGTAGTCGCGGTGCACCGAGGTCAGGTCCCAGCAGCGGGCCACGATGGCCTCGGGGCTCTCGATGGCGGCGCGGGCGGTGCGAAACACCTCCAGCCCCTCCTCGATCGCGAGGGTCTCCGCGATCCCGCGCACGCGGTCCACGATGTCGTGGGGGGTGATCCACAGGCCGTTCCCGAGCGACCCGCAGCCCAGCCAGGAGAGACGCAGGCGCAGGCTGTCGCGCAGAGAGCGATCCTCCTCCGGGATCGAGTAGTGGACCAGGCACCAGGTGCCGTCCCACGGCCGGTCCCAGGTGGGACGGTAGATGCGTGCCTCGCCTTCCTCGAGGAGCTCCCGACCCCTGCGGGTGAGCGTGTAGAAGGCGTTGCGGCCACGCCGCTCCGAGACGAGCCAGCCGCGGGAGGACATGCGGGACAGGGCCGTGCGAGCCGCGCCCTCCGTCAACCCGAGCGGCTCGAGGAGCGCGATGAGGCTCCCGGCCCAGACGGCGCCCGGACGGTGGAGGAGGTAATCCCCGAACAGGGTGAAGACCCGCTCTCGAGGGCTGCGCGACGAACCCATATCTATCTCCTCTCAATCACGTTCGTAATCTACTTGTAATATATTTGGGCGTCAAGGTCGCTCCCGGGACCTGGAAGCGACGCGGAAGTGGAAGGGACCGGAGAGGTTGGCGCCCGGGGCCGGCGGCGTGCCGGCGGCTCAGGCGGTGGGCCGCGGGGGGTCGGGGTCGGGGGAGCGGGGGCGCCGTGGCCGGTCGGCCCGCGGTCCGGGTCGGCGGCCGGAGCCGTCCGTCGCCGGGCCCGGCGGGAACACGCCGCTGCGGCCGAGGGGCGGGACGTCCCGCACGGAGAAGAGCGGGCACAGGGCGCCCGTGCAGCGGACGCCGTAGTCCAGGCAGATGATCCGGCTCGCGTCCTCAGCGGAGAAGCGCACGCCGTCCTCGGCGGCCGGGTCGAGGATGACCGGCACCGGGCGGTCGCACGCGGAGCAGTAGGCGGTGCGCGTCTCCATCGCGTCTCCCTGCCTATCCGGGGCAGCGCGCCGCCCCGGACCGGGGCGGGCTTCCCTGCCCGTTCCCAAAGCTAGCCACACGAGCCCCCTCCGGCCACCGTGCCGCCGGAGCCGGCCGGGCGCCTAGTGCGCCAGGAACGCTCCCATGGCGCCCAGCAGCATCATCGGGATGACCATGACCAGCCACCCGATGACCCCGGTGGCGACCGCCTTGCCCGTGGAGATGTCCAGGGCCTGGCGCAAAGCGATCACCACGGCCGCCAGGAGCCAGAAGAACACGGCCAACCGCACGAGCCCGCCCAGCAGCGGGATGAATCCGACGACGTTGAGCACGCCCGGAGCCTGCGCGAATCCCACCGTTCGCAGCACCTCTCCCCAGGTCGCCTGGCCCTCGAACAGGCGGGTCCCGATGAAATAGCAGAGGCCCGACCACACCAGCCAGCCCACGAAGGCCCACACGAGGCCGAAGCCGATGGCGAGGCCGCCATGGCCGATCGCGCCGATGGCGCTGGCCACCGCCACCAGGCCGACGACGCCCGCCGCCTGTCCGGTCGCGGTGGTGTCGTGCTCGACCTCCTCGTACGTGGGCACGTCCAGGAGGGCGGCGCCTCTCATACGCTCGGTCATGCTGCGGCCGGCCATGGTGCTCATGCGTGCCTCCGTCGGAAGAGGGAAGCGGGGTCGCCTGGAGGGGCGCGGTCTTCCCTCAAGGTGTGACGCCGGGCCGGCGGCCGCCAGCCGGGGCCGGAGCGTCGGCCGATCGACTCCGGCGGCGCGTGGGGTCCACGGCCGATCAGCCGGCGCCTCCGTGGGGGGCGCTCGCTCCCCCGCCCCCGCCGCGGAGCCCCCCTCCCCTGACTCGCCACACCCAGTAGGCCGGCACGCCCGTCAGGATGAGTCCGAAGCTCAGGAGGGTGGAGATCGGGCGCTGCACGGCCGCGTTGGCCAGCAGACCCAGCGAGGCGAGAATGAACACCAGGGGCACCCAGGGATAGCCGGGCGTCCGGAAGGGTCGCGGGGCGTCCGGACGACGACGGCGCAGCACGAAGACGCTGGACACGGCCAGGGTATAGAAGGGCCACAGGCCCAGGATGAAGGCGTCGGCCAGCTGCTCGAAGGTCCGGAAGGACACGAAGGCGATCGCCAGCGCGCCGAGCACACCGATCGCCACCCACGGGGTGCGCCACCGCGGATGCACGGCCGCCACGGGGCGGAAGAAGAGCCCGTCCTCGGCCATGGCCCAGAACACTCGGGGCCCCGTCATGGTCGAGCCGTTCAGGGAGCCGAAGGTGGCCAGCGCCACCAGGCCCGCGACCACGGTGGCGCCGCCCCGACCGAACACGACCGTGGCCGCGTCGGCCGCCACCAGCTTCGACGCGGCCATGCGGCCCATCGGCAGGACATACAGGTAGGCGGCGTTCACGAGCAGGTAGATCACCACCACCGTGAGGGCGCCGCCCAAAAGGGCACGGGGCAAGGTACGCCCCGGCTCCCGCACCTCGCCCGCCATCTTGACGAGGTCGGCCCAGCCGTCGTAGGCCCACAGGACGGCGATCAACGCCACGCCGAAGCCGCCCCACCTCGTGGGCGCGAAGCGCGCGGGGGCCGACAGGGCGCCGCCCCCGGCCCGACTCCCGAACGCGAACAGGAGCCCCGCCAGTCCGAGCAGGCCCAGGACCTTGGCCGCCGTGGTCGCGTTCTCGAGCCCGGCCCCCCACCGGACCGAGCGGATGTTCGCCAACGACACCCCCAGGATCGCGGCGGCGGCCACCACCCGGACGCCGAGATCCGAGAGGGGCAGGAAGGCTCCCAGGTAGCTGGCGAAGATGACCGCGATGGCGCCGTTGGCCGAGGGGTTGGTGAGCACGAGGTCGGCCCAGCCGTAGAGGAACGCCGGCAGCGGGCCGAAGCCCTCGCGCAGATACACGTACATGCCCCCCGACTCGGGCAGCATGGTCGACAGCTCCGACAGGGTGAGCGCCCCGCACACCACGACCACCGCGCCGGCGATCCACACCAGGGCCAGGGCTCCCGCGGTCCCGACCTCGGCGGCCGCGGTGCTCGGCACGCGGAAGATGCCGCTCCCGATCGTCGTGCCCACCAGGACGGCCCCGGCGCTCCACGCGCCCAGGCGCCGCGGCAGCCGACCGGCGGCGGGAACCTGGGACGGGGAGGGGGGCGACGTACCGGGGGTGGGAGGGGTCACGGGGCCGCTCCGGCGAGGGGGCATGGCGTCTTCTGGCGAAATCGGTTCCTCCCGGCGCCCCAACCTGCGCGGCCCGGCGCCCGCCCGCCAGCACGCGCGCGTCCCGTTCGGCGGCCGAGCCGCGATGCGGCCTCCGGCGCCGGGGCGTCCCGGCGCCCGGTGGGCCCGCTCCGCGCCCACGTTGCCGGGCGAGGTCCTCCGCGCCACCTTGTCCTCCCTTCGTAGCCCGACGACCACCCTCGATCGGAGGCCCGTGCACCCATGCGTCTCGCTGCGATCCCCGCGCTCCCGGCCCTCATCCTCCCGCTGATGCTGCTGGCCCCCTCGGGGACCGGCGCGTCCCGCGGGCCCCGCCCGGCGTCCGCGGCGTCCGATACGTCCGCGCTCCTGGGCTTCTCTTCCGAGGCCGCCGCGCGCCAGCGCACCCTCGAGACACGCTTCGACTCACTGCTCGACCCGGCCCAACTGCGGGCGTGGCTGAAGCGGATGAGCTCCGAGCCCAACCAGCTCGGCTCCCCGCACGGCAAGGTCAACGCGATGTTCGTGGACTCGCTGTTCCGGGCGTGGGGCTTCCAGACCCGGATCGACGAATACCAGGTCCTGTTCCCGACGCCGAAGCAGCGGGTGCTGGAGATGGTGGCACCCACGCGCTTCCAGGCCTCCCTCCGGGAGCCACCCGTGAAGGGCGACGCGACCTCGAGCGTCTACGCGCACCGGCTGCCGCCGTACAACGCCTACTCGGCCGACGGGGACGTGACGTCGGAGCTCGTCTACGTGAACCAGGGCATTCCGCGCGACTACGAGGCCCTGGCGCGGATGGGGATCGACGTGAAGGGGAAGATCGTCATCGCGCGCTACGGGGGCTCGTGGCGGGGCATCAAGCCCAAGGTGGCCGCCGAGCACGGCGCCATCGGTTGCATCCTCTACTCGGACCCCCTGGACGACGGGTACCACGAGGGCGAGACGTGGCCGGACGGACCCTTCCGCCCGCCCGAGGGAGTCCAGCGCGGCTCGGTCATGGACATGCCGCTGTACCCGGGCGACCCGCTCACGCCCGGCGTGGGAGCCACGGCCGACGCGAAGCGGCTCTCGCCGGAGGAGGCGCCCACGATCATGAAGATCCCGGTGCTGCCGGTCTCCTACGCCGACGCGAAGCCGCTCCTGGCGGCGCTCGCCGGTCCGGTCGCTCCCGAGGGCTGGCGCGGGGGACTCCCGATCACCTACCACGTCGGCCCGGGGCCGGCGAAGGTGCACCTGAAGCTCGCCTTCGACTGGAAGCTGGCGACCGCGTACGACGTGGTCGGCATGCTGCCCGGCTCCGAGCGGCCCGACGAGTGGGTGCTGCGAGGCAACCACCGGGACGGCTGGGTGTTCGGGGCGGAGGACCCGCTGAGCGGCCAGGTGGCCCTGCTCGAGGAGGCGAAGGCGGTGGGGGCGCTGGCGAGGACAGGCTGGCGGCCGCGGCGCACCATCGTCTACCTGTCGTGGGACGGCGAGGAGCCGGCCCTCCTCGGCTCGACGGAGTGGGCCGAGGACCACGCGGCCGAGCTCGAGAAGAAGGCGGTCCTCTACATCAACTCGGACAGCAACGGTCGGGGCTTCCTGGGCGTGGGGGGCTCGGGTACGCTGGTGCGCTTCGTGAACCAGGTGGCGCGCGAGGTGACCGACCCGGAGACCGGGGTGAGCGTGGCGGCCCGGGCCCTGGCCCGGCGCGACGTGGAGGGCCGCGGCGACGACGAGGCGTCGGGCTCCGGCGGCGAGTCCGAGCGGCTGCCCCTTTCCCCCCTCGGCTCGGGCTCGGACTACTCGCCCTTCCTCCAGCACCTGGGGATCGCCTCGCTCAACCTGGGCTACGGCGGCGAGAGCCGGGGCGGGATCTACCACTCCGCCTACGACTCCTTCGACTGGTACCTCCGCTACGGAGACCCGTCCTTCGCGTACGGCGTCACCCTGGCGCGGACGGCGGGCCGGCTGACCCTGCGCATGGCGGACGCCCAGGTGCTCCCCCTGTCGCTGACGCCGTTCGCGAAGGACGTGGCCCGCTACGCCGACCAGGTCATGGCGCTGGCCGACTCGACGCGGAAGGCCACGGCCCGCCGCAACGAACGGGTGGCCTCGGACGCCTACCGGCTGGCGCACGACCCCAGCGAGACGTACGTGGCGCCCGACAGTCAGGCCGGGGTGCCGTACCTGGACTTCTCGCCCCTCCAGAACGCCGTGGCCGCCCTGAACCAGAGCGCCGCCGCCTACGACCGCGCCCTGGCCGCGGCCAGCCGGGACGGCGGCGCGCCGTCCGAGGCCGTTCGGGCGCGGCTCAACACGATCCTGGGCGGGCTCGAGCAGAGCATGACCCGGAAGGACGGGCTTCCGCGGCGCCCCTGGTTCCGCCACCAGATCTACGCGCCCGGCTTCTACACGGGCTACGGCGTCAAGACGCTGCCGGGAGTGCGGGAGGCCATCGAGCAACGCAGCTGGGACGAAGCCACCGAGCAGATCCGGATCCTGGCCGGCACGCTTCGACAGGTGGCGGCCGGCATGGACAGGGCCCGCGAGGCGCTCTCGGCTTCGTAGACGCGCCCCGGGCGGGGCGCGGAACGGGACGCCGCGACGGCCTCTTGTGCGCGGCGGCCCGTCCCTTTCCCTTCCTTGGGCTCGGCGCGACGTAGCCCGTCCCCACCTCGGGGAGCTCCCGGGACACGTCGATGGGACTCACCCGAGGGGCTCGCCCGGGGCGAGCCGTGGAGGCGCACGTGAACCTGTTTCGTCGAAAGACGGTCACGGAGCTCCAGGAAGAGGCGCTCACCGACAAAACGCTCCGGAGGGCGCTGGGCGCGCTCAACCTGACCCTGCTCGGGGTGGGCGCGATCATCGGCACGGGCATCTTCGTGCTGACCGGCACCGTGGCGGCCCAGAACGCCGGTCCGGCCGTCGTCCTCTCCTTCATCCTGGCGGGCGTGGCCTCGATCTTCGCGGCCCTGTGCTACTCGGAGTTCGCCTCCCTCGTCCCCATGGCGGGCAGCGCCTACACCTACGGCTACGCCACCCTGGGCGAGCTCATCGCCTGGATCATCGGGTGGGACCTCATCCTCGAGTACGCGCTCGGCGCCGTGACCGTGGCCATCGGCTGGTCCGGCTACGTGGTGTCGTTCCTGGACGGGATCGGGATCTACATCCCGCCCGAGGTGCAGGCCGCGCGGGGCACGCACCTCATCGAGGTCCCCGGGCACGGCTGGCAGGTGATGAGTACCGACCTGGCTCACAGCCTCACGCAGGGCGGCGTGAACGTGGCCGCCCTGCCCCACGCCACCGCCATCTTCAACCTGCCGGCCGTGTTCATCATCTTCTGCGTCACCACGCTGCTCGTGCTCGGGATCCGCGAGTCGGCCACCGCCAACAACATCATCGTGTTCATCAAGGTGGCCGTGGTGCTGCTGTTCATCGGCGGGGCCGTGGCCGCGATCAACCCGGCCAACTGGCACCCCTTCATCCCGCCCAACGCCGGCACGCGCGAGGCGTTCGGGTGGACCGGGATCATGGCGGGCGCCGGCATCGTGTTCTTCGCCTACATCGGCTTCGACGCGATCACCACGGCGGCGCAGGAGGCGAAGAACCCACAGAAGGACATGCCCAAGGCCATCATCGGCTCCCTCCTCATCTGCACGGTCCTCTACATCGTGGTCTCGCTGGTGGCGACGGGCGTGGTTCCCTACAAGCAGCTCGACGTGCCGGACCCGATCGCGCTGGCCGCCGACCACGCCGGGCTGGGCTGGATGTCGGGCATCATCAAGCTGGGGGCCATCGCGGGACTCTCCTCGGTGATCCTGGTCATGCTCATGGGGCAGTCGCGGATCTTCTGGACCATGTCGCGCGACGGGCTCCTGCCGCAGTTCGTGAACAAGATCCACCCGAAGTACCGGACGCCGTGGATCACCTCGATCGTGACCGGCACGGTCGTGGCCTTCTTCGCGGCCATCCTGCCCGTGCGCGACGCGGCCAGCCTGGTGTCGATCGGCACGCTGCTGGCCTTCGTGATCGTGTCGATCGGGATCATGGTGCTGCGGGTGAGGGAGCCGGAGCTCCCCCGGCCGTTCAAGACGCCGTGGGTATGGTTCGTGGCGCCCATGGGCGCCATCTCGGCCTTCTACCTGATGGCGTCCCTTCCGATGGTGACGTGGCTGCGGCTGCTCATCTGGTTCGTGCTCGGCATGGTCTTCTACTTCACGTACGGGATCCGGAACAGCCAGCTGCGGCAGAGGCGGGAAGCGGCCGCCGGAGAGCCGCCCGCGGCCTGAGAGAGGGCGCGGCGAAGGGCCGGCGCGGGCGCGCGCCGGGACCACCGGACACGCGAAGGCCCCGCCGCGGCGGGGCCTTCGTGCATCGGGCGCCGCGCCGGGCCGCCCGGCGTTCAGGCGGTCCGGCGGTCACCCCCGACGGCGCCCAGGAGCGCCTCGGCAAGGCGCGGCAGCACCTCCCCCGTGCATCCGTCCACGCGGACCTCGGCCAGCGGGTCGCCCCGGGTGTCGCCCACGTTGACGATGGCCACGGGCTTCCCCTGCTCGGCGGCGCGGCGCACGAACCGGTAGCCGGAGTAGACGGTGAGTGAGGAGCCGGCCACCAGGAGGACCTCGCCCTCCCCGAACAGCCGCCACGCCCGCTCCACGGTGGAGCGCGGCACGTTCTCGCCGAAGAACACGACGTCCGGCTTGAGGACGCCCCCGCAGCGGCGGCAGCCGGGCAAATGGAAGGCGCGGAGGTCGGCGCCGCCCGGGTCGGCGTCGCCGTCGGGCCGGAGCTCCGCGTCGCCGTCCGGCCGGAGCTCGGCGTCCCGGTCGGGTCGGAGCCGGCCCGGGTTCAGCCCCCGGAGCCGGTCCTGGACCCCCGAGCGGGCCTCCGGCGCCCCGCATTCCAGACACAGCACGCGGGACAGGGTGCCGTGGAGCTCGACCACCCGCCGGCTCCCGGCGGCCTGATGGAGCCCGTCCACGTTCTGGGTGATGATTCCGCGGACGACGCCAGCCCGCTCGAGCCGCGCCAGCGCGAGGTGTCCTGGATTGGGGCGGGCGCTCGACATGCGCGGCCAGCCCACCGCGCTCCTGGCCCAGTAGCGGCTCCGGGCCTCGCGGCTCCGCACGAACTCCTGGTAGCGGATCGGCATGGGGACGCGCTCGTGCTTGCCGGCGCCGCGATAGTCGGGAATCCCGGACTCGGTGCTGACCCCGGCGCCGGTGAGGACCACCAGGCTCCGGTCGCGCAGGAGGTCGGCCAGGAGGGGAAGGGTCGTCGGTCGATCCATCGTCTCGGGGTCCGTGAAGCGCTTCGCGGTCTCCCCGAAGGTAGGGGGCCCGGACCCCGATTTCACGCCACCAGTCAGACTCCGACGACCTCCAGGTCTTCGGCCCGCTCGGCGGCCACGGTGCCGGCGCGGCCGCCGCGGCGCTCGCTCACCTGCCGCTCGACCTCGCGGAGGAGGTCCAGGTGGCGGCTGTCGAAGGCGCCGTCGCCCTGGTCGAAGCGCCGGAGAATGCCGTAGGCCGAGGGGGCGCCCGGCCCCCGCAGGACAGCCCGGATGGCCTCCCGGACGGCCTTCGCCTCCACCGGAGTGAGGGGCGACACACGGCGCTCGCGCTCCAGCCGACGCGTCACCTGACGCTCGCGCAGCATCACGTCCCAGCTGGGCTCCCGTCCGTTCCACCGCGAACCGAATTCCGTCATGGGGGCCTCCGACCGGACCGTGGGGCGCCCGCCGCCCGTGCGCGAGTTCTGCCGCTTCCTTCGATGCGTTGCACAGTGGGGCGTCGCGTCCCTCCGGGCTGTAGGGAGACTCCGGATGTCCTCGTGGGGGAACACACGGTACTGCACGCCGGGGACATCCCCACGCGGGGAGCGTCCTGCGGGCCGAGATGGGTGGAAGCGGACTCGCTGTGCGGCGCGGAGCGGGCTCCGCGCGCGGCCGGAGCCGCGCGCGGGCCCGTTCCTCACGACGACGGCGCCGCGGCAGCCCTTTCGGGACGCTCGGCGAGGGCAGAGGAGCGCGCCGCCTTGCCCGCCCCGTTCGCGCGTCCGGGCTCGATGCCCAGCTCCTTCTCCATCTCGGCCACCCGCCGGAGCGTGCCCAGCACGCTGTCGGGCGTGAGCGAGATCGTGTCGATCCCGGCCTCCACCAGGAACGCCGCGAACTCGGGATGGTCGCTGGGAGCCTGACCGCAGATCCCCACCTTCGAGCCCGCGTTCTTGGCCCGGGTGATCAGGTCCCGGATGGTGCGCTGGACGGCCTCGTTGCGCTCGTCGAACAGGTAGGCCAGCCGGGCGGCGTCCCGGTCGACGCCCAGGGTGAGTTGGGTGAGGTCGTTGGAGCCGATCGAGAAGCCGTCGAAGCGCTCGGCGAACTCTTCGGCCAGGATCACGTTGGAGGGGATCTCGGCCATGACGTAGACCTCGAGGCCGTCCTTGCCGCGCTCGAGCCCGTTCTCGGCCAGCACCTCCAGCACCCGGTCCGCCTCCTCGAGCGTGCGACAGAAGGGGATCATCACCACCACGTTGGTGAGCCCCATCTCCTCCCGCGCCTTGTGGATGGCACGGCACTCGAGCGCGAAGCCCTCCCGGTACTCGTCGCTGTAATAGCGCGACGCTCCACGCCAGCCCAGCATCGGGTTGGCCTCGGTGGGCTCGAACTGCGCGCCGCCGATCAGGTCCGCGTACTCGTTGGTCTTGAAGTCGCTCATGCGCACGATGACCGGGTCGGGATAGTGCACCGCCGCGATCGTGCCGATCCCCCAGGCCAGTCGGTCCACGAAGTACTCGGTGCGATCCTTGTAGCCCGCCGTGAGCTCGTTGATCTGGGCCCGCGCGCCCGGATCCTCCACGTCCTCGAAGTGGACCAGCGCCAGCGGGTGGATCTTGATGGCGTTGTTGATCACGTATTCCATGCGGGCCAGTCCCACGCCGCGCGTGGGCAGTCGCCACCAGTGCATGGCGTCCGCCGGACTCCCCATGTTCAGCATGATCCGGGTCCGGGTCTCCGGGATGTCCGTGAGGTCGAGCTCCTCCGTCTCGTACTCGAGGGTTCCGTCGTAGACGAAGCCCTCGTCCCCCTCGGCGCAGGACAGGGTCACTGCCTGTTTGTCCTCGAGCGTTCGGGTGGCGTCGCCCGTGCCGATCACCGCCGCGATGCCCAGCTCCCGGCTCACGATAGCGGCGTGGGACGTCCGACCGCCCTGGTCGGTGACGATGCCCGCGGCCCGCCGCATGGCCGGCACCCAGTCCGGGTTGGTCATGCGGGTGACCAGGATGCCGCCGTCGGGGAAGCGGTCGATCTCTTCGACGCGCTCGATGCGGTAGACCTCCCCGGTGGCCACGGCGCTCCCGATGGCGAGCCCGGTGACGAGCGGCTCGGCCTCCTCCGTGAGGCGGTAGTTCAGGAACGCGCCGCTGCCGTTGCGCGAGTGGATGGTCTCGGGGCGGGCCTGGACGAAGAACAGCTGGTCCGTCTCGCCGTCCTTGGCCCACTCGATGTCCATCGGGTGCCCGTAGTGCTCCTCGATCTGGACCGCCCAGCGGGCCAGCTGGAGGATCTCGTCGTCCGAGAGCACGTAGGAGAAGCGCTCGTCCAGGGAGGTCTCGACCACGCGCGTGCGCTCGTCCGAGCGCGCGCTGGACAGACCCTCGTGGTCCCGGTAGACGATCTTGAGCTCCTTGGTGCCCCGGTCCTTGCTGAGGATCGGGATCCGGTCCGGGTTCTGGAGGAGCGGCTTGAACACCACGTACTGGTCGGGCGTCACCGTGCCGGCCACCACCGCCTCGCCCAGGCCGTAGGCCGCGTTGATGAGGACGGCGTGGGGGAACCCGGTCTCCGTGTCGATCGTGAAGGCCACGCCGGCGCCGCCCTTGTCGGCACGGACCATCTTCTGGACGCCCACCGAGAGCGCGACCTCGAGGTGCTCGAAGCCGTGGTGGTCGCGGTAGCTGATCGCGCGGTCGGTGAACAGCGAGGCGAAGCAGGAGCGGGTGGCCTCGAGGAGGTCCTCCTCGCCGGAGATGTTCAGGAAGGTCTCGTGCTCGCCGGCGAAGCTCGCGTCCGGCAGGTCCTCGGCGGTGGCGCTGGAGCGCACGGCGACATCGACCTCCTCCGCGCCGAAGCGCTCGCCCAGCTCGCGGTACGCCACCCGGATCGCCTCGGCCAGGTCGTCCGGGACGTGCGCGGAGAGCATCAGCGAGCGGATCGACTCGCCCGTGTGCGAGAGGGAGTGCCGGCCCTCCTTCCAGGACGCCAGGTGCTCTCGGATGCGATCGTCCAGGTCGTTCGTCTCGAGGAAGTACCGGTAGGCGTCGGCCGTCACGGCGAAGCCGTCCGGCACCCGGATCCCCTTCTCCGACAGCGTCCGGATCATCTCTCCGAGGGAGGCGTTCTTGCCTCCGACGCTTCCGACATCGTCCGCACCGACATCGGCGAACCAGCGCACGAACTCACTCATCGATTCCTCCAGCAGGCGATCTGTCTCTATCGGGATCCGGCGACGCGGCCTCTCGCCCACGACCCTTGCAGGTTCCCGGCCACGACTGCGTCCGCGGAGGGGGGTGATCCCGGGCGCCCGCGGAAGGCGCCGGGGAGGCCGCCGCGGCGCGGTCCCCGGTCCGGCGCCGGGCCGGGGGTGGCAGAGATCCCGCGCGTCACCCGGGCGAGTCGCACGCCCGACCGTGGCGCGGACGCTACACCGGCCTGCGGAGCCGGCGCCGAAGGCCGGCGGGGGCCGCCGACCTGTCCGAACTACCTCTTCACCCGGGCGAAGCCGAAGTCCCAGGTGAAGTCGGTGTGCACGAAGGCGGTGGCGGGCGGGCCCTCGAGCCCGAGGCGCGAGAGCCAACCGGCCCCCTCCTCTCGCACCGCGGGCGAGGTGGCGGTCCGTCGGTGGGGCGTCTCGAGGCCCTCGAACAGGGGCACCGCACCCGAGCCGGGCCCGACGAGACCCGAGTGCACGGAGCGGGAGACGGCCGCGGCGGTCGGGGGAACGGCCGCGGAGCCAATCTGGGTGGCGCCGCTCGCTCCGTACAGCCCCGCACGCCCGGGAGGCGGCCGGCGCAGCAGGCTCGGGGGTGGCGGCGGAAGGGCGCTTGTCGGCGCCCGGCGGGCCCTCGCATCTTGGCGTGCCCCGGCGCGGCAGGGGCCTTCCCATAGCGGTGGAGTGGTGCGATGCGCGTGCGAACTTCCCGAGCGGCGGGTCGAGGCCGGACGGCTTCCCTGGCGCTCGTCCTCGGCGGCCTCATCGGCACGGCCGTCCTCCTCCAGGCCCGGCCGGCCCCCATCGCGGCGGGCACGTCCCTCGCGGCACGCTTACGCGCCGCCGTCGACACGATCCCGACCTCGGCGTACGCGGGGATGCGATGGCGCCTGATCGGGCCCTTCCGGGCCGGCCGTGTGCTGGCGGCGGCGGGGATTCCGGCCAGCCCGCGCACCTTCTACTTCGGCGCCGTGGACGGGGGCGTGTGGAAGACCACCAACGCAGGGCTCACCTGGGAGCCGATCTCGGACGGCCAGGTGGCGCCCTCGATCGGCGCCCTCTCCGTGGCCCCGTCGGACACCAGCGTGCTGTGGGTCGGCACGGGCGAGGCCGACATGCGCTCCGACATGACGTACGGAGACGGCGTGTACCGGTCCACCGACGGCGGGGCGCACTGGACCCACGTCGGCCTCGAGGACACGCGGCACATCGGGAAGATCCTCGTCGACCCGCGGGACCCCGCGGTTGCGCTGGTCGCGGCCATGGGGCACGCCTACGGGCCGAACCCGGATCGCGGCGTGTACCGCACGACCGACGGGGGGAAGAGCTGGTCGAAGGTGCTCTACCGCGGTCCGGAGGCGGGGGCGATCGACCTGGCCGCCGATCCCTCGAACCCCGACCTCGTGTACGCGGCCCTGTGGGCCATGCAGCGTCCCCCCTGGAGCCAGTATCCGCCCGTCGAGGGCTCCGGCAGCGGGCTGTTCCGCTCCACCGACGGCGGAAAGACCTGGACGCAGGTGATGGGCGGGGGCTTCCCCTCCGAGGGCGTCGGCCGCATCGGGGTGGCCGTCGCGGCGGGCGGCGAGCGCGTCTACGCCATCGTGGACGCCCCCGGGGAGGGCGGATTGTACCGCTCGGACGACGGCGGGTCGACCTGGCGCCGCGTCAGTGCCGACTCCCGCGTCACGGCGCGCGGCTGGTACTTCGGCCGCGTGTTCCTGGACCCGAAGGACCCGGACGTCGTCTACCTCCCCAAGGTGGGGCTGTACCGGTCCCCGGACGGCGGGAAGACCTTCACGTCCATCAAGGGATCGCCGGGCGGGGACGACTACCACTACCTGTGGATCGACCCCACCGACCCGCGGCGCATGATCGCCGGCGTCGACCAGGGCGCCACCCTGAGCCTGGACGGCGGGCGCACCTGGTCGAGCTGGTACAACCAGCCCACGGCCCAGTTCTACCACGTCAGCGTCGACGACCACTTCCCCTACCGGATCTACGGGGCCCAGCAGGACGCCGGGAACGTGGTCATCGACAGCCGTGACGACTATGGCCGCATCACCTTCCGGAACTGGATCTCGGCCGGCGGCGGCGAGGCCGGCTACATCGCGCCCGATCCGCTGCACCCGGGGATGGCCTACGCCGGGGACACGTACGGGACCGTGCACCGCTTCGACCGCTCCACGGGCCAGAGCCAGGACGTCTCCCCGGCCCCGGCGGCGAGCTTCTACACGCCCTTCTCGGAGCGCCGCTTCCGCTTCACCTGGACATCGCCCATCGTGTTCGACCCGCTCGACCCGCACAGCCTCTACCTGGGCGCGCAGATGGTGCTCAGGACGCGGGACGGGGGGCTGCACTGGGAGGAGGCGAGTCCGGACCTGACCGGCGCCGCGGCGGCCCGAGGGACGCCGGCCGACACGGGGCGGGGGCCGCTGTCGGCGGCCAACGCCTCGGCCCGCGGACACGGGGTCGTATACTCGATCGCCCCCTCCCCGGTGCGCGAGGGCCTGGTGTGGGCGGGGACGGACGACGGCCGGGTCCAGCTCACCACGGACGGCGGTGCGCACTGGCGGGACGTGACGCCGCCGGACCTCGGGCCATGGAGCAAGGTGAGCGTCCTCGAGGCGTCGCCGTTCGACTCGGCGACCGCCTACGCGGCGATCGACCGCCACCGGCTCGACGACCTGTCGCCCCACATCTACCGCACCCGCGACCTGGGCGCCCACTGGACGCGCATCGAATCCGGGATCCCGGATGGAGCGTTCGTGCGGGCCGTGCGGGCCGATCCGGTCCGGCGGGGCCTCCTGTACGCCGCCACCGAGAAGGGCGTGTACGTCTCCTTCGACGACGGGGGGCGGTGGCGGTCGCTGCAGCTCAACCTGCCGACCGTGGCGGTCCGGGACCTGGCCGTGGCGCACGGGGACCTGGTGGCGGCCACGCACGGACGCTCGATCTGGATCCTGGACGACCTCTCCCTCCTGCGCCAGGTGGCCCCGGAGACGATGGGATCCGCGCCGCACCTGTACCGCCCGGCCCGCGCCTGGCGGCTCCGACGCAGCGAGAACAACGACACACCCCTGCCCGCCGAATTCCCGCAGGGGGAGAACCCGCCGGCGGGCGCCATCCTCGACTACTGGCTCCCGGCCGGGACCTCCGGGCCGGTCCGCATCGAGATCCTGGACGCGGCGGGCGACACGGTGCGCGGCTACTCGAGCCGTGAGGCGCCCTTCTCGCCTCCCGCTCCCACCTACTTCACCTCCGACTGGCTGCCGCGCTCCCACATCCCCGGTGCCGCGCCCGGCCATCACCGGTTCGTGTGGGACCTGCGCTGGGCTCCGCCGCCTCTCGCGGCGCGCGACTTCAGCATCGCGGCCATCGCCGGAAAGGGAACGGTGATGGAGCCGCAGGGCCCGCTGGCCGTCCCGGGCACGTACCGGGTCCGGCTCACCGCCGACGGCCGCACGGTCGAGGTCCCGCTCGAGGTCGCGCTCGATCCTCGCGTCCACGTCTCCGAGGCCGCGCTCCGGGACCAGGTCTCCCTGGCCCTCGCGGTCCGGGACGCCCTGACCGAACGGACCGGGATCGCCCGCGACGCCGGGCGTCTGGCCGGCCGCCTCGCGCCACTCGCGGCCCGCGGGGATCTGCCTGCCGGGCTGGCCGACGCCGCCCGGCGCCTGCGCCGGCAGGTGATGGCGGCCGCGGCGGCTTTGCCCGACGGCCTCGCATCGCTGGAGACGGTGGTGCAGAGCGCCGACCGCGAGCCGCCGGCCCAGACCCGCGAGGCGTTTTCGCGCCAGGAGGCGGGCCTGCGAAGCGCCCGGGGGCGCTGGGAGGCCTTGTTGCGGACGGAGCTCCCGGCCCTCGACGCACGACTCAGAAAGGCCGGCCTGCCTCCCATCGGCGCCCCGGCCTTCGACGCCACGAACACCACCACGGAGTCCCCACGATGACGTCCCTCGCCTGCCTGCTCGCCGCGCTGCTCGCCCTTCAGTCCGCGGCCGCCCCGGCCCCGGGGGCCACGGCGCCGCTCACGCGCTCCACCGCGGCGTCCGGGGCCACCCGCCCCGATTCGGTGCCGCCCGCCGCGTACGCGGGCATGCGCTGGCGGCTGGTGGGCCCCTACCGGGCCGGCTGGGCGACGGTGGCGGCCGGCGTGCCCGGGAAGCCGAACACGTTCTACTTCGGCTCGGCGGGGGGAGGCGTGTGGAAGACCACCGACGCGGGCCGCACCTGGCAGGGGCTCATGCAGCACCAGCGGGCCTCCTCGGTCGGCGCCCTGGCGATCGCGCCCTCGAATCCGGACGTGATCTACGTCGGCACGGGGCAGCCCACCATCCGCTACGACGCCATGGCCGGGAACGGCGTGTACCGCTCGGACGACGGCGGAAGGACGTGGAAGCACCTGGGCCTGGACGCCACCCGGCACATCGGCCGCATCCTCGTGGACCCGGAGAACCCGGACCGGGTGCTGGTCGGCGCCCTGGGGCACGAGTTCGGCCCCAACCCCGAGCGCGGCATCTACCTGACCAGGGACGGCGGCCGGACCTGGAAGCAGGTGCTGAAGATCGACGACAACACGGGCGTGGTGGACCTGGCCCGCGATCCCGAGCGCCCCGCGGTCGTGTACGCGGCCGCCTGGCAGATGCGGCTCCATCCCTACCTCGACTACTTCATCCCCCAGGCCGGGCCCGGCTCGGGCATCTACAGGAGCGAGGACGGGGGCGAGACCTGGACTCGCCTCCCGGGGACCGGGCTGCCGAAGGGACCGCTGGGCCGCATCGGCCTGGCCGTGCCGCAGGGGAGCGGCGAGCAGCGGCTGTACGCCACCGTCATCGCCCCGGGCGGCGGCGACGGCTTCTACCGCTCCGACGACGGCGGCCAGAGCTGGAAGCTCGTGAACGACGACCCCGAGCTGGCCAACGACTACTTCAGCCGGATCACGGTCGCACCGAACGACCCGGGCGTGGTCTACGTCATGGGGCGCTCGATCCACCGGTCGGACGACGGCGGCGCCCACTTCACGATCTTCAAGGGCTCGCCCGGCGGGGACGACTACCACTTCATGTGGATCGACCCCGCGGCGCCCGACCACATGATCTCGGGAGCCGACCAGGGCGCCGCCGTCACCGTGAACGGCGGCGCGAGCTGGTCGAGCTGGTACAACCAGCCCACCGGCCAGTTCTACCACCTGGCCGCCGACCAGCGCTTCCCCTACCGGATCTACAGCGGACAGCAGGACAACGGCACGGTCGAGATCGCCAGCCGCGGACCCTACGGCGTCATCGAGCTCCGGGACTGGCACCCGGTGGGCGGCGACGAGCGCGACTACATGGTGCCCAAGCCGGGCGACCCGGACCTGGTGTTCGGGAGCGGGCTGGGGGGCCACGTGTCGCGCTTCGACGAGATCACGCGGCAGGTGGCCGAGGTCTCCCCGTGGCCGGTGTCCAGCTACGGGGCGCGGCCGACCAGCGTCAAGTACCGCTACACGTGGATCAGCCCGCTCGAGTTCTCTCCCGTGGACCACGCCATGTACTTCGGCGCGCAGGTCCTCTTCCGCTCCACCGACGACGGGGACCACTGGCAGATCGTGAGCCCCGACCTGAGCGGGAAGGTGACCGGAGACGGGGCCCCGTCGGCCGGGGCGTGCCGGGATCCGGACCGGGCCACGGCCCGCGCCTGCGGCTTCGGGGTCATCTACACGATCGCCCCCTCGCCCACCTCGGCGAGTACGATCTGGGTGGGGACGGATGACGGGCTCGTCCAGGTCACGCGGGACGGCGGGGCGCACTGGCGCGACGTCACCCCGAAACAGATCCCGGCCTGGGGCCGCGTGAACGCCATCGCGCTGTCGCCCGCCGACAGCGACGTGGCGTACGCGGCGGTGGACCTGCACCGGATCGACCGGTTCGAGCCTCTCCTCCTGAAGACGACCGACGGGGGCCGGAGCTGGAGCCGGATCGACGCCGGCATCCCGCGGGACGAGTACACCACCGTGGTACGGGCCGACCCCCACAAGGCCGGGCTCCTGTACGCCGGCACGGACCGCGGCCTGTACGTCTCTTTCGACGACGGCGCGAGCTGGCAGTCCCTCTCCCTGGACTTCCCGACCGCCTGGGTGCGGGACCTCCTGGTCCACGAAGGAGACCTGGTGGCCGCC
>CANPVD010000027.1 GCA_947581615.1 Candidatus Humimonas hydrogenitrophica
CTGCAGGAGACGGTCGAGCTCCTCGCGCTCGATCGGCCGGTCGGTGAACTGCTTGATCGAACGGCGGGCGGCGATCGCTTCGAAGACGTCCATGGGCCTCGCTCGCAGGGGTTCGTGGGGACGGAACCACGAATGTGCGGGAATGGGGGGCACGTGACGAGGGGGCGGTGCGGCTTGGAGCGGTGAAGGGTCTCCCGGCGGTGGTATAGGCGATGGGGGCGGCCGTTCGGTCCCGGGATCGTCCGTCGCCTCCGTCTTGCCCGGGCGACAGGCGTCATCCTACGTTGCGAAGCGGGCATCCGCCCGGGAGACAGGAGGCACGTGGATCCCTCTCTCGATCGAGGTCAACCGGCAGCGTGTCCACTCCCATGGAGCAACTCGCCGACCGTCTCCGGAGCGCCCTCTCCGGCCGTTACGACCTCCAGCACGAGGTCGGGCGCGGCGGGATGGCGACCGTGTACCTGGCCCGGGACATCCGGCACGGGCGACCGGTGGCCATCAAGGTCCTCCACCCGGAGCTTGGACTGAGCCTCGGGCCCGAGCGCTTCCTGCGGGAGATCCAGATCGCCGCCCGGCTGCAGCACCCGCACATCGTGCCCCTGTACGATTCCGGGCAGGCGGGGGACCTCCTCTACTACGTGATGCCCTTCGTCGAAGGGGAGTCGCTCCGCCAGCGACTGCAGCGCGAGGGGTCGCTCCCGCTCGAGGAGGCGCTCGGGATCACGCGGGCGGTGGCCTCCGCGCTCGACTACGCCCACCGGCAGCAGGTCGTCCACCGGGACATCAAGCCCGAGAACGTGATGCTGCACGACGGCGAGGCGATGGTCACCGATTTCGGCATCGCCAAGGCCGTGAGCGCGGCCGCGGACACGCTGACGCGGACGGGCACCTCGGTGGGCACGCCCCAGTACATGAGCCCCGAGCAGGCGGGCGGCGAAGCCGAGATCGACGGACGCAGCGACATCTACTCGCTGGCCACGATGCTGTACGAGATGCTCACCGGCGGCGTGCCGTTCACGGGCACCCAGCAGGCGATCATGGCCCAGCTGTTCACCTCGCCGGTTCCCTCGCTTCGCGAGCGGCGGAACGATGTCTCGAACACGCTAGAGCAGGTGGTCCAGCGGGCGATGGCCAAGGAGCCGGGCGAGCGGTATCCGACGCCGGCGCAGTTTGCCGCGGCGCTGGGCTCGCCGGAGGTGCTGACGCCGGCGACGAGCCCGGCTGCCCCCAAGCGCGGCAAGTCCATCGCCGTGCTGCCGTTCGTGAACATGAGCGCCGACCCCGAGAACGAGTACTTCACGGACGGGGTTGCCGAGGAGATCATCAACGCGCTCAGCAAGGTGCAGGCGCTCCACGTGGCGGCCCGCACGTCGGCCTTCGCCTTCAAGGGGAAGAACCAGGACATCCGGAAAGTGGGCGAGCAGCTGGGCGTCACCACGGTCCTCGAGGGGAGCGTGCGCAAGGCCGGCAACCGGCTGCGGGTGACCGCGCAGCTGGTGAACGTCGCCGACGGCTACCACCTGTGGTCGGAGCGCTACGACCGGCAGCTGGACGACGTGTTCGCCATCCAGGACGAGATCTCCGAGAACATCGTCAAGGCGCTCCGGGTCGTCCTCAGCGACAAGGAGAAGCGCCAGATCGAGAAGAGGCCCCCCACGGAGAACGTGGAGGCGTACGAGTTCTATCTCCGCGCGCGCCAGTACTTCCACCAGTTCCGGCGGACCGGGATCCAGTATGCCCGGCGCATGTACGAGCGTGCCATCGAGGTGGATCCCAACTTCGCGAAAGCCTATGCGGGGATCGCCGACTGCTGCTCGTTCATGTACATGTATTGGGATGGGAGCAAGGCGAACCTCGAAGGGGCCGACTCGGCCAGCGCCAGGGCCCTGGAGCTCGATCCGGACCTCGCGGAATCGCACGCGTCGCGGGGCTTCGCGCTCTCGCTGCGCCGGGAGTACGAACAGGCGAGGGCCGAGTTCGAGCGAGCCCTCGAGCTCAATCCCAAGCTGTACGAGGCTCACTATCTGTACGCCCGCGCCTGCTTCCAGGAGGGGCGCCTGGAAGACGCGGTGCGTCACTACCAGGAGGCCTCCCGCGTCCGGCCGGAGGACTACCAGGCCGTCCTGCTGATGCAGAATCCGCTTCACGGCCTGGGTCGCCACGAAGAGGCCCTGGACGCGCTGCGAAGAGGCGTCGAGGTGGTGGAGCACCACCTCGAGCTCAACCCGGATGACGTCCGAGCGCTGTCGCTCGGAGCGGCCGCCCTGGTCCAGCTGGACCAGACGGCTCGGGCGATGGAATGGGCTCATCGGGCCTCCGACCTGGAGGCGACCGACCCGGGGGTGTTGTACAACGTGGCCTGCGTCTATGCTCTCGGGGGCATGAGCGACCGCGCGTTCGAGTGCCTCGGCGCGGCGATCGAGAATGGCTTCGGCCACCGGGAATGGCTCGAGAACGACACCGACCTCGACTCCCTTCGGAGCGACCCGCGCTTCCAGGCGCTGCAGCAGAGGCTTTAGCGACGCTTCCGGACCGGCTCGTCCGTGCCCGCCTCGCACGCGGGCGCGGCTCCCCACTCGGCCGGGAGGCCCTCCGCGGGCCCGGCAGGAGGCCGAATCCCCGAGCCAGGAGCCAGCGACATGCGCACGTTCCCCCTCCGGCGTATCACGTCCTTCCTGGTCGTGCTCCTGTCGGCCCTGGCGGTGCGGGCGCCGGCGCTCCGCGCCCAGGCGGCCGCGGACACGGCGGCGTCCTCCGCGCTGGGCTACCGGCGCAGCGAGGTCATGATCCCGATGCGCGACGGCGTGAAGCTGCACACCGTGCTGTACGCGCCCAGGACCCGGTCCGCGCCGCTCCCCATCCTGCTGGAGCGCACACCCTACGGCGTGGACGGCTCCGATCGGGCCTTCCGGGTGGCGGTCAGGGACCTGGCCAAGGACGGTTACATCTTCGCCTTCCAGGACATTCGGGGGCGCTTCGGCTCGGAGGGGCACTTCGTCATGCAGCGGCCGCCGTGTCCCGCAGCGGCCGACTCGTCCTGCATCGACGAGGGGACGGACACCTGGGACACGATCGACTGGCTGGTCCACCAGGTCCCGGACAACAACGGCCGGGTGGGGATGCTCGGGGTGTCCTACCCGGGCTGGCTCACGGTCATGGCCCTGCTGCACCCGCATCCAGCCCTCAGGGCGACGTCTCCGCAGGCCTCGCCGGCCGACATGTTCATCGGGGACGACTTCCACCACGGCGGCGCCTTCCGGCTGAGCTACGGCTTCGAGTACGCGGCCATGATGGAGACGGGGAAGGTGACGACCCAGTTCCAGTTCCCCGTCCAC
>CANPVD010000028.1 GCA_947581615.1 Candidatus Humimonas hydrogenitrophica
ACGTAACAACGGCCGCCCCTCGGGCTGCCGAGTCGAGCTTGTCCGCCCGCGCCGCGCGTGGCTAAGCTGTGAGATGCGGGTCCCACTCCGGGACCCCGCAGGTCGGTGCTGGGGAGGGTCATGCTGCGCACGACGGAATCCGGCCCGACTTCCAGCCCCCGGGGTGAGATCACGGAGCTCCTGGAGGCGTGGGGGGGCGGCGAGCGGGACGCCCTCGATCGCCTCATGGCTCTGGTCTACGACGACCTTCGGGCCATTGCGCACCGGCGCCTCCGCCTTGAGCGGTCGGACCACACGCTCGACACGACCGCCATCGTCCACGAGGCCTACCTCAAGCTCGTCGACCACGAGGCGGCCACATGGAAGGACCGGGCCCACTTCTTCGCGGTCTCGGCGCGGGTCATCCGGAACCTGCTCGTCGACTACGCCCGCGAGCGGAAGGCGGCCAAGCGAGGGGGCGGTGCCGTGCTGCTCCCGCTCGACGCCCGGCTGGCGGGAGAGCGGCCGCGGACGATCGAGCTCCTGGCCCTGCACGAGGCGCTGACGAGCCTGGGGCGCAGGGACGCCCGGATGGAGCGCGTGGTCGAGTGCCGCTTCTTCGGCGGTATGAGCATGCGGGAGACGGCAGAGACGCTGGGCGTGTCCCTGAGCACGGCGGAGCGCGCCTGGCGGCGGGCGCGGGCCCACCTCTATCGGGCGCTGGCCTGAGGCGGCCCTCTCCATCCACGAAGACCGGAGCCGAGATGCCGGAGTCGCCGGGCGCGGACAGGTGGCACGAAGCCGACGAGGTGTTCGACCGGACGCTCGACCTGGAGCCGGAGGAGCGCTCCGGCTTCCTCGACGAGCGCTGCGCCGGCGACCCGGAGCTGCGCCGCGCGGTCGAGGGGCTCCTGGCCGCGGATGCGGAAGCCGGGCGCTTCCTGGACGGCAGGGTCGAGGACCTGGCGCCCGAGGCGTTCGCCGGCGCCCTCGCCGACGACCGCCTCATCGACCCCGACGGCGGCGAGGACAGGATCGGCGAGCGGATCGGCGCCTGGAGGCTCGTGCGGCTGCTCGGCCGGGGGGGCATGGCCCGGGTCTTCCTCGCCGAGCGGGAGAGCGGCGGGTTCGAGCAGACGGCCGCCCTGAAGCTCGTCCGACGCGGCGTCGGCGGCCAGGACTTCGTGCGCCGCTTCGTGGCCGAGCGGCGCATTCTCTCCTCGCTGCATCATCCGGCCATCGCCCGGCTCATCGACGGCGGCACCACCGACGACGGCCTGCCCTACCTGGTGCTCGAGTACATCGACGGCGTCCCGATCACCGACTACTGCGCCGCGCACGGGTGCACGGTCGCGGGGCGTCTGCGGCTGTTCGACCAGGCCGCGCGGGCCGTCCAGTACGCCCACGCCAACCTGGTCATCCACCGGGACATCAAGCCGAGCAACATCCTCGTCACGGCCGACGGGCAGGTGAAGCTGCTCGATTTCGGCATCGCCCGGCTCCTGGACCCCGGGGCGGACCCGGAGGCGGCCAGCCTCACGCGCACCGGCTTCCGCCCGCTGACCCCGGAGTACGCCAGCCCGGAGCAGGTGCGGGGAGAGACGATCACGACGGCATCGGACGTCTACCAGCTCGGCGTGCTGCTCTATCGGCTGCTCACGGGAGAGCGGCCGTATCGGGTGGCCGGCACCGGCGCCGGCGCGATCACCGAGGCGATCACCCGGACCCGGCCCGTCCCCCCCAGCCAGGCGGTGCTGGACCGGGGCGGGCGCGAAGGGGACGGCCTCGAAGACACGCCCCAGCGCCTCAGCCGCCGCCTGCGCGGGGACCTGGACGTCATCGTCCTGAAGGCGCTCCGCAAGGACCCCGACCGGCGCTACGGATCCGCGGTCGAGATGGCCGAGGACGTGCGCCGCCACCTCGAGGGCCGCCCGATCGTGGCCCGCCGCGAGTCGCGCGCGTACCGAACGCGGAAGTTCCTGCAGAGGAACTCGTGGGTCGCTCCAGTCGTGGCCGTGATCGCGCTGCTGGTCGGCGCCTACATCCTCACCCTCGTCCGCCAGGGCCGGCGGCTGGAGGAGGAGCGCAACGTCGCCCGGGACGTGCAGCACGCGTTCGTGAGCTTCTTCACGTCCCCGGACGCGCGTGACGGCTTCGGGCTCGGCGAGGGGCGGCGCGACCTCACCGTGCGCGAGGCGATCCTGGAGGGTGCCGCCCGGGTCCGCGACGAGCTGGCCGACCGGCCGGCGGCCCGCGCGCAGCTGTTCGGCGCCATGGCGCGGGTCCTGGCCGACCTGGACGAGGTCGACCCCGCGCGGGAGCTGGCCGAGGAGACGCTCGGTCTCGAGGAGGCGCTGTACGGGCGGCGGTCGCCGGCCGTCCACGAGACCCTGCTCCTGGTCGGGGACCTGATGCAGGACCGCGACTCCGCGCGGGCCGTCCTGGAGCGCCGCCTGGAGCTGTCCAGGAGCCTGTACGGCGACCGCCACCCGGCCGTGGCCAACTCGCTCCAGCACCTGGGCCTCGTGGAGCTGCAGGACGGCAACGTGGAGAAGGGCGTCCGGGTCCTCGAGCGCGCCGTCCGCCTGTACCGGGACGCCGACTCGGCGCGGCTCCGGGAGTTGGCGTGGACGCTCGGCCGCCTCGGGGAGGGCTACCTGGGCCTGGGCCGCGCCGACACCGCCGTGGCCGTCGGCCGCCAGGCGTACGAGCTCATGAGGGACGAGGTGGGCGAGGGGCACTCCGCCACGGCGATCCAGGGCGTCAAGCTGGCTGCCGCGCTCCGGGTGACGGGGGACGTCCAGGAGGCGCGCCGGCTCTACGAGGCGCATCTTCCCACGATGGACCGGGAGTTCGGTCCGGCCCACGCGACCACGATGGCCAACCGCAACAACTACGCGCTCCTGCTCCTCCAGATGGACGACTACCAGGCGGCGGAAGCGGTGCAGCGTCGGCTCCTGGAGGCCTCCCGCGAGCGGTACGGCGACGTGAGCGCGCCCGTGGCGGGCCTCCTCCAGAACCTGGCCGCCAACCTGAAGGAACAGGGCCGCCACCGGGAGGCGGAGGAGCTCTCGGAGGCCGCCTACCGGATGTTCCTGGGGACGCGGGGAGACTCCCACTTCGAGACCGCCTTCCCGCTCCTGACCCTGGCCGAGATCCGCCTGGCGCGGGACGACTGGGCGGGAGCCGAGGCCGCCTCGCGGGAGGCGACGCGGATCCTCCGGGCCACGCTTCCGGAGGGCCACTACGCCACGGCCATCGCGGAATGCCGCGTGGGCCGTTCCCTGGCGGGTCAGGGGAAGCGCGAGGAAGCACGGCGCTGGCTGGAGTCGGCCGCCGCGATCCTCGAGCCCGCCCGGCAGGCGAACGCGGCCGACTACCGTGACGAGTGCCTGGAGGCGCTGGCGACGCTATAGGGACGTCCGGAGCCACCCGCCCCCGCCCGCGCCACCCTTCCCAGACCCCGGACGGCCGCTACCGACCGAAGGGAGCGCACGCCGCGTTCACGTCGAACCCGGCGTCGACCGGAAGCCGGGCGCCGGTCGCCCGATCGATCACGCTCAATCCGAGAATCCGACCGGCCAGGCGGCGGGAGCCGCGGTCCGTGGAAGCCTCGTGACGCCGGATCTCGAGGGTGGCCGGCCCCCGCCAGCCCAGCGTGCCGCCGCCGACCACGTACAGGACCTGGTCGAGCGGGAAGCTGCCTGTCGCGC
Organism: Candidatus Humimonas hydrogenitrophica; assembly: GCA_947581615.1. Lineage (GTDB taxonomy): Bacteria > Gemmatimonadota > Gemmatimonadetes > Palauibacterales > Palauibacteraceae > Humimonas > Humimonas hydrogenitrophica. The sequence goes on from CANPVD010000028.1 coordinate 3,693, forward strand.
CCTCGGCGATCCCCGGGGAAGAGATGACCATCAGCCCCAGCGAGGCCGTCCGCCCCGAGGGGCCGGGGTGGAGGCCGAGTGAGGCGGGTCCGGCCGTCCCGAAGCAGCCGAACTCGGCGCCGGCCGAGCCATCCAGATCGCTGCCCCGGAACGACAGGTCGGGCCTCCCCTTCACACGCACCGACACCCAGCGCGCCTTGCCCGGCCCGAGCGCGGCCGTGGCGGCGTCGGAGGGGCGGCCGTCGGCGCCGGAGGCCGCCCGCGCATCGGTCGACGGATCCGCTCCCGGCTCCTCCGGTTCGTCCGTCGAAGGCGCGAGCGATGCGCCCGGGGGGGCGGACGCGTCCGGGGCGTCCGGCGGGCCGGGGTCATCCGGATCGTCCGCCCCCGGCTGTATCGGTTCCGCCGGGCCACCACCGTTCCCCGACACCGTCTGAGGTCCCGGAGATATCGAAGTCAGACAGTCCCTGGCACCGCTGTTCCGCACCGGCTCACCCGGATCGCTCATGAGCAATCCGAACTCCACGCGGATCACCGCGTTCGGCAGGTAGTTCGCCGGAGGCTCTTTCCGCCCCAGGGCGATGTCCCTCGCGCGGCTGTTCTCCCCGACCACCTCCAGGGTTCCCACGACGAAGCGCCCGGACACCAGTTCCAGCGTGAGCGTCCCCGCCGTGCTGACGAACTCCTGCAGCTGCTCGGCAGGGGGCTGGTTCAGGAATCCCAGCCTGAAGACCGCGTCCACCCTCCCCGCGGGCAACGGCTCGCGGATTCCGATCCGCCGGTGGTCGGCGACCGGATAGACGCCCGGCCCGATCGGCCCCTCGTGGTCCATACCGAACGACAGGCCGTCTCCAGCGGCGTTGCTGAGGCCCGGGACCCGCAGCATGCAGGGCTCGGCCAACGCCGGATCGTACCGACCCATCGTCGCCGCGTCGGAGACCACGCCCTGCAGGCCCTTGTCGAACCGTACCTCGAGCGGCCGGTCGACGTCCGCGCCCGAGGGGCCGGGAGAGCTCGTGATGGAAGTGATCTCCGCGAAGGGCTCGACGGCCGTGAAAGTGATGGGGAGGTTGGTCATCTCGGTCGTGCGCACCGGATCGGGAGCCACGTTCGTGAGGATGAACAGGCGGGCCTGCGCCTGAGGAACCTCCGTCCACCAGGTGACCCTCGGCTGCCCGGTTCCTGGGTCGACGCGGACCACGGCCGTGTCCACCTCGATGGGTGGTCCCGCGACCACGGCCGCGAGGTCGGACAGGGCGGTCGCGCCCGGCGGCCCCTTCACCTCGACCTCGACGGTCACGTCGTCCTCGAAGCCCTCGACGAAGACCGACCAGCATTCGGCCGCCACCTTCTCGAAGCGGGCGACGACGTCGTGCACCACCCGGCGCTCGGGATCCGGCGTGAGATAGACGTGCTCGCACCCGGGTCCCTGGTCGCGGTGCGGAAGGTTGAAGACGGCCTCCTCCCACGCCTCCTGGTTGCCCGCTCTCCTCTCTCCGTATAGGCCGAGGGCGTCCAGGAAGCGGGGGTAGAGTCGACGCAGCGTCATTCCCAAGGTCGTCTGGAGCCCAAGATCGAGCCAGCGCAGCTCAGAGGCGCAGCTGTCCCCGGAGTCGTGACAGTCGCGGCGTACCGGGCCCCGCTTCAGCATCGCCGCCATGTAGCTGTAGTCGACCGGGCTCACCTCGGGACCGGGCGGATGGCCCAGCGCCCGGTACTCCGCCAGGTAGCGCCAGAAGGACGCGGTCTCATAGGCGCTGCCGCCGCCCTGGACGCTCAGGTCTCGCCTCGGGACAGGGAGGCGCTTCGAGTAGCTCCGTGGGCCCCACACGTCCATCCCCTCCGAGGAGACGTCGACAGGGCGCAGCGTGCGCACCAGGTCCCATCCGACGGCCTCGGCCTGTCCTTCCAGGATCCAGTGCCCGACGTCCTCGCAGGAGGTCAGCGACCTCCCGAAGAACGGGGCTCCGCCCTGAACGGCGTGGAAGAGCTCGTGACCGATCGTCGAGAGTCCCGACGCCGTCACGGCGCCGGACTCGTCCAGGATCTCATCGGCGTCCAGCAGGAGTACGGGCTCATTGGAGGGCAGGCAGCCCAGCGGAATGTATTCACCCGACGGTGTCGCCCCTTCGTACGGGATGTCCCGGACCAGGTAGACCCTGTAGACACGGCGGCCCCCATCGAGCTCGACCACGGGCTCCAGGGCGGGCTCCGGGAACCCCCATTCCTCCAGCCGCACGGCCACATCGTGAAGGTAGGTTTCGAGGGCCAGCCTGGTCGTCGCGGAGAGCGGTACGGTCCTCCAGAGATCCAGGTCGAACGGATTGTCGAGGTCGATGTCAGCCTGGCGAAGGAGCGTCACGAAGGCGCCCAGGGGAACTTCGCCCGCCGGCTCCACGTTGAGCGCCTGGAAGTCCTTGGTGGACCACTGCGCACGAAGCGTCCCGGACACTATCAGGAGCGCCAGGACGACGATCAGGGCACTCCTGTGCAATCCCGTGGTTCCCGCCCCCCTGAGCCCCCGGCGGCGCCTCACGATCCTCAGCCGGCGCAGCGTGCGAGCAACCCGCCCTCCCGAGCCTCGTCCCGCGTCTCGTGCCTGAACCTGCCCGCAGCGCGTAGCTCGTCGCCCTCGATGACCACCAGGGGTCCATCGAGCGGCTCACCCCCCGCGGGGCTCGTGGCCCAGCCACCGTCCGGGAGCGCGCTCGCGGTCGCGCTCCACTGGTCTCCGTCCACGATGCTCCCGAAGGAGACCGAGACACGGTCGCGGATCAGGCCTCCGACCTCGCGCCGCTCCACCTCCAGGTGCACACGCCGGCCCTCCGGAGCGGTGCCGGTGGCCTGGAGGAGAAGGTCGTCGGGCACCCGGTCGTCCAGGTCGCAGCTCACCCGATCGAAGCGGTAGGTGTCGGGGCCCAGATCGAGGGTCGCGACGGCGGGCGCCGAGGCAGGGCCGGATCGGGGAGCTTCGTCCCCATCCGGCGTCGCCTCGCCACCGCAACCGGCGACGACGACCGCGAGGACGAGGAGGAGCGCGCGTGCGCGCCGCTCGGAGGGCGGGCTCGTGGGGCGGGACGACAGGTTCATGGGGATCTCCCGGGACAGGTGGACGCTTCCGTCGGACTCTTCAGCGTGAACGCGGCGGGAAACCCGTCACGGAGCGCGCGCACCGGGCCACGCGGCATCCGGGGGCCCCGCCCCTGCGGCTACCGCCCGAACGGCGCGCACGCCGCGTTCACGTCGAACTCGGCCTCGACGGGTCTCAAGGCGCCCGTCTCCCGGTCGACCGCGCTCAACCCGAGGATCCGGCCGGCCACCCGGCGCGCGCCGGGGTCCGCGGACGCCTGGTGCCGCGAAATCTCGAGGGTGGCCGGCCCCCGCCAGCCCAGCGTGCCGCCGCCGACCACGTACATGACCTGATCGAGCGGGAAGCTCCCCGTCGCGCCCTCGGCGATCCCGAGGGATGTGATGACGATCAGCCCCAGCGAGGCCGTCTGCCCCGAGGGGCCCGGGTGCAGGCTCAGCTCGGCGGATGACGTCGTCCCGAAGCAGCCGAACTCGGCGCCGGCCGAGCCGTCCAGGTCGCTGCCCCGGAACGACAGGTCGGGCCGCCCCTTCACGCGCACCGAGACCCAGCGCGCCTTGCCGGGGCCGAGCCCGGCCGTGGCGGCTTCCGAGGGACGCGCGCCGTCGCCAGGCGCGGCCGGTCCATCGCCCGCCGGGGGCCCTCCCGGCCCCTCCGGCTCGTCCGTCGAAGGCCCGGGCGCTGCGCCCGGGGAGCCGGACGTGCCAGGTCCGTCCGGCGGGCCGGGGTCGTCCGGATCGTCCGCCCCCGGCTGGGTCGGTCCCGCCGGGCCACCGCCGTTCCCCGAGACCGCATGAGGTCCGGGAGATTTCGAGGTCAGGCACTCGAGCGTACCGCTGTCCCGCACCGGCTCACCCGGATCGCTCATGAGCAGTCCGAACTCCACCCGGATCACCGCGTTCGGCAGGTAGTTCGCCGGGGGCTTCTCCCGTTTCAGGGCGATGTCCTCCGCCCGGCTGTTCTCTCCGACCAGCTCCAGGACGCCGGTCACGAGGCGCCCCGACACCGCCTCCACCGTGAGCGTCCCCGCCGTGCCCACGAACTCCTGGAGCTGCTCGGCGGGGGGCTGGTTCAGGAATCCCAGCCTGAAGACCGCGTCCACCTTCCCCGCGGGCAACGGGTCGGAGACCCCGATCCGCCGGTGGTCGGCGACCGGATAGACGCCCGGTCCGATCGGCCCCTCGTGGTCCATGCCGAACCACAACTGGTCTCCCCCGGCGTTGCTCAGGCCGGGGACACGTAGCATGCAGGGCTTGCTCAGCGCGGGATCGTACCGCCCCCCCGTCGCCGCGTCGGAGACCACGCCCTGCAGGCCCTCGTCGAAGCGCACCTCGAGCGGCCGGTCGACGTCCGCGCCCGAGGGGCCAGAAGAGCTGGCACCCGAGGTGATCACGGCATAGCTCTCGAGCGCCGTGAAGCGGACCGGCATGTCCTCGATGTCCGTCGTCGTCTGGGCATCGCGGGCCACGTTGACCAGCAGGAACGGCGTCTTCTCGCCGTTCCGGAACGGGAACATGAAGCGGGCACGCGGCTCGCCCGTCACCTGGTTGACCTCCACGATGGCCTCTTGGACGGACACCTCGTCTTCCTGTCGTGGTGCCCTGACGGCCACGATCTGTGACAGAACGCGGTCGCTGGCCGATCGGACCTCCGCCTCGACACCGATAAGGCCGCTTTCGAAGTCGGTCGGCTCCACGCTCCAGCATCGGGCAGCCGTGTTCTTCACGGAGACCGTGTCCACGTGGAAGAGCCCGCCAAAAACCACGCCGTTCATCTCCATCGATGCCGGGCTCAGCTCGACCGACATGCAGCCGTCCTCGAACGAGGCGTCGCGCCACGCCTTGTTCCGGGATTCGGCCGTTTCGCCCTTCCCTCGCGCGGCCCCGTAGTGAACGTAGGCGGCCAGGAATCTCGGCAGGTATTCCCGCAGGCCGTTGCTTCCATACGCACTTTTCAACCAGCCATCGAGCCGCGCCACCTCGGTGTCGCAGGGATCGCCTTCCTTCACGCAGTCTCGCCCGGAGGGCCGTGTGCTCAGGAAGTCGGCCAGGTAGCCGTAGTCGACCGGGGCGGGCGCCGGCCCCGGTCGGCCTCCGGCGTACAGCTCAGCCAGATACCGCCAGAACGACGACGTGTTGTAAGCCGGCTGATCATTCTCAACGGCTGGAATCGCCAAGGGCTCGGAGTAGTTGCGTCGTCCCCAGAGAGCTTCGGGCGGCTCGGATGGAAGTCCGTTGCCCAAGGCCCGGGCGATATCCATCCCGACGGCGCGTGCCGTTCCCTCCGTGATCCAGGCACCGACGAGATTGCCGCACTTCGCGTCTTCGTAGAAGGACGTGGCGAACTGGACGGCGTGGAACAGCTCGTGGCTCAACGCATCCAGACCCCAGTCGGTGATCGTGACGACATTGACCGTCCCCCCATCGGCACCCGGCCGTTCAGTGCGCCGAAGCGCCAAGTCGGCACTCAGCGTGATGATCGTCTCGGGTCTGGGCCACCCGTAGTCATCATCGCACACTGGGCGATCGTATTTTCCGACCGCGTCGGATTCCTCGGGTATCGCGTCCACCAGGTAGGTGCGGAACACCGAGGTCCCGTTTCGAGTGACGACGGGTTCGAGCAGGGGCGGCGGTAGCCGCCACGCCTCCAATTGAGTGGCGGTCTCGTTCAGCCTGGTCTCCATTACGCGAAGAGCCCGGGCCAGATCTCCATCGGAAGGTACAGTACGCAGGCCTGCAGCTTCGGCGTCGAAAGGCAGGAGCCTGGAGGCCCGGATCAGGAGGCGCTCAAGCGGAGTGCCGTCGAACCTAGGGATGTTCAACGGCGCAACGTTGATGACCTCGAATTCCTTCATGGGCCAGCCTTCGTTCTGGCCCGCGACCTCGGTGGGTGCGGCCCCAACCAGGATCGCAATCGACAGGGCGAGAACGAGTCCTCGACAAGGACTCGGAAGCGGTCCGCCCACCGACTCACCGTCCGACGAAGTTGTGGCGGAGCCCCCGCTCACACAGTGCTCGAGGCTCGCGCGTGTCAGTCGATACGACTCCGACCGGGCTCTCGAGCCAGACGTCCAGCTCATGGGGACGCTCCTCGGTTGGGTGGACGCTTCGGTCGGGCTCTTCAGCGGAAACGCGGCGGGAAACCCTTCATGGAGCGTCCTGCCACCGGACTGAAGGCCCGCCAGCCGTTTCTACGCTTAAGAGACCGAATGGCGACCCCACTCTTCCCGGGAGGCTCACATGCGCGACGCCGTCCGCCTGACCCTGCTGGCCCTCCTCGCCGCCGCCATCTGGCTCGGCGCTCCCTCGAACGCCGACGCCCAGTTCCCCAAGAAGCTGAAGGACCGCGTGAAGCAGGCGGCCGAGAACGAAACGCTGAACCAGGTCGACCGCATGATACGCAACGGCGTCGCGTGCGCGTTCCACGACCTGGCGTGCATCCAGAAGGCCCATGAATCGGGCGAGGACGTCTACCTCACCGATGAAGATGGGAAGCCGGTCGTGGACGAGGACGGGCACACCGTCGACGATCCCGACAAGGCGGCGCGGATCCTGGGGAAGGAGCCGGGGGCCGGGCCCGGCGCCCTCCCCGGCCAGAACGCGCAGACGAACCTGGACTTCGAGGCCGGCGAGTCCACGATCGTCGGCGCCGACTACGCCGAGGACAACCTGGGCGACTTCCCGCGCCGGTTCGACCTGATCTCCGGAAGCTTCGACGTCATCGACTGGGAAGGCCGGCGGTACCTCCGGGCGCTCTCGAACGGCGTCTTCGCGATCGTCCTGCCCGAGGAGCTACCCGAGAAGTTCACGCTCGAGACGGCCGTGAGCATCCAGCACGGAAACGGCTGGGTCGCCATCACGCCGGGACGGGCCTACAACACCAGGCCCCGCGACTTCCGGGGCTCGGCCGTCATGGTGAGGTTCGCGAAGGCTGGCCTCGACGCCATCCGGAACGGGGGGCCGGTCGCGATGACGCAGCACGATCACGACATCGTGCGTACGCGCGTCGCTCCGCTGCAGGTGATGGCCGACGGCGATCACATGAAGGTCTACCTGGACCATCATCGAGTCGCCAACGTCCCCAACGCCGTCTTCCCGCGCTCGGACACCCTGTTCGTGGCCGTGAGCTCGGCCAGCGAGGACTATCCGATTCTCCTGGGCCCGATCCGCATCGCCGGGGGCGGCGCCGACCTCTACCACCGGCTGGCCCGCGAGGGCCGCGTCGCGACGCGCGGCATCCTGTTCGACGTGAACAGCGACGCGATCAAGATCGAGTCGGCGCCGACGCTCGAGGAGATCGGGACCATGCTCCAGGACCACCCGGACCTTCGCATCTCCATCGAGGGGCACACCGACAGCGACGGCGAGGAGGCCTTCAACCGGGAGCTCTCCGAGCGCCGCGCCGCCTCCGTGAAGCGCTACCTCGTGGAGACGTACGAGATCGATCCCTCGAGGCTCGAGACGGCCGGCTTCGGCGAGTCGAGACCCGTGGCCTCCAACGACACGCCCGAGGGCAAGCAGAAGAACCGCCGCGTCGAGCTGGTGCGGCTGTGAGCGGCAGGGCCCCGATCAGCGCCGGGCTGATTCTGGCTGCCGGCCTCCTGCGGCGGAGCCGACGCGGACGGCGGAGCGGCCTCCGGGAGCGACGCGGCGCCGGCCGTGAGGGACATCCTCGCCGACGCCTACTCGTGAACGATCATCCGCGTGGCGAGCAACGCTCCGTACGAGACCCCGGCCCACCACTCGAGCCCGCAGGAGAGACCATGCGCTGGATAGCCGCCCATCGATCGATGGCCTGCCGCTCGGTCGCCGTCGCCACGTTCGCGTGGCTCTTCCTGGCGAGTAGCGTCGCCGCCCAGGAGGAAGGGTCCGTCGAGGACATGGTCGTCATGAAGATTCACACGAAGACGGAGAGCTACAACGTCCCGCTCGAGGTGGGCGCGATGACGGCGGACGCCTACGGCCTCGGGAGCTCGAAGAACGTCAAGTACCTGAACGGCATACTCGGCTACCTCTTCAGCCAGCTCGGCGGGATGGGCCTCCCGAGCGACCTGGTGGGAGGGCTGGAGTCCGCTTCATCCGAGGCCCGGGATGCGCTCCTGGACGAGATGGACCATCCCGCGGAGCCGACCACGGAGTCCATGGACTACACCGTCTACCTCCAGTCCGACCTGTTCCGGCTGGAAGCCGACGGGTTCACCATGATCTGGAGGGCCGGCCAGATGTGGTACACCGATCCCTCGACGGGCCGGCTCACTCTGGCCAGTCTCGAGAAGGCCGAAGGCGCCTCCGAGACCATCCGGTACAGTGGCACGGACCCCACGCCCCTGGGGCAGACGGAGGTTCTGCTGGGCCACGAAGCGCGGGGCTACCGATACGACTACGAGATGAGCGTGCCCCTGCCGCCCGGCCTGGCGCTGGCCAACGAGAATGACGAGGGCGCATCGGGCACGGTCGAGACCAGGGTCAAGGCGTGGATCGCGAGCGACCTTCCGGAAGCCGATCAGATCACGGCGTTCTACCGCAATTTCGCGAACGCCTTCGCCGACCAGCAGGGCATGATGGGAGGGAACGCCGAGGGCATGGCCCGGCTCGCGGCGCTGGGCGTGCCTCTGAAGACCACGGAGACGAGCGAGATCTACATGATGTTCCCGGGCGGTGGGGACGGCGGGCTCGTCAAGACCCTGGTGCGGAAATCCATATCGACCACGACCGTGACCGACATCTCGACGCGGCCGCTCGGAGATGAGCTCTCCGAGGAGCCGTCGCCCGGAGAAGCGGCCCCGTCGCCCGGAGAGGCGGCCCCACCCCCGGGCCAGCAGCCGCCCCCCTGCGACTGCAGCTGCGCGGCCTTCGAGGCGCTCAAGAAGCTCGACAAGGACGACCCGAACGCGCTGGCCAAGGCCCAGTGCGCCAAGCACTGCATGTCGAAGTGGGTGAAGTGCGCCGGCGGGTGACGACACGAAGAGGCCCCGCCGATCGAGTCCTCGTAGAACCGTCCCAGCTCGAAGATGGTCTCCAGGTGCGGCTCATCGTCGATGGCGACCGCCGGGAGCCGCGAGAACGCGCCACGGTACGTGAAGACCGGGACGAATTCCCGGTGGGGCTCGAGCGGCTCGACCACTCTCTTGATGCGGGCCAGGGTGATCGCGTCGCGCACGATCTTGCCGGCCGCCGCGGGCCCGCTGGGCCAGGATCGCGCCGGCCGCCCCACCTCATCGTCGGGGTGCGCCAGGGCGACCAGCAGGGTGCGAAGGCGAGAAGCCCCCGCCGCGGCGGGGGCTTCGTCTGGCTCAAAGGCTCGTGAATCATGCGCCCGGGAAGATTCGAACTCCCAGCCTCCTGATCCGTAGTCAGGCGCTCTATCCAGTTGAGCTACGGGCGCGCGTGCGGCGGGGGGACGGCGTTGAGACCTTGGTTGATACCCTCCACGTCTCCGCGGAGACATCCGGGGACCATCGCCCCGCCCTTCATGCCCAGGAGAGGATTCGAACCTCCACGCCCTAAGACGGGCACCAGCCCCTCAAGCTGGCGCGTCTGCCTGTTCCGCCACCTGGGCAGGCTGTCCTCTGTGTGTCACACGGAGCGCCGGCGGTCTCGCCGCCTCGTCCTCTCCGGTCCGGAGTGCTCGGGGGGGGAGTCGAACCCCCACGGGAGTTTAGTCCCACAGGGTCCTGAACCCTGCGCGTCTGCCAATTCCGCCACCCGAGCTCGCGGGGCGTCCGCCGGGCTCGGCCCGGCCGCGTGCGCCGGCTTCCGCGCCGACGTCCGCTCGCCCTCACGACACGTTCGCCCCGCCGCCTCGGCGACAGGGCGTTCTCAAACAGCGCAGCATGTGCCCGGCAGGATTCGAACCTGCGGCCTTCGGCTCCGGAGGCCGACGCTCTATCCAGACTGAGCTACGGGCACCCGCGTCTTCCTTCTACCCCGCCATGGCCGGCCCCGGCCCACAGCGGTTCATATGCGCCGCCTAGGAATCGAACCTAGAACCTACGGATTAAGAGTCCGTTGCTCTGCCAGTTGAGCTAGCGGCGCCCGCGACCGTCGACACCCGGCACATCTCTTCGTTGGGCTCGTCGCGCTCCCTGCTGCGTGCGTTTCAGCACGCCTCGGTCGCCCTCCTCGACCTGTGCCGGATCTCTCGGTCGCGCCTCGGCGCGGTCAGCGCTCGCCGACCGTGCCGTCGGGCTTCTATCCTCGAGCAGTGGAGCCGAGGGGAGTCGAACCCCTGACCTCGTGAATGCCATTCACGCGCTCTCCCAACTGAGCTACGGCCCCATGCGTGGAGCTGCTGTCGTGCCGCGGCACGCCCCCAAGGGGAATCGAACCCCTATCTCCACCTTGAAAGAGTGGCGTCCTGGCCGTTAGACGATGGGGGCCCGGCCGCCCGCCCCGCTTCGCGGCCCCGGACCGGAGCACTAGGTACCGGGTCGGCCGCATCCGGTTCCCCTGCCGCCTCTTCCGCCGATGCGCCCGGCAGGACTCGAACCTGCGACCCTCGGCTTAGAAGGCCGATGCTCTTCCAGCTGAGCTACGGGCGCCTGTCCGGGCCCATCCCGCGTCCCTGCTCCTCTCCCAAGCTCGCGACGGGGATTGAACCCGTGACCTCGTCCTTACCAAGGACGCGCTCTACCACTGAGCTACGCGAGCACGCCGGCCGGCCGGAGCAGGGGCGGAGGGACTCGAACCCCCAACCGCCGGTTTTGGAGACCGGTGCTCTGCCAGTTGAGCTACGCCCCTGTACCGGTCAGGTATGGCTGGGGACGGAGTCGAACCGCCGACACCCGCATTTTCAGTGCGGTGCTCTACCAACTGAGCTACCCAGCCGCATCCGTCATCGGGGTCGGTCGACGCCCGCTCGAGCTCCGGGGAGGGGATTCGAACCCCTGACCTAGTGGTTAACAGCCACCCGCTCTGCCGCTGAGCTACCCCGGAATGCGCCGCAGTGGACCGCACCGGACCGCGAGCGGCCCGGCGGCGCCCCGAGGGCCCGATCGACCACCCTCATCCACGCGTCACCCGCCGAATTGTCAAGAAACCAAAGGCCCCGCCCGGCGTTTGCCGCGAGCGGGGCCCGGAGAGCAGGAAGTCGTTGTCGCGTCCTAGTCGTCCCGCTCGCGAGCACCCGCCCGGGCGCGCAAGGTAGGCCGCCCGGGGTTCGGGTTCCGGAATTCTCTCGCGAAGCGGAAGCTCATTTTCGTTCCCACGCTCCGTCGTCGTTCGGTCCTTCGCTCCCAGTAGCGGGGGCGGGATTCGAACCCGCGACCTTCGGGTTATGAGCCCGACGAGCTACCAGACTGCTCCACCCCGCAGCGAGCTTGGAAGAATACCCGAGGGCCCGGGGGATGTCAACCGCGGGCGCTGGCGCGCGATCCGCGAAGGGCCCGCGTCTTGCTGGCTTCGCGGCCCACTCCTAGGGTGGAGGACGAACCCTCCACCGACCACCGCTGACGCGGAACCGCATGACGCGATATCGAAGACGGGACCAGATCGAGATCCGGGTGGCCGACGCCCTCGACGCGGCGGGCTCGCGCTGGAGCGCGGACCTCATCGCCAAGCGGGCGACGGGCGTGCCGGGCTACCGGATGACCCTGGCCTTCCTGGAGCTCGAGGGGGACGGGAGCGCCTTCGTCGGGATCGACCCGGCTCCCTCGCGCGAGGAGGCGGAGGCGCGGGGCGAGGCCCTCGCCACCGATCCGGTCCGCCTGGCTCGCCTCCTCGAGGCCGAGCGGGGCGGCTGAGCCGCGGCGCGGAGGCGCCGGAACCAGCGCCGCCGGCGGGAGGATCCGGCAAAGCCCGGGTTGATGCCTGCCCCCCAAGCGCTTTACTATAGCGCTTTACGATCCATTCGGGGCGCTTCCAACCGCTTTACGTGGACGCTTGGCGGTGCCGCCCGCCGGTGGGCCGGCGGGCGGCACCCGCGCGGGCCCTTCCGGCGCCCGTCCGCTGTCCGCTCCCCCGGAGCGCGCCTATATTGCGCCCCCGGAGCAAGCCGGAGCGCCGCCTCCCATCCGCGTCCGTCCCGCTGGAGAAGCATGAAGATCTACACCCGAGGTGGTGACGAGGGAGAGACGGGCCTCCTGGGAGGAACCCGCGTCTCCAAGACGGACCCCCGGGTCGAGGCGTACGGCACGATCGACGAGCTCAACACTTCGCTCGGCCTCGCCCTCGCACTGGACCACGGGGGCGTGCTGGACGCGGACGCCGAGGAGCTGCGAGGGGTGCAGGGAGACCTGCTCACGGTCGGCGCCGGGCTGGCGGCGGCCCACCCCGACCGCGAGCGGGAGCGTGGCACGGTCCCGCGGCTCCCCGAGGACCGGGTCGCCGAGATCGAGGCCTGGATCGACCGCCTCGCGAGCGAGCTTCCGGAGCTGGACGCCTTCCTCCTTCCGGGCGGATGTCCGGCCGGGGCCCAGCTCCACGTGGCCCGTACGGTCTGCCGCCGCGCCGAGCGAGCCGCCGTCCGCCTGGCCAACCAGCGCCCCGGTGCGGCCGGGGACCCGGTGTCCGAGACGCTCCCTTACCTGAACCGCCTCTCCGACCTCCTGTTCATGCTCGCCCGCGCCGCCAACCATCGGGCCGGCTCCCCGGAGGCCGAGTGGACTCCGGTGCGTCGTCGGGAGAGCGGAAGGTCGCCGACGCCATGAGCACGCCATGAGCACCGAGGTCGTCCACCTGCCCTTCTCCTTCGACGTCCGGACCGGGGACGTGGTGCGCGGCGACATCTGGCGCCCGGACGCTCCGGTCCCGGGGGCCGCCGTGGTCATTTGTCACGGCTTCAAGGGGTTCAAGGACTGGGGCTTCTTCCCGTACGTCGCCGAAGAGCTGGCCCGGCGCACGGGCTGTCTCGCGGCCAGCTTCAACTTCACCGGATGCGGGGTCGGAGCGGACCTCGAGACGTTCACGGACCTGGAGGGCTTCTCGCGGAACACGATCTCGCGCGAGCTCGGGGACCTCGAGGCGGTGCTCGACCGGCTGGCGGCCGGACGCTGCGGGGCGGTGGAGGTGCCGCCGGCCACGCGCTTCGGGCTCCTGGGTCACAGCCGGGGCGGGGCGACGTGCATCCTGGAGGCCGCGACGCGCTCGCAGGTCCGGGGGCTGGTCACCTGGTCCTCCATCGCCGGCCTGGAGCGTTACGTGGCCCTGTACGGCGAGCGCTGGGACGCCGGGGAGGTGGTGGAGATCCCCAACGCCCGGACCGGCCAGATGATGCCCCTGAGACGGAACATCCTGGACGACCTGCGGGCGAACCGCGCGCGGCTCGACGTTCTGGCGGCCGCTCGCACGCTGCGCATCCCATGGCTCGTCGTGCACGGAACGGAGGACGAGAGCGTCCCCTTCTCCGACGCCACACGGCTGGCCGAGGCCGGAGGCGACCACGCGGCGGTCATGGCCGTGGAGGGGACCGGCCACACCTTCGGCTCGGGTCACCCGTTCCCCGGCACCAACGACGCGCTGGAGAAGGTCGTCGAACGCTCGTCCGACCTCCTGCGCCGCTGCCTGGCCGGAGCGGCCGCGTGAGGGCGCGCCGCCGGCCGGCCCGCGCCCGGCGCTCCCGCGGCGGCCGGGGGACGAGCGGGAGAGCGGCGAATCCCTCGCGGCCGCGGATCGTCTGCGCCGCTCTCCTCCTGATCGCGTCGACCTTCGCCGGCTGCAGGATCGAGCACACCGGGAATCCGACGGGCCGCGAGACCTCGAACACCGCCCTGGCGGTCGAAGTCACGCACGTGCTGGCGGCGTCCGCGGCGGGGTGGAACCGCGGCGACCTCGGGACCTTCATGGACGCCTACCTGGACTCGCCGACCACCACCTACTGGGGCAGCCAGGGACTCCTGCGCGGCTACGCCGAGATCCGGCGGCACTACGCCCCTCGCTTCGCGCCCGGCGCCCGGCGGGACAGCCTCCGCTTCGACGACATCGAGGCCCGCCGGCTGGGCACGGACTACGCGCTGGCCACCTCGCGCTGGGTGCTGTTCCGGGGCGACTCGGTCACGGCCACGGGGCCCTTCACCCTGGTGCTCCGCCGCGTCGAGGGGGCGTGGAGGATCGTCCACGATCACAGCTCGACGTTCCCCCGGCCGGCGGCCGAGGACTCGGCGGCCTCCTGAACCTCGAACCCCCTCGAAGATGAGCCCATGGAGCTGACGGACAGGGTCGCGGTCGTGACCGGAGCCAGTCGGGGGATCGGCTTCGCCGTCGCCCACGCCCTCGGGCGGGAGGGGTGTCGCCTGGCCATCTGCTCCCGCACCCGGGACGAGCTCGAGGGGGCGGCCGAGCGCCTGGCCGGCTCGGGGAGCGAGGTCCTGGCCATGCCGGCCGACGTGGCCGTCGAGGAGGACGTGGAGCGCCTCGCGCAGCGTGTGCGCGAGGAGATGGGCGGCGCGGACATCCTGGTGAACAACGCCGGCATCACACGATTCGGGGCGATCGACGAGCTCACGGCCCGGGACCTGGACGAGGTCCTGGCCACCAACGTCCGCGGCCCGTTCCTGTGCGCGCGCGCCTTCCTGCCCGGGATGCTCGAGCGGGAGGATGGGGTGATCGTGAACATCGCCTCGCTCGCGGGCAAGAACTTCTTCGCCGGCGGCGCCGCCTACGTGGCCTCCAAGCACGCCCTGGTGGGCCTGTCCAAGTCCATGATGCTGGACCTGAGGTCCCGGGGCGTGCGCGTCCTCACCGTGCTGCCGGGCTCGGTGGACACGGCCTTCTTCGACACCCAGGACCGCTTCGACCCCGACCGTGACAGGATCCTCCGGCCCGAGACCGTGGCCGAGGCCGTGGTCGAGGCCGTGCGCCTCTCCGACCGCGGCACGGTGAGCGAGATCGAGGTCCGGCCGGTCAACCCCTGAGGCGCGGCTTCGCGCGCCGCCGCTGCCGGCTCGCCCTCCGGCACGGCTCCTGCGCGTCTTCCACTCACGCGCGGCGACGCTTACGCTGAGCCGGCCGACGCGCGACCGTGGCCGGTCGCGACCACGCCGACACCGAGATCCTCCGGGAGAGATCCGACCTGACGATGGCTTCGTGTGACTACCTGATCGTGGGCGGTGGACTCGCCGCCGTCTCCGCCGTGGAAGGCATCCGGCGCGAGGACGGGGACGGGACCATCGTGATGCTGTGCGAGGAAGAGGCGCCGCCGTACCATCGGCCGCCCCTGTCCAAGGAATACCTTCAGACTCCCGAGGCATCCCGGGAGCTCCTGCACGTCAAGCCGGAGGAGTGGTACGAGCAGGCCGACGTCCAGCTCGCGCTGGGCACGCGGGCCACGGGCCTCGATGCCCGCCAGCGGAAGGTGCACGACTCGGACGGCGAGACCTGGGAGGCCGAGCGCATCCTCCTGGCGACCGGCGG
Organism: Candidatus Humimonas hydrogenitrophica; assembly: GCA_947581615.1. Classification (GTDB taxonomy): domain Bacteria; phylum Gemmatimonadota; class Gemmatimonadetes; order Palauibacterales; family Palauibacteraceae; genus Humimonas; species Humimonas hydrogenitrophica. Next base: position 19,128 of record CANPVD010000028.1, read on the forward strand.
GCGTCCGCGCCGGCTGGGGGTCGGGGGGGAGTCGCTGGAGGGCGTGTACATGCTTCGCAGCGTGGCGGACTCCGAGGCCATCCGGAAGGCGGCGCGTGAAGCCGAAGCCGCGGTCCTGGTCGGCGCCGGCTTCATCGGGATGGAGCTGGCGGCCTCGCTGCGCGCCTACGACGTCGCGCCGACGGTCGTCGAGCTCGGCGAGCGACCCTGGCCGCAAGTGCTGCCTCCGGCGCTCTCCGAGTTCGTGCAGGCCTACTTCGAGGACCGCGGCGTCGCCTTCCGCTGCGAGGCCGGAGTGAGCGGCTTGCGCGGCGAGGGCCGGGTCGAGGCGGTGACGCTCGACGACGGCACCGAGGTGCCCTGCGACATGGCCGTGGTGGCCGTGGGCATCGGGCCCAGCGCGGAGCTGGCCGCCGAGGCCGGCCTGGCCGTCCACGACGGCATCGAGGTGGACAAGTTCGGCGAGACGAGCCACGGCTACATCTACGCGGCGGGCGACGTGGCCCGGTACCCGGACCCCGTGTTCGGAGACACCGTGCGCATGGAGCACTGGGACCACGCCCGGGCGCACGGCCGGGCGGTGGGCCGCAACATGGCCGGCGCGAAGCTCCCCTACGACCACGTCTCCTACTTCTTCTCGGACGCGTTCGACCTGTCGTTCAACGTATTCGGCCGTCCCTCGATGGCCGACCGGATCGTGGTCCGCGGCGAGCTGGGGGCGAAAGGAAGCCTGGTGTTCTGCGGACACGAGGGGCGACTGTGCGCGGCCGTGCTGGTGAACGAGAACGAGTCGATGGACGAGTGCCGCGAGCTGGTCCGCCGGAGGCCGTCCCTCGAGGAGATCGAGGAGGAGCTCTCCGATCCCGAGGCGGACCTGGCCGGTATCGCGGGCTGACGCTCGAGCGGGTCCCGCGCCGGGGCGGGCTCCGGGCCGGCCGCGGGGACTCCCGGCGGCCGAGCGCGGCGCGACCCCACGACCGGTGGCGGGGTAGGTTGACCTGAACGACGCCCGGGAATCGGGCGCCACCCTGGATCCACAGCGAGGCGGCATGACGGACGGTACCGACAGCCAGCGGCAGGCCGAGGGAGACGCCGGCGCGGATGGCGCGCAGGACGCGCGGCCCGAACGGCACACCGGGGCGCCCGACGTGCGCGACCCCGTGGCGGAGCGCATCCTCGACGCCCTGCGCGAGGTCAAGGATCCCGAGCTCGGCATCAACATCGTGGACCTGGGCCTGATCTACGACATTGAGCTCGAGGAAGGCTCGGCCCGGGTCACCATGACCCTGACGAGCCCCGGCTGTCCGGCTGGCGGCCAGATCCTCTCGGGAGCGCAGAACAAGGCCGGCTCGGTGGAGGGCGTGGACGCCGCCACCATCAACCTGGTGTGGAAGCCGTTCTGGACGCCGGACCGGATCGACCCGAAGATCCGCGCCGCCCTGGGGTACTGAGGCCCGCGGTGTTGGGTCGCCTCTTCCTCCTGTTCACGCTGGTTCCGCTGGCCGAGCTGTGGCTCCTGCTGCGGATCGGCGCCTGGGTCGGGCTGCTCCCCACGCTCGCCCTGGTCGTCGGGACGGGCGTCGCGGGGGCGTGGCTGGCGCGCCGCGAGGGGACACGCTGCTGGGCCACCGTCCAGACGGAGCTGCGCGCCGGACGGGTGCCGGGCGAGGAGATCCTGCACGCCTTCCTCGTGCTGGCCGCCGGCCTCCTCCTGATCACGCCGGGGATCCTCACCGACCTGACCGGACTCGCTCTCCTGCTCCGGCCGGTGCGCCGCCTGGCCGTGCGCTCCCTGCGCCGCCGGCTCGAGGCGGGCGTGCGGAGCGGGAACGTGCGGATCTTCGGGGCCGGCTCCGGCGGCTTCGGCGCTGGACGACCGCCGGAGCCGGGCTCGGGCCGCCCGGAGAGGGACCCGGCGCGTGGCGGCTCCGATCCGGGCGCCGAGGGGAACCGGACGGGCGGAGGCCGCGTCATCGAGATGTGAGCGGCGAGCCCGGATCGCCACGGCCGCGCCAACCAGCGAGGTAGAGCGATGGACAGGGCACCCAACCGCGAGCTCGGCCTCGCGATCCTCCGGGTCGTGCTCGGCGTGGTGTACGTCACCCACGGCCTCCCCAAGTTGATGGGCGGCCATGCGGCCACGGCGGGCTTCCTGGGCCAACTCGGCCTTCCGATCCCCGTGCTGTTCGCGTGGATCGTCACGCTGCTCGAGACGTTCGGCGGTCTGGCGCTCATCGCGGGCTACCTGGTGAGACCCGTGGCGCTCCTGTTCATGGTCGAGATGCTGGTCGGAATCATCCTGGTGCACGCGAAGGTCGGCTGGTACGTGATCGGACCGGGCACCGGAGGCGCCGAGTTCAACACCGTGCTGATCGCCGCCCTCCTGGCGCTCGTCCTGGCCGGGCCCGGGCTGGCGTCGGTCGACGGCCGCCGGCCACCGGAACCGGTGACGATCGGGGGCGAGAGAGCGAGCGTAGAGGAGGGCGTCTGATGGATGGCGGCGAGGTGGTCCGGCGCCTGGAGGTGGCCAGGCGGGAAGGCGCGGAGCTGGACGGGCTCCTGCGGGCGGCGGTCGCCGAGATCGAGGCGTCCGAGGATCGATACGACTGGGTGGGGATCTACCTTCTCGAGGCCGACGTCCTGGTCCTTCACGACTACATCGGACGGCCCACCGACCACGACCGGATCGCGGTCGGCACCGGCGTGTGCGGCACGGCCGTGGCCGAGGGCCGGGACGTCAACGTCGCGGACGTGCACGCGATCGAGAACTACCTGGCCTGCAGCATCGAGACGCGCAGCGAGCTCGTCGTCCTCATCCGGAGCGAGCGGGACGGAACGATCTACGGCCAGCTCGACCTGGACAGCGACCAGCCGGCCGCGTTCGGGGCCGAGGACGAGGAGCAGCTCCGGATCGTGGCGCGCTGGCTGGCCGGGGCGTTCGACCGGGAGAGGTGGGACCCGGTCCCGGATTGATGCTGTCACCGCTGGAGCGGGTTTCACCCGGGTGTCTCCCGGAGCGCATGGACGACCCGGCCTGCGACGCCGGCCGGCTCCGTCCTGCCCTGGAGGCACTCGCCATCTCCAACCGAGTGTTCGGGGGTCACCACCTGGTGTGGTGGGGGGTGCGGCGGCTGCTCGAGGGGCGCGCGCCCGGCCCGCTCCGCATCCTGGATGTGGGCTCCGGCGCCGGGGACATTCCGCGCCTCCTGGAGGCGCGCCTGCACGGCTCCGGCTGGCTTCCCCGCTGCGTCCTGGGGGACCTGCATCCCATCACACTCCGGATCGCACGCGATGAGCTTCGGGAGGCCCCGCGTCCCGACGCGTTCGACTTTGTCCGACTCACCGCCGCCGAGCTCCCCTTCGCCGATGGCGCCTTCGACCTGGCGCTCAGCTCCCTGACCCTCCACCACCTGGAGCGCGACGAGGCGGCGCGGCTTCTCTCGGAGCTGGCCCGCGTGTCCGACGGCCGCTGGCTGGTCGCGGACCTGCGCCGCTCTCGCCTCGCACTGGGGCTCGTTCGGGTGCTGGCATCCACGCTGTGGCGATCGCAGCCCCTTCCGCGCGTGGATGGTCCGGTCTCGGTGCGGCGCGCGTTCACGCCGGCCGAGGTCGAGGCCCTTCTCGCCTCCTCCGGGGTCCCGGGCCGGGTCGTGCGCGCCGGCCCCGTGCGGCTCCTCGCCGCGGGGCTCGCGGCATGACGGGACCCAGATCGGCTCATGACCGCCCCCCCGACGGCATGAGCGGGCGTTCCGGGGCCGCGGGGCCGGCCGACGTGGTGGTCGTCGGGGCCGGCCCGGCGGGCAGCTCCCTCGCGGCCCGGCTCGCGGCGGAGGGTGTGCGCGTCGTCCTCCTGGACGAGCGCTCCTTCCCCCGCTCCAAGCCGTGCGGGGACTGCCTCAGTCCGGGGGCGACCCCCCTGCTGGAGGAGCTCGGCGTCCTCGAAGAGCTCATGCGGGAGACCACGGCCCGCCTGGACGGATGGAAACTCCAGGCCCCCGGCGGCGCCCGGTTCGAGGGGCGCTTCGGCAAAGACGCCGAGGGCCGCCGGGTCCGGGGCCTGGCGCTCCCCCGCCTACAGCTCGACGCCGCGCTCCTCCGGGCCGCGGCGCGCGCCGGGGCCGACGTCCGCGAGGGCGTCCGGGTCGTGGACCTGGCGTGGCGGGAGGGCCGCGTGGCCGGGGTCCTGGTACGCCGATCCGACGGCCGGGAGGCGACCCTGCCCGCGCGCCTGGTCGCGGGCGCCGACGGACTTCGCTCGACCGTGGCCCGCCGCATGGGCGGGGTGCGGCGCGGCCGGCGGCGGAAGCTGGCCCTGGTGGCCCGCTACGCGGACGGTCCGGCCGTCGCCCCGGGGACGACACTGGGGGAGATGCGGGTCTCGGCCGAGGGCTGCTCGGGGCTGGCGCCGCTGGGCGGCGGCCGCTGGAACGTCACCGTCGTCGTGCCCGCCTCGAAGGCGCCGGCGGTCGCCGCCGGGCGCGGGGCGTTCCTGGAGTGCCGCCTGCGGGCCTACGGCGTGGCGAAGCGGCTGGCCGGTGCGCGGAGGGTGGGCGCCATCGAGGTGACGGGACCGTTCGAGGTCGTCCCGCGCCGGGTCGCGGGCCCGGGCGCCTTCCTGGTGGGCGATGCCGCCGGGTACTTCGATCCGTTCACCGGACAGGGCATCTACCGGGCGCTGGCGACCGGCCGGCTGGCCGCGGCCCACGCGCGGGCCGCGCTCGGGGCAGGATCGGAGGCGGACGAGCGGGCCCTGGATCGACGGTACGCGCGGGAGCTGGAGGGTCTCCTGGCTCCGTCGCGCCATGTGCAGCGTCTCATCGACTTCGTGGTCGGCCGGCCCGCCCTCATGGACGCGGCGGCGTGGCTCCTGGCTCGCCGCCGCGGCCTGGCGGACCTGCTGGTCGACGTGACCGGCGACATCCTGCCGGCCGGGGAGATGCTGGAGCCGCGGAGGCTCGCGTTCGCCCTGTTCCACGGCGGCCGCGGAGAGGGCGGCGACGCCCTGCGCCGCCGCCCCGAGCCACGGCCGCGCCGGTTCGGGAGGCGCGATGCTCACGCATAACGACGTCGTGGCGTCGGCGCCCCCCGGGGTCTGCCTCGACCTGGCGGTCGACGTGGAAGCCTGGCCGGAGCTCCTGCCCCACTACCGCCGCGTCGTCTTCCGCCGCCGCGACGCCCGGGGGCGGGGTCGGGTCGAGATGGCCGCGGTGCGCCGCTTCGGTCCCCTCCCCTACCCGGTGTGGTGGGTGTCCGAGATGACCTCCGACCTGTCCGCCGGCCGCATCCGCTACCGGCACGTGGAGGGGATCACGAAGGGCATGGAGGTCGAGTGGCGATTGGAGCCCTCCCCGTGGGGCACGCGCATCGAGATCGTCCACGCCTGGACAGGTCCCACCTGGCCGCTGATCGGGGAGTTCGCGGCGCGGCGCGTCATCGGACCGCACTTTGTCCACGTGGTGGCCGACCGGACGCTGTCCGGCATCGCGGCGGCCGCGCGGGAGCTCGCCTCCTCCGGCCCGGAGCCCGGAGACGGCGAGGCCGCGACGGGATCGCCGGGAGGGTCCCATGCTCCGGTCTGAGCGGGATGGCCGGCGCGTCGTCGTCACCGGGATCGGCTGCGTCACGCCGATCGGCCAGGGCGCGGAGGGGTTGTGGGAAGGCCTCCACCGCCGCCGCTCGGCCGTGGGCCCGATCACCCGCTTCGACCCGGAGCCCTTCCGTACGCGCATCGCGGCCGAGGTCCCGGGCTTCGATCCGGAGACGTGGATCGACAGCCGGCGGCTGCGTCGGCTGGATCGTTACAGCGCCCTGGCCGTGGCCGTCGCCCGCATGGCGGTCGAAGACGCGGGCCTCGACCCGGAGACGGAGGATTCCGACCGGATGGCCGTGCAGATGGGGAGCGCGCTGGGGGGCGTGGAGTTCGCCGAGGCCCAGCACGAGGCCTACCTGCGGGCGGGCACGCGCGGCGTGAACCCGATGCTCGCCCTCACCGTGTTCGGCGGCGCCGCGAGCTGCAACGTGGCGATCGAGCTCGGCTTCACCGGCCCCAACGCCACCAACGCCATGAGCTGCGCGTCCGGCGCCATCGGCGTGGGGAGCGGCTTCCGGCTCATTCGCGACGATCGGGCGGACGTGGCCCTGGCCGGCGGAGCCGAAGCACCCCTGGCGCCGCTGTCGTTCGGGGCGTTCGCCATTCTGCGGGCCATGTCGACCCGGAACGACGATCCCTCGGCCGCGTCGCGGCCCTTCGACCGGGACCGCGACGGATTCGTCATGGGCGAGGGCGCTTCCCTCCTGATGCTCGAGGAGATGGAGCACGCCCTCGACCGGGGGGCCCGGATCCACGCCGAGGTGTGCGGATTCGGGACGACCAACGACGCCTTCCACATGACCCGGCCGCGGCCCGACGGCCGCCAGGCGGCCCGGGCCATGCGGCTGGCCCTCGAGGACGCCGGCGTGAGCCCGTCCGTCGTGGACTACATCAACGCGCACGGCTCCTCGACCCAGCTCAACGACCCGACCGAGGCACTGGCCATCCGCTCCGTGCACGGCGAGCGCGCGGCGCGCATCCCGACGAGCGGCACCAAGGGCTACTACGGTCACGCCCTGGGCGCCTCCGGCGCCATCGAGGCCGCCATCGTCTCCCTGGCCCTGGCGCGCGACTGGTACCCGCCGACGCTCAACCTCGATACGACCGACGACTCGTGCGGGGGCCTCCACCTGATCACGGGCCCGGGGGAGACGTGTCAGGCCGAATACGCGCTGTCCAACTCCTTCGGATTCGGCGGCATCAACGCCGCCCTCCTGTTCCGGCGCTGGGAGGACTGAGCGGCCCGGTCACCCCGACCGGGTCCGCCCGGTCCGCGGCCGTGACTCCCCAGGCGTACAGGGCGGCCACGGCCATGAAGGCCCACGGGAGCTGCGTCCGGGTGGAGCGGCTCGAGCGCAGGAAGGAACCGTCCACGGCCGTGGCCACCCGCTCCTCGCGCACGTAGAAGGGAAGGCGGAGGACCCGGTGCGCCTCCGAGCCCACGGGGGCCACCGCTTCCCCCTCGCGAACGTCCCGGTGCTCCCGCAGGGTGAGCCCGTACAGGCCGCCCACGAAGGAGGCGGCCAGGGCCGCCGCCCACAGGACACGCAGGGGCCCGCCGCGGATCAGCGGGGGGACCCGGCGCGCGCCCGGCAGCCGGCCCGGGTCGCGGCGCACGCAGTCGGTGACGAAGGCGCCCAGCAGGGCGAAGGCGAACACGGACAGCGCCAGGGCGATCGAGTCCAGCATGCATCCTCCCGGTCGGCGGCCGCGCGACGGGCCCGCGGTCCGCTCCGCTCAGGGTAGGGAATCCGTCGGCAGGCGGTAGGCCGCCAGCCGCGGCGCGGGATCGTCGGCGAGCCCGTACAGGAGGCCGCCGCCGAGGGCCACCTGCTCGAAGTAGGTCGGGAGCAGGTAGGACCCGCGGTAGCGCCCGTCGGGCAGCGAGTAGACGTCCAGCCAGCGCCCGCGCCCCGGGCTCCGTCCGCCGAACAGGACGGCCAGCCGGTCCCCGGTCACGCTGGCCGACAGGGCGCCGAACACCGGTCTCTCCTCGGCGATGCGCTCCTCCACGCGCCCCGTGCCGTCCTTGGACAGCCGGCCGCGGGTCTCCACTTCCGGGAACGGCAGGGATTCGACATAGTGGCGTCGGCCTCCCCTCCACGTTCCTCCCTCCCGCACGAAGAAGCCGTCCCCCATGCCGAAGGCCGCCACCCACCGGCCCCCGCCCGCGGCCGTCACCAGCTGCGAGGCGAGCGGATCGAGCGCGGAGAACTCCTTCCAGGGCGGGCCGAACCGGTCCGCGATCCGGCCGTCCATCGTCAGCCGCGCGAAGGGATCCTCGCGGTCGTACGCGACCACCACGGCTCCCCCGCCACCGGGCAGAGGCACGAGCTGATCGGCGGTGCGCGCCGGGCCTTCGAGGGGAAGGCGTCCTTCGAACCGGCCGTTCGGGCCCAGGATGGTGATGCGCGCGTTGCCCCGATCCAGGACCCAGGCGAGGCCCCGGTCGTCGACCTCCACGTCCCTCAGCGACCGAAACTCCCCCGGACCGCCTCCCGGCCGGCCCGCCGCGAACACCAGCCGCCCGGCGCGGTCGAAGCGCAGCACGCGCCCCGCCGCCGGGTCGGCCACGTAGACCCCGTCCTCGTCGGCGGCCAGCCCGGTGGGCGACTGGAGCAGCGTGTCCTGCACGCCGCCTCCTACCTGGAAGACCTCCTCCCAGCTCCGCTGTACCGTCGTGCGGCTCCGGACCGGACGGGTCCCTTCGGTCCCGTGCCCGTGGCCCGACCGGTCCCCGCCGCACGCCAGGGCGAGCGCCGCCAGCGCGGCCGCGGCGATCGACGGGGCGCCCGCGCGGCTCACGGCGAGGCCAGCGCGGCGCGCACCACGCGCTCTTCCGCCTCCGCGGCCGCTTCGTCCGCGGGCGGCGGTAGCAGCAGGCGCGGCCGGCCGTGCCGGTCGAGGAGCACCGTCACCGGAGTCGTCCGGTAGCCCAGCTCCAGCATCAGCCGTTCGGCCTCCTTCCGAAGGTCCGGTCGCACGGGGAAGCCCGGGTTCGGCGTCCGCGGCCCCCTCTCTCCCCCGGGGAGCTCGTCCAGGGGAACGCCCAGGACCACCGCGCGCCCCGCTCGCCGTAGCCCGGACCAGCGGCGCTGGAGGGCGGCGTGCCGGATGCAGTCCGCGCGCTGGAACAGGTAGAGGAGGGTGGGACGGCCGTCCGGCCCGCGGGCCGCGACGGGGAGGCGCACCGGGCGCTCGGCGAGGGCCGGAAGGGCCCGCGCCACCGCGCAGGCCGCCAGCAGCACTCCGGCCGCGGCCGCCACGCCACGCCACGGGAGGCCGGGCGGGGCGGGCCGAGGCCCGCCCCGCACCGCTGCCACGCGCCTCAGGCGACCACCTGCTTCTCGCTCTGGTAGTACTTCCAGGTCTCCGTGCACGACTTGAAGATCCAGAAGCCCACGCACACGGAGGCGTGCGCGCACTGCTTGCCGTCGTTGGCGCCGCACAGGTCGGCCTGCGCCTGCCGCGGCGAGGGCAAGATCAGGAAGCTGCCCAGCCCCATCGTCAGCGCGAGCATGCTCGCCAGTCCCTTCCGCCGGAGTCCTTCCCACCGTCCCATCGTCCCCTCCTTGCTCGGGCGAAACCTCAGCTTCCACCGGTGCGGAACGGTCCGGGCGCACCTCATCGCTGGCTCAACGGCCGGACGTGCGGTGCGCGACTTGCGCTGTGAGGGAGGGAGACCCGCGGGCCTGCGGCCAGCGGGAGACGGCATCCGGACGAGGAGGAAGGACCGTGGAGAGAAGGCGGGCCGGCTCGCTCGAAGTGTCGGCCGTGGGACTGGGCTGCAACAACTTCGGGCGTCGCATCGACGCGGATGCGTCGGCCGAGGTGGTGCGCGCGGCGCTGGACGCGGGTATCGACTTCTTCGACACGGCCGACGTGTACGGCGCCGGGCAGAGCGAGACTTTCCTGGGACGGGCGCTGGGCGACCGCAGGAAGGACGTGTTCATCGCCACCAAGTTCGGGTTCGAGGTGGCGGGAGAGGGCGGCGGCGCGGCCCCCACCTACGTCAGGAAGGCGGCCGAGGCCAGCCTGCGGCGGCTGGGGACGGACCGCATCGACCTGTATCAGCTCCACAAGCCCGACCCCGACGTCCCCATCGGCGATACGCTCGGGGCGCTGGACGACCTGGTCCGCGAGGGGAAGGTCCGCGAGATCGGTTGCTCCAACTTCTCGGTCGAGCAGATCCGCGAGGCCGAGGAGGCCGTCGGACCGGGGGCCGCGCGCTTCGTCTCCGTCCAGAACGAATTCAGCCTGCTGCACCGGGAGCCCGAGGAGGGAGTGCTCGGGGCGTGCGCCGACCTGGACCTCGCCCTCCTCCCCTACTTCCCGTTGAAGAGCGGGCTCCTCACCGGCAAGTACCGAAAGGGTCGGGCCGCCCCCGAGGGCGCCCGGATCACCGGCAGCGACCACTTCGCCGACCTGCTCTCGGAGGAGAGCTTGGAGAGGGTCGAGCAGCTCATCGCGTTCGCCGAGGGCCGCGGCCACACGATCCTGGAGCTGGCCTTCTCCTGGCTGCTCGCGCATGGGCCGGTGGCCTCCGTGATCGCCGGAGCCACGCGGCCGGAGCAGGTCCGGGCCAACGCCGCGGCGGCCGGTTGGCGGCTCACCGATGACGACCTCGCGGAGGTGGACAGGCTCCTGGCCGTCGGCGTGTAACACGGCCTGGCATTGGCGGAACCGATCCCGAGCGCGACGCGTTCCCCGGTGCAGGGAGAACCCTGGCAGGAGTCCTGACGGAGGTCCGATGGCCGGAGCCACCCGCAAGCGACTCAGACAGGCCGGCCGGGCCCTGGCTCTGGCCGCATTCCTGGCGCTCATCCGGACCGAAGCACCGGCCGCCGCGCAGGAGACCGGCGGCCTCCCGGTGGACACGGTCCGGCCCGGGGACCTGGCCTTCGACCTCGGCTCGCGCACGGACTCCTCGGTGCTCTCGATCCTGCGTCCGGACACGGTCGTCTCGGCGGGCCGCTACACGAGTGTCACGACCCCCGTCCGACTCGGCGGCAGGGACGCCCTCCTCGTCGTCGAGGAGCTGAGCGGCGGCCGCTCCCTGGACAGCATCTGGGTCGCGCCCCGCAGCCTGGCTCCCCTCAAACACGTGGGGCGTGCCGGCGGGACGACGATGGACGTGACCTGGGAGGGAACGCGGGTCACCGGTTCGTGGACCGACACGGCCGGAACGCACTCCGCCGACACCACGCTCGCCGAGCCCGCGTTCGACCAGAGCGTGGCCCAGCTGGTCCTCGAGGCCCTCCCGCTGGTTCCCGGCTACCGGGCCCGGATCGTCACCTACGACGCCGCTCACGGACCCGGATGGATCGACGTCGAGGTGCGGGGTGAGGCCACGATGCCGGGCTCCCGGGATCGTCGCGTGTGGGTGGTCGAGGTGCGCCCCGCCGGACTCCTCGCCGGCCTCCACTACATCGACAAGACCAGCCGCCGCGAGCTCGGTTGGGACATCCAGGTGGGCGAAGGCGAGGCGGCCCGTCTCATCCGGAGCCGGGTGAGCGGGGGCGGCTAGAAGCCGGCCTCCTCCCCCGAATTCATCGCCGGCAGGATCGCCGTCTGGACGCCTGACGCTTGCCTTATCCCAAATCCACCTGTATACTCGGGTAACCAGTTATAGTGGAGAATGCACGTGGACTCTCTTGCGCAGACCTTCAAGGCGCTCTCGGACGAGACGCGGCTAACGATCCTGGGGCTCGTCTTCCGCCACGGGCCCCTGTGCGTGTGCGAGGTGGAGCGCGTCATGGGGATCACCCAGTCCAAGGCCTCCCGCCACCTCCGCTATCTGCGGGACGCGGGCCTGCTGGTGGACGAGCGGGACGGGCTCATCGTCAACTACCGACTGCCCCGGACCCCCGGTCCTGATCTGGCGGCCGTCCTCGTCGTCCTTCGCGCCCTCCTGGCGGACCGGCCGCTGCCGGAAGCCACGCCGGTGCTCGTCCAGATCCGCGCGGGCCGCGAAGCCGGAAAGGCCGCGAGCGAGGCGCTCGAGGACCAGCCGGCGGCCGTGTGATGGCCTCCGGCCGGACGATGGAGTGGTGGGCGTCGCGCCGCGCCGGAGGCGCGGCGACGGCGTGGGCCCGCGAGTGGAAGCCGCTGGCCTGGATCGCCGCCCTCTTCCTGGCCTTCTACCTGCTGCCGGTGGGGACGGCGCGGTTCGACGGCGCGGTGACCGAGGCGCTTGCGCTCACGAGTTGGTACGCCCGGGCGCACGTGCTGCTGTGCCTGGTTCCCGCCTTCTTCATCGCCGGGGCCATCTCCGTGTTCCTGCGCCGGGAATCGGTCCTCGCCTACCTGGGACCGCGGGCTCCGAAGCCGGTGGCCTACGGCGTCGCCTCCGTGTCCGGAACGCTGCTCGCGGTGTGCTCGTGCACGGTGCTGCCGCTGTTCGGCGGCATCTACGCCAACGGCGCGGGGCTGGGCCCCGCCTCGGCCTTCCTGTACTCGGGTCCGGCCATCAACGTGCTGGCCATCGTCCTCACCGCAAACGTACTGGGGGCCGAGATCGGCGTGGCGCGGGCCGCCGGCGCTGTGGTGTTCGCGCTGGTGATCGGGCTCCTGATGCACGTCCTCTTCCGCCGGGATGAGCGGGAGCGGGCGGACCGGATGCCGGTCGTCTCCGCCGACGGACCGGCCGACCGCCCCCTGTGGCAGACCGCGCTCTTCTTCGCCTCGCTGGTGGGCGTACTGGTGTTCGCCAACTGGGGCGCGCCCGACGCGACCGGGGGGCTGTGGCACGCCGTGTACGCGGCCAAGTGGAAGCTCACGGCGGCTTCGGGCCTGCTCCTGGCCTTCGCGCTGGTGCACTGGATCGGGATGAGCGCGCTCGAGGTCGGAGCGGTCACGGCCGTCACGGCCGGCCTCGCCCTGACCTTCCCCGGCGAGCCCCTCGTCCCCTTCGCCGGCGCCACCGTGGGCCTGTCGCTGGCCGCCAGCACGAGCGGAGGAGAGGCCGGAGAGTGGTTCGCGGCGACGTGGGGATTCGCGAAGCAGATCTTCCCGCTTCTCCTCGTCGGCATCCTGGTGGCCGGCCTGCTGCTGGGAAGGCCGGGCCACGAGGGCCTCATCCCGTCCGCGTGGATCGCGGGCGCTGTCGGAGGCAACTCCCTGGGAGCGAACCTGTTCGCCTCCGTGGCCGGCGCCTTCATGTATTTCGCGACCCTGACGGAGGTGCCCATCCTCCAGGGCCTGCTCGGGAGCGGGATGGGCCGGGGACCGGCGCTTACCCTCCTCCTGGCCGGGCCGGCGCTCTCCCTGCCCAGCCTCCTGGTGATCCGGAGCATGATCGGAACGAAGAAGACCCTCACCTTCCTCGGGCTGGTGGTCGTCATGGCCACGACGGCGGGGATGATCTACGGCGCGATCGCGTGAGGCTTCCACGGAGCCGCACGGTCCTCCAATCCAGAAGGAACCCTACCATGAAGATCCAGATCCTGGGCACCGGATGCGCCAAGTGCAGGGCCCTCACCGACAACGCCCGGCGAGCGGTCGAGGAGCTGGGCGTAGCCGCCGAGATCGAGAAGGTCGAGGGGATCGTCGACCTGGCCCGGATGGGCGTCATGGTGACGCCCGCCCTGGCGGTGGACGGCCAGGTCCGGTCGGCGGGACACGTCCTGTCGGTCGACCAGGTGAAGGAGATCCTGGCCCCGGCCAGCTAGCTCGCCGGGGCCCGCTCCGAGCTGAACCTCCGGCCGGCGCCCTCCGGCCGGCGTGCACGGCCTTCTCCATGCCGCCTGCCGCGCACCCTCCTCCCGACCTCCTGGTATCATGTATTGACAGCTACCATGGATAGCCATATAGTGGATCCATGGCCGACGATTTCGTGGAGAACTGGACCACGCAGACGCGAAAGGGGCTCCTGGACCTGGGCGTGATGAACGCCATCCGGGGACGGGCTCGCTACGGCTACGAGATCGTGAAGCTGCTGCGCGGGGTCCCGGGGCTGGTGATTGGCGAGGGCACGATCTACCCGATCCTCGGGCGACTGGAGCGAGAGGGGCTGGCCGCCACCTCGCTGGAGCCATCGCCGGAGGGACCCGCGCGCAAGTACTACCGGCTCACCCCCCGGGGGGCCTCCGTCCTGGCGGAAATGAACGACCGCTGGGACGCCATCGGCGAGGGCATCGACGAGATCCGGAGCGAGGACCATGCTGGAGATGACTGAGAGGGCGAGACGCCGCCTGGAGGAGTACATGAGCGACGCACGTCGCTCGCTGGCAGGCGACCCGGGACTGGACGCGGCCGAGGTCCTCCGCGGACTCCGGGAGCACGTGGACTCCGAGCTCGGCGCGGCCCGGCCCGCGCGTGGCCCGGTCACCGCCGCGGAGATGGACGGCGTTCTGGAACGACTCGGAGCGCCGGAGAGCCTGGTCGAGGCGGCCGGAGCGGGGCCGAAGTCCCGGCCTGCAGCGACCTGGACGGCGTTGGCCGCGCTCGGGCTCCTCTTGGTGGGAGCCCTTCTCGTCGCCGGAGGCACCGCGCTCCCGGCCGCGTTCGTGCTGGTCGCCGCGGGCCTCTTGCTCGGCCGTCTCGCCACGGGCGGGCGGGTCGCAGGCCGGGCCAAGGACGCGCCGGGCCGGCTCCTGCGACTCGTGCTGGTCGCCTCCACGGCCGCCCTGGTCACGGCCCTGCTCGTGGCACCGGCCGTGCTCGTCTGGTCCCAGGCCCAGATCGGCGGCGTCCTGGATGCCGCCCGGAATCCCGGCGCCCCGCCCATTCCCGGGACGCGCGCGCCGAGCTATTGGGTGTACGTCGCCGGGGTCGGCGCCCTCGCCACGGGCGTGTGGTGGCTCCTCGCGGGCGCGGCGGCGGCGTGGTGGACGGCGGCGGTCCGCCGCGCGGTGGGCCCCTTCCCGCTGCGGCTCGAGGCGCGGCACGGCCGGGTCCTCGCCGCGACCGGGCTCGGGCTGGCCGCGGCCGGCCTGCTGGTGGTCCTGCTGTGACGGGCGGCTCCCCGGGCGCGTGGGCGGCGGCGCTGCTCCTGGCCGGAGCCGCCCACGGGGTTGCCGCGCGTGCGGCCCCCGGGTGGCCCTCCCCCCCCGGCCGACTCGGTCCCGGTCACGACGGCCGTCCGGTCGCCGGAACGTGCCGCGGCCATCGACTCCGCGCTGGGGTCGCTGGAGGGGATCGCTGAACATGGGGCGGGGCTCGCCGTCGGCGTGTCGGTGGATGGCAGAACCGTGTGGCTGGCGGGGCTCGGCTTCGCGCATCTCCGCACCGGGGCGCCCGTGGACCCGACATCCACCCGATTTCGCGTCTACAGCGTGAGCAAGGGCATCACCACCCTCGCGGCGGCGGCGCTCGTCGAGCAGGGAGAGCTGGACCTCTCGGCCCCCGTGCGCCGCTATCTCCCGGGCTTCCCGGACAAGGGCGCGCCGATCACGGCGGCCGAGCTCCTGGCCCACACCGCCGGAATCCGGCACTACCGGAACGCCTCCGAAGCCAGCTCCCGTCGCCACTGCGCCTCCGTCGGCGACGCCCTGCCGATCTTCTCGAAGACGATCCGCTCCTCCATCCCCCGGGCACCACCCGGAGCTACTCCTCCTGGGGCTACGTGCTGCTGAGTCGCGTGCTGGGGGCGGCGGCGGGTCGGCCGTTCCCGCTACGGGTCCGGGAACGGGTCCTGGGCCCCGCGGGAGCCGTACATACGGTGATCGACGATCCGACGACCGACATCCCCGGCCGGGCGGCGTTCTATTCGGTCCCCGGGCGGGGCGCGCCTCGGCCCGCGCCCGCCGTCGACAACGCGTGCAAGTGGGGCGCGGGGGCCTACCTGTCGACCGCGGCCGACCTCCTGGGCATCTACTGCGCCACCCTCCAGGGAGACCTCCTCCGTCCGACCACGCTGCAGCGCATGGTCTTCCCGGGCGCCCCCCGGGATCCCTCCGGACGCCGGATCCTGGAGATCTCCGGCTGGGGTGAGGGCGCCGCCGCCTTCACGGCCGCCGACCTGGACAGCGGCGTGGTGATCGTGCTCCTATCCAACGCGATCGGTCCCGACTACGGGCCCCGTGTCCAGCGCGCTTTCGGTCGGCTACGCGACCTGTTCGACCCGGCTCGCTGAAACCCCGGTCCGCGAATTCCCGTTGGGCTGGAAGACCCCAGCCCGGAGCCCTGCATGTCCTCTCGTCCGCGTCCGACCGCCGCCGCGTCCCGCGTTTCCCTGATTGCCGTCGTCTCGGCGACTCTCCTCGCATGCGGTCCGCCGGCCGGGGCGCCGGAGGCCGGTGCCGGGCCCTGGCTCCAGTACGCCGAACCGGCCGAGGCGGGCTTCGATGGAGACCGGCTCGACCGGGCCTGCGACTACGCGGACAGCGTCGGCTCGGCCGCGGTGATGGCCGTGTTCCGGGGGCACGCGGTCGTCGCCTGCGGCGCGGTCGACCGGAACCTGGAGCTGCACTCGGTCCGCAAGAGCCTGGTGAGCGCGCTGTACGGGACCGCGGTGGCCGCGGGCTCGATCGACCTCGAGGCCTCGCTCGCCGACCTCGGCATCGACGACGGCGGAAAGCTCACGGCCGCGGAGGGGCGGGCCACCGTACGGGACCTCCTGACGGCCCGGAGCGGAGTGTACCTCCCGGCCGCCTACGCGCCGCAGTCCCAGGACGAGGAGCGGCCCGAGCGCGGTAGCCACTCGCCCGGGACCTTCTGGTTCTACAACAACTGGGACTTCAACGTCGCGGGCGTGATCTTCGAGCGGGAGACGGGGGAGGACCTGTACCGCGCGTTCGAGCGGCGCATCGCCCGGCCCATCGGCATGGAGGACTGGAGCCCGTCGGACGGCTTCCGCGCCTACGAGCCCACCCGGTCGACCTACCCCGCCCAGACCTTCCGCATGTCGGCCCGGGACCTGGCGCGCTTCGGACAGCTGTACCTGCAGGAGGGCCGCTGGGACGGACGCCAGGTGATCCCCGCCGATTGGGTCCGGACCAGCACCACCCCGGTCTCCGACCTGGGCCACGGGAGCGGGTACGCCTATCTGTGGTGGACCTACGCGCCCGGCGCCCTGTCCGCGGACCGCTATCCCACGCTCTCTGGACAGCGCATCTACATGGGGCGCGGGACGGGAAGCCAGGCCGTGTGGGTGATCCCGGGCCTCGACCTGGTCATCGTGCACCGCGCGGACACCGACCACGGGCGCGAGATCCACGGCGTCGACGCCTGGAGGATCGCCGAGCTCATCTCGGAAGCCCGCGGGGGCGAGCCATCCTCCGATCCCCGGCTCGTGGCGCTCGATCCGCGTCCTTTCGCCAGCCAGCTCCCGGCGTACCGCTGGCCGGAGCCGGTCACCCTGGACAGCGCCGCCCTCCAACCCTTCATGGGAGACTACGACCTGTCCTCCGGCGGCACCGTGCGCGTCTTCCGCTTCCGCGGCGACCCCTACATCCACGTCCCGGGCCGGGGCGACGCCCTGCTCCTGCCGCTCGGCGGCGACCGTTTCACGGTCCGCGTGGTCGCGGGGGTGCAGGTGGTCTTCCAGCGGGACGCGACCGGCGCGGTCACGGGCGTGACGCTGACGCTGGGGAATCAGACCATGCGGGCCGCGCGGCACCCTGAGGCGACCGGGACGGCCCCCGGCGGCTGACGCCGGGCCCGCCCCCTACCGCGCTCCCAGCCGCTCCAGCGCCCAGGCCGCGTGCTCCGACACCAGCTCCGGGCCCTCGGCCAGGCAGCGCTCGAGGACGGGCACCGCCTCGCGGCGGCCGCCGTTCCCGAGACCCACACACAGGTTCCTGAGCAGGCCCTCGCGCCGGGCCCGGTAGAGCGCCGTCCCCCGGTAGCGCCGGCGGAAGCCTTCTTCGTCGAGCCCGAGAAGCTCCTCGGTCCACGCGCTCATCGAGTCGAACGGCACGGGCCGGCCGGGCGCCGGGCTCGCGGCCGGGGCCTGGGCCGCCAACGAGCCCGCGGGCGCGTCCCGGTTCCAGGGGCATACTTCCTGGCAGATGTCGCACCCGAACACGCGGTTGCCGATCGCGGGCCGAAGCTCCTCCGGGATCGGACCGCGGAGCTCGATGGTCAGGTAGGAGATGCAGCGTCGGGCGTCGAGCCGGCGCGGCCCGCGGATGGCGTCCGTCGGACACGCCTCGATGCAGCGGTCGCACGTCCCGCAGCGGTCGGCCGTGAACGGCTCGTCCGGCTCCAGCTCCAGGGTCGTGAGAAGCTCGCCGAGGAGGAGCCAGGAGCCCCGCCCGGGATCGATGAGGAGCGTGTTCTTCCCGATCCATCCGAGGCCGGCCCGCTGGGCGTGGTCACGCTCCAGGACCGGGCCGTAATCCACGTAGGGCAGCGCGCGGGCGGCCGGGTCGATCGCCTCCACCACGCCGGCCAGCGCGGCGAGCCTCTCCTCGAACACGCCGTGGTAGTCGGGGCCGCGCGCGTAGCGGGCGACGACGGGGGCAAGGGGGTCGGAGGCCTCGGGGGGAGGGCCGAAGGGAGGTGGGCCGGAGACCGTCGTGGGCGCGGGCCCCGCCGGTCCGTCCGAGCCCGCGGTCTCCGGAGTCGAATCCGGGACGCGCCCTTCCTCGCCGCCGGAGTAGCTCAGCGCCACCACGACCACGCTGCGGCATCCGGGCAGCGCCTCCTCGAGCGACACGCGCCGCCGCACCGCGTCCTCTCGGGCCAGGTAGTCCATCGCCCCGTGCCAGCCGCGATCGAGCCACTCGCGGTACCAGGCCGCGTGCGCCGGCGGATCGGCGGGCGCGATCCCGACGGCGTCGAAGCCGAGCTCGAGGGCCCGGCCCTTCAGAAGACCTGCGGCCTCCGACACGATCTCACCCGAAGCTGAACGCGCTCGGGCACAGATCGGAGAGCACGCAGCGGTCGCACTCCGGGTCCTTGCGGCCGTGGCACACCTTCCGGCCGTGGAGAATGAGCCGCCAGGCGAACGTCCTCCACTGGTTCTTCGGGAGGACCTCCATGAGCGAGCGCTCGATCTTCTCCGGGTTCGAGGAGGAGGCGAGGCCGAGGCGACGGCTCACGCGCTTGACGTGCGTGTCGACCACGATCCCCTCGTTCTTCCCGAACGCATTCGAGAGCACCACGTTGGCGGTCTTTCGCGCCACGCCCGGCAGGGTGAGGAGCTCCGCCATCGTGTCGGGCACCTTGCCCCCGTACTCCTCGCAGATCTTCCGCGCCGCCCCCTGGATGTGCTTCGCCTTGTTCCGGAAGAAGCCCGTGGAGCGAATGGCCTCCTCGAGCTCGCTCCGGTCGGCGTCGACGTAGTCCTCCGGCGTCCGGTATTCCCGGAACAGGCCCTTCGTCACGTCGCGCACGCGCTCGTCGGTGCACTGGGCGGAGAGAATGGTGGAGACGAGCAGCTCGAGGGGGTTCGACCAGTCGAGCGAAATGTCGGTATCGGGATAGGCATCGGCCAGGCGGCGGGCGATCTCGGCCGCCCGGTCGCGCTTCTCCTCGGCGCTCAAGCCAGGCCCCCATCGTCATGAACCTCGCCCTTCGAACGATCCAGCCCCAGGCGCCGGGCACGCTCCAGCCAGCCGACCACGTCGTGAGGCGTGAGGATGCCGACGAGGCGCTCCCCGTCGATCACCAGGAGGCGGGTCCCGTCGTTCGCCCGCAACCGCCCCAGCACGCTGTCCAGGCTGGTGTGGAGGGGGATGGTGGGCACCTCCTCGATGGGGGTCATGACGGCCGTCACCCGGGTGGCGGCGCGCTCCGCCGGCGGCACCTCGGCCACGTCCTCGACCGACAGGACACCCACCAGCCGGCCCTCGCGGAGGACGGGCACGGCGCCGACGCCGGCTCGCAGGAAGGGCTCGTCGACCACGTCGGCCAGGACCCGGTCCCCCTCGACCGGGGGCGGCAGCGGCTGCAGGGCGCGCTCCACCGGGACGTCCGTCAGGATCTCCCGGGCCACGAACTGGCGCCAGCTGTTGGAGGCCGCGTTGGCCAGGAACCAGCCGATGAAGGCGAGCCAGATGCCGTTGATCAGGGCGCCCTGCCACAAGAACCACAGCCCCACGAGCACCATCAGGTAGCCGAAGCCGCGACCCGACGTCGTGGCCCAGCGCGTGGCCTTGCGGAGACTCCCGGTGAACTGCCACACCGCGGACCGCAGCAGGCGCCCCCCGTCCAGCGGGAAGCCGGGCACCAGGTTGAAGATGGCCAGGGCCAGGTTCAGGATCGCCAGGTAGCCGGTGATCTCGGTCACCGGTCCGCTCCAGCCCGCGAAGTCCGCCCCCACGCCGAGCCCGTAGAAGATGCCGGCCAGGACCACGCTGGCCAGGGGGCCCGCCGCGGTGAGCAAGAACTCGTCCACCGGCCGGCTGGCCTCCATGCTCGTCTGCGCCACGCCGCCGAAGATGAACAGGGTGATCCCCTCCACGTGGATCCCGCGCCGGCGGGCCACGGCCGAGTGCGACAGCTCGTGCAGGAGGACGGAGAGGAACAGGAGGAGGGCCGCGACGACCCCCATGGTCCAGTAGACGGTCTCGGGGTAGCCGCGGAGCTCGTGCGGGAACACGTCGACGCTCAGGGTCCACACCACCAGGAAGAAGATGAGGAACCACGAGTAGTCGATCCGAACCTCGAACCCGAACCAGCGGCCGAGGCTGAAGCCTCCGAACAACGGCATGGACCTACCTCTCTCCCTGGGAGCTGTCCCCCTGTGCACGGCGTTCGATCTCCTCGACGCCGCGTGCCACCGCGGGCAGGATCTTCCGCCACCACGGTCGCACACGCCACACGACGAGCCACAGGCGCCCACCCGCCAGGTTCGTCACCCGCACGTACTGGACCGCCTGCGACGCAGGAACCTTGACCGCATACCGGCGGCCCCGCCAGTCGAAGGCCGCCTCGCGGGCCGCGGGGGCGACGCTCGCCTCCACGAAGATCTCCGACTCGATGCGGATCGTGCCGTCCTCCGCGGCGGGCACGTCCCGGTAGAAGGCCGGATCGAACGGCCGTCCGGCGTGGCGGCGGAAGTTCTGGTCCACCGCATCGTCGTAGCGCTCCAGTCCCTCCTCCGAAGCCGAGAACTCGCGGTGGTGGAGGACCTCGTGCAGGATCGTCTCCCACAGCTCGCGGTCCCAGTCGAAGCCCCCGCCGGTCCCGGCCAGGGCCGCGAAAGAGCCGTGGTGGAGGAAGACCCGTGAGCGGACTTCGCCCTGGCCCGAGTAGCCGTCCGGCCAGTGGTCGGTGACGCACTCGCCCAGCGTGTAGACGCCCGGGAGGTCGGGGTGCGCCACGATCTCGTCGTCCACCAGGAGCGCGTCGATCCCCTCCCGGAAGGGTTCGGGGATCTCCTCCCACATCTGTTCGGCCCGCTCCTCGAAGGCCGTCAGTCGCACAGCGTGGCCCACCGCCCGGCGTAGTGGACGAGGGGACGGGGCTCCTCGGGGCGCCGGACCTCGGCCGCCTCGACGCGGCCGATGAACACCGTGTGGTCACCCGCCTCCACGCTCTTCACCACCACGCAGTCACACCACGCCACCGCGCCCTGGAGGAGAGGGGAGCCCGTGTGGGCGGTGGTCACGGCCAGGTCCTGGAACTTGTCGTCGGGCGTGGTGGCGAAGCGCACCGCCACCTCGCGCTCCGTATCGGCCAGGAAGTTGAGCGCGAACACGCCCGAGCGCTCGATGATCCCGTGCGTGTTGGCCTCCCGCTCCAGGGAGGCGAGGACGAGGGGGGGATCCAGCGACACCGAGCACACGGCCGTGGCCGTGAGCCCGTGATGACGCCCGGCATCGTCCCGCGTGGTGACGACGGTCACGCCTCCGGCCAGGTGGCCGAGGACGTGGCGGAAGACAGCGGCGCGACGGCCACGGAGAGGGAGGGGTCCTCTAGGAGCCGCCGCCGGACGCGCCGGCGCCGGAGGCGCTGGCGCCCGTGGTGGCGTCGCCGCGGGCGAACTTCACGATCCACAGCCCCGAGTTCATGTCGGAGACGAAGATGTGGCCCCTGAACACCTGCGGTCCCCAGGCCATGGCCGCGTTGGGCTCGAACGCATCGGGAGAGGCGGTGTCGAACCAGCCGATCTCCCGACCCTGCCGGTAGAGGTCGCCCCGCAGCTGACCCGAGATGTCCACGACCCGGAGCCCGCCCTGATAGTAGGCGATGTACAGCCGACCGTCCTGCGCCCACAGGTTGTGCGATCCGGCCTCCGGCACCCGGAAGTACGCCACTTCCTTCGGGTGGCGGATGTCGCTCACGTCGATGACGTGCACGTAGCCCCGCGGCCCGTTCCCGCACTCCGAGCAGCCGAAGATCTCGTCGCTCACGAACACGTAATTCTCGTAGCGGATGGCGTGGTGCGTGTTGCCGTACGTCTCGGCGCCCCAGCGCGTGCGGTACTTCAGCTGCGACACCTCGACCGGCTTCGTCGGCGTCCCGCCCGCGATCCCGGCGCCCACGTCCAGGATGATGAGCCCGTCGTCCCAGTAGCTCACGTAGGCGAGGCCGTCCTTGATCGTGATGTCGTGCAGGTACTTGCCGGGACGGTCGATCTCCCAGCGGCCGACCTCCTTCGGGTGGAGGGGGTCGGAGATGTCGATGATGTGGATGGCCCGCGTGCCGTCGTTCACCGCGTACACGAGGTTCCCCGAGATCCAGGTGTTGTGGACGCCGGCCGTGAGGTCCTGCGTGTAGCTCGTGATGATCTTCGGGTGCGCCGGGATCCGGATGTCCAGGAGGACAATGCCGTTCTTCCGGTCCGAAGCGCCCTCGCGGGTGAGGACCGCGATCTGGCGCGTGTCGTTGACCTTGATGTCGTTCACGACCCGCGCGTCCACCACCACCGAGTCGGTGATCACGGGCTTGGCGGGATCGGTGACGTCCCACGCGTACAGGACGTCGCCCCCGGCCCCGTCCGCGTGCGTGCCCGTGTAGACGTAGTCCCGGCCGTCCACGCCCTGGAACGCCCACAGATCCGACGTGGAGTGGCCGTGCACGACCCCGTGTCCGACCGCCTTCATGGGGATCCGGTAGGGCCGGTGTCGGGCCGAGATCTCCGCCACCGCCGTCCGGTCGCCGGCCGACGCGGTCACGGAGTACAGCCCGGGACGCTCCGCCACGAAGGTCCCGCTCTCGTCCAGGTAGGCGCCCACGTCCGCGGCGCCGTCCGGTCCCGCCACCGACCAGCGGACCGGCACGCCCGAGACGGGTCGGCCACGGTCGTCACGGGCCGTCACCGTCAGGTGCACGACGTCCCCGGTGAGCGTGTCGATCGAGGCGGGCGTCACGGCGAGGGATCGCACCGGGCTCTTCACCACCCGCACCGTTCCCGTCACCTCGGTGCCTCCCGAGCGCGCCGTCACCGCGGCCTTGCCGGGAGCCAGTGCGCTGGCGAGGCCGTGATCGGTGACGGCCAGCACCGCCGTGTCCGAGGAGCTCCAGCGCAGCGGCGCGCCCTCGCGCTCCCCGACCCGGGAGAAGGCGATGGCCTCGAGGCGGGTCCGGGTGCCCTGGTACAGGCTGTCCGGGACGTCCGTGAGCTCGATCCGCACGACCGGGAGGGGCGAGACCCGGATGGCGGCCCGGGCGAGGATGCTCCGGCTCTCGGCCCCGGGGCGGGCGGGAGGCACGGCGACGACGCCGTACAGGATCGCCGTGCCGGCCTCGAGGCCCTTCAACCAGCCCGAGGAGTCGTCGTAGGCGGCCGACCGACCGCTCACGAAGGCCCGCAGGGGCGCCCCCTCCACGGCCTTTCCGGCCGAGTCCAGCGCCGTGACCCGGACGCGCGCCGAGTCACCGACCTGGAGCTCGACCGAGTCCGGAGTGATGGCGATGCGGGAAACGCGCCGGGCGGCCTGTTGCTCGGGCGTGAGCGGGCGGGCCTCGCTCTCCTCGCCGCGCACCCCGGCGCGCGGACCGCCCGACGGTGGTCCCGCGGGGCCGGCGCTGGCGCAGGCTCCGGCGACGACGGCGGCGAACAGACCGGCGAGGATCGAGATGGGGATGCGCCGGCGGCCCGGGATCGAGGGACGGCTCGGCTCTGGACGGCGGCTCAGCATCGACACGTGCCTCCACGCAGGGTGCGGTGGGAACGGCTTGGACCCGGAGGGGCGAGACGGCACCGAGCGTCTACTCTCCCGCCGACTCGAAGCGGCGGCCCAGCCACCGGTTCAGCAGGAGGAAGACCGCGATCGCCAGCGCCCACTGTATCAGGACGGTGCCCGAGTTGGAAGTCGAGAGAAGCGTCAGCGAGGCGCCGATGTCGTGACGGTTGAAGGCCTGGGCCAGCCACCAGACCATGAGCACCACGGCCTGGGCCGCCACCAGCCACATCACCACGTTCCACCACCGACCGATCCTCAGATCCGCCCCCTCGTCGTTCAGGAGCTCGCGCCGGAATCGGTCCACGCCGAAGCGCAGCACCGAGACGGCGAAGAAGAAGCCCGACAACAGGAGTCCGACCCCCCACACCCAGTCCTGGTTCCGGAGCACGTTGATCCAGATCGCCGAGGGGAGCCCGAGGAGGAAGCCGAACACGCCCACGACGAGGATGGCGCGCCCCCGGGTCCAGCCCGCGTCGATGAGGACGCGGGCGGCGAGCTCGATCATCGAGATCAGGCTGCTCCAGGCGGCGAAGAACAGGGCCAGGAAGAAGAGGACCATGAACGGCTCGCCGGCCGGCATGCGGTGGAAGAGTTGCGGCACCCAGATGAAAGTGAGGCCCTCGTTCCCCGCTCCCACGATCTGCTGGGCCGCCTGGGGGAGGATGGCCAGGGCCGTGCACAGCACCATGATGCCGGCCAGGAGCGAGACCGTGTTGTTCCCGAACCCGAGCAGGAAGGCGTTCAGGGTCGTGTCCTCGCTGCGGCGAAGGTAGACGGCGTAGGCGGTGATCAGTCCCCAGCCCGCGCCCGTGTCCCACGCGTTCTGGGTCAGAGCCTGCAGCCACACCCGTGGATGCGAGAGGTCCGACCAGTGGGGCGTGAACAGGAAGGCCAGCCCGCGATCGGCGCCCGGCAGGGTCACGGCCCGGATGGCCAGGATGATGACCATGACGAACAGGCTCGGGATCAGCACCTTGGCCGCCCGCTCGATCCCCTGGACGCCCTTCATGACTACGGCGACGCCCAGCGCCATGGAGGTGGCGTGGGTGAGCACCGGCCACCCGGAGTGGATGTACGACTGCCAGAACCCCCGGGCCGCCTCGGGCGTGGCGGTCGGGATCGAGCTGGTGATCGAGCCCCACAGGTAACGCAGGGTCCAGCCCATGACCACCGAGTAGTAGAACATGATCGCCGTGGCCGTGAACGCGACCCAGGCGCCCATCCAGGCGTGCTTCTTCCCGAAGATGCGCGTGAACGCCCCGACCGGACCGGAGCGGGCCCGCTTGCCCAGCGAGAACTCGACCAGGATGAGGGGCACGGACCAGAGGAGGAGGAAGACGACCCACGCCACCAGGAAGCTACCCCCGCCGTTGGACGCGGCCACCCGCGGGAAGCGCCAGATGTTCCCCGTCCCGACCGCCATGCCGAGCATGGCCAGCATGGTCCCGTAGCGAGAGGTGAAGTGCGTCTGATCACTCATGTGGTGTGCTCCTCCAGCCAGTCCAGCACCAGCCGGTTGAACGCCCCCGGCATGGAGACATGCGAGCAGTGGCCCGTCCCCGGGATCTCGACGTAGGTGGCGTCGGGTATGAGCGCCGCGATCTCCTGCGACCACGCCGGCGGACAGTAGGCGTCGCGCGGCCCCTTGACGACCAGGGTGCGCGCCCGAATGTCGGCGAGCTCGGGCCGCAGGTCCACCCCCCGCAGAAGGTCCACGCGATGCCGCCCCACGCCGGGGCGTACGGTGCGCGCCCCGGTCCACAGCGCGTAGTCGACCACGTTCTCCGAGCCGGGCGAGTCGTCGAAGATCCACACCGCCTCGCGGCTCCACAGCCGCGCCGCGGCCCGCGCCAGGACGGTGGGCAGGTAGCGCGTCGTGGCCATCGCCAGGGGGACGAGCGCGGCCCGGTTGAGCCCGACGTGCTCGTAGCTCACCCGATAGAGAGTGTTGACCAGCACCAGTGCGCGCACTCGTTCGGGGTAGCGCGACGCGAACCGCATGGCGACCGCTCCGCCCAGGCTCTGGCCCACCAGGTGGACCGGGCCCGTGTCGAGAGCGTCCGTCAGCTCCAGGAGGTCCCGCACGAACCGGTCGAAGGTGTCCTCCGGCGAGAACTCGCCCCGCAGGTCCGCGTCGATGACCCGGTGGCGGTCGGAGAAGGCGGGGATCTGGTACCGGTAACTCTCCTTGATGCCGTCCGCGCCGGGCACGAGCAGGACGGGCGTGCCCTCCCCCACGTCGACGAGGGATACGCGTACGCCGTCCGCGTATACGAACGTGCGCTCGGGATAGGGCCGGCCGGCCAGGTCACGGATGGGGGCCGGCCGCAGGGAGCGGTTGCGGTGCACCATGGCCCACAGGTAGGCACCGGCCGCCGCCCCGGTCCCCGCGGCCCATCCGGCCCACGCGCGACCGCGGCTCACGGGCTAGGAGGCGCCCAGCGCGTCGGCCAGGTGGTCGGCCAGCCCCGAGACCGGGACGCGGACCTGCCCCAGCGTGTCCCGGTCCCGAACGGTGACCGTCTCGTCCTCGAGCGTCTGTCCATCCACCGTGATGCAGAACGGGGTCCCCGCCTCGTCCTGCCGCCGGTAGCGCCG
>CANPVD010000029.1 GCA_947581615.1 Candidatus Humimonas hydrogenitrophica
CCTTGCCCCGCGCGTAGGCGGGCATCCCGTACCACGTCTTCGGCGACAGCTCCGGCGCCGTGGCCCGCACGAGGGCGTGCAGCCGCTCGGCCATGGAGCGATCCTCGTCCTCCATCTCGGCGATCCTGGCCAGCACCTCGGCCTCCCCGGCCGCCCGCCTGTCCGCCCGGGAGCCGCCGCGCGCTTCCGCCTTCAGCTCCCGGGCGCGCTCCTTCATCGCGGCCCGCTCCTCCTCGGTGAAGCCCCCGGACGTACCGTCTCCGGCGCCGGTGCTGTCGGCGGAGGCTCGCTTCTCGTCCTGCTTCTTCTTCGGGCTCACGGCCTTCTCCTCGGGTCGGCGGCTCGGGTTGGTCCTGGTGTCACACGCTCGCGTCTCGGTCCGTCATCCGGTTGACGAGAGCAGTCGAACCAACGTGACCAGGAGGAGACGATGCAAGAGTTGTCGCATACCGCCGTGGCCGGGGCTCCGGTCGCGATCGAACCGCGGATGGCCCTCCCGGAGCTCGTGGCTCCCGCCGCGTGGGAAGGCGTCCAGAGGCTCCTCGGCGCCGTGCGCGGGGGCGGCCTTCCCGAGAGCACACTCGAGCTGGCCCACATGCGGGTGAGCCAGATCAACGGATGCAGCGCCTGCATCGAGGGCGCCATCCGGCACGCGCACAGGACCGGACAGGAGCCGGACGAGCGGCTGATCATGGTCGCCGCCTGGCCGCACTCCTCGGAGTTCACGGAAGCCGAGCGGGCCGCCCTGGAGCTGGCCGAGGAGATGACCCGGCTGGCCGACCGGCCCGACCCGGTGCCGGACGAGACCTGGGCCCGCGCCGCCGAGCACTACGACCGGGAGGCGCTCGCCGCGCTCGTCCTCCACGTGGCGCTCACCAACCTGTTCAATCGCCTGAACGTCGCCACGCGGCAGCCGGCGGGAGACTGGTAGCCGGGCATGGAGCCCCCGGAGCGCTCCCCTCCGCCTACGTCGGGCCCGCGGGCCCGCCCGCCGCCCGCAGCAGCCACGCCTGCAGGCGCCCGGTCTCCCAACGGTCGCCGGGATACGGCAGGTCAGGCCGGTAGGGCTCGTTGTTCCCGCGGGGCCGGTGGCGGTAGACCTTCATCGAGAAGCCGAAGGTGCCGATGCCGCTGGGGAGGAGGCCGCCCCGGTTGTCGATGTAGACCGCGTCGGCATAGGTGGTCGCGCCGGCGTGGCGCACGCCCGGGATGGCGTGCAGCAGGTCGGCGAAGTCCAGGCAGGCGCTGGCGCACCAGCCGTCGGTGAGGAGGATGACGTGCCGGCCCAGGGGGCTCGGCGGCACGGTGGCCGAGTCCGCCTCCTCGGCCTGGGAATCGTCCTCCACCCGAACCAGCTCGCGGCCCTCCGCCATGCCCTGGCGCATCGCGGCGACCAGCTTCTCCAGGTAGACGCGGGTCTCCGAGCCCTTCTTGAAGCGGGGAAGCGTGTAGCGCTCGATGAACTCCGCGTTGCCCTTCGACGCCCGCCACTCGGTGTAGACGTGGGCGAAGGTCGCCTCGTCCACCCGCTCGATGTAGTCCTCCCCGAACAGGGCCGACAGGATCCGCTTGCCCCAGGCCGAGTTGCCGCCGCCGTTGCCCCGCACGTCGAACACGATGAGGCGGTCGTCCCGCTCCGCGGGCAGGCCGTCGATGAGCCGCTGCAGCCCGGCCCGGTGGTCGCCCACGTTCTCGGCGAAGCTGGGGATGGTGACCCAGGCGACGCCGTCGGCCGGGTGCGTGATGGCGTAGCGGTCGACTCCGGGGCCGTACGCCGCCCTCGAGAGCAGCGGCTTCAGCTCCGCGCGCCCGATCCAGCGCCAGGACAGGGACACGTCGACGGGGGCCGCCCCCGGCGAAGGACGGACCCGGCAGTGCCCGGGCTGGGGCAGCCAGGGATTGAAGCGGTCCACCAGGACGCCGGGCGCCAGGCGCACGCGGGACGCCTCCAGCGACGGGATGCCCTCCCGGAACGACATGACCCGCTGCGTCAGTCGGTGCTGCAGCGTCTCCCCGTCGCAGTCCACGATCTCCGCCCCCTCCCGCAGGGCGTCGCTCCGGGCGAACGGGGCCACCGTGTCGACCACGAAGCGGCCCTGGCGCAGCGCCGGCACGAAGCCCGGCCACAATGAGTAGGCCCGCTCGTAGTTCGGATTCCAGCCCAGGTGCCCGTCCTCGAAGCCCGACGTGTAGAACGACAGCACGGCCATCATCCCGTCCAGGCTGTCCACCGAGTCCGCCATGGCGAGGGCCCGCTCGTAGCCGTGATCCAGCCATTCTCGGTAGGCCGGATTCTGGGGATCCACCGGCCCCGGGTGGTTCTCGAGGAGCGTTTCCCGCATGGCCGCGAGGTCGCGCCGGGTCAGCTCCGTCCAGGGTCCGGGCCGGTCGGCCGACGCTCCGGCCCGCGGGGGGCGGTCCGCCTGTCCGCAGACGGGCGCGGACGGCAGAAGAAGCAGGACGAGGGCCGTCGCGCACCACAGGAGGGCGCGGACGGCGGATGGGACTTCGCGCGTGGCTCTGTCCATGATCGCACCGGGTCGAGGGGACGCCAGGCACCGTCCATCGGGAGTGGCGCTTCGGTCGGCCGCTCCTCGCATCCCAACGGGTTCGGGGGCCGCCGCGTTTCGGGTGTTCCGGCGGCGCACGGCCGGCTACTCCGGATCTGGGGGAACCGCTCGCCGCCCGCTGCAGCCGCGCCTGCAGACGCCCGCCGCGGCCCGTTGTGTTTCGCTCATGCGCACCCTCATCGCGACCCGCAGCCGCGTGATGGTGGCCGACCCGGACGATCGGACCCTCCGGCCGGCCGCCGCGGTGCGCGCCGCCCCCACGTGCCTGGCGGCCGGGCCTCCTGTGGGCGGGGACCGAGCCGAGCGCCGTCTACCGGAGCCGGGACGGCGGGGCCTCCTGGGAGCGCATGGAGGGCCTCCTGGCCCTCCCCTCCTCCCCCACCTGGTCCTTCCCGCCCCGGCCCGACACCCACCACGTGCGCTGGATCGCCTGTCAGCCGGAGGCGGCGGGCCGGCTGTGGGTGGCGATCGAGGCCGGAGCCCTGGTGAGCACGCGCGACGGCGGCCGCACGTGGCGGGACCGCGTGCCGGGCGGCCCGTACGACACGCACCAGGTCGCCATCCACCCCGACCGGCCCGACGGGCTGCGCATCTCGGCCGGCGACGGCTACTACGAGAGTGACGACGGCGGCGACACGTGGCGCTCGCCCGAGGAGGGCCTGGAGGTCGGGTACCTGAGGAGCGTGGCCATCGACCCCGGCGACCCGAACGTCGTGGTCATATCGGCCGCCACCCACGCCCACGCGGCGTACGCGGCCGGCCGGTCCGACGGGCGGCTCTACCGCCGGGCGGGGAGCGGCGTGTGGCGGAGGATCACCTCCGGCTGGCCCGAGCCTCCCGACACGATCGCGCCCCTCCTCGCTCCGGGCCGCGCGCCGGGCGAGCTGTGGGCGGCCGACGAGCGCGGCGTGCACCGCTCCGTCGACGGCGGTCGCTCGTGGGAGCGCACCGCGACCTTCGAAGAGACCCCGGCCTGGCTCCGGGGACTGGCCGTGATCGAGGCGTAGCGGGGGCTGCCGCTCTCCTCGACGCCCGCGATCACCCTTCCGGGGCGGGGGAGCCTCGCGCCGCCAGCTCCCGTTCGATGCGCCCGAGCTTGTCCGGGTTCAGGACCCGGTAGAAGGCGGTGAGCCGCTCGCCGTCGGTGGCCACCGAAGTCGTGAACAGGAGCTGGTCGCCGGCGAAGGAAACCAGGGTGGGCTCGCCGTTGAGCCACGCCACCGCATGGCGGACGCGCCCGCGCGCCTTCCGCTCCAGGCCCAGCACGAGCCGGACGATCCTGTCCGCCCCGTGGACGATGCGCCGTGCCGACGGCACCCGGCCTCCCCCGTCGGACGTCCACGTGACGTCCTCCGCCACGAGCGCGAGGAGCCCCTCCCGGTCCCCGTCGTGCAGGGCGTCCAGGAAGCGCTCCAGCAGGCGCTCGTGCGTCTCCGGCGAGACGCTGAACCGGGGGCGGTCTCCACGCACCCGGACCCTGGCCCGGTGGACCATCTGGCGGCAGGCCGCTTCGCTCTTGTCCAGGACCCGGGCCAACTCCGCATAGTCGGCGTCGAACACCTCCCGCATCAGGAAGGCGGCGCGCTCCTCCGGGCTGAGCTGCTCGAGGAGCACCAGGAAGGCCATCGACAGGTCCGAGGACATCTCGGCGCGGCGGTCGGCCGGCGTGGCGACCGGCTCGGGCAGCCAGAAGCCCGGGTACTTCTCCCTCTCGGCAGAGGCCCGCCGGAGACGGTCGATCGCCAGGCGGGTCGTGACCGCGACGAGCCACGCCTCCGGCGACCGCACCACGTCGCGGGCCTCGCCGTGCCACCGGAGGTAGGCCTCCTGGAGCACGTCCTCGGCATCCGCCGCCGAACCCAGCATGCGGTACGCGACCCCGAACAGACGGGGGCGGTGGCGCTCGAAGATCTCCGCGTCCGGCGGCCTCGATGCCTCGTTCATGGCGCTGTCCTCCCTGTCTCGCGTGACCTGTCTAAATCGTAGACGTGGAGGTGAGCCCCGTGTGACAGGGCCCTGCCCGGAGCGCGTTCCGGTCGACCGGGGGCCCCGACGGCGGCCACCGGCACGGACGACGGCCGCGGTCACCGACGGCGGCCACGCGTCCCTGTCACAGCGTCGCCCGCCGTCCGTCTACGGGAGTGAAGACCCCATGCACATGACCACGACGGGAGACACCCATGACACGACGAATCGCCTTCGAGAAGGTAGCGCCCGAGGGGGCGCAGCGAATCGTGGAGATCGAGCGCTACGTCAGGAGCTCCGGGCTCGAGCCGTCCCTGCTCGAGCTGGTGAGGCTCGCCGCCTCGTACCGGAACGGGTGCGCCTACTGCGTCGACATGCACACCAAGGACGCGCGGGAGAGGGGGGAG
>CANPVD010000030.1 GCA_947581615.1 Candidatus Humimonas hydrogenitrophica
GAGTTACGACTCGCCCGGGAGCTCGATGTTCGAGGGCCAGAACGCGCCCTACGGCGCCACGATCACGATCGCGGCCCACGTGCCCGACAGTCTGGCGGAGAAGAAGGACGGCGGCCGGGGCGCCGAAGGAGCCCGCCGGGGTGCGTCAGCGAACTCAGGAACCGCGGCGGCCGGCGACACCGCGAAGTATTCCTACACGGAGGTGGGCCCGGCCGGCGACACGGTCCCGCCCGTGCCCACGAAGGAGGCCGTCGTGCAGGTGTTCCAGGGGGACTCGGTCGTGTACGAGGACAGCCTGAGGCTCGGGGAGGGCCTGAGCCGCTGGACGTGGGACTTCTCGACCGACGGTCCCGGCCGCCAGCCCCGTTCGGTGGAGGCGCTCGAGAAGGCGATGAAGTCCCCCGCGGACACGGTGCCCCCGAAGGGCCGCGGTCCCGCCGTCCTCCCCGGAACCTTCACGATCCGGGTCGTGAGCCTCGGCGACACGGCCACCGGGACGCTGAAGGTGGGGGGCGACCCGCGCATCGACACGCCCATGCCGGCGCGGGAGGCCAAGCGCGCCATGCTGCTCGAGGTCGCCCGGCTGGACGGAGCCGCGGCCGACGCGGTCGAGGCCCTGCGGGTGGCCCGGATCCGCGTGAACCGGGTGCTGGACGCCCTCCCCGACCAGGCGGACCTCTCCGGCTCGACGGCGGACTCTCTGCGGAAGGCGGGCAGGGCCGTGATCGACAGCCTGGAGGCGGTCGAGGCGGACTGGACGGGGCCGATCCACCCGCCGCAGGGGATCGCCGGAGGCGAGACCGTCATGGGCAAGATCGGGATCGTGCCCTTCCGAATGAGCGGCGTGGCCTGGTACGCCCCGAACCCCGAGGAGCGAAAGCGCCTCGAGCAGGGCCGGCGCGCCGTGTCGAAGGCGATCGACCGCACCAACCGCGTCCTGCGGGAGGACTTCGGGCCGTTCCGGGACCGGCTTCGCGGCGCGGGGCTCGATCCGATCCCATCGGTCCAGGCCGTGGAGATGCCGGCGGAGGGAGGCGGCCGGGGCGGCTGAGCCGTCCCCGGACCGCCCCCTGCCCCCAGCCCATGCGCATCCTGCTCGTGGAGGACGACCGGCAGCTCCGCACGTCGGTAGCGCGGGGGCTGCGCGAGGCCGGCTGGGAGGTCGAGGAGGCCGCGGATGGCGACGAGGCGGTGGCCATGGCCGGCGCGGGCGACTACGACTGCGTCGTGCTCGACATCCTCCTGCCCGGCCGGGACGGGCTCGACGTGTGCCGCGAGCTGCGCGCGGCCGGGAACTGGGTACCCATCCTCATGCTCACCGCCCTCGACGCGGTCGAGCACCGCATCGCGGGCCTCGACGCCGGCGCGGACGACTACCTGCCCAAGCCGTTCGACTTCGGGGAGCTCGTCGCCCGCCTGCGCGCCCTCACCCGGAGGCGCGGCGACGAGGCCGGGGCCGAGACCACCCTCAGGGTCGGGGACCTGGTCATCGACGCGCGCGCCCACGCGGTGCGGCGGGGCGGGCGGGCCATCGAGCTCACGGCCCGCGAGTTCGCCTTCCTACTCTACCTGGCCCGGCACGCGGGGCGGGTGGTCACCCGCGACGAGCTCACGGCGCACGTGTGGGACGACAGCCAGGTCCACTCCAACGTGATCGACGTCTACGCCAGCCGGCTGCGCCGGAAGATCGACGAGGGGGAGGAGGAAGCGCTTCTGGTGACCCATCACGGGGTCGGCTACGCGCTCGAGGCGGGCGGCGCCCGCCCGGCCCGCTGACCCGGTGCGCCTCCTCCCGTCGTCGGTCCGCACGCGGCTCACGCTGTGGTACACGCTCGCCCTCGCCCTGCCGCTCGCCGCCTTCGCGTTCGCGTCCTATCTGATCTTCTCCCATACGGTCAGGGCGCGGACCGACGCGTTCATGTCGGACGCGCTCACCGTGTTCGCCCGGGAGCTGGGGGCGGAGCGGCGGGCGGGCCCCTCGCTGGACGAGGCCATGCGGCGCACGCTTCGCGAGGTGCGCTTCCGCGAGGTGGACATCGTCATCCTGGACGGGTCGGGCGACGTGGTCGGCACGAGTCCCCACCTGGCCGGCGCACTCGCCCGGCCCCGGCCGGCCTCGCCGCCCGACCCGGCATCGCTCGCCTCGGCCCTCGGCTCCCCGCCGGCCGGGGGCGAGCGCATGGGCACCGTGCGGCGCGGCGGGGGCGCCTACCGTGTCCTCGTGCGGCCGCTCGTCGAGGAGGGACGCCCCTTTCGCCTGGCCGGCGTCCACTCGCTGGCCGACGTGGACGCCATGCTGGGTCGCATCCGGCGGCTGTTCCTCGTCGCCATCCCGCTCATCATCCTGTTCGCGGCCGCGGGCGGCTCCTTCCTGGCCCGCCGCAGCTTCCGGCCCGTGTCGGCGCTCGCCTCCCGCGCGGCGGAGATCGGCGCGAGCACGCTGCACGAGCGCCTCCCCGTCGTGGCCGACGACGAGCTGGGCGAGCTGGCCCGAGTCCTCAACGACCTCCTGGACCGCCTGGAGCGCTCCTTCGAGCAGCAGCGCCGCTTCATGACAGACGCCTCCCACGAGCTCCGCACCCCGGCGGCCATCGTGCGCACCGAGGCGGACGTCACCCTGTCCCGGGAGGCGCGCCCGGAGAACGAATACCGGGCCTCCATGTCCATCGTGCGGGACGCCTCCCGCCGCCTGGGCCGCATCGTGGAGGACCTGTTCCTCATCGCGCGCGCCGACGCGGGCCACCTGGTCGTGAACCCGGCCCCGCTGGACCTGGACGAGCTGGTGCGGGACACGGCCCGGTCGGTGAAGCCGATCGCGGACGAGTGCGGCGTCCGGGTGGAGCTGGGCTCGCTGGCCGCCGCACCCGTGGTCGGGGACCGCGACCTCCTGGGGCGGCTCGTCCTCAACCTCCTGGACAACGCCATCAAGCACGCCCCGGAGGGGAGCGCGGTCGAGGTCTCCCTGCGCGCCGCGGGGGACGCCTGCGAGCTGTCGGTGGTGGATCACGGGCCCGGCATTCCACCCGAGGCGCGCGAGCGCG
Source organism: Candidatus Humimonas hydrogenitrophica (assembly GCA_947581615.1). Classification (GTDB taxonomy): domain Bacteria; phylum Gemmatimonadota; class Gemmatimonadetes; order Palauibacterales; family Palauibacteraceae; genus Humimonas; species Humimonas hydrogenitrophica. Next base: position 3,042 of record CANPVD010000030.1, read on the forward strand.
TGTTCGAGCGCTTCTTCCGGGTGGACGCGGCGCGCTCACGGGAGGCGAGCACCCTGACCAGCGGCGCCGGCCTCGGCCTGTCGATCTGCCGCCGCATCGCCGGGCTGCACGGAGGCCGCGTCGAACTGGCCGGGACCCGGCCCGGCCGCACCGAGTTTCGGGTCACCCTGCCGATGGAGGACGCCGCGGCGGCCTGACCGGTCGGCCGCTCCGACTTGCCCCCTCCGCGCGCCGCCTCTATCCTCCCGTTCATGAATTTTTCATGAACGAGGCCGCGCCGTGGCCCGCTGCGTCGCGCGACCCTTCCGCGTGCCCTTGAGAGGATCCCCATGCGCAACCTCCGTCGGTCGGCCGTCGTCCTGGCGGCGCTCCTCCTGTCCCTCCCCGCCCTGGCCCGTGCGCAGGCCACGGTGCGCGGCACCGTCGTCGACCAGCGCACGGGCGAGCCGCTGCCCGGCGCCCGTGTCGAGGCGACCGGCACGCGTGAGGCCACGGTCACGAACGAGTCCGGCGCCTTCACGCTGGCGCTCCCCGGAACCGTGAGCAGCCTCACGGTGTCCGCCGCAGGCTACGCCACGAAGACCGTGCCGGTCTCGGACGCGAGCCTCGCGCAGCATATCGCGCTCGTCCCCACGGCGGTGCAGCTCCCGGGCATCTCGGTCGTCGGGAGCCGTCCGACGCCCTCGGTGAGCATGCTGAGCCAGCACGACCTGGAGCGCGGGGACGAGCTGCACCTCGCCAACTCGCTCAACACGCTACCGGGCGTGTTCATGCAGTCGAGGACGCCCTTTGGCGGCGCGCACATCACGATCCGCGGCTACTACCCGTCGGTCGGGAACAGCGCCAACTTCAACGGCCTCGGCTACCGGGTCTTCCTGGACGGCATCCCGCTCACGAACGCGGCCGGGGTGACCCTCATGGACGACATCGACTACACCTCCCTGGGCAACGTGGAGGTGATCAAGGGACCCGCCTCCAGCGAATACGGGAGCTACATCGGGGGCACGGTGCTCCTCACGACGAAGCGGCCGCCCCCCGACCGGACCACCTTCAGCCAGTCGGTGACCACGGGCCGCTACGGGCTCCTGCGCAGCAACTCGACCTTCCAGTCGGCCACGGACCGGTCCGACGTCACGGTCAACTACGGCTACCAGGAGTACGACTCGTTCCGTCCGCACTCGAACTCGCGGAAGAATTTCGTGCGGGCCAGCGGCCACTTCCGGGTGGACGACAAGCACACGCTCTCCACCTTCTTCGCCTACAACAACTCGTACGAGGCGCTGGCCGGCGAGGTGGACAGCGCTTCCTACTACGCCCGGTTGTCCGAGAGCAACGCGGCCTACCTGGCCAACGACTCGCACACCGCGGCCACGGCCTTCATCGGCGGCGTGCGGGACCGCATCCAGATCTCGGGCGACTTCACCAACGAGACGACGCTGTTCGGCACGGGGCTCAAGACGCGCGGGCCGTTCGCGCACGGGTTCAACGACGCGAACTCGATCAGCTACGGCGTCCGTTCCGTGTTCGGCTACTCGGGCGCGCTGGGCGAGCGCCTGGGGGTGAGCGGTCACCTGGGCGCGATGATCCAGCGCTCCGACATCAAGCAGAACGGCGTGTTCATCCTCCCGCCCAACCCGAGCATCCAGTTTCCCAACGACCACGAGGACTACGCCATCGACCTGTCGATCTTCACGGACTGGTCCTTCCAGCTCCCGCAGGACTTTCGGCTCACCGTGGGCGCCGGGCTGCAGAAGAACGAGTTCTCGGTGAGGAACCTGCTCGAGAACGGCGTGATCAACGACACGGCCACCGTGAACACGCGCAGCTTCGATTTCGTGTTCACGCCGCGCGTCGCGCTCACCAGGGAGCTGGGGAGCGGCGCATCCGTCTACGCCAGCGTGAGCTCCGGCTACACGCCGCCGCTCCTGAGCAGCGTGGTGGCCAGCGACGGCACGGTGAACCTGCAACTCGAGCCCGAGCGGGCCGTGCAGTACGAGGTGGGCGCGCAGGGGAACCTCCTGGACGACCGCCTGTCGGGCCGGGTCGCCCTGTACGACGTGGAGAACACGAACAAGCTCGTGTCGGAGACGTCGAACTCGGTCACCTTCACGACCAACGCGGGCAAGCAGAGGAACCGGGGAGTCGAGGCCTCGCTAAGCTACCTGCTGGTCGCCGACTCGACCAAGCCAATCTCACGCGTGCGGCCGTGGTTGTCCTACTCGTACACGGACGCCTCCTTCCCCAGCTTCTTCAGCACCGCGAGCGGCGGTCCGGGTTCGGTGGACTACTCGGGCAACGAGGTGCCCCGCGTGCCGAGGAACGTGCTGAGCGCGGGCCTCGACGTGGCCAGCCGCACGGGCCTCTACCTGAACGGCACCTTCCGCTACGTGGGCAAGGTGCCGGTGACCCTGGACAACTCGACCTACGTGCGCAGCTACGCGCTGCTCGGGCTCAAGGCCGGCTTCCGCCGACAGCTGGACGAGCACTGGAAGCTGGACCTGTCCGCCGGGGCCGACAACCTGACCGGCAGTGCGCACTATGCGTGGGTGTTCGTGGGTCCGGACTACGGCTCCATCGCCCAGCCGCAGGACGGGGGCACGGGCGACGGCTACATCATCCCCGCGCCGTACGACCCGAGCTACTACGGCAGCATCGGGCTGTCCCTCACGCC